>DHSP01000042.1 GCA_002408485.1 Proteiniphilum sp. UBA5283 | reverse complement strand
GGAAGTATCGACCGCATTGACAGGGTAGGGGAATTGGTACGGATTGTGGATTACAAAACAGGTGCCGGTCCTACTTCCTTTCGGGAAATAACCGACCTGTTCGATTCGTCAAAAAATAACCGCCCCTATCAGATTCTGCAGGTATTTGTGTATGGATTATTCTATCTTCTAGAAAATCCCGGTGTGCGCATTACGCCGGCAGTTTATTATTTGCGCTCGGTTTTCAAAGATTTTAATCCATCTATCTTTTTCGGTAAGCATCCCATCGATGATATTTCGGTCTATATGGAAGAGTTCAGCGAAATGTTCCGTAGTTTATTGAAAGAGATTTTTGATCCTGCAGTTCCATTTATCCAAACACCTAACTCGAAAAACTGTGAATGGTGTGCCTTTAAAAGTCTCTGCAACAGGTGAATACTGTAAGGGCCTGACAATTAAATTACTCTTCCCGGCATGGAGGACCCTATCACAAAACGGAGTGTGAACCAGTGCGTGGAGCCACCAAACCCTGCCACGTCACCTTCATAATCGGGCTTTTGAAACTGATAGCGTAAACCCACTTTCAGGATCCTGTTTATCCCGGTCGGATCATAATCTTTATCCGGGAAATTGTAGTCCACCCCAAATCCGGCATTCCATACCAGAGAGTTTATTTTTAGTGCGGAAAGAACCGGATCGGAATTGGCCGTCTTCAAGTTTGGCTCAATAAAACCGTACCCGATGCCTGTAAAAGGATAAAAACTGATATTGTCCGCTTCGAGGATGTTTATTCCGATGTTGCCGCCGATAAAGGCGTGCAGGGCATTGGAACCTTTCGGCCAGGTAGACTCGTCGTTGACCATCTCGACGGGGATATTCCGGAGAAGTGTGTTGGAAGAGAATCCACCGTTAATCATGAAAAACATTTTGTTGTAATAGATATTGAGCTCTGTATCGACTGCAAACCCTGTCTTAAAATTATTACCCAGGCTACCTGCAGGAATCATGGTACCCATTCCTGCACCCCATGAAAACGCCCATGGAGAGGGCTCAACGTGAACATTTTGTTGAGCAGAGACTGATCCTGATAAAAGGGATATTGCCAGGATAAGCGTCACAATTTTTGAATGCATAGTTATTTTTGGTTTTTATTTGTTCTTAACGCTTTTAAAATGATGGTAAGCGCGGTGAGTAGCATGATAAGCAATGCTGCGTATGCTATTCCATCGGTCACTTTGATGCTCTGTGGATCGAACCTGAATTCAATCGTATGTTTTCCTGCAGGTACAGGAAGGGCACGCAGTGTATAATTTGCGCGGATCATCTCCGCCGGCTGCCCGTCGATGGTGATGTGCCACCCCCTGGGATAATAGACTTCGGAAAAAACAGCCAGCTCCTCTTTTTTTGCATCCGCGGTGTACGTCACAAAATCGGAATCGTAGTCCGTGAGGTATATGATCGAAGCCGAATCGGCCGGAGAAGGTCGGAACCCCGACAAGACGGGTTCATATTTTTTATCGGCCACAGCCTCTTTTCCCGGATCGATGGCACCCAATACTTCAATCTCTTCGTCCGCACTTTCTGCATACCGGAGGTTATCCACAAACCAGGCATTGCCCATGGCATGCCTGTTTTCCACGGGAATGGTGCCACCTCCCTGTGCCGGCATAATAATCCATTTGGCATTGAGCATGTTCAACACCTTAAACCGGCTTGCGTCCACTGAATCCATCGTGCCTTGCGTACGGATGATATCCTGCTGGAGCTTGGTCATCTCGCCAGTGAGGTGCACGTCAATCAGATCCTGGTAGCGACGCAGTTTTGCGGCATGATACCCACCGATGACCTTGTGCCAATAAGGTGTGATGCCATCATTGAAGGTGCTGGTGGCCATGTTCAGCACCCGGTAGTATTTGGTGGTATCCTGCAGGATTACTTCATCGGTTGGCGACTTTGTGAATAGTTGCTGTGGATTGTTCTCCGGTACAAAGTCGGCATCATTCAGATACCGTTTGTTTACATTCCACATATCTGCAAGGCTCAGTAACAAAATACCGGCAATCATCCATTCTGCCTTTATCTTTTTCTTCAAAAAGAACCATACCAGCGAAGCACCAATGGCGATGATGAAGAAGCTTCGCCATGCATCAGCCGTAAATAGTGATACCCGCATTTCGGTCAGGTTGCCCATCACGGCCTGAATATGTTCGGGTGGCAGGGATTGCAACGCTGTCATCTCAGAAGATGAAATAAACGAAGAAAAGAACAGTTTAGGAGCGATGGCGAACAGCAGCGCAATGCCGGCTGTGACTCCGAGACTGATATAGAGTGGTTTCCTGTTGTTTCGGAACTGCTCGGGTTTACTGACAATCTCTTTCAGGGCCAGTACCGCAAGCAGGGGGATACAGAATTCCGCCAACACAAGGATAGAGGATACAGCCCTGAATTTGTTGTACATGGGCACGTAGTCGATAAAAAAATCGGTCAGTGGCATGAAGTTTTTTCCCCACGAAAGCAAGATCGAAAAAATGGTACCCGCAAGCAGTGCCCATTTAATGGGCCCTTTCACGATGAAGAGCCCCAATACAAACAGAGTCAGCACAAAAGCACCAACGTAGACGGGGCCCGAGGTCCCCGGTTGCTCTCCCCAATATTGGCCAATCTGCTGGTAGAGCTGGTTGTACTCGGGTCGCGCTTTGCGCATCGCCCGCTCATTTTCGGAGATCGGAACGGAAGCACCCCCCTTTGTGTTGGGCACCAGCAACGTCCATGTTTCCCCTATGCCGTAACTCCAGGCAGTGATATAGTCGCGTTCCAGACCGTCGCCGGTTTTATTTTCTGCTTCATGATGCGTCAACTCCGACTTGCCGCGCATGGTCTCTTTCGAATATTCATAGGTGTGGTAGAGGTTGCTGGCATTTGCGGCCACCCCGATGAGTCCGGCCACAAGCACCACCGCCGATGATTTTAAAAAATCAGGAAGCTGCCTGGTCCGGATTGCTTCCGCCAAGAAAGCGATCACGATAAAGAGCATGACAAACAGAAAGTAATAGGTCATTTGAAGGTGGTTGGCCGAAATCTGGAATGCCACGAAGATCATGAAGAGCAGTCCTCCCGCCAGAAATTTTTTCCGGTAGATATAGATCAATCCCGCTATCGTAGGCGGGATATAGGCCAGGGTAATGAATTTCCAGATGTGCCCCGCTGCGATCAGGATGAAGAAGTAGGACGAAAATGCCCAGATAACTGCTCCCAGCGCACTCAGAAGCGGGGAGGCCTTCATTGAGCGCATCAGGATATAGAAGCCCAGTAGCATGATGAACACCAGATAGACATAGTTTGGCAAAAACAGGGAATAGACTTTTTTCGCCAGATCCTGCGGCTTGGAGGAGTCGTAGGTGGGACTCATCTGGTAAGAAGGCATGCCGCTGAACATGGAGATATTCCAGCGGCTGCGCTTCCCGTCGTGCCGCTCCATGTAATCGCGTTGTTCCTGTCCCTGTCCGATGGCTGCCAGAGAGTCATGCTGGGCAATCATACGACCCTCCATGACTGCCGGTGCAAAATAGATGAATGAGATGATGATAAACGCTACTACGACGATCAGGTCGGGAAGGAGCTTTTTGATTTCGCTGTTTTTGTCCATTGGTTTTGTTGTCTGCTGATTAATCCGCAAATTTACATTTTATTCCCGGAAATAAGGCAAATAAATGAGGAGAAGGCACAGGACAGTCTACTTTCTTTCCGTTTCCCTCCTGCGGGGGGGCAGATTAAAAACGGGAACTCTCAAACGTGATTGTCGCACGTTTGAGAGTTCCCGTGATGATGTCAGCACCCGCAGGTTCCTTCAGAATCTTTTTCCGATGGTGACACCAAGCCGGAGATAACCACCGTCGTTGACAAAATCGCGTCCGCCACCGAAATAGAGTTCGCCTATCCAGTGATTGCGTGTGAGGTATTTCCATCCCAGGGCCAGTCCCAATCCGGCACCAATCTCGGATGTCGGGCTTGCGGCACCGTCCAAATACTCTTTTTGAGATAACAGGGCTCCGTTGGCTTCAATAAAGAACCCGGCGCCATATTTCTGGAGATTACTTGCACTACCACCAAAAAACCAACGCGCATAGGGCATTAATCCGAAATATAGAGGATATTCGTCTTCACTCAGACTTGCTCCCAATGCTGCACCCAGACTGAAATCTTCGCTGAGTATCCTTTCGTATGAGATTTCGGGGTATAGCCCGAAAATGGTGGTTCCGAGGTTCAGTTTGATTTCATTTTGCGGAAGATCTCTGGATACCTTCCAACCCATCACGCGATGTGTCTTCTGCGAAAAGGCAGTGAGGCTGACCAGCATGGCAGCAATTAAAAGTGTTTGTTTCTTCATACGTTCATCATTTATGAGGTTTTTACTTCATCGAGTTACTATCTCTATAGATGCATCTGTTCCTGAAAAGTTACCATGACGGAGTTAAATTAACTAAATTACACCACAGGACTCCCCGGGTTTACCGTTTTCGTGGGAGTCACCAGGGCAAGCGATCCATCGACATCTTCCGCCGAAAGGATCATCCCCTCCGAAAGTATTCCCCTCATTTTCCGCGGTTCGAGGTTCGCAACAAAGCAAACCTGTCTGCCTACGAGTTCTTGCGGGTTAGGGTAATATGCGGCTATTCCGGAAAGAATAGTGCGCTTCTGCAGCCCGTCGTCAAGCAGAAAACGTAGCAGCTTGTCCGCCTTGGGTACCTTCTCGCATTCCAGTACGGTGCCTACGCGAATATCCAGTTTCTCGAACGCATCAAACTGAACGGTTCCCTTTATCGGTTTTGCCTTCTGTTCACTCGCCTCATTGGCAATCTTAGTGTCGTGTAGCTTTTGAATCTGCTTTTCAACTACCTCGTCTTCAATTTTTTCAAACAAAAGATGCGGTTTCTCCAGCAGATGCCCTGCGGGAAGAAGATTGAAATCACCAAGTTGATTCCAGCTCAAATGACCGCTGCGAAGGAAAGACAAAAGTTTTTCAGCAGTGAAAGGTAAGAACGGTTCAATGACGATGGCCAGATTGGCGGTAATCTGCAACGCTATGTTGAGGATGGTTGCTGTCCGTTCCATATCTGTTTTGGCCGTTTTCCACGGCTCCGTGTCGGCCAGGTACTTGTTGCCGATACGTGCCAGGTTCATTGCCTCCTTCTGCGCCTCCCGAAAGTGGTAATTTTCCAGCTGTTGCTCAACAGCCTGCTTTATCAGTTTTGCCTCTGCGATGGTGTCACGGTCATATTGAGTCAGTTCGCCCGGAGCAGGGACTTTGTTGTCGAAATATTTTTGGGTAAGCACCAGTGCCCGGTTCACAAAGTTGCCAAGAACAGCCACCAGTTCGTTGTTGTTGCGTGCCTGAAAATCTTTCCAGGTAAAATCGTTGTCTTTGGTTTCGGGAGCGTTGGCAGTAAGCACATAGCGAAGGACATCCTGTTTTCCGGGAAACTCCTCCAGGTACTCGTGCAGCCATACTGCCCAGTTGCGGGAAGTGGATATTTTGTCTCCTTCCAGGTTCAGAAACTCATTGGCCGGTACGTTTTCGGGCAGGATGTATGAACCTTCGGCCTTTAGCATCGCCGGAAAAACGATGCAGTGAAAAACAATGTTGTCCTTCCCGATGAAATGCACCAGCTTGGTTTCTTCCTCCTTCCACCACCTTTCCCAGTCGTTCGGAAGCAATTCCTTGGTATTTGAAATGTAACCGATGGGTGCGTCAAACCACACGTAAAGCACCTTCCCCTCAGCACCCTCCACAGGCACAGGTACACCCCAGTCGAGGTCGCGGCTTACAGCACGCGGCTGCAAACCCAGGTCGAGCCACGACTTGCACTGCCCGTAGACATTTGTCTTCCACTCTTTGTGATCCTCCAGGATCCATTCACGTAGCCATGCCTCGTGCTTGTCGAGGGGTAGGTACCAGTGTTTTGTGGTCCGCATCACCGGAGCGCTGCCGCTGAGGGTAGACTTTGGGTTGATCAGGTCGTTGGGACTAAGTGAGGTGCCGCACTGTTCGCACTGGTCGCCATAGGCATTTTCGTTGCCGCAGTGCGGGCAGGTGCCGGTGATGTAGCGGTCCGCCAGAAATTGACCGGCTTCTTCGTCGTAATACTGCTCGCTTTCCTGCTCCCTGAATTCTCCCTTATCGTACAGGGTGCGGAAAAAATCGGAGGCTGTTTCCCGGTGTATATCCGATGTGGTGCGGGAATAGATATCGAAGGTGATTCCAAACTCTGCGAACGATTTTTTTATCAGTCCGTGATAGCGGTCTACAATATCCTGGGGTGTGACGCCTTCTTTGCGGGCTTTGATGGTGATGGGAATACCGTGTTCATCGGAGCCACCGATAAAGAGAACCTCTTCGCCTTTCAGCCGCAGATAGCGGGCGTAAATATCGGCAGGAACATATACTCCTGCCAGGTGTCCGATATGCACCGGCCCATTGGCGTAGGGCAGCGCGGATGTGATCAGTGTGCGTTTGAATTTTTTTGACATATGAATTGCAACAAGAAATAAAGAATTGCTCTTGTTATAGGGTGCAAAGGTACGAAAAATAGCTCTTTTTATTGCATTATTACCGCAATAATCTACATATAAACGCGATTCGTGGGTTCAGGTAATTTATGCTATGTAGGCTGAAAAATGCATGAGGAGTCCTGATCCGGCACCTGTTTTAACGAACTCACCCTGATTTTTTCTCCTGAATTTCTTTTACAATAAATTATTGCCTATATTCGCAACATTGCTGTTAGGGGTGTTCTTTTTAAAAGAGCTGAGATCATACCCTTGAACCTGATATGTTGTAATTGACATCGTAGGAAAACGGAATTTACATGGTATATCAATGGATTGCAAATTCTTGCATTTTATGCCGTTTCGTTCTCCACGAAGCGGTTTTTTTTTGAAAAAATATTGATATACAAGTATTACGTGACATCTATAAATCAATTATTCTGTTAAGCCGGGCGGGTAGAACCAAACTTCTTTGAGTTATGCCATGGCAAAGGATAGTCTCATTTTAAACAACAAAACAATGATCCAAATTGAAAAGATTATCAGAGATCTGCATCTCGTAAGAAAAAAATCTCCGTTGATTCATAATATAACCAACTTTGTGGTAATGAACAACACGGCCAATGCAATTTTAGCGGTGGGAGCTTCACCCGTGATGGCTCATTCTTCCGATGAGGTGGCAGCGATGGCAGCAATTGCCTCCTCGCTGGTAATCAATATTGGTACGCTTGAGGCTGCATGGGTAGAGTCAATGCTTATTGCAGGTAAGACAGCTTTGGAAAATTCTGTCCCCGTGATATTCGATCCCGTGGGTGCCGGTGCCACTCCTTACCGGTCAGAGATAAGCAGGGAAATCATTGAGGTATGCAAGCCATCCATCATCAGAGGCAATGCTTCGGAGATCATGGCTCTGGATGACAGGAATGCGTGCACCAAGGGCGTCGACAGTGTACACTCTTCCGACGCGGCCCTTGAAGCTGCCAAAGCCCTGGCCCTGCAGTCGGGTGCCGTGGTCGTCGTCAGTGGAGCGAGGGATTATATTACCGACGGGAACAGGGTGGAGACCGTAGATAACGGGAACCCGATGATGAGCAGAGTTACCGGCATGGGCTGCACCGCAACTGCTATTGTTGCCACTTTTGCCGCAATTAACCGCGATTACCTGGAGGCTGCAACACACGGTATGTATATCATGGGAATAACGGGAGAAATAGCCGCCTTGATGTCGAAAGGAAACGGCAGCCTGCAGATGAACTTTCTGGACGTGCTCTTCAATCTCGGAGAAGATGAGATAAAAAAGAATATTAAGTTATGACCGATTTTGATATAAGCTTATACCTGGTAACCGATCGCTCCTTGTCGGGTGGGAGAGACTTGGAACATATTGTCGGAGAAGCCGTGCGTGGTGGTGTTACCATGGTGCAACTCCGTGAGAAGCAATGTTCTTCCCGAGAGTTTTACCGGGTGGCGGTACGGTTGAAGAGGTTTCTGACGCCCTGGCGTGTTCCCCTTATCATCAATGATCGGCTTGATATCGCGCTGGCCTGCGATGCCGACGGGTTGCATTTGGGACAGTCGGACCTTCCCTGTGGTATAGCCCGTAAAATATTGGGAAAGAATAAAATCATCGGCCTGTCGGTAGAGAATATGACGAATGTCATGGAAGCCAACCGGGAAGATATAGACTACATCGGGATATCTCCGGTGTTCAGTACGTCTACCAAAAGCGATACAGCACCTGCGTTGGGTCTTGAGGGAGTTCGTGACATTACTTCCATTGCCAGGTGTCCCTGTGTGGCCATCGGCGGAATTAATATATGGAATGCGCGGGCTGTCATTGCTGCCGGTGCTGCCGGCATCTCCGTGGTTTCGGCAATCATGTCGGCTCCCGATCCCCGCCTCGCCGCGTCGGAACTGATTAAAACGGTGAATCAATCGAAAAAACATGGTAATAATCGCATGGTTTAGTCATAGAAAGAATCTCAAGAGGAATCATGCACTTAAAAAGAAGCATATGAACTGGAGTAAAAAAGCCTGGTCGACGATCCAACCCGTATACAACGAGATAATTGCATCGCCCTTTATAAAAGAGCTGATGCAGGGTACGCTTCCACGCGAGAAATTTATTTTTTATATCCGTCAGGATACCCTCTACTTATCAGATTATCGAAAGGTGTTGGCTGCCATTGCCTCCAGGTTCGATCATTCCTGTTACGCAGAAGCATTCCTGCATTTTGCGGGTGGGACAATGACGGTTGAACGCAATTTGCACCGGCTGTTTGTCAATGAATTGAAATTAAAGCCGGATGATGAAATTGAACCGTCGCCCACCTGTCTGTTATATACTTCGTATCTTTTGAGACAAATAAGCAGTGCATCCCTGGAGACGATGCTGGGAGCCGTCTTGCCTTGTTTCTGGATCTATAAGAAGGTGGGAGATCATATCCTCGTGAATCAAACCACGCAGAACAATCCTTACCAGAGTTGGATAGATACGTACGGAGGCGAAAAGTTTGAAAAGTCAAATGCATTGGCCATTTCCATATGCGATGAGGTGGCAGAAAAGTGTACCACGGAGCAACAGATAGCCATGACAAAAGCCTTTGTGACCTGTTCGAAGCTGGAATGGATGTTTTGGAACAGTGCATACAAACAGGAACAATGGAATATTTAAAAGAAGAAAATCATGAAGAAAAAGTATATAACAGCATTGTCAATTGCTGGTAGCGATCCCAGTGGTGGCGCCGGTATTCAGGCAGACCTGAAAACTTTCTCTGCATGCGGTTGTTATGGAACCACCGCAATTACAGCAGTCGTCGATGAAAATACGGTGGGTGTAACCGGTGTGCATCCGGTACCCGAAGCGTTTGTTGCAAGTCAGATCAGATCGGTGCTGGATGATATTGGTGCCGATGCAGTAAAGATTGGGATGCTTCACTCCTCCGAGTTGATCATTGCCGTGAGAGATGCCCTGCTGCCATATGACATAGCAAATATTGTACTTGATCCCGTGATGGTGGCCACCTCAGGTGATAAATTACTGCAGGATGAGGCGATAAACACCTTGATGACAGAACTGATTCCCTATGTTCGCGTGATCACCCCCAACATACCGGAAGCAGAGATCTTGTCAGGCAGAACGATTCAACGTCAGGAAGATTTGCAGGCAGTCGTGAAGGAGCTCTCTTTTGGGCGTTCGGTATCAGTATATCTCAAGGCCGGACATTTGGATGAGGAGGTGCTGACCGATCTGTTTTACAATGCCGAGACCGATGAGGTGACGACACTCCCTTCAAAGCGGATAGACACTCGAAATACCCACGGTACGGGATGCACGCTTTCATCGGCCATTGCTGCCTTTCTGGCCCATGGCCTTCTTCTTGATGAGGCGGTAAGAAACGCCAAAACATATATCAACAATGCGATCCTCAAGGGAGCTGAATATGAAACAGGAAAGGGGCATGGCCCGGTACATCACTTCTTTGATTTCTGGAAATAATAGTTGGCATATGTATTTCTACTTTGTAATAAAGTACAAAAACATCCTGCCCGCCGGAGTGTTATACTGAAGCAAATACTGCAAAATATGCAGCAAGACAGGAGATCCTGTTGTTTTCAGATAAAAGAGTTGGTATGAATTATAACTTACAGGGAAGAACCGCCATTATCGGTGGAAGCAGCAAGGGGCTGGGCAGGGCGTGTGCGCTGGCACTGGCCGGTGAAGGCGTAAATATCGTATTGTGTGCAAGAGGAGAAGATACATTGCATGAGACGCAGCGGGGGATAGAAGCACTGGGAGTGCAAACCCTCGCGCTGACAGCAGATATGGCCAGTGCGGATGATAATGTACGCATCGTGCGGGAGACAGTAGCCCGTTTCGGAGGAGTGGATATCCTAATAAATAACTCGGGTGGTCCCAAACCGGGGACATTCCGCGAGATCTTTGAGGAGGATCTGGATGACGCCTACAACGCGGTACTGAAATATAATATCCGGATGATCCGGCTTTGTTTGCCTTACATGGAAAAGAAAGGGTGGGGCAGGATTGTCAATATCACCTCGGTGACCGTAAAAGAACCGGCACCCAATATGGTACTTTCGAATATATTCCGTACTGCAGTAGCCAGTTATGCCAGAACCATCAGCAAGGAGCTAATTGCAAAAGGAATTACCATCAACAATGTGGCACCGGGTTATTTCCGAACCGACAGGGTGACACAACTGATGAAGGTACGCTCCGAAGTCGAAGGTATTTCTGTGGATGAGTATGAGCAGAAAGCAATTGAGGCTTTTCCGCACAAGCGCTACATGGATCCGCAGGAGCTGGGCAACATGGTGGCTTACCTCTGCTCGGACCAGGCGCGCTCCGTGAACGGCACCACGATCCAGATCGACGGCGGCCTGCTCAGCGGGTTACTTTAAATTAGTTGACTGTTTCGCTCATTGTATACAACTAAAAAAGAGACATTCAGATGTTTTTCGGGGACCCATTGCTCGTGATGCACGTAAAAAGAATAGCTGTTCGAAGCGAAGCAAGTTCTACTCTTTTAGTGCATAAGAGCAAATATGGGTCGTAAAACATCGACAGTCGATGGTTTAGTTGTATACATACAACTTTTTTTTAAATTTCCTCGTTCGTATATTCTTTTTTGAAACCGATCCAGTAGTCGCCGATTGTCT
>DHSP01000012.1:3830-22491 GCA_002408485.1 Proteiniphilum sp. UBA5283 | reverse complement strand
CCGTTGCGAATTACCCACGGTGCATCGCCCTTCTCCCCTTTCCACTGGGAGAGATCCTTTCCGTTGAACAGGATGATGGCATCGGAGGGGGCAGCTCCCGGTGTCTTCCCCGGTGCGACCTTCGGCGGTACGGGAGCGTACCATTCGGTCTCTTCCGGGGCCATTTGTGCAGAAAGGCTGAACGAACCCAAGATCAGTGCAACTGTAAAGAGTGTTTGTTTCATGCTTTTACCAGTTTTTGTGTATGTTGAATGTTTCGGGAGTTACATGTCCTGCTTTTTCACTTCTTATGTTTAATAAATGTTCCGTGGTCCAACTCGTCGAAAGCCAGCTCCAGCTCTTCCCGGGTATTCATCACGATGGGCCCTCCCCAGGCTACGGGCTCGCGTAGTGGTTTGGCAGCCAGCAGAACAAAACGGGCGCCTTCGTTCCCCGAACGGACAACAACGGCATCGTTTTTTTCGGCATCCGGGTTCGTGGGCCGAAATAAAACAGCACACGATTTCTCTTCAAAATCAGACAACGGCTCGTCCACCGCCAGTGTCCCGTCCAGCAGATAAACGAAAAGCGTTTCGTTGTTGGGAGTTTCTGCATAGCTCCACGTACTGTCGGGAGCGAGATCCACATCGAGATAGTGTACCTTCACGTACTTTCCTTCAAAGACGCCGGTTTTGCCTTTATAGGAGCCCGCCAGTATTCTGACGGTTGCATTTTCTTCTTCCACAATCACTACCTTGTCCCGGGTAATGTCACCGTAGGAAGGTTCGGTCATCTTCTCTTTTGCCGGCAGGTTGACCCACAACTGGCAGCCCAGCATCCTCTCCGATGCTTTGGGCATCTCCTGATGAATAATTCCCGAACCGGCCGTCATCCACTGACATTCCAGATCGTGAATCGTACCTTTATTCCCAAGGCTGTCGCCATGTTCAATCTTTCCTTTCACCAGATAGGTGATCGTCTCGATACCTCTGTGCGGATGCCAGGGAAACCCTTTGATGTAGTCATCGGGATTGGTGGAGTCAAATCCATCGAGCATTAAAAACGGATCGAAATCGGGAATGGTGTTCGCTCCCAATACCCTGCGTAAACGAACGCCTGCGCCGTCTACGGCATGCTGGCCTCTGATGATTTGTGTCGCTTTTCTTCTGTTGATCATACCATTAATCGATGTTTACGGTTACTCACATTATCGCAAGCAAAAGACGGAAATAAATATATTATTACACACGTTAAAAATACGGAAACTTTTTTAAAGACGAAACAAAAGTATCGTATTAACAACAATCATTTTTTTGATGCAAGGATTTTTCTTCTGTACCAAAAAAGAGAGGACAGCATGGAAAGCAGACGGTGAACAGGGTTTTGTTTATTGAAATGAATGCAGCTAAAGATGAGACCCCCAAATGTTTTGTAGTACGATAAAATTAATGTAAACTTGCACTGAATTATATTCTAAATTCGATCCATCATGGAAAAAGAAATTGAAGAGAATCTGGATCATCAAAGTGAACCCATACGAAGAACTCATAAGAGTGATGTTCTTTTCCTGATTATTTCCTGTATACTTGCCGGTCTTTTAATCAAGATCCCTCAACTGTTTGGTTTTGATGCGGACGAGCATGATTACTACACGAAGAATGCGGGCATCATCCTTTTCGTGGGACTATCGGCATACATTTTCCTTACCAAAAACAAGATTAACCCACGGCAGTTGATCCTGTCGCTGCTGGTATTTGTGCTGTCCGCTCTTTATATCAACCTGCTGCCGACAGGAGAGGAGAGCGATTCGGTTCTTTTGTCCTATATTCACCTGCCGCTGATGTTGTGGTGTCTCTATGGCCTTATTTTCACCGATTATGCGACAAAAAATCGTTTGAAATGGATTAACTATCTCCGCTACAATGGTGACCTGGCCATACTGACTGCCGTCATTCTGATTGCGGGAGGGATTCTTACTGCGGTGACAATCGGCCTGTTTTCGACCATCGACCTGAACATTGAGAATTTCTACATGAAGAACATAGCGATCATCGGTTTGATCTCTGCACCCATCGTGGCGACATACATTGTAAGGAACTTCCCGGCAATGACCGATAAAATTGCGCCGGTCATTGCCGGCATCTTCAGCCCTTTGGTACTGATTACACTGGTAATCTATCTCATATTTGTTATTTTGACAGGAAAGGATCCTTACAGCGACCGGGATTTTCTGATTATGTTTAACACGATGCTTGCGGGAGTCATGGCGATCATTGTCTTCTCCGTGATCGGAACATCGGCCAAAAAAAGGAACCGTTTCAATGAATGGACCCTTTTTATGCTATCCTTCCTTGCACTGATTGTCGATCTGGTGGCGCTTTCCGCCATCCTCTACAGGGTGGGTGAGTTTGGGTTTACCCCCAACAGAACGGCTGTGCTGGGGTCTAATCTTCTCATTTTCGTACATCTCGTTTTGATCATGATCCACCTCTTCAAGGTTGTGCGGAATGAGAAAGAGATAAAAACCGTGGAACTGACCGTTGCCCGGTATCTGCCGATTTATGCTATATGGACCCTTTTGGTGACCTTCCTCTTTCCACTGTTGTTTGGGGGAAAGTGAAGCGAATCAAAGCATTCGTAAGGGAGGAGTAGATAAACAAAAAATGTCGGACCAATGATGAATCAGTCCGACATCCCTTTTTGTGTTGTTTATGTTATTGATATTCAGGTTGATATGTTGTCTTACCAGGATTCGAACCTGGACAAACAGGACCAGAATCTGTTGTGCTACCGTTACACCATAAGACAATATCTGTTTGAGACTGCAAAAATACAAAAAAATGTGATAATCAAAAATTATTTCAAGTAGAAACCGGTTATTTTGACCAATCTTTTCGATTTTTATCGAGTAAAACGAGTTTGTCACGATAATAATCGAGCAACGTGGCATAGACCGGGTGTTGTTGAAGTATTTTGCCATTCCCTATGAGAAACAATTGATGGCGTGCACGGGTGATGGCCACATTCAACTTCCTGTCCACGGTGCCGTCGTGATTCAGGTTGGAAAGATAATTCAACTGATAGGGTTTGTTTATGCAAAAGGAAAGGATGACCACGTCGCGCTGACTGCCCTGAAAGCGTTCTACGGTATCGATCATTATCTCTTCCACATCGCGGATGCCGGATTCCGACAGCTTGTGTTTGATCAGGGCAATTTGATTCCGGTAGGGGGCGATGATGCCGACTCCGGCGGGATGGAACGGAAGGCCGTTTTCTTCGTATATTGTCTGTATGGACTGCAGCAGTTGTACCGTCACCTCTGCTTCTATCTCGTTAAGCTTGTTGGAGGAGGAGAGGCGATTGATTTTCTCTGTCGAGAAGAACACGGTTCGTTCGCTTGCCACACTTCGGTCGATCAAATGATCGGAAGAACAGGTTAAATCCCATTGGGAGGTTTGCCATTCGCTCGCGGGGAAAAGACTGTCGGAGTAGAACCAGGTGGCCGGGAAGCGGGCAATGTCGATATGCATCCTTCCCTGTTGGGTGAGTTGTGCATAAGCGTGTTGCCACCCATTCTCCCTGCATTGACGAAGCAATCGTTCGAAAAGCGAATCGCGGCAGTCAATAAGTCCGGCATTGCACAATGCGGGTTCGTTGTTTTTGGAGAGTATCGGCTTTTGCAGCACGATGGTGGAGAGCTGATTGTGATCTCCTATCATGATAAACTGATCAAAACGGGGCAGGAGCCCGATAATCTGTGGTTCCAGTATTTGTGACGCTTCGTCGATGATGGCCACATGAAAATGCTTGAGCGAGAAGAGTTCCATCCTCCCTGTGATGGATGCGAGCGTGGAGACATAGATGCGTGTCTGCTGAATCTCCCGGCGCAACGATTCCCTGTTTGTGGCTTTCTCCGAAATCCTTTGCAGCAGCCGGTGCCTGTACTGCCCGGCGCAGGAGAGCTCGGTCCCCACGCGAATATAGGTTTCGCACGATCCGTCGCTACAACCAAAGGCTGCATTGATCGCATCGCAAAGTTCGTCAACAGCACGATTGGTGTAGGCCAGCACCAGGATGTTGGTATCGGGTTGTTTGTAATACTCTTCGATTAACCGGCGGGCAAAAATGGACGTTTTTCCGGTTCCCGGTGGCCCCACAAGAAGAAAATAGTCCTCTGCATGCATTATTTTATCGATGATGCTGTCGGACGTGATTTTATTCCGGCTCTCTTCCATCGTCCTCACCCCGGGGGGCCTCAATCCCAACAGAAGGTCTCTTTTTTGTTTTGATGCTTTCAGAAAAGAAAAGATGCTTTTGAACATGCTGTTGCAGGAGGAATCCAGCGTGTCATGTTCAATGGCCCACAGCGGGTGGTCGTCAAAATAACGGCGGTTTTTTTGTTTGTAACGGAAACGTACCTCTACGTGTTTTTGGGTGATCTCTACAAGGGTCCCCTTCAGAATCTGACGGTTCAGCACCGTATCGGTGTCGTCGCTTCTCGGGTACACAATGCATATTTCCCCCTCGCGGAAATTCACAATATCGTGATCAGCTTCGCTGCGGGAGAAAATAATTGACCGCTCGTTGCCCGAGTCGTCGATATCCGTGATGGAGAGATTGAAGAGCACATCCAACGATGCGGCCCGTTCCTCGAAATGGCTGTTCCAGAGCGATGCCAGCCCGGTGGGAGTCTCGTATTCCACATCGCCGGTCTTCTGGAGGTACAACTCTCTCGAAATAAAACGAATATACCGGTAGAGCCAGGCTCTTTCCAACTCGCTGCTTTGAGACAGCACGGTGCGGATCTGTTCGAGCT
This sequence comes from Proteiniphilum sp. UBA5283, assembly GCA_002408485.1. Lineage (GTDB taxonomy): Bacteria > Bacteroidota > Bacteroidia > Bacteroidales > Dysgonomonadaceae > Proteiniphilum. The sequence goes on along the minus strand of DHSP01000012.1, from coordinate 17,696 downwards.
TCTGCAAATAAAAACCGGGTAGTCTCTGCGACGGGTCCACGGGGCCACATAGTGCGTCGAATAGCTCTTCTACCTGATTGTTATCGCCGTGGATGATTGCGTGCTCAATAGCCACGATCCGGTTCCTGAGATGGATGATTTTCTTTTCCAGTTCCTTGTAAACGGCTGCAAAGCGGAGGTTCTCGCCCGGCTCGTTTCCTGCCGAATAGAGTATGGCCGCATCTACCTGACGGGCATCTTTTCCGAACACACTCTCCACCATCATCCGGTACACGGCAGTCTGCACTTCGTGGTTGAGGGCAATCTTCCCTTTGTTATACGTCGGAAAGGGTAACTTCCCCGATTTCAACTCCACAATTTTCGTGTCTGCCTCGTCGGGATGCATGTGTAGCAAATCGAGCCGCCCCTGGAATCCGAATTTCTCGCTGAAGAAGGAAGGCTCCAGCGTGCAATGATCAACATCGATCCCTCGTTTGGGGAAATCATCGCGTATGACCCGTTTGATGTGCTCAAACTGGTCTTTTGCTTTTCGCATAAACTCCCGGAAGTCCTTGTCGGAACGTATGTCCTCGCAACTGGTATATTCGAAGGGCGATTGTTTGAAAGAGCGCAAAAAGACATCATCGAAAGAAACGTCGTCGGGGTTCCCGGCATACACCAACTCATCCAGAAAGAAGTTGGCCAGGTTTCCCAGCAACAGATAGGAACGATTCTCTTTCTCCTCCAGTTTGTTACGGAAATAGTGTAGCGGCGAGACAGCGTAGTTCTGAAAACACTCGGCAATGGCAGATGCATCGATCAGGTAATCCGGCTCGAGGACAATATACCTTGGCACGAAGTAGCCATTTTTATCCACGATGCAATCGATCAGGTTTAACTGTGCCCCTTCCCAAAATGTTTCTTCCGGGCCGATAAGGCTGTTATTCTCCGGAATTGCCTCGTATCTTACGGTTACTTCATTTTGGGGATTCTCTTCGGCCACACATCGGAGCAGGTTGTTTTCGGGCTCAATTTTAGATAGATAAACCCGTATTCTGTCGAAAGAAAAACGAACCGTCTCCTCGGGGGCGATAGTCCGGTCAACATCGGCATTGCCGGTCTGCAGGAAAGTGAAAAGCGCCATCAGTGTTTTTGCTGCATCCTTGAAATCCTGACTAGTTGCTTGCTGTGCCTGATCTTTTAGCAGATAGCTTTCCCTTACCCTGAAATGCTGGAGATGCCATTCAAGCTGCCTGGGGAGGCTATATTTTTGAGCAACGAAGACCAGTCGCGAAAACAGGGTGGGAAACTGCAGGGACTCCTCTTTCGTGAGCTCCCTGCACAATCGCTCCAGAATACATTTCAATTCATGCAGCTTTTTTTTTACCTCGTATGGTGCAGCCTTTACCTCGTTGGTTTCGTCAATGTATGGTTGTAAATCGATCATGGTGTGGTTTAGAGGATTTTTGGAAGAAACACCACGATGGCCACAGCCAAAGCAGCCAGCGACGCGATCAATACGCCGGCGGCAGAAAGGTCTTTTGCTTTCCGGATGGAGGCATGCATCTCTTTGTTACAGGTAAAGTCGGCAAGGGTCTCCAAAGCTGTGTTGATCGCTTCCAGGGCAAACACGAAACCGATGACGATGATCACGGCAAGCCACTCCCCGTTTGATATACGAAGCATAAATCCCAAAACCACGGCTGCCACTGCAGCAAATAACTGGATCAGAGCATTGGGCGTTTTTTTGAACAGCGTGCGGATTCCCCTGAACGCATGACCGAAGGATTGTATTCTTTTTTTGAAGTAGTTCATATGTTTGTGACTTGAATCCAAAAGTACAAAAATAGTTTGTCCCTGCAAAAGTCCCTATCTCCAGTCAGAATCTTCGAAGTCCGCTTCACGATTGTGCAGTAAGGCAATGTTGAATCTATCAATTGACAGAAATATTATGCAACAGTAGTGGAGTAAAAGCGTTAACTTTGCTACCTTTGTAAAAAGGTGAAATCACGATAAACCTGGTAAAATATGTCTCGACAATGCCCCCTATGCGGAAAGAATAAACCCGAAGAAGCGCTGTTCTGTGAAGATTGCGCGATGAAAATTCGCGCGGACTATGAGATTGACCTGCCTGAATTTCAAAAGGAGGAGAATATTCCGGTTGAAGAGGAGGGAGGGCCAGGCAACGTGAATTTCCCAATCGCTTCAGAAGCAAAGGTGCCGGAGATGCCGAACGTGGCTGATACGGAGGAAGCTACAGATACGTTTGATGCGAGTACAAAGAAACCTCAGAAAAAGCCTCTCCTGTGGATTGCCCTGGCAGCGGTTTTGTTGGCGGGCGCTTTTTTTGTGTACAACGAAACGATTCGAAAGGGTAACCTCGAGCGCAGTGGCTGGGAGAAGGCGCTGAAAATGAACTCGGTGGAGGGATATGTTGCCTACATGGCGTCACATCCTGGTGGAGCGCGGTTTGAAGAGGCTCAGGCAAAGCTCATGAGCCTGAAGGAGAAAGAGGCAGTGCGCTGGGAGCAGTTGAAAACGACGGGCAACATTACGGAGTTGCGGGACTTCCTGCAACAGTACCCGAAAAGCCCGTATGCTTCGTTGGTGAAGATCCGGATCGACTCGCTCTCCTGGGTGGGTGCGTTGAATACAAATACTGCTGAAGCCTACTCTGATTATATTCTATTGGCACAGAGCGGCGACTTCAAGGGTGATTATCTTACACTGGCAAACACTCGCCGCGAAATGCTCTTTCAGTCGTATCCCGTAAACGAGACCGAGCTCGACAGCCTCCGACAGACCGTGGGCGGGTTCTACGCAGCTCTCTCCATGGTGGATCACGATGGCATGAGGCGATACCTGGCACCCGTGGTCGACCGATTTTTTGAATCGGGCAGGGCACCCCGCGAAAGGATTGCCGGTGAGTTGCTGATTGCTGCGGCCCGTACACAGAACGCAACGCTGCAGTTTGTCCCCGACCTGAGTGCGGTACAGTATGAGAAGACCATGAGCGATGCCTTCAGCGTGAATGTCCCGCTCACAAAATTGTTCGCGGGGGATGGAAAATCGGAGCAAGTAACCGGCTATATTGTTCACATGAGGGTAAACCCCCTCTTTCAGATAACCTCCATTTACGAAACAAAACCCTATCCTGGTGCTCCCTGAGCGATGAAGGAAAACAACTATTTGTAATCTTGCTTACTATGCAGTTTCAACTAACATCCGAATATAAGCCTACCGGCGATCAGCCAGAGGCTATCAAGTCACTGGTCGGGGGACTCCGTCAGCGAGTACCTTATCAGACGTTGCTGGGGGTAACCGGATCCGGAAAGACGTTTACCATAGCTAATGTAATTGCACAACTCAACAAGCCCACGCTGGTGCTGAGCCACAACAAGACACTGGCTGCACAGCTTTACAGCGAGTTCAAGAGCTTCTTTCCCCATAACGCGGTGGAGTATTATGTCTCTTATTACGATTATTATCAACCCGAAGCCTATATACCTTCTACGGATACCTATATTGAGAAAGATCTTTCCATCAACGACGAAATTGAAAAACTCCGGCTTGCAGCCACCTCAGCCTTGCTGTCGGGCCGGAGCGATGTGATTGTGGTGTCGTCTGTTTCCTGTCTGTACGGAATCGGGAATCCGGACGATTTTCAGAAAACCACCGTCGAAGTGAGGGCGGGAATGACACTTGAGCGGGATCAGCTGTTGCGATCGTTGGTGAGCATCCTCTACTCCCGCAACGAAACAGCCGATTTTAACCGGGGTAACTTTCGCGTAAAAGGGGATACGGTGGATGTGTTTCTGGCCTATCGTGACTATATAATACGCATTATTTTCTGGGGCGACGAGATTGAAAGTGTGGAATCGGTGGACCCGCTTACCGGCATCACCATGGAGAAGATGGATGCGTACCGTATTTTTCCTGCGAATCTCTTTATCACCACGCAGGAGCGCATCAACAGGGCAGTGGACGAAATACAGCTTGATCTGGGAAAGCAGGTGGAGTTTTTTCAGGAGATAGGGAAACCGCTGGAGGCAAAGCGACTTTATGAGCGGGTGACCTACGACGTGGAGATGATCAAGGAGATTGGATACTGTTCCGGAATTGAGAACTATTCGCGCTATTTCGACGGGCGGGATCCGGGAACACGCCCTTTCTGCCTGCTGGACTTCTTCCCGGAAGATTACCTCACCGTGATCGACGAGAGCCATGTGACCATCCCGCAGATCCGTGCGATGTATGGCGGTGATCATTCCCGCAAGATAAACCTGGTGGAGTTCGGATTCCGCCTTCCGGCTGCCATAGACAACCGGCCGCTGAAGTTTGAAGAGTTTGAAGACCTTACGCCGGAGATCATCTTCGTGAGCGCCACACCGGCCGACTACGAACTGGAGAAGTCGGAAGGAATTGTGGTCGACCAGCTTATCCGTCCCACAGGGTTGCTCGATCCGCCCATCGACGTGCGTCCAAGCCTGAACCAGATCGATGACCTGATGGAGGAGATTCAACAGCGGGTGGAGAAGGATGAGCGGGTGCTGGTGACCACGCTGACCAAACGAATGGCCGAGGAGCTGACGGAGTACCTGGCAAGCAACAGAATACGGTGTAACTACATCCATTCTGATGTGGAGACGCTGGAAAGGGTGAAGATCATGAACGATCTGCGCAGCGGGCTTTTCGACGTGCTTATCGGAGTGAACCTGTTGCGGGAAGGACTCGACCTGCCGGAAGTATCGCTTGTGGCCGTACTGGATGCCGATAAGGAAGGGTTTCTCCGCTCTCACCGGTCACTCACACAGACGGCGGGGCGTGCCGCCCGAAATGTGAATGGCAAAGTAATATTCTATGCCGATAAGATCACGAACAGCATGCAGATGACCATCGACGAAACCAATCGCCGCAGGGAAAAACAGATGAAGTACAACGAAGAGCATGGCATCATACCGCAGCAAATAAAAAGAGGTATTTCCTCCGCACTGAACAAAGAATATACCTCTTCCGCTGAAGCAAGAGCATATGTTGAGCCTGACTATTACGCGCTGGCAGCAGAACCGCTGAATGAATATGCTTCAGCTGATGACCTGAAAACGAAAATAGAACAGACACGGAAGGCAATGCTGGCGGCAGCCAAGAAGCTGGAATTCCTGGAAGCAGCACAGCTGCGCGACCAGCTGGTGATGTTGGAGGAGATGCTGAAAAAGGATCAATGACTGTCTGGCGCTGCCGCAGAGGGTTGATCGCTAAAAGTAGGACAACTAAAAAAGTAAACGATAGATATAATGAAATCGGACATTCAAATTGCAAGAGAAACTCCCCTGAGAAGAATCAAAGATGTAGCGGAAAACATCGGCATACCGCGTGATGAGGTAATCAGCTTCGGAAGGCACATGGCAAAAGTTCCAGTCCATCTGATAAGCCCGGAAAAAGTAGACAGAAGCAACCTGATTCTGGTGACGGCAATCACTCCCACAAAGGCCGGAATTGGGAAAACTACCGTCTCCATCGGGTTGACACTCGGACTGAACAAAATGGGCAAAAATGCCATCGTGGCTCTTCGCGAACCTTCGCTGGGGCCGGTCTTTGGCATGAAGGGAGGTGCTGCCGGTGGAGGGTATGCACAGGTACTTCCCATGGAGAATATCAACCTGCACTTTACCGGCGATTTTCATGCGGTGACTACGGCGCACAACACCATCTCGGCGCTGCTCGACAACTATATTTTTCGCGTACAGGGTACGGGCGATGAAATTAAAGAGGTGCTGTGGAAGCGGGTGCTGGATGTGAATGACCGCAGCCTGCGTTATATTGTCACCGGCCTTGGACCGGGTAACGGCGTGCCGCAGGAGGCCGGGTTTGATATTACGGCCGCATCGGAGCTGATGGCGATCCTCTGTCTGGCAGAAAACGAAGATGATCTGCGGCGGCGTATCGAAAATATTTTGCTGGGCATTAAACGAAACGGAAAACCGTTTACGGTGAAAGATCTGGGCGTGGCGGGTGCCATCACCGTGCTGATGAAGGATGCCATTAACCCCAACCTGGTGCAGACCACCGAAAACACTCCCGCATTTGTTCATGGTGGCCCGTTTGCCAACATCGCTCACGGATGTAACTCCGTCCTGGCGACCAAGATGGCCATGTCGTATGGCGACTATGTGGTGACTGAGGCTGGCTTCGGTGCAGATCTGGGCGCAGAGAAGTTTTTTAATATCAAATGCCGTAAGAGCGGATTGCGTCCCAAACTCACGGTTATTGTGGTGACGGCGCAGGGGCTCAAGATGCACGGGGGTACTCCCGAAAAAGACATCAAGGCACCCGATATCGACGGATTGAGAAAAGGCCTAGGTAATCTGGAGAAACATCTCGCCAACCTGGCCGATTTCGGCCAGTCGGTTGTGGTGGCGTTTAACAAGTACGCATTCGATACGCCTTTGGAGATTGAGACGGTGCAGAAGTTCTGCGAAATGAGGGGTGTTTCGTTTGCCGTAAACGAGGCTTTTACCGATGGGGGAGCTGGCGCTCTTGAGCTGGCCAATGCAGTGGTGGAGGCCATCGAGAACAAGCCATCGGGAGAGTTGAAGTTTACCTACGACGAAGAGGACGACATAGAAACAAAACTCACCAAGATTGCTACCAAAATTTACGGTGCACGCGATGTGGTGTTGAGCGAAATAGCTCTTAAGAAGCTCAAAACGATCACAGGCACCCCGCTTGAAAAGATGCCGGTCTGCGTTGCCAAAACACAGTATTCTTTTTCAGCCGACCCTAAATGGTATGGCGTAGCGAAGGATTTTCGGTTCAAGATCAATGATCTGGTTATCAACCAGGGATCTGAGTTTATTGTGGCCATTGCCGGGGAGATGATGCGTATGCCGGGACTTCCGGCCGACCCGCAGGCAAAGCGAATCGATATTGTGGATGGGGAGATTGAGGGGTTGAGTTAACGCATATTTTACACCCACATCAAATCGCTCATGATGCCATCGGAGATGAAGATCCCTTCGCGGGTAAGTGTCATTACTTGCTCTTTTGTGGTGAGCAGGCCTTTGTCCAGGTATTTTTGAGCATTCTCCATGCAGAATAGGAAGAGTTCCTCTCCAAACCGGTCTTTCAGCTCCGTGAGGTTCACACCCCACATGGTACGGAGGCCGGTGAGGATGTACTCGTTGTACTTTTCCTGCTGGTTTAGGTGTTCGATTTCCCGCTCCGGCATCCCCGATTCCATGCTTTTGATGTAGGAGTTGAGCGATGCCACATTCCAGGAGCGGTTGTTGCCATCGAACGAGTGTGCTGCCGGCCCCAGTCCGAGGTATTGTTCATTCTGCCAGTACGCGGTGTTATGCCGGGAGAAATACCCTTCTTTGCCAAAGGCGGAGATCTCGTAGTGGATAAAGCCACCGGCTGTGAGGCGATCGATCAGCTTTGAGAACATGCCTGTACTGGTGGTTTCATTCACCGGCTGAATCTTGCCGGCCTTCAGCAGCGAATGCATGCGTGTTTTCTCTTCGTAAATAAGATGATAGGCCGAAATATGCTGAATATCCAATGAGAGAGCCTGATCCAGGTTCTGTTCCCATATTTCCATGGTCTGGCCCGGTAGTCCATACATCAGATCGATGCTGATGTTGCGAAACCCATGCTGTTGACACTTCTTCACTGCCTCGATGGCTTGTTGGGCAGAATGGCGGCGACTCAGGAACTTCAGCTCATCGTCGTTGAAGCTCTGAATGCCGATGCTGAGCCGGTTGACCGGCAGCTGTGCCAGCATCGTGATATATTCGTCCGAAAGGTCATCGGGATTGGCCTCCACGGTAATCTCCGCCTCGGGATCAACAATATACTGGGTGAAAAGGGTGTCGAAAAGATGGTCGAAATGATTCTGATGAAGCCGCGACGGTGTTCCACCGCCAAAGTAGATTGTTTTCACCGGCCCGGCGATCTCGTTCTTTCTCAATTGTGCCTCTTTGCAAAGTGCCTCCACAAATGTGTCGATCTGTGATTCGTTGTTGAGGGTGTAGAAATCGCAGTAGGTACACCGGGTCTTGCAGAAAGGAATATGGATGTAAATGCCTGCCATCTGATCATTTTCCGGGTTTGGGTTCCCGGTTCTGCTTCGTTACCGGAACTTCGTTAAATTTCTCCCTGCTGGAGGACATATGCTCCTGCTCGGTAAGCAGCTTGTAGGCTTCGAGGTATTTTTGGAGGCGGGCCAGATCCTGGTACTGCACTTCATTCCACCGGCGTATATCCATGTTGTCCGTCAGGTCGTTCAGCTTAACCCTGACGGCAGTGGGGTTGTCCTGCAGGCGGAGGATGTATTCGTCGTACGATTCGTTATCACGGCGCGACAAGGCATCCACGCTATCAACGGTCTCCTTTGAGAAACCTTCTTCGGCGAGCTGTTGCAGCGTCCACGACGTATCTTCCACCACGTCGTGCAGGATGCCCACGATCTTCTCTTGCAGCGTGTGCCCGGCGTTCATTACCCGGAACGGATGTTCAATGTATGGACGGCCGTTGTGTGTGTCGAGCTGACCCTCATGGGCCGATATTGCAATTTCAATTGCTTTGTTGAGTTGCTCTTTCAGATTCATTGTTTGCTGAGTATTTCCCGGGCCAGCAGCGGCTCGTCGGTGGTGATAAAGTCTACATTCAGATCGATGACCTTCTGCATATCATCTGGTTTATTCACGGTCCATACGTTCACTTTTTGCCCCAGCTCGTGGGCTTTCCTCACCCATTGTGGACGTTTGTACAGCACATTGTAGTGATAATCGAAGCCGTTCAATTGCAGGGTGGCGAGAACCTGTGGAGACAAGTCGCCGTTCAGGTAATATACTGGCGCTTGGGAGTCGAGTCTCCTTGCCTGCCGCACCAGATTCACTCCGAAGGAGATATACTCAACGCGCTCCTGCACGGCGCGTTGACGGACCATGTTTATTACTTTTTCGACCAGCAGTGTTTCCTGTTCTTCCGATCTGTGGGTTTTAAACTCGATGATGAGCTTCACATTTTTGCAACGGGCAAACGCATCGAGATACTCCTCCATAGTAGGCAACGCCTCTCCGTTGGAAAGGGTAACTTTCCGGAGGGTGGCGTAGGGTGTATCCTGCACGGTCAGTTTCTCTCCGTTCAGTGTGACGGTGGCATCGTGATTGACCACCGGAACGCCGTCGGAGGATAACCACACATCGACCTCTGATCCAAAAACCCCGATGGAATCGGCTTTCATCAGTGCCGCAATGGAGTTTTGTGCCGATCCTTCGGTTTTCCAGTATCCCCGGTGTGCAATAATCTGCTGGGCACTCATGCTGTCTGCACACAGGATCAGTACCCATGTAAATAAAAATGATTTGAACTTCATCGTCTTTCTTTTATTAGTCGAATAATTTTTAAAAATACGACAATTGATTGGATCAGTTCAGAAATACCGAAAAAATAATCATCAATAAAAGTTAACAAGCCAGACTGTTCTTTCTCGCTCTTCGTTTGCAAAAGTTGCTTCCTTCCCGAGGGGCAGAAGCTAATTCTTGTTGATCACAAGATTTGCCGATTCGCCTTTTTTCAGGTCGATCGAAACATAACCATTGTCGATCGTCACCTCTTTTCCGTTGCGTTTCAGGGATATGGCATAATCGGGAACTTTCATTTTAAATATATTGTCCGACGTAGCTCTGATGGTTGCCGACGAGAGCTGTTTATTGCTCCAGACAGCATCTACCTCGGCGCCACCGCGTACGCGCAACCCTTTGAAACTACCGTTTTCCCACACATCGGGCAGGGCAGGCAGCAGATCGATATATCCGTTCTGACTTTGGATAAGCATTTCGGCAATGCCGGAGGTGCCGCCAAAGTTGCCGTCGATCTGGAACGGCGGATGTGCACAGAACAGATTGGGATAGGTGCCGCCCCCCTGGCCGTCGTAGGTAGTGGCATTCAACGGTAGCGACGGCTCCATGAGGCTTTTAAGCAATTTGTAGGCGCGATTTCCGTCGTGCAGCCGTGCCCAGAAATTGACCTTCCAGGCGCGCGACCATCCCGTGCCGCCATCGCCGCGCCGATTGAGTGTTTCCCGTGCTGCCGCTGCCAGTTCGGGCGTGGTTTCGGGCGAAATCTGACTGGCAGGGTATAGGCCGTAGAGGTGTGACACGTGCCGGTGTTGCGGCTCTGCTTCTTCGTAATCTTTGAGCCATTCCATCAGGTATCCTTTGGGACTGATTTGCATGGGCGGCAGCTTGGGCAAGGTCTCGCGAATTCTCGCGGTGGTGTTATCTTCAATACCCAGTATTTCGGCAGCCGATAAGATGTTGGTAAACAGTTCCTGGATGATCTGCACGTCCATTGTTGGGCCCATGCAGACAAAAACCACCTCTTTGGTGCCGGGCATATAGAACCCGTTTTCGGGAGAGGACGACGGCGCAGTCACCAGCCAGCCGTTCTCTGGTTCGGCAATCATTGCCGAGAGGAAAAACTGTGCTGCCGAAACCAGGGTGGGGTAGATGCTTTGCAGGTAGGCTTTGTCCTGTGTGAAGGCATAATGTTCCCAAAGGTGTGCACAGAGCCATGCGCCGCCTGTGTTGGTTGCCCCCCACGACGCGTGTTCGCCGGGTGCGGTAAATTTCCACGGGTTGCTCATCATGTGGGCAATCCATCCATCGGCACCGTAGAACGTTTGCGCCGTTTTGGTTCCGGATGGGACGAGCGATTGGGTGAAATTGAGCAGTGGCTTATGCAGCTCCGCGAGGTTGCATACTTCGGCAGGCCAGTAATTCATTTGCACATTGATGTTTAGGTGATAGTCGCCGTTCCAGGGCGTTTGCAGCGTGTTTGCCCACAATCCCTGCAGGTTGAGCGGCAACGATTTCTCGTTTGTTCCGCAGATCATCAGATAACGCCCGTACTGAAAATAGAGCGCAGCAAATGCAGGGTCGTCGTTCGCCTGGAAATTGTTCAAAAGCTTGTCGGTAGCTACTGTGTTGCTATGTTCTCCAAGATTGAGCTCCACGCGGCTGAACTTCTCGCGGTACTTCGTTGTATGGTTCTTTTTCAGATCCTGGTATTGCTTCGCTCTTGCCTGATCGAATAAAGTTGTTGTTGTCTCTTTGTAGTTTTTTTCGAGCATATCTGTGGAGGTGGAGACGATGATCAGTGCTTCGTCGGCCTCTGCGAGGGAGAGCGAATTTTCGTCCGCCGAATGTGTACCTCCGTTATTGAGGATCTGCAACTTTGTGAAATAGCGTACTCCTTTGTCGGTATTGTACCCGTCGTTAAGTTGCCCCTCCATGTACAACGCGTTGTCTTTTAGTGAAATGTTTGCTCTCTCGGGGCGTGAAAGCTCCAGGCTGAAACCGATGGATCTTTTTTTACTGGCCGAAAGCCGGATGACGAGCACATCGTCGGTAAAAGAGGCAAAATATTCGCGCGAGAAACGTACGCCTCCTTTGCTAAATTCCGTCGTGGCCACAGCATCGTTCAACGAAAGCGCGCGGCGGTAGCCACTCACGCTATCTTCCCCTGCATAGGCGTAGTGTATCCGTAAATCACCCAACTTCTGAAAGCTGCCATAGGGTGCATCTTTCCCGTTGCCACGGGCAGAGCCCTGCCCGCCGCAGCGAAAATGCTGATACATCAGTTTTTGTGCTTCGTCATTCTGTCCGGCAAGCAGCAGTTCGCGGATTTGAGGCAGGTAACGGAGTGCTTCGGGGTTGAGCGCTTCGGGATCTTCGCTGCCGCTCCACATGGTGATGTCGTTCAACACAATCTGTTCCTTGTCCACTCCTCCGTCGGGCATCATGCCAATGCGCCCGTTACCGAGGGGGAGCGTTTCTTCCCACAGCAGGGCGGGCTTGTTGTACATCAATTGCAATTCCTGCGCTGCCGTTTTCACCGGCTGCTGTGTGCACCCAATGAACAGGACTGTTACGGCAAAAAGGGGAAAGATGTTTACGCTCATTTTTTTATCTGTTTTGTGTAGATTATTTTACCGTTACCGCATTCTCTTCCGAAAGCAGGGTTTTTATGTCTGTTGCTTTATTAAAACCGTCGTCAAACCGATTGTTTTCGATCAACACATTCTTTACTTTTTCGAAAAAGAAGGGATGTGTGTTCCAGTGGAACGGTTTAAATTCCTGATTGTGCGTGATGGTATTGTTCCGAAAAATAAGGCCATCGGTCGACTTGGCATAGAGAACAGGCCTGTCGAACATCTCAAAGGTGTTGTTTTCAATCACAATCCCGGAATGGAAAAACTGCTGTTGATCTTCCAGATTGGGTATTTCGGGGTAGATGGATATCACCGCATTGGTAAACTGATAATTGGCAGTGAGTGCGTTGATGAAACGGTTGTTGCGAATGATTACCTCTCTGCAGGCTCCCGTTTCGAACCAGCCGTTGCAGTCGCCGCAAAGCAGGATGGCTGTCCCGTGGGTATGATCAAACAGGTTGTTTTCGCACAAAACCCTCTTTGGCGTGCTGAACAACGATCCCCGTGCCCGGTTGTTGCGGACGATGTTACCGGAAAAGAGCACTTCCGGTGTCCAGGTGAGGTTCTCAATACCGTATTTCCCCTCTTCCGAAATCTCCAGGGGAAGTGGCCGGGTGAACCTGATCTCAAACTCTTTGGCTCCAAAGTCGGTGGGTTTGTCGATCGCTTTCACCGACTCAATGGAGTTTATACCTCCTCTCACCAGCTCCATCTTCTCCGATTCCACAAACTGTACACTGTCGCCCGGGTCTCCCCATTTGAAGCCCCATGCCTGATAATGCATATAACGCGCCTGCAGCGTATGGTTGTCCACCCTCTTTGTGACCCGTAGATAGGTGCCGTGTACGTTGATGGCATCATCGGCCATACCCTCATAAAGTCCGTTTTGAGAGACGATGACTCCCTTGCAGCCGGAGAAATGGGTGGCGTCGGCCTGGGTAGTAAAGTAGCGCGGATCATCATCGCCCTTCAGGCAAACACTGAAGCCATGGAGTGTGATGTTTTCGCACAGTTGGGCAAGCAGTCCCATTCCTTCCGCATAATGAACTTTCACATTTTCGAATACCGTATTGCGGCTTTCACTCAGAAAGATGCCGGGAGTGGGGCGGTAGTAGGACCGCAGCACGAACCGTTCGCCGGGAGAGGTTTCGTCTACCTGATCCCATCCTTTCAGGCTGAGGATGTTGGGCGATTTCTCGCTCACCGATTGCGGGTTAAAGCTCAGATCGCGACGAAGATAAGTAAGTCGCTTGTCTTCACGGAACGACATTGCCGTCTCGGGCCTTAACTCATAGGTCTCGCCCAGAATAATCAACTTCTCGTCGTCGATCCGGTAGTGATTGGAAGGATAGATCTCAGCGATAATCTCGTCATTTTCTTTGTTCACCTCCAGCACACGAAGCTGACGCAAGGCCGGGATCTCAAAATCGATCGAAAAGTTCTTCAGGGTAATATTTTCGCTATTGAGCAACGCAACAGGAATCATCCGGCCGTGAAACACAAACTCCGACCCTTGTCCGTCGATGGTGACGTTGCGCAGGTTTTCCAGCGCGAAGCCCACCTTTTTCGGATTGTCCTGGTCGTGATTGGAGATGTAGTACTCCCGGACAAAAGCGCTGTCGGGATAGAAGTCGTACCGTCCTTTCGGAAACAATATTGTTGTATGAGCTCTATCCTGCTTCGACTGTAATTGTGCGATAAGTCGCCGTGCCGCAATGGACGCGTCTTCGCGGGTGTCGGCGTTTGCACCGAAATCTGAAAAAGAGAGTGTGGAGCCAGGATTGGTACAACCTGTCGCGAAAAGCAGCATGGTTATGGTAAGCAGTAAATAGAGATGTCTCATTGTTGGATATTTATTGTAGCACAGAGTTGTCCACAAAAATAACACA
>DHSP01000012.1:2032-3694 GCA_002408485.1 Proteiniphilum sp. UBA5283 | reverse complement strand
TTTCATTCATTCTACCGGTTCTATCAAGACTGATTTTAACTTGAATAACTCATTTCCTTCTTTGTATGAATGTATTTTAAGGGGATAAATACCTGGTTCGGTAACGGTAATGTTTGCAATATGATGGTCGTAAAACATCAAGGGTTCTTTGTTTGTATAGTTCCCTCCCGTTCTGACTGTCTGGAATAAATAGCTTTGTTGGTTAAATTCAATTACCCCCTCCTGGCGACTGTTTTCAACTTCGCAATTGTATGAGAGAATAATTTTGTAATCGCCGGGATCGGTAAACCGAAGATTAAAACAGGCCGCGTCGTCCGGCTTTTTCCATTCTGTCAAGCAGGTAGTATGCTTCCAATTGCCAAAATAATCGCTATGCGTGATGGATTTGATGGCTGTTGCCCCTTCCGTTGTTGCATCGTGTGGCAGAAGCTTGTTAAGCTTGTATTGCGCCGACAGGGTGACCGGAAGTTGATCATATTTGTCGGTCAGGGTGCCTGCATACTCCACAACAAGCACAGTATTGCGGGAATCGCTCAGGTAGGGAAGAGTAACGCAAAGATCTTCGTTGTTTTTGCTCCACGTAAGTTTTTCTCCGGAGTCTAACGGATACACATTTTGAATGTCGACGTTCATTCCCGGCACCAGAATCTGATGGTTCACGGGCAGATCAAAAATATGCAGATACAGCTTTCCCGGCTTGCTTGTGGTAACGCCCCATGGTTGCGCGGGTATCTCTCCATAGGTTGTTTCGTAAATTCCTTCTCCGAATTTATCGAGCCATTTCCCTACTTCCAGGAGATACCTGGCAGAATAGGCAGGAATAGCACCCTTCCCGTCAGGTCCCACATTCAACATCAAATTTCCCCCTTTTGAAGCCACCTCTGCCAGAAGCCGGATGATCTCTTTGGGAGACTTGAAATTCATATCGTGTGCAATATATCCCCACGAATCGTTGTGTGTATAGATCGATTCCCAGGCTCCGCGAATAGGGCGGGCAGGAACCTCAGAATCGCCAAAGTCGCGGTAATCACCCAATCCCTGGCCTACACGACTGCTGAACAGGCAATTTGGCTGGATCAAACGAAGCGTATCGACCAATTCCCTGGTCTCTTCATAGGTAAGGCCACCCGGCATATCGAACCAGATAATTCCGAGAGGCCCATAATTTGAAAGTAATTCTTTCAACTGGGGGATAGCCTTGCGAGTATAATATTCCTGATAGTTTTTCTTCGATTCATCGAAGTCCCACCTGTTTCCCCCACCATTGGGCTCGTGCCAATCGAGAAACTGAGAATAGTAAAATCCGAATTGAATTCCCTGCTCGCGCATTTTTTGGGATAATGGCAGCATGGGATCTTTGCCATATTTCGTGGATTTCACGATGGTAAAATCACTCACCTTTGAATCATACATGGCAAATCCTTCGTGATGCTTTGCCGTAACAACCACGTATTTAATGCCTGCCTTTTTGGCCAACATGGCCCATTCTGCCGGATCATATTCCGACAGGTCCATGCGGGCTGCTTCAGCCGCATAGGCATCCACATTTGCTTTTGCCACATTCATGATCCATTCGCCGCTACCATAGTAGTTCTTGTTCTTCCATACTCCTCCCAGTTCAGAGTAGAGTCCCCAATGGATAAACATGCCAAATTTGGCATG
>DHSP01000012.1:0-1836 GCA_002408485.1 Proteiniphilum sp. UBA5283 | reverse complement strand
ACCGTTTCCAATCCTCCCGATTTGACAGAAACGACACTCGTCGTTCCCTGCTTCATCAATTTTATCCTTGCTCTTCCGTTGTACGCCTGCACCTTACCCGAAGCAGTGGAAGTTCCCATGTTCTTTTCCAATTCTCCATCACCGGTATCTTCAAAACGTATATATTCAGAGGAAGTGAGACAGGGTACATTGTTCTGATCACGAAGTTCCGCTTCTATCCAGGCATANNGTTTCCAATCCTCCCGATTTAACCGATACGATGCTCTTCGACCCTTTCTTTAACAGCCTGATTTTCGCTCGTCCGTTATATGCCTGTACCTTACCCGAACCAGTAGAAGTACCCATATTTGTTACCAGCTCTCCGTCGCCGGTCGCATCAAAACGGATGTAGTCGGCCGCTGTGAGACAAGGCACATCGTTCCGATCGTGCAGTTCCGCTTCTATCCAGGCATATGCATCGGTATCTTCGATCACCCGGGCAACGATTTTTGCCGGTTCGCCAAAAGGACGTGTTTCGTAATCGAACGTGATGGTGTCTATCACTGTTTCTTTCCCTTTTTTCCCGACAACCTTCACGCTGTTTCTTCCCGGCTCAAAGGAGGTGGTCCATCGCAGCCCTGCGGCAGGGAAATTCTGACTATCACGCTTTCTGACGCCCATGCTTCGTCCGTTGAGGAAGAGTTCCGCCTCCTCACAGTTGGAGTAAACCTTTATGGTCTTCTCTTCGCCGGGCTTGCCCCAGCGTACCGGCCAGCTATGTCCGTAAATGCGAATCATCGGCTTTTCGGTCCAGTAGGACTGAAATACGTAGAATGCCTCTTTTGGAGTCAGATCTCTTTCCACGACGCCCTTCTGGTTCATATAAGGAACTGGATTTTCGGGACGTACCGGTGTGGAGAAGTCCTTGAATGGCCAGTAGGCAGCGCCGGTAAGCCAGGGCATCGTCTCCTGTTCCTTCAGGTGCCAGTCTATCAGATCACAGATATAGGTCTCGCTCCAGTCTCCATCGCGCGAAGCTCTGGCCGTGCCGCCATAGAGCGATGCGTCGCCGGCACGTTCATCTGCTTTTTGTCCCCCGCTGTCAATTTTATCAAGATTGCTGTAAGGGTCCTCCGCATGGCGACGAGCGTGGTTATCTCCTCCCCATTCCACATGCAGGAAATGATCTGTTTTCTGCATTTCGTTGTAGGAAACGTTTTTGTAATCGGTGTAGATGCCTCTGTACCAGCCAGCCCAGATAGAGGGAGAGTACACATCCACGATATCCTTACAGAAGTCGCACCGCCGGATGGAAGTGAGTCGCGAATTGTCGAGTGTATGGGAAAGCAGATGAAGCTCTTTCATAAAGGCCCTGATTTTTTCTTTGTCAAATTCAGGAAAATCGTTGGGCCAGTCGTTCTCGTTCCCCAATCCCCACAAGATCACGGAAGGGTGATTCCGATGCTGCGCGATCATGTTCGTCAGCATGCGTCGTGCCTGCTCCTTATATCGGTCGCCCCCCAGTCCCCCGCGGCACCAGGGTATCTCCTCCCAGACCAGGATGCCCAGTCGGTCGCACTGCTCAAGCACGATGCGCGACTGTTGATAGTGTCCCAGCCGGATAAAGTTGACTCCCATGGATTTCATCATCTCCATCTCCTCCACGATCATCTCTTCGGTCATGGCAGCCGCCACTCCCGCGTGATCTTCATGACGGTGGGTACCACGCAACAACAGCCGTTTTCCGTTTAGCTTAAATGGGCCTTTTTTGACAAACTCGAAATGACGGAAGCCAAATGTCTCTTCCGCTTTC
The DNA here is from genome assembly GCA_002408485.1 of Proteiniphilum sp. UBA5283. Lineage (GTDB taxonomy): Bacteria > Bacteroidota > Bacteroidia > Bacteroidales > Dysgonomonadaceae > Proteiniphilum. The sequence goes on along the minus strand of DHSP01000012.1, from coordinate 44 downwards.
ATGGACCCTGCCTCTGAGTTCAATGTCACTTCACACCGGTAGAG
>DHSP01000024.1:69604-73909 GCA_002408485.1 Proteiniphilum sp. UBA5283 | reverse complement strand
AAAAAGCGGTATCCATACCAGCCTGCCGCTTAACATCCACATCACGTTATCGAGAAAGAGCGAATCGCTGCCGTTTAGTGCAAAAAACAAGTCCCGCTCGAATGGTAATAGTTTCTCGACTGCCTCTTTCATATTATTTCTACATTTTTTTTGGAAGTCCAGCCGACACTGCCATTTGCAATTTCAATCTCAAACCAGTTACCGTCGCTGCTCCTCACCTTCACCCTGGTGCCTTCGTGAAGTTCAAAAAGTGTGTTGCTGTTTTCGTCGGGCGATGCATTAACCCGGGCTGCACCCACCATGACAATGGCGGCATCTCTATGGATACGTCCACTTTTTTGGCTGAAGGCAAAGATATTCGACGTGATCATCAGAGAGAAAAAAATAATTCCTGCATAAAATGCGCTTTTTTTAACCCATAGGATGCGAACAAAAAGAAAGGTGCCTGCAGAGAACAGAAATAGCATAAAAAACACAATACCAATAATTGCCCATTGATCGGAACTGTAAATGTTTCGTACGGCCAGAAACCAGTTTGCTATAAATAGGTCGCCTGCGGTGTCGATACGATCTTCTGTCCTGTTTTTGGCAAAACGCAGGTTGTGCCGTATATCGCCGTCACCCGGATCCAGAAGTAAAGCTCTCTCGTAGTTCAGGATAGCCTTTCCCAGTTGGTTGTTTCTAAAATAGGCGTTGCCCAGATTGAAATAAATCTGAGCCGATTCTTTGTTTTCGTTGAAACCCTGCAATACAAGTTCTTCGTAAAGTAAAATGCTTTTTCCATAGTCCTGATCCCTGTAAGCTTGTGCGGCTTCTTCTACATTTGCTCCGGAAATTGAAGCGGCTGCGGCGGGCGTTGGCTTTCCGTCAGACTGATCCCTGGAAGTAAATCCGGGAGCAGCAGTGAGATCGTTTGGTATAATTGTATCGTTCCCCACCTGACCCGTCAATTGCGGAACAGCTGTGAAGAAAAGCAGAATGATCAATACTGATTGAGGCAGTTTCATCCGGTTTGACTTTGGTTTGTTCATCATTCAATCCTACTCTTTTTATTTTTCAACTTATTCTCCATCTCTCCGATAGCCTCCACCGTATCCTGATAGAGACGTTCCAACACGGCATCACTCTCGGACGGAGCATAACGTGCAAACTCACAGGCATCAAGAATGTGCATAAACTTTCCTGCAAGCTCCTCGCTGATGCCCTGCTTTGATAATTCTGATTCAATATTATGTTTGGAAAGACGTGCCAAGGGGATAGAGAGTTTGTCGCTGAAATAACCCCATAGTGCACGGAGCACTTCATCATAAAATTTATCCTTGTCGTGCACTTTAAGAAATTTTCCGGCTGTCTTCAGACGTTTGATAGCCGTTTTATTTGCCTTTTTCGTTCTCATCAGGGCAATGTTTGCATTTTCACGTGCTTGTTTTCTGTTAATCCCGTAAAAAAGGATCAGCAGCAACAAGGGAATCAGATACCACAACCAATATGCAAATGAGCCTACAAAGAATTTTGTGCGTGAGAGATAGGCGGGATCACCCGTCTTCAGGAAACGGATATCCTGCTCCACTTTCACATCCCGATGATTCACAAAACTGCTCGCTGAAGCACTTCCGGGATCTGCTTTGGCAATCTGCAGCGTATATTCGGGAGTAGTCAGCGTTTTGTAGCTGTTTGTATTGAGGTCGAAGTAGGTAAATTCTACCGGCGGAATGGAATAGTCACCCTCATAGCGAGGTATTGTCATATAGGAGATCTTTCGAACACCGGTAAGTCCATTGGACGTCACGTTCAAAGCGTTGTCTATAGTGGGGTCATACAATTCAAAATTATCGGGAAACGTTACCTTCGGATTACGAATCAGTTTCAAATTACCCGTACCGGATATCTCCAATGTAAGGGTAACCGCTTCATTGGCTTTGGTATTCACAGTGCTGATGGCGGGTTTCAGCGAGAAGGTTCCCACAGCATTTGCAAAGGTTTCGGGCTTATTGCCCGGCAACGGTTTAACATTAACTATCAACGGGTTGGTTGCAAGACTCTTTTTAACATCCACCATCACTTCCTGCGAACCAAAAAAAGTGGAGACACTCCTGCCCGAAGGAACAGAGAAGACCATTTCGATGTTGCCCGCCGGAATAGTAATCTGTCCTGAACGCTGTGGAAAGAGTAATGTCTTCCGCAAATCGGCAGTGTAGTAGTTTCTGCCGTTATAACGTTCCATTTGTAGTTGCTGATTCACGGGCAGGTCCATTTCTTCTACCATGAATCCCTCAAATTCAGGAAATTGGATCTTTCCGAAATTCACGATGTTCAGTGTAGTATATAAACGGAAAGTGACGGTAAACCCCTCCTGTTCGTAAACGCTGTTTTTGGAAACGATTGCCCTTATAAATGCATCACGGGAAGAAACGGATGCTGTTCCGGAAGAAGCGCTTTCATTTTTTCGCTGACTACTACCGGGCGATGTACCCTGTGAAGGGTTTTCGTCGGGAGGAAGCACATTTATCCGGAGTGTATTTGACTGATAACTGCTTCCATCTACCGTGATCGATGCGGCAGGAATGGTGAAAGTGCCGGTTTTCTTCGCCATAAGGATGTAGGTATAGGTGACCGAACTTTCCGAAGTTGTCTTTCCGTTTACCGTACGTTGACTGTAGCTGGTGGAGGTACTGGGCCCAAAAAGAAGATTGAAGTCGGGCATGTCGGGCAGGCGAAGATCCCTCCCCTCCTTGTTCAGCACATAACTTAACCTGAATTGTTCTCCTTCCACAACGGACGCAGGCGCAGAGGCTTTGAATGTCACCTGCGCCAGACCGATGGTTGTTTTGCCCGTGAACAAGAATATCACGAAAAGAAGGAGAATAATACTATGTTTTTTCTGTTTCATCTGCATCACCTCTTACCAGTTTTTATTGTTCCTTCTGTTATTTTCAGCCTGCTCTTCTCTTTCCTGCGCCTTTATCTGCTGAACCTTTTCCTGAGTTTGCTGTTCATCCTGCTCGATAGCCTGCAGTAACTGCCGTGCATTATCACGCGACATCTGTTCCGGCTGTTCGGATTGTTCCGCTTTCTTCTCCTGATCCTGCTGATTTTGAGGAGATTGACTCTGCTGGTCTTGACTTTGGTCCTGATTCTGCTGTTCCTGTTGTTCCTGATCCCCTTCACCCTGATCCTGTTGTTCCTGATCCTGGATCATTTTCTGTACCACTGCCAGATTATAACGCGTTTCCTCGTCCTCCGGATTCAGGCGCAATGCCATTTTATAAGCTTCCATTGATTTTTGCAACTCTTTTTTCTGCAGCATGGCGTTGCCGATATTGTGCCAGCCGGCAGAAGCATCTGCCGGTTTTTCCTGTTCCAGAGAGATGAAATGATTGTACTGTTCGATTGATTTATCCCACTCTTTCTTTTTATACAACGTATTGCCAAGATTAAAGTTTGCCTCTTTGGAGTTGGGAGCTTCTTTCACTGCATTTTCATAAAACGGAGTTGCTTCCGAAAATTTTTGCAGGTTATATTCTTTGTTTCCTTTGCGGATATTCTTTCGTACCTCTTTTTGTGCCGAAACAGACAAAGGAAGCAGTGTCATCAACAGCAACAATAAACTATATTTTGTAAACAATCGGTTCATTTTTTTCGTTTCGGTTTTTTTCGCAATCGGTTGCCGACGTTCGTTCTTTTTGGTATCGAGATCACAATATGCCGGCTACCAATACTGACAGTTTATTTAAACAATCTCACATTTCTGAACAACCGGTTTTTCTTGTCGTAAACAAGGATTTCGATCAGCAGAATAATTAGCAGGATCCAGGCAAGAACCGAAAATCTCTCGTCATATGCCGAATAGGAGAGGCTGGTAGATTTGCTTGTCTCAAGTTCATCAAGCTGTGTTTCCAATGCACGGATAGCCGCATTTGAATTATCTGCACGCACATAAAATCCTTTACCACTTTGCGCAATTTCCATTCCCATTTGTTCGTTTAAGCGCGATACAACAACGTTACCTTCGTTGTCGGTCATAAAATTATTCCCATACTCCAGGGCTGGTACGGGTGAACCTTCGGGAGAACCAATTCCCAGCACATTCACCATCACTCCGGCCTTTGCCGCTTCTGCAGCAGCTTGGGCAGCATCTCCCTCATGATCCTCCCCGTCCGTAATAATCACCATAGCCTTGCTGACATCCTCATCGCTTGAAAAGGAGCTCATTCCCAACCGTATCGCCTCTCCGATGGCCGTTCCTTGAATAGGGACAAGGCTCGGGTCAATCGTATTAAGGAATATCTTTGCCGATTGTGTATC
>DHSP01000024.1:26534-69378 GCA_002408485.1 Proteiniphilum sp. UBA5283 | reverse complement strand
ATCTGTTTGGCACGTGACAGCCTGTCGGGAGAGACATCCCGGGCCATCATGGAGTTGGATACATCCATCGCGATCACCAGTTCTATTCCCTCCTTCTCTACCGTTTCCACTTTCGTGCCGAACTGTGGACGGGCGATCATGAAAATTCCTGTACAGAGTGCGGCAAATATAAGCCAGAATTTAAGGTAGGAACGTTTCAGTGACAATTCGGGCATCATCATCTTGAGCGTGGAAAGCGTACCCATCTTTTGTACCGCTTTACGCTTTCTGATGTTCAGGTAAATGTACACTGCCAGCAACAAAGGCATGGCGATGAACAACCATAAATATTCCGGATTTCCGAATCTAAACATTTCTCTCGCTTTATCTTATACCATATTAAATCAACCAGTTTCACCCGAGAAGTCGCTACCTCATGTATTTCAATGATCAAACTGCTATGCCATATACGCTTATCCGGCAGACGGGCACACACCATCCAGCTTACAACGTGCTCACGGGATAGACCTCAGCCAGGTTCTTCTTAATAATAGCTCGAGCAATATCAAGCCGAGTGCAACCAGTGCAAAGGGAAGGAATAATTCCTGTCGACGGGTTACATTCTGTACGCTGATCAGGTATTTTTCCATTTCGTCAATCTCTTCATATACCTGCCGGAGTCCTTCAGTATCCTGCGCTCTGAAGTATTGTCCCCCCGTCATTGCTGCTATCTCGGTGAGCGTTTTCTCATCAATATCTACCGGCATATTCTGCATTCGAATACCGTAAGGTGTGTTTACAGGCGTGGGCGCCATTCCTTTGGTTCCCACACCCACCGTGTATACACGAATTCCGTAAGAACGTGCCAGATCGGCGGCAGTAAGCGGTGCAATCTGTCCGCTGTTGTTGGTCCCATCGGTCAGGAGAATCACTACACGAGAATCGGAATCGCTCTCTTTCAGCCTGTTTACAGAAGTGGCCAATCCCAATCCAATGGCTGTGCCGTCCTCGATCATACCAAAATTGATCTCGTTCAGCAAGTTCAGCAACACCTTATGATCGGTAGTAAGGGGACATTGCGTGAAACTCTCTCCGGCAAAAATCACGAGGCCGATGTTGTCGTTTTTCCTGTCGGTGATAAACTCCGCGGCCACCTTTTTGGCTGCCTGCAGCCTGTCCGGTTGCAAATCCTGCGAAAGCATCGATCCCGACACATCAAGGGCCATCACGATATCGATTCCCTGGGTCTCCGTTTCTTCCCAACTGCTCACCGATTGGGGGCGGGCAATCACGACGATAATGAGCGCGATGGAGATCAACCGCAAAGCAAAAGGCAGATGCCGCATAGAGACCCTGAGATCGGGCTTCATACCCTTGAATGCCCCGGCAGACGCAAGCTTGAAGGAGGCCTGCGTCTTTGACAATCGCACCACATACCACATAATTAGTGGGATAAGCAGCAGCAACAGATATAGATATTCAGGATGCAAAAATACCATGCTTTATTCACTCTTTGCAGCATCGTTTTGCGATGCTTCGTTTTTATCTTTATCCATTTCTTCTTTTTGAGGGACAGGATCAGGTTCCCTGGTCTGATTCACAAAGAAATAGGCATTCACCATACTCAGATCGTTTTCGTCGGGGTAGGGCTTGTATTTGGCAAACTTCACCAGATCGGCAGTGGAAAGGATCTGTTTCAGATTGTTGTAAACTGACTCCACCTCCAATAGTTTGCGGACCTCATTCAGTATTTCACCGGAAGTCATTTCCATGGCATTGATGTCTTCCCGTTCAACCAGGTAATTACGAAGGATGTCAGTGAGTTTACTGTAGAACTCTTTTTCCCTTCCTTGTTGCCAGATTTTCTCTTCTTTCAGTTTATCCAGTTGCTGGATAGCCCGCACGTGTGCCGGCAGCACCACGGGAGGTTTAAAAATATACCCTTTACGCTTCTTTTTCAGTACCAGGTAGACGATCAATCCGATGAGCGCAATAAGCATCATGATGCCCAACACAATCCAAAGAACCCATAAATAATCAGTCCAGACGAAAGGAACGTTGCGCACGGGCTTGATATCATGCAACTGCAACTGTTCAAAATCGATTGAGTCGGTCTCCCCTTTGTTTATCTTCTCAAGATATGCCAACGTGGAGTCCGACAACTGGGGTGAAGACACTTTCAGTCCAAAGGAGTTGGAATAAATGGTGTCGACTCCGTCGAAGACCGGCATGTGGGGAATATGGTACAGCGTTGAGTCGAATGAGGTGACCACGTACTTGAAGTTCAGCGTCATCACGTTGTTCTCGACGGTGGTATCGGGCGGCAGCATGGTAATCACTTCAATGCCGGGGACAATCTCCTTTTCGTATACCGGAAACTGAATGGTCTTATCCTTCGGTGTAATCACTTTCAGATTAATCAGCGCCTGTTCGCCAATCAGGATCTCCGTAGGTTGCACGGTTGCCTGTACCGAAGCCCGCTGAGCGGAGATCGGCGTGAAAAACAAGATTGCCAGAACAACCAGCGTTGCTCTCCGCATCTCGACGATATGTAGTTTGTCCTTTGTCAATATCACCTTCTCTGTTGAAATAATTGCAACAACGCCTTTACATAATCACTTTCCGTAGAAACCGACACACTGTCCACGCCACTCTGCCGGAATGCATTATTCTTATTGCTTTGCAGGCTGTTCCACCAGTCACGGTAACCTTTCCGAATTTTCCGCGACGAGGTGTTGATCCATCGTTCTTCGCCTGTTTCGGGGTCTCTTACTTTCATCAGCCCGATGGGTTGAAGCTCCGTACTCAGCTGATCATATACCTGAATGGCTACCACATCGTGCTTTCGGTTGGCTATCTGTAACGCCTTTTTGTAATCTTCCGGATCAATGAAGTCCGATATCAGAAAGGCTGTGCATCGCTTTTTGATGGCGTTCGTCATATACCGGAGAACCATATTCAGGTCTGTACCGCTGCTTTCGGGAGTGAATCCCAGAATCTCGCGGATAATGAACAGGATGTGCTTTCTTCCCTTTTTAGGAGGGATAAACTTCTCCACCTTATCGGTAAAAAAGATGACCCCGATCTTATCATTGTTTTGCATTGCCGAAAAGGCCAACGTCGCCGCAATCTCTGCCACCATATCCCGTTTGAGCACCTTGCGGGAACCGAAGCCCAGACTCTCCGACACGTCGATCATCAGCATCACGGTAAGCTCCCGCTCTTCTTCGAATATCTTTACATAGGGACGGTTATAGCGGGCAGTTACATTCCAGTCAATGTCGCGCAGATCGTCTCCATACTGGTACTCCCGTACTTCCGAAAAGGCCATACCACGTCCTTTAAAAGCGGAATGATACTCTCCGGCAAAGATATTGCGGGAGAGGCCACGTGCTTTTATTTCGATGTGTCGTACTTTTTTTAATAGGTCGGTCGTCTCCATATGGGTTTCACCCTTATTTTGTGGATTCTTTCACTTGAACTGTACCTGATTGGTAGACTTACGTTTTGCGCGGATTAAGGCACCTCCACCTTATTCAGGATCTCGCTGATTATTTCTTCGGAGGTCAGATTGTTGGCTTCCGCTTCGTATGTGAGTCCAATACGATGCCGGAGGACATCGTGACAAACTGCACGTATATCTTCGGGGATCACGTATCCACGACGTTTGATAAATGCAAAGGCACGTGCAGCTAGCGCCAGGTTGATGGAAGCGCGTGGCGAGCCGCCAAAGCCAATCATCTCCTTGAGGTCGCTCATCCCGTACTGATCGGGAAAACGGGTAGCAAACACTATATCTACAATATATTTACCAATTTTCTCATCAATATATACTTCGCGGACTACCTTGCGTGCTTCCAAGATCGCTTCAGTAGTGATGACTGCCTGGTCAACACTTACAGGTTCAAAAATATTTTGTTGAATGATCTGCTTCTCTTCTTCTTTCGAGGGATAGGAGATCACCACCTTCAGCATGAAGCGGTCTACCTGTGCCTCGGGAAGTGGATAGGTTCCCTCCTGCTCAATGGGGTTCTGGGTCGCCATCACAAGAAAGGGATTGGGCAACTTGTAGGTTTGTTCGCCAATGGTTACCTGTCTTTCCTGCATTGCTTCGAGCAGGGCACTCTGCACCTTGGCAGGAGCACGGTTGATCTCATCTGCCAGCACAAAATTAGCAAATACGGGCCCATGTTTTACCAGAAACTCCTCGTTTCGCTGACTGTAAATCATGGTTCCGATGACGTCTGCAGGCAGCAGGTCGGGGGTAAACTGGATACGACTATAATCGGCATCGATCAACTGAGCCAGCGTTTTTATTGCCAGTGTTTTTGCCAACCCGGGAACTCCTTCCAGCAAAATATGACCATCTGACAGCAGTCCGATAAGCAGTGACTCTACGAGGTGCTTTTGCCCTACAATTGTTTTGTTCATCCCTGTCACCAGCGTTTGCACGAAAGCGCTTTTCTGTTCAATTCGCTCGTTTAGCTCTTTGATATCGACTACTTGGCTCATATTTTTAGACTGTTAATGATAGATTCTTGTTATGAAATACAAAAATAGAAATGTTAAAGCGGTTTCCGGAGGAAACGTCGTTAAAAATGTTTAAGTATTGCCCTCATTCATAATGTACATCGAATATACAACCCTCCAGTCATGCCGGACAATCCCGCTCGCTGTACATCATGCCAAAAACAGCAGTAAAGGCATTTTTCATCTCATCGGAAACTGCTTTAAAGTCCACCTCCCGCCCCAATTCTTTTTGCATGGAAGTTACCCCCCTGTCGGTGAATCCGCAGGGGTTGATATGATCGAAATAAGCGAGATCGCTGTTTACATTCAATGCAAGCCCGTGCATGGTGACAAAGCGGCTGGCACGCACCCCAATCGCACAGATCTTTCTAGCTTTGGCTGATTGTACTGGATGGATCCATACCCCCATGGCCTTTGCATCTTTTTTGCCCAAAATGCCAAAAGGCCTCAGTGTCTCAATCACCACGTCCTCCAACATGGAGATATACCGTTTGATACCAATCTGGAAATCTTCCAGATCGATGATCGGATAGGCAACCAGTTGACCCGGCCCATGGTATGTAATATCACCTCCCCGGCCGGTCGAATGCAAGTCGATATTTCTACTTTCACACACACTCCGCGTAATCAGCAGGTTTCTACTGTCACCGCTTTTACCAAGGGTGTAAACGTGTTCATGTTCGCAGAAGAGCAAAAAGTGCTGTTTATCCTCCTTCTTTTGCAGTTTCTCCCGGATAAGCTGTTCGAACAGATCTTCCTGGTAGTCCAATGCTTCTTTATATCGGATTCTTCCCAGATTTTCAAAAATCACTCTTTTACCCATAATTGCCTTTTTTCATATGACTAAAATTATTTATTTCACTAAAGTTGGATATTTGCTCGCCATGGCAAAGTACCAACAAGTTTGACTTGGCTCACTTGACTTAACACAAGTAATTCAAAGGTGTCATATGGAACTCGTATTCGTCATGATCTTGTACGATAATGATTATCATGCTCGTTTCATATTATCATAGGCACACTACTCACACATGTTTTTCTGCATGGTAAGAAGAACGAACCAGCGGGCCGCTTTCTACAAACTGAAACCCTTTCTCCAAACCAATTGTTCTGTATAACTGAAACTGTTCAAGCGACACGTACTCTTTCACAGCCAGATGTTTTCGCGTGGGCTGAAGATATTGCCCGATGGTAAGCACCTTACATCCCACACTTCTCAAGTCGTCCATCGTCTCAATGATTTCCCCGGGTGTTTCTCCCAAGCCGACCATGATTCCGGATTTGGCTTTCGCCTTGCCGTGCTTTGCTATGATTTCTATCGTTTTCAGACTGACGTCGTACTTGGCACGACTTCGCACCTTGGGTGTCAGTCGCCGCACCGTCTCCATGTTGTGCGATACGATGTTGGGGCCCGATTCAATTACCTGGTGAATAAGCTCTTCCTGTCCGTCGAAGTCGGGAATCAGGGCCTCGATGGTGACCCGCGGATTCTTCTCCTTCCCCCGCCGCACCGTAGCCGCCCAGAGTCCGGCTCCGCCATCCGGCAGATCGTCCCTGTCCACACTGGTAAGCACCACATGCCGGAGGTTCATCCCTTCAATGGTGTCCGCCAGCCGATCCGGCTCATCCCAGTCGACAATACCCTGTGGACTTCCTGTTTTTACATTGCAAAACCTGCACGAACGTGTACAGATGTCTCCCAGTATCATAAAAGTGGCCGTCCCCCTTCCCCAGCATTCCGACAGGTTGGGACATTTTCCACTTACACAAATTGTATGCAGCTTTTTTCTTGCAATAATCTCTTTCACATCCAGGTATTGCTTTCCCTGGGGCAAGGAGATTTTCAGCCATTCAGGCTTTCTCTCCATTGATTCCGATTTATTCTCCATGATGATAATTTCTTTAAATGTCGCGCCCTTGCCAGAAAGCATGATCATCTGCACCTTCCACAATGAGCACAACAAACGAGTGATTCAATAAAATGTCAAAACATGGCAAAAGTACGATATTCTTTGGATCTTTCTTATCATAGTCGCTATACATTGAATAAATATTGACTTTTTCAATTTTTACTCCCTTGTCGGTATAGTTTTTTCTCGTAACTATTTTTAAACGGTTACTATTCTGTTTGTAACAGCAAAAACTTTATCTTTGCCGTCAAAACACCACGAAACAAGATAATTTGAAATTTCAACTACAACATACTGATTCAAGAACGAAAGCCAGAGCAGGTCTTATAACAACAGACCATGGACAGGTAGAAACACCGGTTTTCATGCCTGTAGGTACCGTTGGCAGCGTGAAGGCTGTACACATGAGCGAATTGAAGGAGGATATAGGGGCACAGATTATCCTGGGCAACACCTATCATCTCTACCTTCGTCCGGGTCTTGATATTTTACAACAAGCAGGTGGCCTGCACGGCTTCAACAGTTGGAACAAACCAATATTGACCGACAGTGGCGGATTTCAGGTTTTCTCACTGACAGATAACAGGAAGCTCTCGGAGGAAGGTGCCGAGTTTCAGTCGCACATCGACGGTTCCCGCCACTTCTTTACACCCGAAAAGGTAATTGACATCCAGCGCATTATCGGCGCCGATATCATGATGGCTTTCGATGAATGTACTCCCGGCGATGCAGACTATGCCTACGCAAAAAGGTCGTTGGCACTTACTGAACGGTGGCTCGATCGCTGTATTGCCCGCTTTGGGGAAACAGAATGCCCCTATGGGCACGGGCAGACTCTTTTTCCGATTGTACAGGGCTGTGTCTATCCAGACTTGAGGCGACGTGCAGCAGAAAATGTGGCTTCGAAAGGTGCAGACGGCAACGCAATCGGAGGCCTTGCTGTGGGTGAACCTACCGATAAGATGTATGAGATGGTGGAGCTGGTGAACGAGATCCTTCCGGAAGACAAGCCGCGTTATCTGATGGGGGTAGGTAAGCCGGAAAACATCCTTGAAGCCATTGAACGTGGTGTGGACATGTTCGACTGCATCATGCCCACGCGCAACGGACGTAACGGGCAGATCTTTACAAAAAAAGGAATCATGAACATGCGCAATGAGCGGTGGAAAAAAGACTTCTCACCCATTGAAGAGGATGGGGAGTCGTTTGTCGACAAACTTTACAGCAAAGCTTATTTGCGGCATCTTATTAACGCGAACGAAATACTGGGCCTGCAGATTGCATCCATCCATAACCTCGCGTTTTATGTGTGGCTGGTACAGGAAGCACGGCAACACATCATTGCCGGAGACTTTTCCACGTGGAAACCAACGATGATTGAAAACATCACAAGAAGGTTATGAATAGAGGAGACAATCTGTTTGGTTTAAAGCGCCTGGACCGCTATATCATTAGGAAGTTTCTGGGCACCTACATTTTCATGATTGCGCTGATCATCTCCATTGCGGTCGTGTTCGACATCAACGAGAAGATTGACAAGTTCATGACCAACAACGCTTCTCTGCGAGACATCGTCTTTGACTATTACCTTAACTTCATTCCCTACTACACCAACCTCTTCAGTCCGTTGTTTGTTTTTCTCGCTGTCATCTTCTTCACATCCAAGATGGCAAATAATTCAGAAGTTACAGCTATCCTATCGAATGGCATCGGCTTTAAACGGCTGATGAAACCCTACATGATCTCCGCACTGGTTATCGCAGTCTTTACGTTTGTCTTTGGCAGTTATTTGATCCCACCTGCCAATGCCACGCGCATTGAATTTGAAAACACCTATATTGATCCAAGAAAGAAAAAAACGGGCGATAGGGACATACAGTTTAAGGTGGGGCCGGGTACCATTGTCTATTTTGGCAACTTCGACATGTCCAGCAAGACCGGGTATAACTTTTCCATGGACCACTTCGACAGCCTGCAACTGGTGTCGAGGCTCACGGCACAGTCCATCCGTTATGATTCAGCCTACCAGTGGTCCATTAGTAATTATCAGATACGCGATTTCGACGGGCTGAAAGAAACAATTACCCAGGGGTCGGTCATCGACACCACCTTACAAATTGTTCCAAACGATTTTATTATTGCTAACAGCGATCATCAGATGATGACCTCCCCTCAGCTCCGCCACTATGTAAAAAGTCAGAAAGAGCGAGGCATGGGCAATATCCAGTCCTTCCAGATTGAATATCATTCCCGCATCGCGTCGGTCTTCTCTGCTTTTATTCTTACCATCATCGGCGCCTCACTTTCAGCGCGTAAAGTGAAAGGAGGAATGGGGCTGAACATTGGCATCGGATTGGTGCTGAGCATGGCTTATATCCTGTTCATGACCGTCAGTTCCACCTTCGCAGTAAAAGGGGGCATGAGTCCTTTTGTTGCCGCTTGGATACCAAATATTATTTTCGTAGGCATCGCCTTGTATTTGTACAAACGGGCACCAAATTAACCGGCTGCCGGCTAAGTATTCTGCTATCAGCTCTTGAGGAGTAATTTTACGCTCCCACCGGCATCAGAATTCGGCGTTGACAATCTAAGCACTGAAGGCTGATTACTAAAAATGAGAATTAAATTAAGAATATGAAACGACATTTATTCATTGTCCTGCTGATAACTGCAGCAAGTTATTTGCAGTCACAGACCAAATACCCTTTCATTGTGATTGAGACCAACTACGGCACCATGAAAGCGATATTATACGATGATACGCCCCGGCACAGCGACCACTACCTGAAATTAATCAGACAGGGCTACTTCGACGGAACCCTGTTTCACCGTGTGGTGAAAAATTTTGTGATCCAGGGAGGAGCGCAGGACTCACGCAATGCTCCTGCCGGCATTCAAATAGGAAGTGGACGCACCGACATGGAGTTGATGCCTGAATTCCGGAAAGACAGATTTCACAAAAAAGGTGCGTTAGCGGCACCCCGCAAGGGAGATAGTGAGAATCCACAAAAAAAATCGGATGCTTCCCAGTTTTATATTGTGCATGGGAAGGAATACACACAGGGACGGCTCGACACCATGGAGATGGCCGTAAACGTTCCCATTAAGAACCAACTCATCCGCACCTACTATGCACCTCATAAGGAGGAGCTGGCGCGCCTGAAAGAGAGTGATCCGAGAGGTTTTAATGCACTTCTGGACTCCGTGCTGGGTGTGGTGGACTCACTCTATGCCCTGGCACCTGGGAAATTTCTCTTCCCGGATGGATTAAAAGAGATTTACACCAACTTTGGCGGTTTGCATCACCTGGATGGCGAATACACCGTTTTTGGGGAGGTGACGGAAGGACTGGAGGTGATTGAAAAGATTGCTGCCTTGGCGGTGGACGAAAATAGCCGTCCAAAAACGGACGCAAAAATTATTCGTATCTACACGGAACCCTAATGAGTCGATTTTTGTCACACCACACACATCGCAACGGTTCCTTCACTTGATATTATCCCGAACCTCTGTCAGGAAAACACGCATAGCTTCGCTGTTCTTCTGCTCGATGATGGCTAGCAACTCTTTGAGCTTCTCCCGTATTTTAATCAACTGTCCCGGTGTGTAAGGGTTGAAGAGAATCTCGGTGAGGAGGAAGTCATCTTCCGAAAGCAATCCCTGCGCAATCTGCATATGCTTCTTAAAGGTCGTGCCAGGTGCATCCTGATGCTTCATCACCGAGGCAAACACCAGTGTGGAAGCAAAGGGGATGGAGAGTGAGTAGGCAATGGTTTCGTCGTGTTCCCGGAACGAATATTCGAACACGTTCAGTTTAAGATGGCGGTATAGATCCCTGAAAAAAACCTTGCCCAGATGAGACGACTCTGCAATGATGATGGCGCTTTGTGTGCTCAGGTCGCTCAGACTGGCAAAGGTAGGCCCGAACATGGGATGGGTGGAGACAAAGGGGAGGGCGCACTCACGGTAGAATTCCTCCAGTCCTGCCTTTACGGAGGCAATATCGCTCAGAATACAGGTCGCAGGCAGATAGGGCAGCACCGATTCAAAAGCGGGAATGGTATACTTCAGCGTGGCGGCATTGATTACCAGTTCCGGTGCAAACGCTTTCACCTCCACCGCATCGGCCATTCGCTGTGTGTTGTAGATAAAACGCAGTTTCATCGGATCGGTATCCAGGACAGCCACTTCGTGATCAAAACTGAGCACATCGGCAAAGAATGAACCCATCTTGCCTGCTCCGAGAATTAATATCTTCATTTCTATTCTGCTTTATATATCTGTTATTTCTCTGCTGTTGGTGAGCCATTCTTTTTTTCTCTCTCCATAACCACCATTTGTTGCCGTACCGACTCAGAGTGGATGGCTTCCAGCACCTTTCTGATAAAATCTCCGGACATCTCCATTCGCTCACCCTGAGAAGCCCGGTCAGACAATATCTGGTCGTAACGCTGTGTCTGCAAAATGGGCATATTATGTTCCAGTTTATACTGCCCTATTTCCCGCGAAACACGCATACGTTTGGCAAGGAGCTGCAGCAGTTCGTTGTCCAGGTCGTCTATCTGATCGCGTAAAACAGACAGGTCTTCGGTGGTCTGTACGGTATCGCGAATTACCAGGTTGTGAAGGATTTCTTTGAGTGCGGCCGGCGTGACCTGTTGTGCCTTGTCACTCCATGCCTCATCGGGGGAGCAGTGCGATTCAACAATAAGTCCGGCATAGTTGAGGTCCATTGCCTGCTGGCTGATCTTAAAGATCAGGTTACGGTCGCCACCGATATGGCTCGGATCGCAAAGGATGGGCAGCGTCGGGAAACGACGTTTCAGCTCAATGGGAATATGCCACTGGGGGATATTGCGGTAAACGGTTTTGTCGGTTGTACTGAACCCTCTGTGAATCACGCCCAATCTTCTGATCCCCGCATTATATAATCTTTCGAGAGCCCCGATCCAGAGTTCCAGGTCGGGGTTGACCGGATTCTTAATTAATACGGGGATGTCCACCCCCTTTAACGTATCCGCAATTTCCTGTACTGCAAATGGGTTTGCCGCGGTACGAGCCCCGATCCAGAGTATGTCGATACCGTATTTCAGTGCTTCATACACATGTTTCTCAGTAGCTACTTCTGTAGCCATGTACATGCCTGTTTCCTTTTCGGCCTGCATAAGCCATTTGAGTGCGGGACTACCCACCCCTTCGAAACCGCCGGGCTTGGTCCTGGGTTTCCAGACGCCGGCCCTAAATATTTTCACTCCGGCAGCAGCCAATTCTCTTGCGGTGGTCATCACCTGTTCTTCTGTTTCTGCGCTGCAGGGCCCGGCAATCACCAATGGCCTCTTCGCGTCTATTCCCGGCAATAATATTGATTCAAATTCCATCATGTCTTTTGATTGTCAGATGTCGGTTTTCAGCAGTTATCTTTCTACATACCCGACATATACCATTTTTAATCCTTGTTTATGTAACTTTTAATCCTGTTATACGCTTCCTGCAGTTTCTCCACCGACGATCCCAGTGAGATGCGTATAAATCGCTCGCCATTGCTTCCGAAGATGGAGCCCGGCGTAATAAAAACCCGTGCTCCGTACAACAATTCATCTACCAATGTTTCACTTGTCGAAACATCATCGGGCAGCTTTCCCCAAACAAACAATCCCACCTGGCTCTTATCGTAACCGGCATGCAGCAGCTCCATGATTTTTTCTGCCCAGATGCGCCGCTCAGCATAAATGCGGTTCATTTCGGCGTGCCAGGAGACACTGTTCGAAAGAGCAGCCACCGCAGCCAGCTGCATCGGCTTGAACTGTCCGCTGTCAATGTTGCTTTTGGCCTTGAGCACCCACTTCACAAACTGCGGGTTGGAGGCCATCATTCCCATGCGCCAGCCCGACATGTTGTGCGATTTACTCAACGAATTCAACTCAATGCAAATATCCCTGGCTCCCGGCACCGATAGGATGCTCTTGGGAGAATCATTCAAAATAAAGCTATAGGGATTATCGTGGCAGATAATGATCCCGTGTTTCTTGCCAAAAGCCACCAGCTTCTCGAAGAGTGATGTCGTAGCATTGGCTCCGGTGGGCATGTTCGGATAGTTCACCCACATAAGTTTCACACCCGTAAGATCCAGCTTCTCCAGTGCATCAAAATCAGGTTGCCATCCATTGTCCTCCTTCAGATCGTATTGTATAACACGGGCTCTCAAAAGATTTGACACCGACGTGTAAGTAGGATACCCGGGGTTGGGCACCAACACAGCATCACCAAAATTCAAAAAAGTCATTGAGATATGAAGAATACCCTCTTTTGATCCGATGAGCGGCAACACCTCATCCTGAGCCAAATCCACGCCATAGGCCCTTTTATACCAGTCGGCATAGGCACGTCGCAGCTCGGGGATGCCCGTATAAGGCTGATAGGCATGCACATCGGGGCGTCGCGCAGCCTCACACAGCACATCGATAGTCTCCTGTGAAGGCATCCGGTCGGGTGCTCCCACGGCCAGACTGATTATATCCTTGCCTTCAACATTCATGCGGGCCACCTCTGCCAGTTTTACCGAGAAATAATATTCTGAAATAGATTTGATATGTGCAGCAGGTTCTATGTCCATATTCATATTATTGTTCTTTTGTTATCCATCATGCTTGCAGGCCATCCTCAGCACTGCCATACTTCTCCTCCCTGTATTCGCCCAACACTTTCAAGCCACTTATCAGCGGCATGATTGCATCAATCGATTGCCGGTAACGGGTGTAATCGCCAAAGGTAAGGTCAACATAAAACTGGTATTCCCACTCCCTTCCGATGACGGGAAGAGACTGGATACGAGTGAGGTTAATGCCATAAAAGGACAAAACAGAAAGCACTTGTGAGAGGCTGCCCTCCGCATGAGGCAACACAAATACCAGCGACGATTTATTGATATGATTATCTTTCTGGATCTCCTGCAGCATCTCTTCACGCGCAAGAATAAAGAAGCGGGTGAAATTCCGCTTGTTTGTTTCTATCCCCTGCGCAAGGATTTCGAGTCCGTACATCTCGGCCGCAAGAGTGCTGCAGATAGCCGCCGTTCCAATCATATTCCTGTCGCGAATATCCCTTGCTGCCAGGGCAGTATCATCATGTTCCACAATCCTGATACCGGAAAGTGAGTCGAGATAATCTTCGCATTGCATCAGCGCCATGGGGTGTGACATCACCTCCCTGATATCATTGACCTTCTGTCCGGGGAGGGCTGCCAGTGAATGAGTGATACGCAGCTTATGCTCTCCTGCAATCTGCAAGTTATGCATCTTCAACAGGTCATGATTCTTGAGCAGACTACCGGCGATGGTATTTTCAATTGCCATCACACCCACCAGTTTCGGATCTTTTTCCGCTTCTGTAAAAATATCGCGGAAGGTGTTGCACGCCACAATCTCCAAATCTTCACCCCGGAAGTAATCTCGTGCCGCAATCTCGTGATAAGCACCCAGGCCTCCTTGTATAGCAACTCTTTTCATCGATTCATTTTTTATCAAAAAAAAATCCCATCGTGTAATCGACAGGATTTTATTTATTTGATATGACTTTTTAATTTCTTCTCTTTTGCATATAAAATCCTGCCTTCACCTGCTAAAGTAAAAGTAAAACCAGAAAGAAAATGCAAATACTGATCTGTTCATTGGTGATTATTCTCTTGGAATAAAACAAATAACTCAAATGATGCGTGCAAATGTACAACTTTTTTATCATATACAAATAAAATGAAGAAAAAAAAACAGAGCCGCCACAGCATGAAAAAACAGTGCATTTTTACCATGGCAGTGTATATTTATGGCAAAAAGGTTTATATTTGCACATCAAAAAAACCGAAAACTAATATTTACATATTTACAATCCTAAAATAATTGAAGCATGTTCAAAAATCATCCAAAGGGTTTGCTTGCTGCATCGCTGGCAAACATGGGGGAGCGGTTTGGTTTTTACACCATGATGGCGATCCTCTCACTCTTTATCATGACAAAGTTTGGTCTTGACGAAACCAAAACCGGCATCATCTATTCTATCTTCTACGCGTCCATCTATCTGCTCGCTCTCGTGGGTGGGTTACTGGCCGACAAAACGCGCAACTACAAAGGTGTTATTTTAACCGGATTGCTGCTGATGACACTCGGTTATGTGATTATCGCCATTCCCACACCCACCCCGGTTCCGGAGGGCCAGTTCGGACTATTACTTGCGTTCACCTGCCTCGGCCTTCTTGTCATAGCACTTGGAAATGGATTATTCAAAGGCAACCTACAGGCACTGGTAGGGCAAATGTATGATGATCCCAAATACAG
This sequence comes from Proteiniphilum sp. UBA5283, assembly GCA_002408485.1. Lineage (GTDB taxonomy): Bacteria > Bacteroidota > Bacteroidia > Bacteroidales > Dysgonomonadaceae > Proteiniphilum. Next base: position 54,632 of record DHSP01000024.1, on the reverse strand, counting down.
CAAGATGCGCGACTCCGGCTTCCAGCTGTTTTATATGTTCATCAATGTAGGCGCTATCTTTGCCCCTTTTCTGGCCGTAGGCGTTCGAAACTGGTGGGTGGAAAATAACGGCTTTCTCTATAATGCCGACCTGCCGGCGCTGGCGCATCAGCAACTGGGGAATTCCATCACGGCCGAAGGCACAGCCCGTTTGCAGAGCCTGGCATCTGAAGTGGGATACACCGGTACCGATCTCACTGCCTTTGCGAATGAATACCTGAATGTGTTCACCACCGGATTTCACTATGCTTTCGCGGTGGCCATTTTTGCCATGCTCCTCTCGTTGGTGATATACCTGTTCAATAAAAACAGATTCCCGGACCCGGCCGGCAAAAAAGGGGTTGCCGCAGGTGGTGCTGCCGTGGAAGAGATGGACATCAAAGAGGTAAAACAACGGCTCTATGCTTTGTTTGCGGTATTTGCCGTGGTCATCTTCTTTTGGTTCTCTTTTCACCAAAACGGACTCACCCTCACTTATTTTGCAAAGGATTATACGGACCTGAGCCAGATTAAAGTAAATCTTGGATTTGCAACGCTCCAGGGGGCAGAAATATTCCAGTCGATCAACCCTTTCTTCGTCGTATTCCTTACGCCCATCATCGTGGCCTTCTTCGGTTGGCTGCGCGCAAAAGGAAAAGAGCCGTCCACTCCCCGGAAAATAGCCATTGGCATGGGGATAGCCGCACTGGCATATGCCGTGATGGCACTCGGGTCCATGGGGCTACCCCTAAAAGCGGAAGTGGATGCCATGGGCGGACTACCCGATGCAGCCCGTGTAACCCCCTGGCTGCTGATAGGGACCTACTTCATTCTCACAGTGGCAGAACTCTTTATAAGCCCTCTGGGCATCTCTTTCGTATCGAAAGTGGCTCCTCCCAAATACCAGGGAATCATGCAGGGAGCATGGCTGGGTGCTACGGCGGCGGGCAATAGTCTGCTCTTCATCGGTGCCATCTTTTATACTTCTTTCTCGATGACAGCAACCTGGATGGTGTTCGTAGTTGCCTGCTTCATTTCCATGTTCACCATGCTGGCAATGGTCAAATGGCTCGATAGAGTTGCAAAATAAATGGATTATTTCCTACAGATAAAAAAACCGGTGGCTTACCCCACCGGTTTTTTTGTGGAAACATCTCCATATTGAAACATCTCTTTTTTTGATAGATAGCATCACCGGTTGATAACTTATAACAATAACTACATCAACCTTGGCTGTATTTTCCGTATATTTGCCGTACGCAGATCCAAAAAATCTGACTCAACAAACATGCACCCATTTGTACATTTACACGTCCACTCACAATACTCACTCCTCGACGGGCAGGCCAGCATTCAGCGGCTGGTAGACAAAGCTTCCGGCGACGGGATGAAGGCAATTGCGCTCACCGACCATGGCGCCATGTATGGCATCAAAGAGTTCCTCAATTATACACAGAAAAAAAATGCACCCGCCAATGCAGAGATCCGCAAGCTGAAAGCCGAGATACAGAAACTGGAGAACGGGGAGGCTGGCGATCAACTGCAGCTGCTCCGGAACAGGCTGGCCGAAACCGAAAAAAAACTTTTTAAACCGATTGTGGGGTGCGAGTGCTACCTGGCTCGGAGGGACCGGTTTCAGCAAAACGATAAGATTGACGGCAGCGGATGGCACCTGGTGGTGCTGGCAAAAAACCTGCAGGGTTATAAGAATCTCATCAAGATTGTCTCCAAGAGCTGGACAGAAGGTTTTTACTACCGTCCCCGTATCGACAAGGAACTCCTCGAACAATACAGGGAGGGACTGATTATCTCTTCGGCCTGCCTGGGAGGAGAGATATCGAGAAAGGTGGACAGCGAACAAATCAAAGAGGCTGAAGAAGCCGTGCAGTGGTATAAAAAAATATTCGGCGACGATTACTACCTGGAGATACAGCGCCACAAAACAGATCGCACGGATGCGGACCAGACTACCTATCCCAAGCAGGAAAGGGTAAACAAAGAACTGATACGCATAGCAAGGAAGTACGACGTGAAGCTGATCGCCACCAACGATGTGCACTTTGTGAATGAGGAAGATGCCGACGCACACGACCGGTTGATATGCCTGAGTACGGGGAAAGATTTCGATGATCCCGACAGGATGCGGTATACCAAGCAGGAGTGGCTAAAAACTACGGAGGAGATGAATCGCATCTTTTCCGATATTCCCGAAGCACTGACCAATACGCTTGAAGTAGCGGACAAAGTAGAGTTCTACACGATAGATCACTCTCCGCTAATGCCCTTCTACCCCATTGACCCCGCCTTCGGTACCGAAGAATCGTACAAACAGAAATATCCTGAAGAGAAGCTGATTGAAGAGTTTGGTGAGGAAACATTTCATCGTCTGGGCGATTACGACAAGGTGATCCGGGTGAAGCTTGAGGCGGACTACCTTACGCACCTCACCAAGATAGGGGCACATAAACGGTATGGCGAGGAACTCGATGAGGAGATCATCGACCGGTTAAAGTTTGAACTGGACACCATCAAGAACATGGGGTTTCCCGGTTACTTTCTCATCGTGCAGGACTTCATCAGTGCAGCCCGAGGGATGGATGTGGCAGTGGGTCCCGGTCGCGGATCGGCAGCAGGATCGGCAGCGGCTTATTGCCTGGGCATCACCGACATAGATCCATTAAAATATGACCTGCTGTTTGAACGTTTTCTGAACCCGGACCGTATTTCGATGCCCGATATCGACATCGACTTCGACGACGAAGGACGCGGCAAAGTGCTTCGCTGGGTAACCGAGAAATATGGCAACGAAAAGGTGGCACACATCATCACCTACGGCACCATGGCCACAAAATCTTCGATCAAGGATGTGGCACGGGTACACAAGCTACCGCTCTCTGAGTCGAACCGCCTGGCGAAGCTTGTCCCCGACAGGATTCCGAACGTGAAGAAGATCACGCTAAAAACAGCCATCGAGCATGTGCCGGAACTGCAGGAGGCAGCCAACAGCAGCGATCCCCTGGTGAAAGATACAATCAAATACGCGGCCATGCTGGAAGGGAACGTGCGGAATACCGGCGTGCATGCCTGTGGTGTGATCATCGGCCAGACCGACATCTCCGATGTGGTCCCCATCAGTACGGCCGAGGATAAGGAGACCAAAGAAAAAATGCTGGTCACACAATATGAGGGCTCGGTAATTGAGGAAACGGGATTGATTAAAATGGACTTCCTGGGCCTCAAAACCCTCTCCATCATCAAGGATGCAATTACCAACATCGAACTAACCCGGGGCATCAAGGTAGATATCGATGCCATCGACATGAACGATGCAGCTACCTACAACCTTTATTGTAACGGACAGACCACCGGCACCTTCCAGTTTGAGTCGGCCGGCATGCAGAAATATCTCAAGGAGCTACAGCCCAGTAAATTTGAGGACCTCATAGCGATGAATGCGCTTTACCGGCCGGGGCCGATGGATTATATCCCCTCGTTTATCGCGCGCAAACAAGGCAAAGAGGAGATCAGGTACGATCTACCCATCATGGAGAAGTACCTGAGCGAGACTTACGGCATCACGGTTTATCAGGAGCAGGTGATGCTTCTCTCCCGCCTGCTGGCCGACTTCACCCGTGGACAATCGGATGAGTTGCGCAAGGCGATGGGGAAGAAGATGATCGACAAGATGAATGCCCTGAAAGAAAAATTCCTTACGGGAGGAAAGAAAAACGGCTACGAAGAAAAGATACTCAATAAAATATGGGCCGACTGGGAAAAATTCGCATCCTACGCCTTCAATAAATCTCACGCCACCTGTTACTCCTGGGTCGCCTACCAGACAGCCTGGCTAAAAGCCAATTACCCATCGGAATATATGGCTGCTGTACTCTCCAACAACCTGAACAACATCACCGAGATCACCAAGTTCATGGATGAGTGCAAGGCAATGGGGATGAACGTGCTTTGTCCCGACGTCAACGAATCGTTCCTGAAATTCTCGGTAAACAAAGCAGGCGATGTACGTTTCGGCCTTGCTGCCATCAAGAGTGTGGGACAGGGTGCTGTGACGGATATCATAGAGGAAAGAACCCAAAACGGCCCCTTCGCCGATATATTTGACTTCGTGGAAAGGGTGAATCTTTCCTCCTGCAACAAAAAAAACATCGAAGCACTGGCACTTTCGGGGGCTTTCGACTCGCTGCCGGGCATCTATCGGGAACAATTCTTCGCAACAAATGGCAAGGGAGAAGAATTTCTGGAAACACTCATCCGCTACGGAAACAAGTTCCAGCAAGACAAACAGGCGTCGGTAACGTCCCTGTTTGGCGACGACACATCGTTCCAGATTGCCCGCCCCGAGATACCACAGGCACAACGCTGGTCAGATCTGGAAAGACTGAACAAAGAGCGTGAACTGATCGGCATCTATCTGTCGGCACATCCGCTGGACGATTATGAATTCATCCTGAAATATGTATGCAATGCCGACACGCTGCAACTTCAGGACCTGGATACACTGAACGGGCTGGATATCTCGTTTGGTGGAATCATTACAGCCGTGCGGGAAGGACAAACCAAAAGAGGCTCCCCCTATACGATCTTCAAGATCGAAGATTACGCTGGCAGCTATGAAATTGCGCTCTTCAGCGAAGACAGCGTCAACTTTGGCAGATATGCACGCATAGGGCTCTCAGTGTATATACAGGCAAGGGTACAACCCAAACGTTACCGACAGGAAGAGCTTGAGGTGAAAATCACTTCCATTGGATTGTTGTCGGAGATGAGGGATAAGCTTGTTTCGAAAATCACCCTGCAAATTCCACTTACCGAATTAGATGACACCACGGTAGCAGAATTATCAGCTTTGGTGAAAAACAATTCCGGAAATTCATTGTTATACTTCCAGATTATCGGAGAAGAGTCCCATATGCACTTGCAGCTTTTTTCACGTCCCGCAAGGATTCAAGTGAACAAGCAATTCATAGACTATCTGAAGGACAATCTACTTATCGACTTTAAAATCAATTAAATTACATAATTAAAACAGACAAATATGGCGCTTCAAATTACAGATGCAACCATTAATGAGGTGTTGCAAACAGACAAACTGGTAGTTATTGACTTCTGGGCGGAGTGGTGTGGTCCCTGCAAGATGGTGGGACCAATCATCGACCAAATCAGCGAAGAATATAAAGACAAAGTGGTTGTAGGAAAGCTGGATGTAGACAACAACGACGACACCACTTCAAGATATGGAATCCGAAACATACCCACCGTACTCTTCATTAAAAATGGAGAGGTGGTCGATAAAGTCGTGGGAGCAGGCGCCAAGACCCTGTTCACCGACAAAATCGACAAGCTGATCTGATTGCCTTGTAGGAAAAAAAACAGCATCCCCTCACTCAAAGTTTTAGTCGGGGATGCTTTTTTTATGGGATGCTCGCTTTAGTACTCGTCTTCGTTAAAAAAGAAATCTTCCTTACTCGGGTAATCCGGCCAGATATCTTCTATCGATTCAAAAATTTCACCTTCTTCCTCTATCTCCTGCAGATTTTCTATAACCTCCAGTGGTGCGCCCGAACGCTGGGCATAATCGATCAATTCATCCTTTGTAGCGGGCCAAGGAGCATCCTCTAGCTTCGATGCAAGTTCTAGTGTCCAATACATTGAAAAATCCTTTCTTTAGTTGTTCGTTTCATATTTTCCGCAAATGTATAAAAAGTTTTTATATATCGCCCTGTTCCCAATATATTTCTTCCGATGTTTTGTGGCTTTCCTGTCGTGCAAGCACAAAAAAGTAGTCTGACAGCCGATTGAGAAAGATAACTATGTTCTCGGAAACAGGGAAGTCTTCTGCTACGCGGTAAACAATACGCTCGGCCCTGCGGGTGACCGTGCGGCAGATGTGAGCTCGGGAAGCAATTTCGTTGCCACCCGGCAGTACAAATTGGTTCAGACGAGGCAACGCTGCATCAATCTGATCAATCTGCGCTTCAATCCGCTCAATATCCTTGCCGGTAATGACACTGGCAGCCTTGGGTTGTATCCTTTCGGTCTCAGTAGCCAGGAAAGATCCCACAGCAAAGAGTTTGTGCTGAATGAAGAGCAGGAAATCACGATGCATCTCCTCTTTAATCTCACAGTTCAACCAACCGGTAAAGCTGTTCAGCTCATCGATGGTACCGTATGCCTCAAGGCGGAGATGCGTTTTACGCACCCGTGTACCTCCTACGAGCGACGTAGTACCTTTATCACCGGTCTTTGTATAGACGATACTTTTTTTCATAATTGTCGATCATTAGTTGTCAGTATGCGGCTGTACAGTCCATTTTGGGCTATGCCACAAACAATGTTTATCGCTTAAGCTCACTACACAAAATAATGCACCTTATGGAAGGAGGGTCTCAAAAAAGCAATACCCACCTTTTTCATGATGTCGAATGTGACGCTGAAGCGTTCATCTTTAACGATAGCAGACCAAAAATGTTTGCTCCTCCGGCTTTTTAAAGAATGAATGACCCAGAATGTCTTTTCATGACTGAACGGGAGCAGGGTCTCAATAGAGAGGTACTCTTGCACGTCAATTTCATCCTGCATCTTTTGTCCGGCAGTCGCTCCTTGAACCACTTCTCTTTCTTTCAGGTTGATAAAGATTGCGTCATATTTCACCGATCCGGAGGGTGGCAGTGTAGTCACATACTCGCAGCAGCCAGCGGTTGAATGAAGTTTTTTCGCTACAGCAACCTTTTCGCCCTCCTTCTCAACGCATGTACACCAAATATCGGATGCGGGTGCCGTAAGATAACATGTATTCACCCCCTTGCCGGAGTTTACTTCAAGGATATGCTTTGCGTTGAAATGATTGATCAGTCGGAATGAAAGGCGATTAAAAGCAGCTGTTGCATCATCGTGAAGACCATTCTTTCTCAGTGATTGTGCGATATCGTAAAAAGCGTAATAATCGTACCGGGCGTATATCACATTGGTGATCAAGTCATATGCAAACGGCGAATGAATACCGTATCCCCGTGATTGTCTCAGTCGAAGCCACCATCTGGAGCGCCACATTGCGATGCTATCTTTTTACGATTAACGCTACAGCGTATGCCGTGATACCTTCCCCACGGCCCACAAAACCCATTTTTTCGGAAGTGGTTGCTTTAATGGAAATGGCATCACTGTCGAGGTCCATAATTTCGGCCAGCTTTTGCTGCATGGCGGGGATATGAGGGTTCAGTCTTGGCAGCTCTGCGCATACGGTGGCATCAATATTTTCCACCCGATAACCTTTACTGCGCAACAAAGAGATACATTTATTCAGCAGGAGCTTGCTGTCTGCATCTTTAAACTCGCATGAAGTATCCGGAAAATGATATCCGATATCCCGCAGATTGGCTGCACCCAGAAGTGCATCGCAAATAGCGTGAATGAGCACATCTGCATCTGAATGTCCAAGTAATCCCAGCGTATAATCAAGCTGGACCCCGCCAATCCAAAGTTCACGTCCCTCCGCAAAGCGGTGCATATCATACCCGAAGCCAACCCTTATATTCATAATTATCGCATTAAGTTTCTGATTCCCTCAATGTCAAATCCCAAAGAGAGACGCAGGGTTTGATCCAGCGGGTTCGACTGTGCTGTAGAGATCAGGTAGGCTGCATCAATCTGAAAAGTCTTCATCCTGAAACCGGCTCCAAATGTAAAATATTGCCGGTTGCCCTTGTATTCGCTTTCGTTGTAATATCCGGTTCTTACTGAAAATTGATTGTTATAAGTATACTCCACTCCCAGGGACCACATGATCTCCTGCATTTCTTCCTCGAAACCGCCCGGCGCATCGCCAAAGGAGCTAAAGATGCCGGCAATCGAAGAGATACCCCGATAGTCGTCGATACGCTGTTGTGCTTCTTCCGCCGACTCTCCTTCCCTGGGCAGCTGTGGTGTGGGAACGAGCAGTTTATTAAGATCAAGGCTGACAGAGAGTGTATTTTTATCATCTACTGGATATCCGAGAGAAGCTCCCAGTCGCATGTTTGCAGGGAGAAAAAAAGAGCTGACACCGCCGTCGTAAGAGATTTTAGTGCCGATATTGGAAAGATTAAAGCCAAGACCCAGCAGCATCTCCGAACGGCCCAAATAGAGATAGGATTCGTTGTAACCAGCGAGGTCAGCCGCGAAAGCGTTGCCAGGGGTTGTTTCGTCATTTCCGGTGGAGTAGTCAGCCCTGAGGTATCTGAGCGTTACAGCGCCGGCAAAAGTCTTTGTGAGTTTGCGTGAATATGCCAGATCGAAAGCAAATTCATGTGGTGAGACACTCTGCCAGAATTCACCGCTCATATCGGCTATGTCGATATTGCCCAAGGAGAAATAACGCACCGAAGCACTGAGAGCATCGAGGTTGTCATTGCCCAACTTCCAATATCCGGACGCATAGAGCAGGTGTATGTCGCTCACCAGCTTGCTCAGCCACGGCGTATAAGAAAAAGAGACACCGCCGTTGGTGGAGATAAAAGGGTATTTGGCCGCATTCCAGTGCTGGGAATAGACATCGGGCATGGTCGCCACACCCACATCGCCCATTCCTCCTCCTCTTGCGTCGGGGGCAAACTGCAGAGAGGGCATGGCTACCGGTATGGGATTGTAATCCTGTGCGAGCACAGCAAAACCCCATACCATAGAAAGGCTGAAGCACAGAAACGTGCATTTTGCTTTGTTCATTTTGATATCGATTTATTGCTTTATTGCAGGGCAATTCTATTTCACCCTGAAGTCCAACAGTTTTCTATTCCCGATATATCCCTTTAAATGGTCATCTATTTTCACCGGTCCAATGCCGGCGGGAGTACCGGTAAAAATCAGATCACCTATTTTCAATGTAAAGAAACGGCTGACATAGGAAATAATCTTATTCACCGAATAGATCATATCCCCTGAATTACCCTGCTGCACAGTTTTACCATTGATGTCAAGATGAAAATCAACATTGAGCATATCGGGCACTTCATCTTTTGGGACAAAGGTGCCAATTGCGGCTGAATTATCAAAGGATTTAGCGATCTCCCAGGGCAATCCACGCTCTTTTTGCTTGCGTTGCAGGTCGCGGGCTGTAAAATCAATTCCTACTGTAACCTCATCATAGTAACGTTCTGCAAAGCGTTCCGCAATATTTTTCCCCAACCGGCATATTTTAACCACCAGCTCTGTTTCGTAATGTATTTCCTCCGAGAAATCGGGCAGATAAAAAGGCTTTCCCCCTTTTAACAGTGCTGTATCGGGTTTCATAAAGAGCACCGGCTCTTCGCTCTCAAACGTACGCTTCATCTCTTCGTTATGCGACGCGTAATTAAGACCGATAGCAAAAATCTTCATGGACGTAAACGATTGAACATCACTGCAAGATGAGCATAGAGTGAGGTGTTTTGCAAGACAACACCTTCGGGCACGCGGACTCTGAACGGAGTAAAATTCCAGATTCCCTTGATACCTCCACGAATCATGAAATCGGATACGTCCTGGGCATAGCCCGGCGGGACTGTCAGGACGCCTATCTCTGCTTTAATTTTCTCATTTTTCTCAAAAAACTCGTTGGTATGAAAAACGGGGATATTGTGTACTTTCTGATTAACTATAGATGATTTCACATCAAAACCGGCAATAATCTTTAGTCCGTATTGCTCGAGGCCCGAGTCGGATAGCAAAGCTGCCCCCAGGCTGCCGACACCGAATAATACCGCTCTGTGTGTTTGTGTAAATCCAAGAAAGGTCTCAAGTACCGAGATCAGATCGTCGATGTCATATCCTACTCTTGTTTTCCCGTTGACATCGACGTAAGATAAATCTTTCGCGATCTGGGATGCAGAGACATCGATCTTCTTTGCTATTTGGGTGGATGATACAATGGTTTCCCCCTGACTTTTCAGTAATTTCACATACGACAAGTACCAGGGGAGTCTTCTGAGCGCCGGCTCAGGTATTTTAGCAGAATCAGTCTGAACGGACATACCTTTGCATAATTAACGATAACGTACACAAAGATACGTTCTTTTCGGAGATTTTTGGGAATTTTAAACTCTATATAAAGACAAATTTCTTTAATTATATCCCATTCAGAGAGATTTATAGTTCTTCATCCAACAAATCCCCCTGAAGATTCAATGGGATCACTTTTACTTTCTTCGTTTTTTTTATCAGCGGGGTAAGTTTTTTCACCACGATTGATTTGTAGTAAGCGCTGTTTTCATGCACTTTATAGGCAGCTGCGCTATCATAGCTTTCATAAAGAAAGACGGTATTGGGGTCATCTTCGCTCAACAGCACGTCATAAATCAGACAACCCTCTTCCTGCTCGAGTGTAAGCGCCTGCACTTCAAGAAGAAGGTCAATGGCGCTGTCTACATTCTGTTCATCGAAAGAGAACTCCATAATAAGCACATAGGGACCTTCCGCATTTTGCGCCTTCCCCTGTGTAATATAGCCCATGAGGGCTAAACTCATCACCATGCAAAAAAGTACAGCTTGTTTCCTCATACAATGAATAATTAATAAAATGTGCTACACGAATGAACGTCCATTTAAAATCAGTGTCTCATTCCCGCAACCTCCTGCAAGACTGCCCTCACAGAACCGATCTTAAGGTTGGTGTTGATAATCACGGGAATGCGATTCTTATCGTTTGTCAGCGATGCCCTGAGCGATTCTTTTGGGTTGGTGAAAGCATCGTCGTGAATGGTCATGGAGATGTTCATCACTTCATAGGTTTTACCGTTATTTGCTTTTATCAATGACGTTCCCAGATAATTCACGTACATATCCACAGGCCTTCTGCCTGAAATAAACTGTATAAAATGCCTGTCACCCGGCTTCATGCCTGTATAATCCAGGTTCCGAACATAAGAGATCACCGAGAGGTAGTCATAGGTACACTGACTTGTCGTAACCACCTCATCAAAAAGTTCTTTCCCATTCCAGTTGCGGAGCGCGCGGATACTAATTTCATTACCCTTGTAGGTAAATGCCTGCCGCTCCACGGAGTAGTCTTTTCCTTCAAATGCTTCTTTTGTAAAAAGCAAAGGACGCAGGTTATGATCGATGTACGACGTAAGTGTATCGTGTACCGTATACAGGCTGCCCGCCAGCCCGGACGTGTTGAGCATCATCACGGTCTTGTAAGCATTCTCTCCCCGGTAGTTGGCTTCCGTAACCGAAAGCGAGCCTCTACCTGCCCGGGCATTGAGGATACCATAGCTGAAATAGAGATCGTACTGGATACTTTCTCCGCTCGTGAAAGCAGTATTTGTAAGCTTACACTGTGCATTTGCGCACTGTAAACTCAAAAAAGAAAGTAATAGGGTTGATAGAATCAAATATTTTTTTTGCATTTTCATTTTTTTTTAGTGAACCATTTTCAGCAGCTATCGCATTCCTCCCATTTGTTGCATACCGGAAGCACCTCCTCCGCGGTTTCCTCCTAAACCGAAGGGTGAGTTCTGCTGGTTTTGTTTCTGGTTTTCTCTCTCCCTGTTCAGATCTCTTCGTTTTTTCTCTTCCGGTTTGTTCTTCGTAATTTCCAGAGGCTTTTGGCGTATCACCGGAACAGCATCTAATTGCCATTCTTCCATATGATCGGAATAAGCACGGATCAACCATTTACCCGGATAATAAAAGACCTCTTCAGGTTGTCGATTTTCTTCATAATTACCGGTCGTCCATAACCCATCTCCGTTTTCGTCAACTACCAGCCGTGCGTAGATCTCACCCGGAGGAAGGTCCTGAAATCTTGCCACGTTTCTTTTGACGTGGCTTTTTCGAAATGGTTTATCCGACTTGTCCAACAGTTCCACAAAAGCCGCCTTGCCTTCGGGTAAACCGCTGATGCTTATTTCGAGATTGCCGTACTGATCCAAGGGCTTCACCGTAAACGACTGCTCGTACTTATTGTTCCAAAGTCCATAATGACTGATTAGAACGGCCGAGTCAACCGTCAACGTATATTTTCCTCCGGGTTCCCAACGAGGTCTCAGGGTCACTTTCCGGGGATTCAGCGAGTCGGGTTCCACACGGAACGGGACAGGCTCAAACAAAGAGTCAACTGCGATCATCAGCTGCACATAAGAGGAATCGAAGCGCACCACAGGCTGCTCAAACTCAATTCTCAGAGGGCTGTATAATTCAAAAGTGGACTGCACATTGCTGTTGATTCCCAGAAATCGGATCTCTTTTTCCTTATCGCCTTCTTCCTTGCCTTCGTTCTTTTTTTCCGCGCGCCTGTCGCGTGCCGATTTACGGATATTGAAACTGAGCGTATCGGTTTCGGTATAATTCCGATTGAGAGAGTCGGTACGGATATAATTGATTTTCATCCTGATGGAATCCTGCTGATAAATGAGAGAGTCGGTAATCCAGAGCATCAACGTATCGTTTTTGGCACTCCGCTCCATCACATACCAGTCGTCGCGTGTCACCTCAGGCTGCAACAGGCTGAAGACGGGCATTTCCGTGGGAGCGGCAAAAAGCAGTGTAAGCTTATGCGGTTCGGTTCGTTCATGTTTTTGCAGATATTGTCGCTGGAAATCTGATTGAAAAGATCGCAACAACAGGTCGTCCGGCAAAAAACGGGTATATTGGATAGTGCGGATTGTATCGATGGTAAGGCTGTCCACAAACACCGTATCCTGCCGCACGGCAGGCATGGTGGTGGGGACGACAATGGAATCGAGAAAGGCGATGGTTTCCTGCGGATTATCATATTTGTAATCCCTGTTCAGGTCGCCCAGAGCAAACACCTTATACTTCCCGGGGGCCATCCCCCGTACCGTGAAATTACCCCTTGAGTCGGTACGCGATATGCGCTCGAAGGGTACACGGGTAAATACCGTATCATCGAAATTGGAATGAATTCCCACGTAGGTTCCCGGTACTGGTTCAAGATTTTGCGCAGTAAGCACTTTTCCGGAGATGGAGAGGGTATCAAGCTGACTACCCGTAGAGAAGGAAAAAACAAAATTTTCTATGGGATTCTCTTCGTTGTTATCGGCAATGGCATCGGTAAAGTCGATGGTATAGGTCGTATTGGGCAACAGCTCGTCTTTCAGCTCCACTACTGCCTTTTTCCCGACCGACCGTATCACCGGCATAGTTTGTTGAGGTGGGGTAATGATCACCTTCTCTGCAGGCGATTTGATCTTGATATTTTCATCAAACTCAATCTCAATCCTCGAAGGAGTAGTATTCAGCGAATGAAAGTCAGGCGTAGCGCGTCTCACTTTAGGAGGATCCACATCGTAGGCTCCTCCCGTTGGAGCTGCCATGTTTGCGCAGGACTGAAACAAAACAATGCCCAATACCGCCAGAAAGAGAAAAGAAAACAGTGATATAATTTTATTCTGCATGTTACCGATTTTGAACGAACATCTCTGAATGCCTTTTAAGTGAATGTGCTCTTCAGAATGCATGTTCCTGTTTCACTGTGCAAAAGTACAACGATTTCGTTAAGTAACGAGCAGAAGATAAATTTATTTACATTTTGCCGTTACGAGAAATTGACCAAAATGAAACATTTGAGCTATTTTCGACAAGCAATGAATCGAAAGCGAGTTTACTTGCCGTCATGGACTGTTGTGAGCAACCTGTGTCCTATTCGGCAATAGAGACATTTTCGGGTATCGCAATACTCTTTACGCAGCTGGATTAGCGCCTGGGAGTCAAGGGCATGCCTGGGAACAATCCCTGTTCCGGCAAATTCGTCTACAACATTGTTCCTTTCCGGCTTCATCGACTCCAACAGATGAATAGCCCTGTCACAATATGTCGTAGTGTCTGTTTTCTTTCCGTAAGCAAATAACAGAGGCGCAACCGTGTTGATGAGCAGGATATTCTGCGAAGCCTTGCCCAGCTGCTTCCCGGATTTCGGAGATGTTTTCCCGAAACTGTAGTGCGTCTTCCAATAATCGGAAGGATCAGCTTGAAAAAGTGCACGAAGCTGATGAAGCTCTTCATTTTCCAGGATAAGAGAGAAGAGACGGCCCGACTGTTGTAACAGTGCTGCCAGCTGTGCAATGCGTATCTGTGGAAATGACCGGGGACGAGCTCTCATACTTTTCAAAAGAAACCCCTGCCTGTTTTTCAGTTTGTATTTAGCTTTCAGAAAAGAATATTCCTTTTGTAACCGATTGTAGTAGTTGTCATCCAGCCTATCATCTTCCAACATTCCTGCCTGCCCAAACATCAGTGCCTCTACCTGAAAAAGATTGTCGTTGTGCCGCAGTATGTATCTGAAAGGAAGCGACAAGGCAAGATTCTCAAATTCAACAGTATTTAGCCCAAAGCCGAAATTGCGCGTCAACAGCACATAAAATACTTCATCCCAGGAGTGACTGAACCGCTCCAGATGAACATAGATGTCGTTTATTTTCCGCTCCAGTCGCTCCACAGAGAGTGCGCTGAGATAGGAAGACAACATAGGCACAGGCAGGGTAGAAAGGAACTTCTTACAGGGAATTTGACTACGGCTAAACAGGAGGTAATCTGCATTGTTGCGAATATTCTCCGGTACGATGATCAGGCACTGTGGTATTCGCAACCCTCTTTGGTTCGTCACCAGGGCATTCACTCTCTCTGAAAGATGTAAAATGACGGAATTATATGCTTTATCATTTTGATGCCCATGCTTCACCCATTCATCGGAAGAACGATGAATCTCCACATTACCAGCCCATACTTTATCCCCAATTTTCACCTTCGCATTAAAGAAGTCAGGGCCGGCATCGCTGTTGTGCATACCAGGGTCAATCACCTCCACCTTTTGCCCCTCTATCGTTTTGAGTGACGACGGGGGCAAGAGTTTGTACTTCCACACATAATGCAAGAGTTCTTCTTTGGTACCCATCATTTTCAGGTTTAAAATCCAAAAATAAAATTAATTATCCAAAACAGCAAACATGCTGTCTTAAAAGTCATTGCAAAATATCGGCAGATATGCTGGATTTTCACTAACTTTGCAAAGTTTGTCATTTCCGGGTACGGTTTACTCACAGCAAGTAAACCCATTGTATCCGGAAAGGACTACAAGATAAAAGGTTATTACATTACATCCATTTTGCAAACAAACAAAGAACTTGAATTCCAGACAAAAAAGATCAGTAAACTTGTCTGGGATTACGCGCTTCCGGGCATTGTAGGGACGGTGGTCACCGCCTTGTACAACGTGATAGGGCGCATTTTTATCGGGCAGGGTGTCGGAGCACTGGCAATTTCAGGGTTGGCCATCACCTTCCCCGTAATGAATCTTACCTCCTCGCTGGGCATGCTTGTAGGCTCCGGTGCGGCAGCCCGCATCTCCATCAGTCTGGGAAAAAGAGACAAGGAAACATCGGAAAAGATACTGGGCAACTCACTGCTTCTGACAGTAATTCTGAATGCCATCTTCATCACCCTTTTCATGATATACCTCGATCCCATTTTACGGGCATTCGGAGCCAGCGAACTCACACTCCCCTATGCACGAGATTATCTGCAAATTGTACTGCTTGGAAATGTATTTGTGAGCCTTTGTTATAATTTCAATGCGATGATGCGTTCTTCGGGATATCCGAAGAAAGCGATGATCACCATGCTCATCGGCGCCGTTTTCAGTATTATCCTCACGCCGGTTTTTTTGTATGGCTTTGATCTGGGGATTAAGGGTGTAGCATGGGCTACCGTGATTTCCATGTTTATCGGAATGCTGTTTGTAATGCATCATTTTTTGCAGGAGAGCAGCCTGATCCGTCTGCGTTGGAAAAATATCCGCCTCAACAAGAAGATCATTGCCTCCATCGTTTCCATCGGGATGTCGCCTTTCAGCATGCAGGTAGCAGCTTCCGGTGTGGCAGTGCTAATGAATACCTCCCTCTTGCATTACGGAGGAGACCTGGCGGTAGGAGCCTACGGTATCATCAACACCGTGCTGATGATCTTCCTGATGGTGATCATGGGGCTCAACCAGGGCACGCAACCAATCATAGGCTATAACTACGGAGCAGCCAACTACAAAAGAGTACGCGAGACACTTTTATATTCGTTGAAGATAGCCTTGCTGATCACTGTTGCCGGCTTTCTGATTGGCGTATTTTTTCCGGGAGTCTTTGCCGCTGCATTCACCTCCGACAGCGAGCTACTGAGTATCACCGGAAGAGGTATCCGCATTGCTATAGCAGCACTGCCCCTGGTAGGCTTTCAGATTGTATCCTCCAGTTTCTTCCAGAGCATCGGCTTCGCTGCCAAATCCATCATACAGAGCCTGAGCCGTCAGCTGATATTTCTTATCCCGGGCATTATCCTTTTTCCCCGTCACTGGGGACTGGACGGATTGTGGATCGCAATGCCCGTTTCCGACACCCTGGCAGCTTTGCTATCACTCTACCTGCTTTCGATCCAGTTGCGCCATCTCAAGCGGATGGAGACCCGGGAGACAGCAAGAAAAATGTCAGCCGATAGTTCTACTTTAAGCGATTTTATGTAGTTTTGTACAAACCGATATGTAATTAATTAGGATATTCACAATTTACCATCATATTAAAAACAGTGTATGAAAAAAGTAGTCTTAATTCGCCACGGCGAGAGTGCCTGGAACAAGGAGAACCGTTTTACAGGCTGGACAGATGTAGACCTCACCGAGAAAGGGATTGAGGAAGCCCACAAAGCAGGCAAATACCTGAAAAAAGAGGGTTTCCAGTTTGAAAAAGCGTATACTTCCTATCTGAAGAGAGCGGTAAAAACATTGAATGTAGTGCTTGACGAGATGGATCTTGACTGGATCCCGGTGGAAAAAACCTGGCGGCTGAACGAAAAGCATTACGGCATGCTGCAGGGACTGAATAAGGCTGAAACAGCTGCCAAGTATGGCGACGAACAAGTGCTCATCTGGCGACGTAGCTACGATGTACCGCCGTTGCCACTCGAAAAAGAGGACGAACGCTCTCCCTTTCAGGATCCACGTTACAAGGGAGTGAGTGAAAACGACCTGCCGCTCACCGAAGCATTGAAAGATACCGTAGAGCGCATTCTGCCATATTGGAACGACGTTATTGTTCCGGAAATGAAGACCAAATACAACGAAACAATTGTGGCTGCACATGGCAACAGCCTTCGAGGTATTATCAAGCATTTGAAGAACATCTCCGACGAGGAGATTGTGAGTCTCAACCTGCCGACGGCGGTTCCCTATGTATTTGAATTCGACGACGAAATGAACTTGCAGAAAGATTACTTTCTCGGCGATCCCGAAGAGATCAGAAAACTAATGGAAGCTGTTGCCAATCAGGGAAAAGCAAAGTAAACCAAAAAGTTTCCTGTTGATGATACAAAAACGTTGGGCCACAAAACAATCCAGCCCAACGTTTTTATTGAATTTAATAACTCGCCGATCCCGTATTTTCACTGCCGCAGTCAATGGCAACAACTTAGCCGGATAGATTAGCATACTACGTAAGAGAAGATAAATCCCTTAACTTATTTGCTTTATCATAAAACTCCCTATCTTTTCCAAATTCAAAAAGCCGTGCAACCTCTCCGTTGCAAACCCTGCATCTGCCGCGCACCTTAATATCATTCAAATCGGTCAGGAATACCTCATCTACCTCTATTCCTTCCACTGCAATAGCATTGCAGTTTGAGCAGTAAACACTGTTTGCAATCACAAAGTGGTAAAACTCTTTATTAACTTTGTCGAGCAATACTGCCAGTTGAAATTTATTAATTTTTATTTCCGGAGGTTTTTTCATGATTTGATTTTTTGATTTTTATATACCAAATATCCAAGATGATTACTGAATGCAGAATATAAAATTCCGATGAACGTTTGACATCAAAAACTATTCTATCACTTATCTCCCGGCATACATGAACCTCTTTCCAACCAAAAACCATCAAAATGTTAACAAACCACTCACTACTTGACTGAGATGCTGCAAAATAGACTACTCCCGAATAAATCGTGTATTTGCAAAACCACGCTGCCATTTGTTATTCACCGACAGGTGAATTTCCGATCAACAAAACTATCATATTGCAAATATACAAAATAAGTTTCTGTTTTTTACTTTTCGTTAATATATTTTTACGCATCGCTCATCCACTCCATACCCGTAGATTGTCAACCAATTAGTGAATACTGTAATTTTCACTTATCAAAATAAGTAAGCCAGTCGTTAATTGAGTGAAATACCCCATTCATTTAAAAAAACAACACAGTCAGTCTTGCAGAAAAGGGCCTGCCCTGCAGTGATACTATCAGGGAATCCGATTTTACTTCTTGGTTTGAGGCAATATCAGATTCAGAATTACTCCAATCAGCGCCGAAAGGCCTATTCCCGTCATGCTGATGCTTCCAACGCGAAGTACTGCCCCCCCGATGCCTGTTGTCAGGACAAGAGAAACGATAATCAGGTTGCGGGTATTGCCCATATCTGTTTTATTCTGTACCATGTTGTTTACCCCAGTGGCGGCTATCATACCGAAAAGGAGAAGCATGATTCCTCCAAGCACGGCCCCGGGTATGGACTTCAGAAATGCACTTACTTTACCCACCAGAGAGAAAAGAATCCCGGTTATTGCGGCGATACGGATCACCACCGGATCGGTCACCTTTGTCAATACCATAGCTCCTGTAACCTCCGAATAGGTTGTAACAGGAGGTCCCCCTATTAAACCGGCAATAATACAAGCAATGCCGTCGCCCAGCATGGTGCGGTGCAGTCCGGGGGTCCGTACAAAATCCTTGCCGGCTACCTGGCTGACGGCGTACACATCGCCCACATGTTCAATCACAGGCGCAATGGCAACCGGAATCATGAACAATACGGCTCCCCACGAAAATTCAGGTTTCACAAATTGAGGCAGACTAAACCAGGATGCTTCGGCTATGCCGGACAATTCAACTTTACCCAGAAGCAGGGCGACAAGATAACCAACAACGATCCCTGCAAATATCGGGATCAGCTTCAGTAATCCTTTGGCAAGCATACTCACAACAATCGCGGTTACAAGTGAAACAGCAGCCAACAGCCAGTCCTCCTCAGCCATATCCACACCGGTTCCTGCAAGCGACAGACCGATAAGCATAATTACCGGGCCAATCACTACCGGTGGGAAAAGGCGTTTGATCAGTCTCACTCCCTGCCATTTCACGAGTGCACTCATCAGGAAATAGACCAGCCCCACGGCAGCCAATCCCGATAATGTTCCGGGGAGGCCATACAATTCTGTTGCTTTTACAATGGGAGCAATAAAGGCAAAGCTACTACCCAAAAATATCGGGACCATTCCTTTCGTTACCAGATGAAATACCAATGTTCCAACACCCGCTGTAAACAAGGCTGTGGAAGGATCGAGTCCAACAAGCAACGGCACCAGCACTGTGGCACCAAATGCGACAAAAAGAAATTGAACACCGACGATCGTCTTGTATGCCGGAGTGAGCTGTTTGCTTTCCATTCAACTGTTAAAATTGAGTTCGATTGCAAAGATAATATCCTCACAACGATTTCACCACATCGTTATGGAATAAATTATAAAAATTCTTTCGTTGAAAAGATGAAACATAAGCCACAAAAAAACAGACAAGGTACGATATTTTAGTTATTCTCATTTTAATGGCAACACAATCTCACTCTCTATTTTTCCCGTGAAAGAAACAGAGAGTTGATTTTCCGTCAGTTGTACTAACCTCCAATTCTTCGAAGAGTTCACCAATGCGCTGGTTTCCACCTGAATAACCTCACCTCCACCTTTTGTAGGAAAACATTTCACAACATCCCTATGATGATGGCCAGACAATATTAACTTTACGACAGAACTATCTGTTACTGTTTTGTAAAGTTCGTTCTCAGATTCTGGCTGCACCGATTTATCTGAAAAAGGAATATGCATAAGGATGATAACATTTTGATTATTCGCCTCCGATGCAGCCAGCTCGGACTTCAGCCAGTGGAGTTGAGGTTTATCAATATGGGGATTAACCACATTTTCTTCCTTATTGAACTGATAATAACTGTTGTCAAGAAAAATGAGTCTGTAATTTGCACTGCCGACCTCGAAGGTCCTGCTATAATAGGTTCCATCACGAAAAACATCCATATTCCTTATCCAGGCAGCTTTTGCTTCACCTGCTTTCAGTTGGTCGGGAATTACTCTTTCTTCTCCCCATCGGTAAGAAAAGATTTCATGATTCCCCAATGTCATAAAGAAAGGATAATGATACCGGTCCAAATATCGAGTAAAGAGTTCAATCTGATATGCCAGCGTATTGCCTTCGGATGTCTTTGCATCATAGAAATCAATCACATCTCCTGAAGCTATAATCATGTCACTTCCTGTATTATCTGGGATTGTTTCCATAAACTCTGCAAACATTGTGTTCGCCTCTTTATAGAGTCTGGTATACTCACGGTGATGAACAATTTGGGGATCATAATTCTCTAAATTAAACATCAAGTGAGCATCAGTTATATGCAGAAAAGAAAGTGTATCATTTTGTGATAATGCTGCGATACTACTAAATATCATGCATAACACCAATAATATACTTGTCTGTAGAAATTTTCTTCTCATATTAAAAATATTTTTCATTTTATATAAGACTATTCTTCAAGCAAATGAATAGGGATTGAGGATTATCAATAGCCGGGATTCTGAGTTAATTTTGGATTAGCATCAATCTCCTGTTGAGGTATAGGCCAGTATTCATCTTTGTTTTCTTTAAAAACAACCTCCTGAGTGTTGAAATATTTTATAGCCTCATCGTGGTTATAGATTGGATTGTGATTTTCATCAAAGCCAGCAATAACACTCAGCGGCCATGCATTTCCTGCACGATTAAGATATAAATAACCGTTCATAACATCAGGGGCAATATCCCATCTGCGCAGATCATACCATCGCAACCCTTCATCTGATAATTCTATTTTACGTTCATATCGTAGCGCTTTCCGTAATTCTCCTTGAGATAATCCTTTAGACAATGCAGGCATTCCAGCCCGATGGCGAATCTGATTCAAAGCATCGTACACAGTTTGATCGATTTTATTTGATTCAATTTTTGCTTCGGCATAGATAAGGAGTAATTCAGCATAGCGAAGTATGCCCACATTCATATCCGAAACTCCTCTGGAGGAATTAGTCTCATAATCTTTAATGTCGGCATGTTTCCTCCAGTAATATCCACTAAACGACCGATATGCATTTGTTGCATCAGTGTTGGCGACAAGCGATGGAGTTGCGCTTGTACCATTTATTATCGGCCAATAGTTATAAACCCGAGTAAAACTTTTATTTATTTCAAATTGAAATCCCATCAGTCGTGAACCAGGTCGGGCACTATACATATCAAGACGCGGATCTCTATTCACGAAAGGATCGTTTTCATCATACAATGGAGACTCAGTGATGGGTAAGCCATCTATACACTGGTACGAATCGATAAGATTTTGAGTTGGGCCCCAATAAGCTGCACCTTTCCCAAGACGGGATGCCATATAATACCCCTGATTATGGGTATTACCTGCAATTGCCTGATTATATTCAGTAATCCAAATCCACTCTTTACTTGTTTTATAACCCTCATAACCAAATATGTTTGTAGGATCAGGCTCGCCCACTTCATGTGATTTATTAGTGAAATTGATTGAATTGTTGTAAGGAGTTAATTCATGAACCCCATTAGATAATTCTATAGCCTTTAATGCAGCAGCTGCAGAAGTTTCATATTGTTTACTATAAAGAGCAACACGTGCCTTAAGCATATAAGCTGCAATACTACTGGCTCTAACATTACCACTTGCTGCTTGTGAAACAGGTAAATTATCCGCTATTGCCGTCATCTCATCAATAATCCATTTTTGGATATCTTGTTTAGAGTTTTTGGGTAATGTAGCATTGTCTAGACCCAGAGATTCAAGGACCAAAGGTACATCACCATAATACTCTATCAGTTTAGAATAACAATAGGCACGTATAAAACGAAGTTCGGCTTCAATCTGTAAATAGTTATCTTCCTGAATGTGATCTTTTATGTTTTCAAGATTATCAAGTACAGTGTGAACTCTTGCTATATTCCTGTAATGTACTTTCCATGGTTTTATAGCGAGTGCATTGTTCGTAGTTAACGAACTTGTTATCGGAGATGTATAATTATTCCCGGGTCTTGCATATCCTATATCTGAAATATTATCCATAACATGCAGATAGTGTGTGCTTGCTGCATCTGGCTCAGTGAGACCTTTGTATGCGGCCAAAAGCCCCATTACTGCTTCATCTTCCGATGCGGGAAAGGTACCCGTAGTTGGTCCATTCAAAGGGAATCTATCCAAATCACAACTTGTAATAAGAAGTCCGATAATAACTATTGGTAATAATATATATTTTCTCATAATCTATTTCTATGTTTTACAATTTAAAATTTTAAGTCAACCCCGAGTGAAATTACCTTAACTTGTGGATAATAAGCCCCTCCCCCTAAGGACACACCTTCGGTTGATCCGGCTGAATAATTAATTTCCGGGTCATATCCTTCCCAGAAATTAGTGACTGTGAAAAGGTTTTGTGCATTTACGTAAACGTACAAACTGTTTAAACCAACTCTGTTTAATAATTTTTCGGGGACATCATAACCAAACTGAAGATTTTTCAATCGTAAATAAGCCGCACTTTTCATCCAATAATCTGAGTTTTGTGTATTATTTGTAGATGTGATAGAAGGTCTTGGAAATGCAGCATCTCTATTATCTTCAGTCCAATAATCAAGCTGCCAGGTTTTTATTGCACTTGAATTGATTCCTGGAATTACATAGTGCGAATTCAGGTAGCCATCCACTTTACCTACACCCTGTAAAAATGCATTTATCCTAAATCCTTTCCAACCCAAATCGAGATTTAGTCCATATGTGTAACGAGGTATTGTATTACCTATGATGGTTTTATCATCGTCATTAATCTTCCCATCCGGTATAGGATTATTATTATCATCAAATCCGCCTGCAATATCCTTATATTTAATGTCACCGGGCCTCAAGGTACCAAACTGAACAGGTCCTTCGTCAATCTCTTTCTGAGATTGGTATAATCCGTCTGAGATATAACCATAGATTGAATTAATCGGAGATCCCTCCTGTTGACGTAGAAGAGTACCGGATGTCTGTCCCACCATATCTGTAATTTTATTTTTGACATCCGATAGATTAAAGTCTACTCCAAGTTTTAAATCACTCCACTGATTTCTATAACCTACTCCAATATCCCATCCGGTATTACGCACTTTTGCAGCATTCTGAAACGGAGCATTGAGACCTGTTAACTGAGAGGTATATAAGGTTAATAAAATTCCATCCGTATTTTTACGATACCAATCGCCGGTAAATGTAAAATGATTAAACATATTTATATCGACACCTACACCTGTCATTTGAGTTTCCTCCCATTTCAGATTAGGGTTTGCCATATCATTCAATGTGACTATTTGATATATTTGCTCATTCATTGAAATACTTCCTACAGCCAGTTGTGATATATACGGATAATAAGTATCTCCGATATTTTGATTGCCCAACTTCCCCCATGATGCACGCAATTTTATTTGATCTATATAATCTCGGGTATTTTCCATAAAGGGCTCTTCGGATATTCTCCATGCTGCAGAAAAAGAGGGGAAAGTAGCCCAACGATTATCCGGGCTAAAACGAGAAGAACCATCATATCTTAAATTAGCCTCAAACAAATAACGATCCATATAACTATAGTTTAAACGGCTAAATGCCGAGATTAATGCCCATTGATCACGAGTACCGTCATTATGTTTTGTTTCATTGTCGGCGCCTGCACGAATGACCTCGTAGTCATCATAGGTATAATCACGTCTATAGGCCATTAAATATTTCTCATCGTATGTTTCTCTCGAGGTACCAACCATCAGATTAAAGGCATGATCATTCCAGTTTTTTGAAACATTGGTAAACAGTTGGTAATTCCCAAGGAAATAGTTTTTATTTGACTCTGTCAAATCTGTATATGTATACGCTGCACCTGCTTCCGAGCCATCATCATTATAAGTCATAACACTTTTTGAAAATTCATGCAGACTTCTGATCATGTATCTTGGAGCAAGAACACCTGTTACGGATAACCAGTCTGTAGGCTTGAGATCAACAGAAAGGTTACCATATAGCTCCAGATTATTGGTTGTCCTGTTTCCCCCATTTTCAATCAAACCGATAGGGTTTATTTTCACCCATCCTTCAGACCATCTACCATTTCTTCTAATCGGAATATTGGTCGGCATACGCCCCAGATAATTCCAAACATCATTTTCATTTGCAATCTGTAAACGATCGCTATATGCCAAGGACATGTCCATTTTTACAGTAAGCTTCTCATGAGGCCTTATATCCATATTGTTACGAAAAACATACCGCTCATAATTGGTGTTATTTATAATACCATCCTGACTGCTGTAACTAAATGAGGGCATTACCGAAAGCTTTCCTGAGTTGACCATCATGGAAACAAAATGATTGTGTGTAAAACCGGAGCCGCTTAAAATGGCCTTCTGCCAATCGTAGTTTGATGGATCTTGTTTATGTAAACTTCTGAATTCTGTTATTTCCTCGTCACTGTACAAATTGTAACCGTTATCATTCATGTTTGCCACATTAAAAAAGTTCATGAATGTTTCACCATCTGTCACTTCAGGAATATCGGTCGGCTTCTGAACACCCATATATCCCTTGTAATTAATTGAAAAAATATCTTTTGATGCACGTTTAGTCGTCACGAGAATAACGCCATTAGCGGCACGTGAACCATAAATTGCGGCTGATGCAGCATCCTTTAATATTGAGATGGATTCAATCAGGTTCGCATCAATCATATCTATCGATGCATGTGCAATACCATCAATTAAAATAAGAGGCGAACTATCGGAACCTCCAAAAGAATTTATACCCCTAATCCTAATTTGGCCTCCATCTGCACCAGGAGACCCGGTTTGAGTTGTTACAGTCACACCAGGTGCAACCCCTTGTAAAGTGGCAGAGGTAGAAACAATTGGCCTGCGTTCTAAGCGATCTGAGCCGATAGAGGAAACTGACCCTGTAAGATTGACCTTCCTTTGAGAACCATATCCTACTGCCACAACTTCATCTAGTCCGATGGCATCTTCTACCATTACAATGTTAATGACACTCCTGCCACTTAATGCCACTTCCTGAGTTTGCATTCCAACAAAAGAGAAGACCAATGTTGCACTTCGCGGAACATTAGAAAGTGAGAAATTACCATCTAAATCAGAAACGGTACCTGCAGTTGTACCTTTTTGAACAATTGTAACGCCGGGTAGGGGTTCTCCACTCGAATCCTCTACTTTCCCCGATACAGGCTGAAGCTGGTCAATCTCAACAATATTATTGGATGAGTAAGCAACAATTGTTGAAAAAAGTAAAAATAAGCCCAGTAGTATTAGTTTCAATGTAATTTTACTTACATCTATATCTCTTGAACGAGGATACAGAATAGCCAATTCATTCATAATTGTATAATTTAATTTTAAATAAAGAAGTTATCTATTTCAATCGAGTAAAGTTTAACAGGTAAATCAGTTTCAATACTATCATGATGATTTTGTATAACTACCCAGGGAAATAATAACCAAACACTCTTTTATAATTATGGGCAAAGGAACACTTATTTTATTACGAAACGATTGCGAAAAAAATAAGAATTTGTTACTTAACATTCCTTAAAAAAGGCTCCAGACAACGGTTTCACATTTGACTTGTAGAAAAAATCAACGCATTAACTAACGAAAAACCGGTAGACACGAAAAATGCCTACCGGTCATGATTAACCGTTTACTATCAGTACCGTTTTGTACGTACCTATTTTACAGGGAAGATCAGCGATTCACCTTCTTCACAAAAACAGGATTACTGTAAAACCAGAGATCCTCAAATGCCTCTGCCGCATCATTGGTTTCAAAGGGATCAAGAATGGGATTACCAACCTCATCGATTTGGGTGTCTTTAGCACCAAAAGCATGATGCGTACCTCTCAAACGAAAATAGGCATCGGCATCCACATTTACGGTGTATATAATTTCTTTAAACCCGTTACCAAGATCTTTCCAATACTGCGTTTTGATACCATTTGCATCGACATGCTCCTGACTGCCAAAACGGGCAATGACTTTCGTAGTGTAAACTTCATCCTGTTTGTACCGCGGATCACCCTGATCTATCTTTCCGGTAACTTTACCCGCAATGAGATCAATATGGTCAAGCTCTGGATTAGTGAAGTCCGAGTAGGTATTGAAATTGGCCGTTTCAGGATCTCTCACGACAATATGAATCGTTACCTTATTGTCGCTCGTCTCGAATGTTTCTCCCATTGTGGCGGTGCCGACCTTGAAGCTTAACGAGTCAATCAGGTCGCCTGTCACAATGTAGGCATTCCCGGAACGCAATCCGTCGACTACACCCTGGGCTGTTTTCTCCTTCACCATAATTTTCGTCTTCTGATATTCTCCAGGATAAAAATCAGAACTCTCTCCGTGGAAATCAGAATTGGCGAACAACCAGAATCTACGTCCTTCACTCAATAAAGCATCCCAGACACCACCTACTTTGGCTGCAAAAATACCTGTTCCACCCCATGTAGCGCCATCGTTTTTACTCTCACCCGTAGCGCCATACGAGCGTGAGCTATAGCCTCCTCTGTTTTTACTTTTCTGATGACCCGGCTGGCTGTCGAACCCAAAGAAAACATCCGGTCCGATGTCGTTCATATCGCGCAGATCTTCGATCTTAAAACTACCTGAACGTTCTACATGTGTGGGAACGATCCAGGCAGATTTCGGATAATTCTGCTGTACCCATGCGATGGCTTCCCGTGTCTTCGCTGTTCCTTCTTTTTTGGATTTTACCCATCCGTGGGGTTCAGAAATATCTTTGTCGCTGTTATCGAATTTATATTCGAACTCGGCAATTGCATTTGCATTGGAATTTTCCGAATCAAACTGTTTATCGATGATGGTAAAGTTCACGTGGTTATGTCCCGGCGCATTCCATTCCAATCCCTGAATGATAATCTTTTCGGGCAGCACCTCCCGATACAATTGCGTATCTTTGAACGAAAAATCACGCAGTACCTGCCATCTCCACATATCGTTTCGATTCTCGGGATCTCTGGTACCTTCCAGTGTGATTCCCTCCACATCACTGAATTTCACCGTGGTTCCCAAATCTTTCCCAGAGACAGTTGCCCAGCGCGATGAACGGCCCCCGTGCTCACTGTTTGCCCACCAGTCCAACCCGTACTGGGCGTTCTTCCTCATCATGAACCCGAAGCTGTAGCTCCCGTCGGTGTAAGTAGTATGCTGGTGAAAATCACCTGCCAGGTAACTGCCCTGTCCTTCTGAGTTAAATATACACACCGCAAACAGCGATGCGGTTACCAATATTTGTTTTTTGAATAAATGTTTCATATTTGTTCATTTTAATTTTGTACTGATTGTAAAGTAATGCTCATTCTTATCAGGTACAATTTTTGTATCAAGTAGAAGTTTATCTTGTGTAGTATTGAATGTAAAAACCTGAATTTGATCCTTCTCCGGTATAAACCGATACAATCTTATCGCTCCTCCTTCTGTCGCACTATAATCACTTAGCAAAGCGTGCACAACATTCCCTTTTTCACCAATATATTTGCTGTGAATTGCATTCGAACGACTTTGATCACCGGAAATAATCATCCTGATATTTTCATGTTTCTTAAAACATTTATTCCATAATTGCTCCGCTGAATTTCCTTTATCTCCATAAGTTTTATGCCAGCGCATAATTCCTTTTGGCGCATCAAAATAATCAACATCCTGAATCGGCCTGTCACGGGGTCCTAAAAACATGTGCGTGGTGACAATGGCAAACCTCTCCTGATGTTCATCCAATACCTGATTTGCCCAGTCGATCACGTTATCAGGGGCATTGCACGCAATGTGCATGATAATAATATCTACACCGTTTGAAGACAGCAACTGATAGCTATTGGTGTTGTTATTAA
>DHSP01000024.1:6988-26405 GCA_002408485.1 Proteiniphilum sp. UBA5283 | reverse complement strand
GTTATTAATTTCCCCACCGTACCAGTCGAACGATTGAAATCGTGCAGCAGGGAAGTAGTCTTGATATAAATCGGTATTTCCGTTCGAAGTCATATCATGATTACCGGGAGAAATCCCGTAAGGTATTTCCCCGTGAAACCGGTTGAGATAAGTTTTTGCCACATTCCATTGATCGGTATTGTTCATATCAACCACGTCTCCGGCATGACTTACAAAAATGATGTTCTGCTTATCCACATTTTTCGTAATCCAGCCTGTTTGTGAGTCGAAGACCCTGTTTTTCACCTCATCCCTGCTTTCAGGATCATGTTTCGTTCCCTTTCCCGAATAGGATTGGGTATCGGCCATCACGGCAATGGTGAATGTATTGTCGGGAGCCTCGTCAAGTGTTGGGAGCTCAGCCTGTGCACACACCGAAACGAGCAGACATAAAGACAAGACACACCAGAAAAGAATGGTTGTTTTTATTTTTCTCATATTAACTGCGAGTTTTTATAGAGATAGTGCCTCGAAGCATTTCTCCCCAATAAATTTTAAACGTATACTCATTATTTTTTGACAAGCCATCAATCAATCTTTCACCTAAATTGACTTCCGATGAAGTGAGATTAACAGTTTGTTCCAGAGCGCTGCCCAAAAAGACTTCAATTCTCGTGACCTCTTTTTCCGGGTTCCATTTAAGTAAAATGGAATTTTGGGTTATCTGACCATTGCTGATTCCATAAAAGACATTTTCCGTCCCCGTCACAAAGGTCACCTCTTGAAATTCGGAATCCTTCACAGCCGCATCTTTACTAACAGCCTTTATTCTGGCTGAATATCGTGTATTACTCCATAAATCATCAACCCGTAAATTATTTGTGCCGCTTACCTCAAAACTTTTTTTCTCATTACTAAAAGACAAACTGTCTTTACTTAATTCCAGCATGAATGTGGCGTTTTTTATGGGAATCCATTTGAATTCAACTTCATTTCCATTAATATAGACCTCCAACAATGGAGGACGGAATAACCGGTCTGTGGTCTCTTCGACTTCATTGAAAATTGTTTCATCGTTGCACGAAATTAATATTCCGGTAAAACAAAGAGTCAATAAACAATATATTAATATGTTATGTTTCATAATTATTCTTTTTAATAATTTTAGAAATTAAACTATTGAGGTATCTGATCATTTGTAAGCACACCGTTACTTGCCGTTATGATATTATTGGCGATTGGATACAGATAATTATTCTTCTGAACATCAAGTCCATTCGCAACAATTGCTAAATCCTCCTGCAACCTTCTTTTATTGCTCGAAGACATCAGTGGCAACCATGCTGAACGGGTATACCCCTCAATAGAAGTTGCCGGGAGTCTGTAATCGGGATTCAATATCTCTATTTGTTCTTCATCTATATGTCTCCAGAATATGTAATCCGGAACAATAGTTGCATAACTCGCATCATCATTAACGAGTTTCATACATTCTTCTCTCATCTCGTTAATTTTTGATCCCAACAAATTCCACCTGATCAAATCGTTTTTACGAACCAGTTCTCCTCCTCCAAACTCCCACGCTCTTTCATCAACGATTGCATTAAAAAAACTTTCTTTATCTGAAGAAATTGATTCAATGTATGCATCGACCTTCTCATCCCACAGTTCTTGTGGAAAAGCTCGCTTCCGCACCATGGCAAGCGCCTCTTTAGCATCCTTCGTAGGGCCGTTTATTTCATTTTCGGCTTCGGCAAATATGAGTACAACATCTGTGTAACGCATGATGGGAAAATTGAGCCCCGAATTCCTGTTGGAAGCTAAATCTCCTCCCATAAGTGGATTCATCCATGATTTTCTCCATTTATTAGGTGTAAAGGCCCTGCCATTATTTGAAATCAGTCGTTGCTGACTTGGGTATTTGCTGTCGGCATAATTGTACAACCCAACTGATACATCTCTACGCTTATCGTTTCTGTCAAATGAGTAATAATAGGTAGGCGGAACACTCACCGAGCCTCCCCCGCCACCTCCATATTTTGTATCGCCGCTCCAAAAGGCCATTCCCACCCGTGAAGCAAAAATACTTGCATCTGTTCTCCCCAACGCTATTTCAAATAATATCTCTCCATAGGTCAGGTCCATCGAATATGTGTGGATCGTTCGGAATATATTTTCAAAATCCGGATTGAGCTGATGTTGTCCCGATTCAATCAGCTCTTTACTCTCCTGACGTGCGATCTCGTAGTATTCTCCAGATTTGGCTCCTCTTTTTGTTTCGAGTGTTCCGTTTCTAAGCGAATAACCGGCATATGCCATCGCCATTCTGGCTCTTAATCCTTTCACAAATCCTTTGTTCACTCTTTCAACTGTTCTGGTTTCACTCAACCAGGGCACATATTGCTCTACATTTTTCAAGTCTTCTATCAGATATTCATATATTTCGTCGCGATCAGTTTTGGGAAGATTATAATCATCGCCAGCTTGTGTAGATTTTATGGAAAAAGGAACATCACCCCAGGTATGAATCAGTTCATAATAAGCCAATGCTCGTAAGGTTACCGCTTCACCGTATAAACGGTGCGCTTCTTTAGAATCTGCTCCTTCCCAAATAGGACTTAGTGGTAAATTGTCAATGCATAAATTTGCCCTTTCAATTGCAAAATAGAGTGCATTCCACATCTCCTCCAGCTTTTTAGAGCCAGGAGTTCCGGCATAATGAGCCAACTGGTTTTTTGCACCCTCATTTGCAGAAAAGGTGAACTCAATATCACTATCTATTTTTGTAAATGGATAATAATATCCATAAGAATCACCGGTCGTAAACGTTTGGTAGATACCAAAGACTGCTTTTGAGGCAAAATCTACATTCGAAAATGTGGATTCTTCCGTAAAAACGGATTTTGAATCCGCGTCCAACCAATCCTGACATGAATTTAATCCCAATAAAGTCAGGAAAATACTTACAGAATAAATTATTTTTTTCATTATAGCTACATTTAAAATTCAAGATTAATCCCCATATTAAAACTCCTGCTCCTGGGATAAGCATTCCAGTCTATACCGGGTGTAAGAGGCGTTG
The DNA here is from genome assembly GCA_002408485.1 of Proteiniphilum sp. UBA5283. Classification (GTDB taxonomy): domain Bacteria; phylum Bacteroidota; class Bacteroidia; order Bacteroidales; family Dysgonomonadaceae; genus Proteiniphilum. Next base: position 23,344 of record DHSP01000024.1, on the reverse strand, counting down.
CGCGTCTTGTATCCACTTCCGGGTCGTATCCTGTATAGCTTGTCCACAGCCAAAGGTTATAACCTGTGAAATAGACTCTCAGGGACTCAATTCCTATATTTGCCAACAACGGCTTTGGTAAAGTATAGCCTAAAGTGAGATTATTCAATCTAAGAAACGAGCCATCTTCAATTACCCATGAATGCAATGCGGCATGTGTCATCGCTGTTGACCAGAGTGTCGCATGCTGATTCATCTCCGCCAGTTTTACAGGATCACTCACTTCAAGACCAGTCAGTTTGTCAATATATGTAAATCTATGATCAGAGTTTGCAATATCTAAGATATTTTTGTAATTATATCCGGTTGCATACATATGGAAATACAATTTGTTGGCGTTGTATATATCATTTCCGTATACCCAGTTAAAAAATGCTGACAAGTCAAAACCTCTGAACTGGGAAGTAAAACTAAATCCACCGGAATTCTTTGGATTTGTATTTCCTATAACCACTTTATCATTCGCAGCATCTACCACAAAATCACCATTCTGATCTTTCAATTTCAATGCACCCGGCCAAAATCTTCTGGGCATGGTGAGCGAACTGTTATCTGACACTCCTTCCTTTAGCGTGTACTTTCCATTGTCATAGGTAAAGTCATCAAACGTATACATACCCTCTGTCTCGAAACCGTAAATGACACCAACCTGGCCTCCTTCTTCGATCAAATATTCACCCGAAGGTCCGCTGTTACTGGTAAACCAATCCGTATTCTGTTCCCAGCGTTTGGTGTCACCCAGTTTATCTATTCTGTTCTTATTTACTCCAATATTAAAGGAAGAGAATAATTTAAAATCTTTCGTATCTACAATGTAACCGTTTAAAGTCAGTTCAATACCGCGATTAGATGTTTGTCCAATATTTTGCCATTGCCGGGAATAACCGGTATTTGAAGGAATACTTGCCGATAATAGCAAATCCTTCGTCGTATTTAAGTAGGCCTCAATTGTACCATTTAATCGTTGATTAAACATCGTAAAGTCCAATCCCATATTCCGGGTTATGGTGGTCTCCCATTTCAAATGAGGGTTCGACAATACACTGCCGGGTTTGAAGTAGGCGGTAGGTGCTGATCCCTCCCCATCACCGTCTATATAAAGGCCCCCTGCATCTACTGTGTATATTTTTTTCCATGCGTTATCGGGGATTCTGTTATTCCCGGATGCTCCGTAACTCAATCTTAATTTCAGATCATCCAGCCATTTTTCTGTCGGACTCATAAAATCTTCGCTGGACATACGCCAGGCAAATGCAGCGGAAGGGAAAGAAGCCCATCTGTTTTCAGGCGCAAATTTGCTCGAGCCATCCATTCTATAAGAAGCTGAAAACAAATAGCGATCCTTCATATCGTAATTTACTCGTCCAAAATATGAAGATAATTTTGAAGCGGGGCTGTCGAATGTGTCAGTAGGATCCGGTATTCCCAAACTCATCATAGCCAATGCTCCTTCCGGATCAATTGTTTTTGGAAAAAACTTTGAGGTATTAAAAACTGATTCGTATTTCTCGTAATTCAACTCCTGACCAACCATCAAAACCATATTATGCTCTGGCAATATATTATCTTTATTGTATGTCAATATATTTGCCACTCTGTAACTATTGGAATTCCTATTATCTATTGATGCATAGGGCAGTCTACCGTACCTGAAAGCATTTGAAGTATTGACTCCGTAGAATCTTTTATCTGTATATGTGCCGTATTGTGTACCGTATTCAAAGCGATATAAAAGATCAGAGGTGAAATTAATATTGGCAGCTCCATTAAAATTAAATTTCAAATCTTTTCTACGACGATAATCGTCCAGTATTTGTTTTACAGGATCAAGAATATTGCTGGAAATAACTTCATAATCGTTGTCATCCAAATCAGTATCTATATAATTTACCACTCCATTTACAGGTCTGAATTGTACAGCGTGTGAAAGTCTTGTATTACTTGATGTCCCTGCACCTTTTAAATAATAATCGGATAACCTGACATTTAAATCTAATTTCAACCAGTCTTTCACTTGATGAGACGTGTTGAGATTGAAATTCATTCTGGTATATGCTGAACCAATCATGATCTCTTTTTCATCACGTCTGTTTAAACTGATATTGTATTGATTTGCCTTATTTCCCCCGCTGAGAGTAAGATTGTTTGAGAAACTTGTTCCGTTTCTGCCAAATACTTCGTCCTGCCAATTGGTACCCTCCATCTGTTTATAAAGATCGTAATCTCTGAAATCACCATAATATTTACGGAATGTATCATTATTCCCCTGCAACTCGTACTGCCAATATACATACTCGTATGGATTAAGCACATCGAGTGTTTTTGTAATATTCTTTACTCCGTAATAACTGTTAAAACTGACTTTAACCTTGCCTTCCGCTCCTCTTTTTGTGGTAATCAACACAACACCATTCGCACCTCGTGCACCATAAATTGCCGATGATGAAGCATCCTTAAGAATATCAATTGATGCTATATCAGTTGTGGGTATGTCATTCATGTTATCCACCGGAAAACCGTCTACTACGTACAAAGGAGAATTATCCTGGGTGATCGACCCCCCTCCTCTGATTCTAATTTTCACTTCTGCATTAGGATCACCCTCTGTTTTAGATACCTGAACACCGGCTAACCTGCCCGTCAGTGACTCTGCTGTAGAAGCAACAGGTAAATCTCTTAATAAAGTTCCGCTTAAAGAGGAGACAGAGCCAGTTAAATCTCGCTTTTTAACAGAACCGTACCCGATAACCACGACCTCATCCAGGAGTTCTGTATCTTCAGAAAGAGTTATACTCAATCTACTCCTCCCATCCCACACGACTTCCTGTTCGGTAAAACCGATATAGGTGAAAACAATGGTAGAATTTGGCGTTACATGAAAAGAAAAGTTTCCATCCACATCTGTGACGGTCCCGTTAGAAGTTCCTTTCTGCACCACATTTACACCGATTAAAGGTGCATGCTGCGCATCTACGACAGTTCCACGCACTTCTCTGGTCTGCTCAATCTGTTTGGACTGGGGTAATACTTCTTTTTTTACTTTGACGACCAAATAACGGTTGTTGCTTTTCTTTTCGTACGTATACTCCGTGTTTTCCAACGATTTATGCAACCATTCTTCCATATTGTTGGTTGTAGGAGTTAAAGCCGGTGTTCTTTTATTTTCCAACTCCGACATATTATAAGAGACCGATTGTCCCGTTTCCTTTCCCAATTCATTCATTCGTTCCATCCTGTCTGCCAGTGATTCAGCCGGGAAATTTCCGTAATGTTGCATTTCAGCATAGACATTCGATATGTTGATCCACATAAATATATATATGCTCAACATGCTTCTTAAAATTAAACTAAAACGATAAATCATACATTTTCTAATTAAATAATTTCACCGAGTTGTTTGTTATTGTATACTGTATATCATATAACTTACAGATATCTTCAAGCACTTCCTGCAGGGGTATATCCCTCGAGAAGGATGCATGGATCCGGTCTTGCCGATTGGTTATGCCTTCAAAATCCACATTGATGTCAAACACTTGTTTTAACCGGAAAGCTACTTCCTTGATGCCTGCGTTTTCCAAAATTATAAGCCCTGTCTGCCAGGCTGAATTTTTTTTTGCATCCGTTCTGTCGGAGAAAATTTGACCATCTTTATAGCTGTAGGTAACTTTGTTGTCGGGATCAATTACAATGGTATTCTGCTTGTTATCCGTAACCTGTACCCTTCCTGTATTGACCGAAATAATCTGTTCTTCCAGGTCTTTATAGGCTCTGATGTTGAACGAGGTCCCCACCACCCTGGTAGTCAACCCATTGGGGGTATGTATAATAAAAGGTCGGTTGACATTTTTGATTACTTCAAAGAAGGCCTCACCTTCATCCAGCCAGATTTCACGCTGATGTGCATTGAATTTCCCTTCGTACATGGAGATGGAGGTTCCCAGGTTCATAAAGATCTTCGATCCATCGGGTAAAGTGATCTTTTTCATTCTGTCCTGTGTGGTAAACTGTCTGGATATTCGCATTTCTGTTGTCAGCATCCCTTCATCCCTGTTGTTTTTCTTAGAGAAAGAGAAATTAAGCACTACTACAAACAAAACCATGGCAGCTGCCACAAGACCTCCAAAAGCGAGTAAAGCATTTCGTGTTGTCGCTGAAGACTGCTTGTTTCGTAGTAGCACAAACTCACTCCAGGCCTGTTTGCTGAATACCTCTGCCTCTTCATCCGAAATAATATCGGTGTGTGCAGAAGCTTTTTTATCGTACCAAAGTTCAACGATACGTTTTTCTGTCGTCGTTGTTTTCCCGCGTACATAGTCTGAGAATAGCTTTTTAAGCCTGTTCATATATGAATAAAGTTGATTATTGGCAGGAACTCATCGATTGTTCCTACTCTTATAGCAGTGGTTTTTTTAGAAACATCCCTGCTTTATTTTGTTAATGAAATTTAAACTTTATGCTTAAAAAAACGTAACGAAAACGTAACTGAATTGAGGTCGTTTCGTAACATTCATTGCTTTACTTTGTGTTATTCAACAAGGGAAAAATCGACAATGATTGTAGGGTTAGATACTTCAAAAAACATCTCCGATATGGAGGCATTGCAAAATAAATCACAGTTTCGGCTCATCTTCCAACGATACGCGGGAGATCTGTACAAGACTGCGACACATTATGTGAACAGGGACGATGCAAAAGATATTGTGCAGGATTTAATGATTGAGACATGGAATAAAAGAGATACGCTTACGGGGAATGCAGCGGGCAGCATCAAAAGTTATCTTTTCATCCGTTTGAAATTCAGAATACTCGATTTCTTCAGCCAAAAACCGGAACATATTCTCTGGGAAGAGGCATTGCCTGAATTGGTGCAACTTTCCATGAGCAACGTTTTTGATAAAACGATTTTGAAAGAGCTGGAACAGATTATCTCTGATTCGATGCGGGAGATGAAACCATCAGAATTAGAGGTCTTCCGGCTGCGTTGGGAGCAACAGCTATCTGTACAGGATACCGCCCAGACTTTGGGTATTTCGTCCAAATCGGTCATTAACCGTTTTTCTTCCGCATTGAAGATCGTGCGTGAAAATGTAATTGAATATTATAACGATGAATCCCTGGCAGACACAACAATTCCTTTCTTCGCAACTCCCCTGTAGTGACAGCAATAAAGATGACGGGCAATCTTTAACTTTTCCTTATCATCTGTAAACTAGCCTGGTGCGATATCTTACTCATTCCCCGACAATAAAAAGAGAATAATAAACGGGACCATAGCATTTCTGAGAAGAAAACCACAAAAAAACGGGCGTCGAAAAAAAACGACACCCGCTCTTACGTAAATCTTTGTCAATCTCAAAGGATGACGCTTAAATCTTCGGAAGTAAAATTCATTGCTTTGATTACTCCGTTTTCGTCGATCAAGTAATTCCGGAACCCGCGGTTCAGTCTAAAATCTTTGTACAGTCCTGATTCGGGTCCGTTTACTTCACAAAATTGTGAAATAGTGTCGAGATTATCCATTGCCAGTGTTCTTTCTACAACATGAATATTTTGATCGAATGAGATAGAAAGAAACACAACATCCGCATTTGTCATTTTTAAAAAATTATGCAGACGCACGTTGGTCGCTCTGGATCGGGCATCATAAGAGGCCCAGAAATTAACCACGACTTTTTTGCCTTTGTAATCACTCAGGTTGCAAGAATCACCCTTTATATCCGTCAAAACAATATCGGGTAATCTTTCTCCGGGGTAGTATCCGATGGAAGGAACCGCATCCTTCACAGAACCTGATGATAATGCAAGTGAAAACATTGCGATAAGGCAAAAGTTCACGTACTTCATATAAAAAAATTTTGGTTATTACTCGGACTTGGCCGATGCTTCACGCAGGATGCCAAATCCCTTAACTTTTAAGACTTTTCGCTAAAAGCCTTTTGTAGAAGTCTGCAAAATTACGTCACTTTTTTGAATATGACTCATTTTTGCACGAAAACTTTCTTACCAAATGTTAATATTCGCATTCTCCATATCCCAAACAGCTGATAATCATTGCAAAACAGAAAAGAACGATTCGATCGCTTCGATAGAACTATCTTTTAAAATCACTTTTTTGTCTTTATCCAGCAGATAAAGTGTGGGTATCGCTTTAATATCATAGAGCCTCTTTAGGTTGATTTCCATTCCTTTATCGTATGCATGTACCCATTTCGCCGGCAAATGCGGCAAATGGGAATACCACTCGCTCAGATCATTATCCGGATAGAGAGTAAGCACGGTGAGCATCGTCCGGGAGGAGTTGTTCAGTGCCAGCGCAGCGTTCAATGGCTTTGAGGCGTTGAGTTGCTCCATTACAGCTTCACAGGTGGGGCATCCCGGATTGGAAAACATCAGCAGCGTGTATTCACTTTTCAGCTCATAAAGCGAGAACGTTAACCCGGAATCGAGTGTATAATGAAAATCGTTGGCTTTTTGCCCGATACGGTTCTTCAATGCCATGTCGAGCTGAAACGCATAATGCGAAACATCTTCCTCAACCAGCAGGGGCGATTGCACCAGTTGCTGAAGTATGGGAAGATAAAACTCCTCGTTACGATATGGGGAATTGGGATCATAAAAGTATTTATCGAATAAGGAGGCAAAATAACGGTAAAAAATGGTGTCAGCCTCTGCCTTACCTAGCGTGTAAAGAAGCGATTTATCGGTCTCTTCTTTTGAAAAATAAGGCAATATATTGATATAATCCACAAAAGCCTGTTCGGTGATATCGGGACGCTCAATCAGTTTTCGGTTACTGAAATCGAAGCGGTCCCAAAAGTGCAACGACAAATATCTGGCACGGTCATCGGGAGTGACAAGTGCATCCGGTATCACAGGCAAAACAAACGTATCGGGAACGATGGTCTGTGATACTACAGCAACGTCGGCACGCACTTCAGTTTGCGTCTTCTTGCTCGACGAACAGGAGATCGTGATCAGCAAAGCTGCACCGACAAGCGATATAACGAAAATGAAATCCTTCATAATGGCCCCTTTGTTCCAATTTGGCGTAAAGATAATAAAATCCCGATATTTTTCGTACATTTGTAGTTTACGTTTTGTCCGATTCAGTCATGGATAATTTTATTGTTTCTGCAAGAAAATACAGGCCTTCCACCTTTCGTTCCGTCGTGGGACAGGAAGCGCTCACCACCACATTAAAAAACGCCATCGCGGGCAACAAGCTGGCACATGCCTATCTGTTCAGCGGTCCCCGCGGCGTGGGAAAGACCACCTGTGCCCGAATTTTTGCCAAAACAATCAACTGCCTGGACCCAACGAACGATTTCGAAGCGTGCAACGCATGCGAATCGTGCAAAGCCTTTAACGAACAACGATCGTACAATATTCATGAGTTGGATGCTGCATCCAACAACAGTGTCGACGACATCCGCAGTCTGATAGATCAGGTGCGAGTGCCGCCACAAATCGGGAAGTATAAGGTGTACATCATTGACGAGGTTCACATGTTATCCCAGTCCGCCTTCAATTCCTTCCTGAAAACGCTGGAGGAACCTCCCTCCCACGCGATTTTTATCCTCGCAACCACAGAGAAGCACAAGATCATTCCCACTATTTTATCGCGATGCCAGGTGTACGATTTCAACCGCATCCACGTTGGCGATATCGTAGAACATCTGCAGTATGTGGCAAAAGAGGAGGGGGTACAAACCGAACCGGAAGCACTCAACATCATCGCCCAGAAAGCGGATGGCGGAATGCGCGACGCTCTCTCCATCTTCGATCAAACAGTCAGCTACACGGGAGGCAACATCACTTACCAGGCAGTAATTGAGAACCTGAACGTGCTGGATTATGAATATTATTTTAAGCTTTCTGAGACCATCCTGGCGGGAGATGTGGTGAATTGCCTGCTCATTCTGAATGACATTCTCAACAGAGGGTTCGAAGGACAACATATCGTCAGCGGCATCTCTTCTCACTTTCGCGACTTGCTGGTGTGCAAAGATCCGGCCACGGCACAGCTTTTTCAAGTAGGGGCTTCTATTCGGGAAAGATATATCGAGATGGCACAACAGTGCAGCAATGTTTTTCTGTATCGGGCCATAGATCTGGCCAACGACTGCGATCTTAACTATCGCCTCAGCAAGAACAAACGCTTATTGATGGAACTGATGCTGATCAAGTTATGCCAGATCACAGAGGTCTCCACTGCAGGGAAGGAGGAAAAAAAAACGACTATTGAACCGATAACGACTTCAAAGAGGGGTGATGAAAAGTGTGAAACGGTAGCTACGGACCCAAAAGCAACAAACGACACGCAGCAATCAGGCAATACGCCCAGCCTGCAGGAACAAGATGTAAAGCAGCACAGGGAAAGCGATAAGCAACCACCGGTATCCAAAAAAGTGAACCGCGACTCTGGAATTCACTCCGAAAAAGGCAATGAAAAACCATCAGCCCCCAAAAGAAGAAACGTCTCCATGGCAGGCATGGGGGTGTCGCTAGCCTCAATCAACCAGACCCAAAAAGAGGAAGCCAGCACGATCAGGGAGGAAGTTCTGCAAAATGGCACCAACCTGTTCACGGAGAAAGAGCTTATTTCTGCCTGGCAAGAATATGCCAGGTCGCTGAAAGAAGAGGTACTTCTCAAAAATACCATGTCGCTCTACCTGCCCAGGATGCTGAGCGATGTATTGTTTGAGGTGGAAGTGAATACGGAGCTAAACAAACAATATCTCACCGACAATAGCATGTCTATCCTCACTCATCTCAGAGAAACTTTGCAGAACGGAGAGATCACCATGACCATCCGGATTGCGGAAGATAATGCGATTAAAAAACCGCTTACTTCACGGGAAATATTCGACGAGATGGTTCAACAGAATCCGGCTCTGCAAAAACTATCCGATGAATTCGGACTAGAGCTAAGTTAGTCTGCTCCGATGAAATTTTGGCTAGTCGTCTTCCTGTTCCTTCTCAACTTTGGCTGCAGCGGGCCCAATAAAAAGCCCCGACAAGCTGTCGTTTTACCCATAGATAGCTATGTGGAGAAACCTGTAAAACAGGACACACTGATCGACGCGAGCTACACCTTCGAGGAAGCCACAGCCGGAAGCGGGGCACCACAAAAAATTATTGACAGCCTGAATCTGCTGGATGTGACCTATTTCTCCACCGATGGGAGAATACACCGGGGGCAGGTCCTGTCTAACAAGCAGATATCAGGCGACATAGCAGCACTCTTCCGGTTTATGTTCGAGACAGGGTTTGTGATCGAGAAAGCCATACCCATAGTGCATTACGATTGGAACGACAGCCTCTCGATGGACGACAACAACACTTACAGCTTCTGCTACCGCAACATCTCCTACTCCAAACATGCTACCGGCATGGCCATCGACATCAATCCCAGATTCAATCCGGTACGATGGAAAAAAACAGGCCGCCCCAATCAACCCGAAAGGGCGGTGTCAGACACCACCGTAAACGGAACATTGTATCCCGGACACCCTGTCGTGAAAAAGTTCACCGACAAAGGGTTCCGTTGGGGACACACATTTTTGAAGTATTACGACGATCATCATTTTGAAAAAAAATGAACACTACCGGGCGCCATATCACTAGCGGAAATGGCAGCCAATCTCATTCCTTCCTCTAATCGGATTTAACGTATAGCCGCCACCGGGTGCCTGCTACAGGTCGACCCATTCTCCCGCTTTGACCATAAACCTGCAAATATAGAGATTTTGGATTATTCGATAATTTTTTTATCCTGCCCAGCTATTCCTGTCCAGATTCCGGTAGTTAATGGCTTCCGCCAGGTGGGCCGGTTTTATCTGTTCACTCCCCTCCAGATCAGCCACAGTGCGTGACATTTTAAGAATGCGGTCATAAGCACGGGCAGAGAGGTTGAGGCGTTCCATGGCTGCCTTCAACAGAGTCAACCCGGCGTTGTCGGGAGAAACATATTTATGCAACATCTTACCGGTCATCTGAGCATTACAATAGACGCCCCGCGCTCCGCAGAAACGGCGCATTTGAATCTCTCTGGCCCTGATTACGCGCCCACGTATTTCGTCGCTGTGCTCTGCGGATGTCCGCTCTGATATTTTTTCGAAAGGAACAGGAGTAATCTCGATGTGCATATCGATCCGGTCGAGCAAAGGGCCCGATATTTTATTAAGATATCGGTTTACAGCACCGGGAGGACAAACACATTCTTTCCCGGGATGGTTGTGAAAGCCACAGGGACAGGGATTCATGGCAGCCACAAGCATGAAGCTTGCCGGATAATCCACACTGAAGCGGGCACGGGAAATGGTGATTTTACGATCTTCCAGCGGCTGGCGCATTACCTCGAGCACATTCCGGTTAAACTCAGGCAACTCGTCGAGGAAGAGTATGCCATTATGAGCCAGGCTGATCTCTCCCGGCTGAGGGTAGGTGCCACCACCTACCATCGCCACATTGGAGATGGTGTGATGTGGGGCACGAAAGGGCCTTTGAATCATGAGCGACTTGTGCAGACCGGTGCGTCCTGCCACGCTGTGAATCCTGGTCGTCTCCAGCGCTTCTTCCAAAGAAAAAGGAGGAAGAATGGTCGGTAGTCTTTTGGCCATCATCGACTTGCCCGATCCGGGAGCACCAACCATAATAACATTATGACCACCCGCAGCCGCAACCTCCAGGGCGCGTTTCACGCTTTCCTGTCCTTTCACATCAGAGAAGTCGAGGTCAAATGCATTGCGACCCTCCCGGAACTCTTTTTCCACATCTACGACAGTAGGCTCCAGAATGTGCTGTCCATTAAAGAAATCGACTACATCGCGTATATTATCCACTCCATATACAGCCAATCCATCCACTACAGCTGCTTCTTTAGCGTTGGCAGTGGGAACGACAAGCCCCCTGAAACCATTCTCCTTTGCCATCATGGCAATAGACAAAGCTCCCCGGAGCGGAAGAATGCTCCCGTCGAGCGACAGCTCTCCCATCATCACATATTCGTTGAGCTTGTCGGGGCTGACAGCCCCGGATGCCGACAGAATACCGATGGCAAGGGGTAAATCGTAGGCCGATCCCTCTTTACGGATATCGGCGGGCGACATATTGATGACAATCTGATGACGGGGAAACTTCAGTCCGTTCATCTCCAGAGCTGAAACAATTCTTTCGTGGCTTTCTTTTACGGAAGTGTCGGGGAGGCCGACCAGCAGGAAGCGGATCCCCCTGGAAACATTCACCTCAATGGTAATGAGCGTAGCATTGATACCCTGTACAGCCGCTCCAAACAGTTTGACCAGCATGTAGCATAAATATTTTTATATGATGTTGTTACTTTTCGGCTGTGCTGGTGACTGCTGTCTTCACATTCTGTGCGGGAAGATTGCGTACTTTGATAGTTTGGCCCGGAGAAACAAGCAAATTAAAAGGAACGAACTGCACATTGAATGTCTCCACGATGTCTGACCCCCAGCTCTGTTTCTCGGGGATTACAGTCCAGGGTATTGAATCATTCTCGACATACTCAATGGGATAGATGTCGGAATCGATATAGATGGTTAAAAATGCCACACTGTCTTTATCCATAGCAGCATATTCATTTTTCAGCAGCTCAACCGTTTCGCGAGATTCGATGCCCACTGTAGAGATGAACGACAACAGCAGATATTTGCCGTTAAAATTATAGGAGTAGATCTCCGCACCGTCCTTGTCGGTCAGCTTAAAATAGGGGACCGGCGCTCCTTCGGCTGATCGCTTCATCTTCTCTGAATAAGATTGCAACCGTGCGGCAAGCTGTGTTTTGGTAACGTCTCCCTCCAAATAACCAAGTACTCTCTCCAACCCCTGGGAATTGTCGCTGTCCATAAAAAAATTACCAATCAGTATCAGGCTTGATAATTTACCGGGATGTTCCTTGATGTAATCTTCGGCTTTGAGTGTCAGTTCATGATTTAACACATTCAGTTTGGCCATCTCTTCACGATGGGCCAGCGTGTTGTTAACCACACTATCCGCTTCCTTTTCTCTCAGCAAATTTTCAAGCAGTTGCCCTCGCTGGGTAAGCAATTCTAAATTGCTGATTTTAAAGGAAGTAATATCATCGTTTATCTCGTTTCCGTTTACTTTGATCAGATCGGGCAACCGGGCATCACCTTCAATGGTGATTTTCTCACCATTATTGGCAAACACGACTGCGGCACTTTCATAATTATTCAGATGAAAGGATATGGTTGTCAGCGTATCCAGATTGTTTTTGTAGACAAAACGGCCTCTGCTGTCCACTCTGATGGTATCAATGGCAAGGGTGTCGCCCGACAGATAGGAAGCAACGATATAAGGATATTCCAAATTGGTAATTTTTCCTTTTATAGACGTGCCATCCCCGCCATCACAGGCAACAGCAACCAATAAAATAAAAAAACAAAACCATATTTTAATCCACCTGACCATAGACTACTCAATTTTCCCAATTTCTGTCTTTTTGGTTTAATATTCTTTTTTTATTAGACAAAGTATACCCAAAACGACATATCAGTACAAAGATAGGCTGTATTTTTTAAATATTCAAAGATTTTCACATTTATTTAGCTGTTTTTTCTTTTTTGCAGTTTATACCTGCTGCAGATCAAAAAATGGAAGAAAATAGTTAGTTTTGTACACTTAATTAAAAACGTGTCTTATGCCTTTCTCCATCGTAATTCCCCTATATAACCGTCCCGAAGAAATAGACGAGCTGCTTGCCAGCCTCTGCAATCAGACCTGCAAGGAGTTTGAAGTAATTATCGTGGAGGATGGATCTACACGCAAAAGCGATGTTGTTGCGGAGAAATATCGTGACCAGCTTGACATCACCTATTTCGATAAAGCCAATTCCGGTCCCGGCCTCTCCAGAAATGCAGGAGCCGCCAGGGCAAAATACGATTACCTCATTTTTTTCGATTCCGATTGCATCATCCCTTCCCATTACGTGGAAACGGTCTCACGCTCGCTTAGCGAAAACTTTGTGGATGCTTACGGAGGGCCCGATGCAGCTCTACCATCCTTTACCACAATACAAAAAGCAATTAACTACACCATGACTTCTTTTTTTACCACAGGGGGCATCAGGGGAAAGGTACAATCGATGGACAAGTTCCACCCACGCAGTTTCAACCTTGGCGTCTCCAGGGATGCATTCAACACCGTTGGGGGCTATGGTGCCATGCGCTTTGGCGAAGACATCGATTTCAGTCTCCGGCTGCTGAAAGCAGGTTTTCGGACGGCGCTTATTTCCGATGCATACGTATATCACAAAAGGAGATCTACCTTCAAGCAGTTTTTCAAGCAGGTACACAACTCAGGCATTGCCCGCATCAACCTGCATCTGGCCCATCCGGGATCGCTGAAGATGGTACACACGCTACCTGCTCTTTTCGTGGCATTCATGACCACTATGTTCCTTCTTTCTCCGCTACGTCCCGCCATCCTGATTATCCCCGCCATATACAGCCTCACCATCTTTGCAGACTCACTGAGATTGCACAAATCACCCAAAGTGGCATGCTACAGCATAGTGGCTGCCTGGATACAAATGTTGGGATATGGGACCGGCTTCCTGTCAGCGTCATGGCATCGTCTCATCCGTAAGCAGGGCGAATTTCGGGCGTTCGACAAAAAATTTTACGATTAAATCTTCTCTCCATAAGCCAGGTCGCCCGCATCTCCGATGCCAGGCACGATATAGGCCGATTCATTTAATCCCGGGTCGATTGCTGCTGCCCAGATTGTGGTTTTTTCAGCGGGAAAGTTTGTCATGCAGTAGTCAATAGCCTGTCTGCTTGCAATGATGGTGGCAATATGGATGTGCGAGGGAGTCCCCTTCGTGAGCAGCGCCCTGTATGTCAGCTCCATGCTGCTGCCGGTAGCGAGCATCGGATCTGCTATGATCAGCGTCTTTCCATCTATGGAGGGCGAAGCAATATATTCTATGTGGATATCGAAAGATTGATGTCCGGTTTCTTTGTATTTCCTGTATGCGGAGACAAAAGCGTTCTCCGCTCCGTCGAAGTAGTTGAGTATCCCGTGATGGAAAGGAAGCCCAGCACGGAGTATGGTGGCAATGACAATATCCTCGTCAGGTACATTCACTTCCGTCACATCGAGCGGAGTTGTTATTTCCAGGCTTCTGTATTTTAGCTCTTTGCTGATTTCATATGCCATGATCTCCCCGATTCGTTCAATATTTCTGCGAAAACGAAGCCGGTCACCCTGAATGTTGATGTCTCTTATTTCACGGATAAAAGAACTAAGCAGCGAATTATTTTCCGAAAAATTATATACTTTCATTCAATATTATTCAATCATTTTCCGGAAAGCAAAGGTACTATTTTTCCCCTTTTATCTGAACATTTCCGCCGGTTTTTTGTTGAAAGAAAGGTTTTTTGCGGAAAACGCACTTAATTAAAGAAATTTTTCTTTAATTCCTTTTCAGTTTGAAGGAATTTGTTTATTTTTGTACGACTGTTTTAGGACTTATCACAAAGCGAGTTTTATACAATCATAATAATAAACCCAAAATTTAGTAAGATGGCAAATTTAGATTTAAGCAAGTATGGCATTGTGGGCGATTTCGAAATCGTGCACAATCCTTCCTACGAGACTCTTTTCCAGGACGAAATGAATCCTGCCAACGAGGGATTCGAGAGGGCCAAATTAACCAAAACCGGCGCTACAGCAGTCTACACCGGAAAGTTTACCGGCCGTTCGCCCAAAGACAAGTACTTTGTGAAAGATGACGTCACCAAAGATACACTTTGGTGGGACGGGACCATCAATCGTCCCTGCTCCAAAGAAGCGTTCGACTACTGCAAAGGACGTGTTACCGAGCAGCTTTCCAAGTCAAATAAATTATACGTAGTGGATACCTTCTGCGGCACCAACGAAGATACCCGCATGAAAGTTCGCTTCATCATGGAAGTAGCATGGCAGGCACATTTTGTGACCAACATGTTTATCCGTCCCTCACACTATGAATTGACCCATTATGGTGAACCCGATTTCGTATGCTTAAACGGTTCTAAAACGACCAACGATAAGTGGCAGGAATTTGGCTTAAACTCCGAGAACTTCACCCTGTTCAACCTGACCGAGAAAATGCAGGTGATTGGTGGTACATGGTACGGCGGTGAAATGAAAAAAGGTATCTTCTCGCTGATGAACTACTATCTGCCGCTGCGCGGAATAGCTTCCATGCACTGCTCTGCCAACGTGGGTAAAGAGGGTGACGTGGCCATCTTCTTCGGCTTGTCCGGTACCGGCAAGACCACGCTCTCTGCCGATCCGAAACGCTTCCTGATTGGTGACGACGAACACGGCTGGGACGACAACGGCGTCTTCAACTATGAAGGCGGATGCTATGCAAAAGTGATCAACCTTTCGGAAGAAAACGAACCGGACATCTGGAGAGCTATCCGTCGCGATGCATTGCTGGAAAACGTGACCGTGGATGACGAAGGAAACATTGACTACAGCGATGGTTCCACCACCGAAAATACCCGTGTATCCTATCCTATCCACCACATCAGCAAGATCGTGCTTCCTTCACGCGCAGGACATGCCAAAAAGATCATCTATCTTTCTGCCGATGCTTTCGGTGTATTGCCTCCCGTTTCTATTCTGGACTCAAACCAGGCACAGTATCACTTCCTCTGCGGATTTACCTCCAAACTGGCAGGCACCGAACGAGGAATCACTGAACCACAGCCATCTTTCTCTCCCGCTTTCGGTGAAGCATTCCTGACTGTGCACCCCACCATTTATGCACAACGTCTGGCTGAGAAAATGGAACAACACGATGCAAAGGCATACCTGGTAAATACAGGATGGAACGGAACCGGAAAACGTATTTCCCTGAAAGATACCCGTGCCATCATCGATGCCATCATCGACGGATCAATCGAAAAAGCCGAAACATTCCATGTTCCTGTCATGAACCTCACTGCTCCTGTGAAGCTGAACGGCGTTTCAGACATTCTGGATCCCCGAAGCACCTATGCCGATAAGAGCGAGTGGGAAGCCAAAGCCAAAAAGCTGGCAGGCATGTATATCGAAAATTTCAAACAATATTGCGATAACGACGCAGCTATTGCGCTGATCCCCTCTGGACCGCAGTTAGACTAAGCAGATATTTCGATATTCAACAAGCAAAAAGGCCGTCTCATAATATAACATGAGATGGCCTTTTTTGTCTTACTTTTTAAACCTGGAATCGACTTCTTCTGCTTTTCGAAAGAAGCCGCCAATAACTACGCAAGTTTTCAATCTGTTCAA
>DHSP01000024.1:1071-6817 GCA_002408485.1 Proteiniphilum sp. UBA5283 | reverse complement strand
TAAATATAAGGGGGTAATAAGCCAGTAATTAGGGAATACCAGTCCGGGTATAGCCAATGTCTATCGAAAAGCACCCTGTCCCGCGTAAGGGATCACTCCAGAACCAGCAGCTCCACCTTTCGGAAATCGATGGGGTGACTCTCGCTCTGCAGGGAAATGGTTCCCTTGTGCAGCATTTTGTCACCCTTATTCACATCAATGAGCCGGGCAAAGGAAGCGTCACGCTCGTCGAGCTGCGGCTGGTTGTATTGTAACACGGTATCGCCGTTCACCACATGATATAGCACCTCATTTCCCCTTACCTCCAGTTCGGCGGTGACCCACTCATCCCCAAAGAAGAAACCAGAAGAGGAGTTGATGCAGTGGTCCAGGATCAGTTCGCCATTCATCACAATGTTGGTGCCGGGGGTACAGACGTTCATGTTGGTTCGTTCCACCAGCGAGTCGCTGCCCAGCAACTGTACCTCTACCGAGGTGGGAAAATCCTGATCGAGCGTCATCGTCTCGGGACGCTGTCCGTGAACCATGATACCGGAATTGCGGTAGGCCCATCCCGCTCCTCCGGGACACTGATCTCCCACAAAGCGATACTCCACCCGCAGCTTGTAATGCGACAGTTCATCCTGATAAAAGAGGTGCCCGAAACGTCCATCAAATTGATCATATTGATCATAGCGGACCTTGAGCAATCCATCTTCCACCCTGAAGGTATTACCGAAGTTGTCACCTGCTTCATAGCCGGTGATTTTGGGTGTCCAGCCTGTCAGGTCTTTACCGTTAAACAGCTGGATCCACTTATTCTCAGCGTTCTTTTGCCGACATGAGCTCATCATCAGCAGGATCACGACACTGCCCATCATAAAAAGACTTTTCTTCATCGTTTAAATTTTAACTGTTCTTCATTGTTTATAGGAGTCTGGACAAAGATACAAAACAATTCCATCAAAAAAACCCTCCTTCATGATGAAGCAGGGTTTCATAAATCGTTTCACACAACAAGGTCAACCTTTCCGCAAAGCATTCTCTATCGCCTCTTTAGAAAGTTTCTTCGTGCAGAAGAACCAGTCGTAACAATGCATATCTTCCTCTTTGGCTTCCATGCGCTCCTTGGCTACGCCGCAGGAGCCGGCAGTGGGAACGATCACCTCGTCACCCGGACGCCAGTCGGCCGGCAGAGCGACACCAAATTCATCGGCTGTCTGCAGGCCAATCAGGATGCGCTTCAATTCGTCGAAATTACGCCCCAGGGATAGGGGGTAATAGATGATGGTGCGGATGATGTTCTTCGGATCTATGAAGAAGACCGCCCTTACTGCCTGGGTGGAGTTCTCGTTGGGTTGGATCATGCCATACTTCCTGGCTACCTCCATGGTGATGTCCTCGATCAGGGGGAAGGTCACCTCCACATCCTTCATCCCCTTGTACTCGATCTTCTCCTTGATGGTACGCAGCCAGGCGATGTGGCTGTAGAGACCATCCACGGAGAGACCTACCAGCTGGCAATTGAGTGCTTCAAACTGATCCTGCATGCTGGCGAAGGTCATGAACTCAGAGGTACATACCGGCGTAAAGTCGGCCGGGTGGCTAAAGAGAATCTTCCATTTTCCTTCAAACCCGTCGGGAAAGTTAATGATACCTTGTGTTGTCTTTGCGGTGAAAGAAGGAGCCTTGTCACCGATTCTCGGCATTGCCGGGGTGTTGTTTTCCTGATTTGTTTCCATAGTTCTTTTTTTTAGTGATTTTTGATATGAATTATAGCCCCTATCGATTGATGCAGTCGATAGCTATTCTTTCAGGATTGCGTTTTCATATACAATTTTTCCACATTTTCAAAATGCTATTTTTCCTTCGCGTAAGGCCATGCGGCGCCCCCTCCGCCTTCACGTTGACACATCCATTGGCCTGCAAGATGAGTGCAGCTTCACCATAGCGAGATTATGCACTAAATCATCATTCCCTGTTAATGACTGCATACATGACTCTCATCATGTGCATGCGATTGGCAGCTTGCTCCACCATCTTTGAGGTTACCTGCAAGGTATTCGTTCACGAGCTCGTCCACATCTCCTTTGCAATTTCTGATGACCTCTATGTTACAGGATGAAAGTTTGTTGATCGCTCCCTCTCCGATACCTCCGGCCAGCATTATTCTCACATCCATTTGAGACAGATTAAGGGCAATATCAGACTTGCATCCGCAACCTGCAGGTGAACGGAGTATTTGCTTATCAACGATGTCATCCTTTTCAGAAACAGTGTAAATCGTGTAAAATTCACAGTGTCCAAAATGAGCATCAATCTGGTTGTTTTCTTTTGTTGGTACTGCTATTTTCATATGTTTAAAAATATTATTTTAAAAGGTATCGCATGGAACTCTCTTTTAATCGTGTCCTTGTGAGTGAACAGTTATCATGCTCGTTTTGCACGAAGATTTTTATCATTTCATATTCAGGTGATATACATTATTTAGCCCCTCATTGCTACCTGGAAAGTTTACTATATTTCGATCCCGGCTGTTTTATTTAGCTCCAGAAATGCAGGCAACCCTCCCAAATGATCAGCATGCCCGAGAGAAATAAACACAAAATCAACCGCTTTGATATCAATCCCCATTTTTTCAGCATTACGGATAAGCCGATCAGATGCACCCGTCTCGAGCAGGCATTTGAAAAAAGCTGCTGCCAGATAGACCGACAAACCGTGTTCGTTCTCAAGCGATCTGTCCGCTCCACGATTATCGGACAACACCACTACTTTCACTTATCATTCGCATTTATCGGTATTAACTCGTCATTACCAAAACTTTTGCAATCTTTGCATCTTACATGATTTTCAGGACTATCTATTAATTTATAGCAACGCCTGCAACGAAACCACTCTTTGTCGAACTGTACACTGCCGCCTTCAATATTGATCATCTTTCCTTCTACCAGTGCCATTGCAATTGTTTTACGGGCTTGTTCATAGATGCGCGTCAGGGTAGGCCGCGATATGTTCATCCGTTCCGCTGCCTGCTCCTGAAGCAATCCTTCATAATCCAGTAATCTGACTGCTTCGTATTCATCAAATAACAAAGTGACCGCACTCAGCATTCTACGTGGAATGCCAAAAGGCTTGAATCCCTGCATCAGGGGGGGATTGGATATTTTTCGGTTTTGCTTTGGACGGGACATAATTTCAATTCACAGCTAGAAAGTTGATTTTGTTACTTTAAATTCCAAAGATATGGAATAATTATAAACTTATGTTCATTGAATCATTTCTTTTCACAGATCGGTAAAACTTTAAAAAAACATCGTAGAGTATTAATTTCATTACATCGATACCCGGTATTACCTTAAATAATAACGAAAGCAAGATGAGGGTAAAACCTAACGGCGTTACCCTCCCCCTAACTACCAATCGTTTCCGAAACGACCTTGACCATTACCGCATCTCCCCATTCTTCTAGCTGCACCTTGGTTACGTCCCATGCGGCGGCCAAACACATGTTGCATTTCGTTGTCTGACAGATTTTCGGCACTGTTAAATTTTCTATTTACTCTTCTTGCACCCAAATCGGTACATCGGCCAACACGGCGGCCTGTCATCGGACCTTCACCGTTTGGACCTTTTCGATTAAATCCTGACATCTTAACCTCCTTTTTTAAATTTGTAAAACATAATTATATCGGCAACTCTCTTGCCGCACTCTTGGAATCCATACTGTTACCAGTTGAAATAATCGCAATTCCCATGTCTGCTTCATTGGGCTTATAGGCCCTATGATAGAATATTCATTATATTCAGAAAAAACATTCTGATGCAAAGATATAAAATATTTTGAACTTATGTTCATAATAGTCATGCTTACTATTAAACCCATGAGATTTGTGCGTCGAGCTTGCTTAAAGCAATAAAAAAAGCCGTAATCGATGAGTGAATCATCAATTACAGCTTTTCAGAAGTAGCACGGCCGGGAATCGAACCCGAATCTAAAGTTTAGGAAACTTCTATTCTATCCATTGAACTACCGCGCCGGAATGGATGCAAAAGTAACACATTTTCAGTTATCCACAAAAGAAAAAACTGCTTGTCTATCATCGAAACAAACATTTTCTTTGTTGAAATGTTTATTCTTTAAACAAATATGGAGATCAAACAACAATGAACAAAATAGTTATTCTGTACGGATCATCCGGCGGGAATGCAGCTTCTGTTGCCAGGCAGGTACAGGATCTTTTCGACGGGAACGCAGATATATTCAACGTGATGGACATCACACTCAAGGAAGTAAAAGATTATTCCTACTACGTAATCGGCACATCCACAACAGGTATAGGCGACTTGCAGGACGACTGGGAGGGTTTTCTTCCTTCGTTTGCCAGAATGGATTTTAGCGGGAAAAAAGTGGCGATTTTTGCACTGGGAGATAGTGCATCATACTCAACCAGCTTTGCCGAATCGATGAAAGTGGTGTACGATGAAATGCATGACAAAGTACAGATTGTGGGACAAGTACCTGACGAAGGATACACATACGACGACTCTACCGCGGTAAGCAACGGCATGTGGGTGGGGCTACCCATTGACGAAGATAATGAATATGATCTAACCCAGGAACGTTTGGCAAAATGGGTGGAAATGCTCAAAAAGGAATTTGTGTAGAAATAGATTGCTTTCCTGTTTTTTAGCAAAAGACTGAACATCTTTTTCACAGATCAAAAGAACCGCCGGGGTCCCCGGCGGTTCTTTTCTGATTTTCTTTTTCTTATAGACTAGTAACGGTTATTTATTCCTAATCCAGTTCTTTTATTTTCACATTCTGAAACCAAACTTCGTCACCATGGTCCTGTAACAAAATCAGACCTTCTTCGGCATTGCCGAAATTGGGCCAGTCTTTGTACTTGCTGGTTTGCACCAACTTGTTCCAGGCATCGCTGTTCCGATCATATTCCACAATTTTCACACCGTTGAGCCAATGTTCCACATGGTTTCCTTCCACTACCACCATCGCAGTATTGAAAAAACCCTTGCGGAAAGGTTTGTCTTGCGGAGCCGGAATCAGGTCGTAGAGTGACCCCAACGTTCTATTGCCATTGGTCCCCATCTTGGCATCCGGATGATTCTGATCATCCAGAATCTGGAATTCGCAACCTATGGCTGATCCTTCTCCTTTATTCAGGTTGGTATCGACAAAATATTTGATCCCGCTGTTGGCACCTTCGGTGATCTTAAAGTCGACTTTCAGCATAAAGTTTTTGTAAGGACGGGTCGTAACAATATCACCGCCGTTCGTTGACTCACCACCATCACTTTTGTGTACTTTCAGCATGCCATTGTCAATCGACCATCCCAGATCGGGAAAATCGTCTCTCTTGGCACCACGCCATCCTTCGGTGGTCTTGCCATCCCAGAGCAATTTCCATCCATCGGCAGCTTCACGGTCAGAGATTGTATTGGCCACCTGGTTTATCTGCATTACATTCTCATCGTCGGCTGTTTTGTACTTATCAAGCTCATCCGTAAGGATGCGGATATTGCGCCACGCAACGGTCTTTCCTTCCAGTTCGGCCTTCCCGATGGAATGTACCTGCAGGGCGATGAACCCTGACGGAGTGGTATCATCCAGGATATTGGCGCAAGGGACACCGTTTACCCAGGTGCGGATAGAATTGCCAATGGCTTCAATACGGGCACTGTTCCACTCACTGTGCTTAAATGCCTTCATTCCTTCTGGGTTGTAATTCATCGGATAAAGCCATCC
>DHSP01000024.1:0-890 GCA_002408485.1 Proteiniphilum sp. UBA5283 | reverse complement strand
ATTTCAAACTGATAACCATGAACGCGACCATCCCTGTAATCTGGCAGGCTATTGCTCCTGAATTGCACACCCGAATTTAATCCGTCGTCTACTTTAAATTCAAACTCAAGAATAAAATCGTCGTATTTTTCGGTTGTCGCCAAAAAGGTATTGGGCGTATTCATTTGAGAAATGCCGATGATGGCATTGTCTTCCACCTTATACTCGGCAGTACCATTCAACTTCTCCCACCCTTGCAGATCTTTTCCGTTAAACAACTCCTGCCACTTCGGTCCTTGTGAACAGGATACGAGTAATGCTGTCATCACTAAAATTAACAAACTGTTTTTTTTCATTTTCTTCTTGTTATGTTATGGATCAATAAATTTCTTTTTTTGCGAACAATTGGTCTTTGGCTCCCGTTTTTTCAAAACCGTACCGTCGACTCAAATCTTATAAAAATCTTCCCAGCCTTTCCGCGGAGGCTCACCCGTGAGGAAGGCATCGGCAAAGGCGTCGTTGGTCACTCGTTTGCTCTCCCTGTCGAACACAATCTTACGGTTCAGCCGCTGTGCCGCCACACCCAGGCAGAACACCTGACTCAACGGTGCCGATATTTCGAACGGGGAGCGTGTTTTCTCCTTGCCCTGGCAAGCCAGAAGGAAGTTGGCAGAGTGGCTGGAAGTACTCTTCGGTACCTCGGGCAGCTTCTTTTCCATCTCTTTGGCCTTCTCTCCGGGGATGATGCTCAACGTGCTGCCGTGCGATCCGCCCTTGAACGTGAGTTCCTTGCTGTAGATCTCCTTCCCCGGATTCAGCTTCGCAGGCTGGATCTTCCCGCCCGCCACGCTCGGGATATTCGGATCGATATCCGATACGCCGTAACCTTCCGGTACGGCAGGAATATTATC
>DHSP01000065.1:8088-9281 GCA_002408485.1 Proteiniphilum sp. UBA5283 | reverse complement strand
AAAGAAAGGGGGATTTTTGAATATTTCGATAACCTTAACAACGCTACTTGTCTGCATGATGCTTTCGGTAGCGAATGCCGGAGCGCAGTCGCATTCCGATGCAGTTACGGTGAATATTCGATTTTTTCCCGTACAGACTATTGCTGTGCAAACTACCCAAAAAAGTACCGACCTGATGTATGCCTCCACCGAAGATTACGAGCAAGGAGTGTCGGTCACGCACGACGACCACCTTACCGTGTGTAGTAGCGGAGGTTTTCAGATTACGGTTGCGGCCGATGGTGCTTATTTTACCCGGGTAGGAGGAAGCGAAACCATCCCGCTGGGCGATGTGATTGTCAGGGCAGCTGACGGGTCCTACAGCCGTCCTCATACCCGATATACCGAAACGCCCCTCTCATCAACCCCTTCTTCCATTATCGAGTCTGAGAACGGAGGGAAGGACCTGAAATATAATGTTACCTACGATAACAGGATTGCCGGATCCGCACAGAACTATATCGATAAACATGTCAAATCAGACGGGGTAGAAACAGTTTATAAAGCCAATGTAACCTATACCATAACTACGAGATAATCCCCCATCTTGCTATTTTTTCAGTACGGTTTATGCAATCGTTGCCATTTGAAATAGTGGAAATAATGAAAATAAATGTCCTTTTTATGTTACACGAATTGTCTTTTTATTATATTTGTCGCGCAGTTCATGCTTCATGGTACAGAGGTGCGCGGCGATATCCGAAAAAGATAAAAGTTGAACATGCAATGGTGTGTTAAATCTCTTTTCGTTTAGGTTGGAGGCAGCTTTTTATAAAAATAAACCCTGCCCATACGGGTAGGTCAAATTGAAAAAAGAGTCGGAATGGGTTGTGATTTTCGGACAAAATACGTCTTCTCTGAAGATTTGTAGCCTGATAGATGAATAACATCCATCAAATAAGTGTCTTGAGATTTCGGGAAAGTCTTGATGTGAAAGAAAATGGGTTAAATAAAGTTAAATGAATGTCTTTTATTTGTATATTGTCATAATGTGTTGTACATTTGCGNNTAGAATGTTGAGTCTTTTTTATTGGGTTGGTTTGTTTTCTCAAATAATTTAATAAAATGGACATATTTAACGAAAATTGTAAAATTGACGAGAAAAGCCGGTGGTGGCGTTTGAAACAAGATTCGTTCGGGGTGTCGAAAAAAAA
>DHSP01000065.1:0-7952 GCA_002408485.1 Proteiniphilum sp. UBA5283 | reverse complement strand
AAAAAAAAGGAAAACAGTGTCTAAAAATTGCAGCAAGATTTGTTGAATAGCATCGAAAGGAATAATAATTTATTATCGCGATAAACTGAAAAAATAACAATTATATATTTTTACGGGCTTCGTCGTCCCGAATTGAATAAAAGGTGTCTGAAAATGGCAATAATGAAGGCAGAAGGTAAGTAAAAACAGAGTGATAGGATTATTAATTACATAAAAAATAAGCATAAAAAATCAACAAATTAATTGTAATGAAAACAAAAAAAAGTCTTTTAGCAGGTGCTCTTCTCATGTTTGGTCTGATTTCGGTGAATAGCGTAAAAGCGGAAGTTTTGCCCTATGGGACAAGCGCAACTATTACAGATCCGGTCACTGTTAATTTGGTATTCAAACCCATTCAATCCATTCAGGTTAATCCTGATCAGAAGGTGATTAATTTTGAATATGACAGTCCCACAGATTACTCTGCAGGAACAGTTGACAATAAAACAGTAACCAAAGACGATCATTTAACCGTTTATCACTCCGGACCGTTCGCAGTATCTGTTACGAGTTCTGGTTTCATGAACGGCGAGACTCCCTTGGCGGGTGATCATGTAAAGATCATTGCCGGAAAGGGTTCGACTATTCCCGCAGAAAGAAATAACTTTAACTTTATAAACAAACCCTCTCTGAGCGCCGGAACCAAAGAGTTTTTCTCTTCCGAGGGAGGTGGTATGGGCCTTACTTTCAACGTCACCTACGAACATGACGGATGGAAAAGCGAAGATACCTACGTGAATATGGCCAACGGTACCGAAGCTACTACTTATACTGCAACTGTTACGTATACCATTGCTTCAAAATAGGGGTAACAAGCTGTTGCTATACAGATGGGGGAGGTGCATTTTTTTAACATCAATGCCCTCCCTTTTTAAACCGGGATAAATCCCACTATGAGTTTCTTTTTCGAAACAAATCTCATTTGACACACAAACCTGACTAAATGAATACAAGATACTCCTTTCTGATAGCTGTGACCACCTTGTTTTTATTTTCACTCGCGGGAAATGCATTCGGTCAGGTTGGGTTGTCCGTATCTCCACCAAGGGTATACTATACCCTCGCAGCACGTGAGAGTGGTACACAGGAGTTGTTGGTGAATAATATCAGCAAAGATCATCCTTTGGACCTTTCCATAACGCTGGGCGACTGGCATTATGATGAGTATGGAAACAATGTCATGCTGCCGCCCGATAGTTTGGCAAATTCCTGTGCTTCCTGGCTCAGCCTGCCTGGGGGTACCTACCTCACGCTCCAGCCGGGGGAGAGCAGAAAGATTGAGGTCAAGATGAGTGTCCCTTTGAGTGTTTCGGCCGATAATAATGTGCAGACAGCCATGCTCTACGTTACCCAGATGAATCCGGTTGATGGGGTGGATTCGCAGGGAGCGGCCATCCGCATTAACGTGCGGCAGGGGATTAAGATATACAGACGAGGGCTGATTGCTGAGCGAAAGCAGTTGGAAATATCAGACATGTCGTTCTCGGGGGAGAAAAATTTGATAGGTCTGACCTTTAACAATAATGGAAATATCTGGACCGACGGTTTGATAAGAGCTACATTATTCAACCATACTACCGGAAAAGAAGCCAGCCTGGGAAATATACCGTTTTTTACCATGCCCGGTAATCAACGAAAAGTGATAATTCCGCTGGGGGAATCGTTGGAAAAAGGAGATTATACTGCCACTGTGATACTGGATTACGGTGATGAGACTACGTTGGAAGCTGCAGAACTTGAATTCAGCCATGAATAGGGTTATTGCATTTTTGATCCTGCTTGTCCCGGCGATAAGTACTGTATGTGCTCAATACAACAATACCTATTCGCTGGAGTGGGGAGGTGGTAGCTGGTTTGAAGTGAATAGCATTTACGGGACAATTTCCCCTTCAAATTTTGCAATACTTCAGCTGGGAGCAAATAAAATGAGGGAATCTGACTGGAGAATTACAGCCAGGGTCAGAAGAGTTGAACGAAAATTAGCCAATGAGAACACAAGAGAACCGTATGATTTCCCAGTTAACATGTTGAACCTGAGATGTGTGTCAAAATCGGGAAGTTCCAATATACCCCCTGGAAATATCCAAAATATGTATATCTGGAATCCTCTCGTTGGAGTGAACAACGAGGTGGAACTGGTGAATTTTACCTCTTTGAATCAAGAGGGTTATCACCAGTTATTGTTAAGTTTTGAACTGAAAGTAGAGGGAGGCGACTATCTGAAGTATTTACCCAGATGGAGTATCTACTATTTCGCAATGGAATATAAATTATACACCAGGAATGGACGTAATAACCCCTGGAAAGAAGAAAGAATATTGTCGCTCGAACCCGATCTTTTCTGTTTTTCGGTAAATATCGATGGCTATCCGCAGAACCCCGAATATTCCATCTCTGTGTTGCCTGAAGCAGTGCTGGAATTTAGTACCATCAGCGATTATGCGAACGGAACTACCAAAACCTACGATAAAGGACTGCGAATATCTGCCACTTCCGGTTATGAAGTGTCGGTCAGAGCGCTGTCGGATAATTTTACTTCTGTTTCTGCCTTTGGCACTATCCCGCTCAACCTTGTCTCCCTGCAGCTGAGCGGCGGAAACGGCGTCAAACAACCTGTGCCGCTCTCAACGCAAAGGCAGATGATCCTTGAAGGCGTATCCACCAATGGAGAGATTCTCGATTACGATTTGATCTATTCCGCGGCGGCCATCGACGAACGTTATTTACTGATTAATACGGAGCAAAGCTATAGTACGCAGTTGATGTTCGAGATTACTTCAAGGTAAAAGATGCAGATCGCCAGAAACACCATCGATCGCTTGTTGACCCTCCTTTTGCTTTTACTGATAAGCGGAGGGGCTGCATTGTTTGCCGATGCCCCTATAGAAATTATACTCAGGGAGAATACCCGCTCGGGACAGATGCTAAGCCATGTGTTAAAGGTAACCAATCAGTCGGATCAATCATTCAATGGCATCATGGCTATTGATGCACCCACAGGTGTTCGTGCTCTCTCTCGTGATCAGCGGGCAGTAAGCCTGGCGCCCGGTGATAGTAGTTTTTTTTCATTTAGACTGGTGCTGACAAGGGATCTGGGAGCCGGGGAAAAGAAGATATGCTATAACCTGCTGACCGATGAAAATGAGTTGGTGAGTAGCTGTGAGACTTTGTTACAGATTGAACTGCGTGAACAGCTTACCTTGCTGGCCGAAAATGGTCCTTCCTTGCTTACCAACCCCGATGACTCGGTACGTGTCAACGTGATCCTGCAGAACAGTGGCAATGTCACAGAGCAGGTGATACTGGTTTTCAACGTACCGAATCTGCACAATGCTCCGCCTTTTACCGAAGTAACAGCGACACTGGCACCCGGTGAACAGCAGAAATTTACGCATAGTTTTATCGCTAGCAGCAATCTGCTTGCTGCCGGACGTTTTCAGGTGAGAGTAACGGCCATGAAAGGGAAGGAGAAGAAGATAGTGGATACCCGTACGATCAATGTACATAGTGTGATTACGCAGAGAAGCTACAATGCCTTTTTTCGGGACCAGTTTTATTTTACGGGTGATAAAGCATTCGATAATGGCATGCAGCTAAGCTACCGTACCTACAACCGTATTTCAAATACGGTACAACTTCAGGGAGGCAGTTACATTGATTTGCCGGCAGGATATCTCCATCTGAAAGGCAATATATACAAATACAATACACACTCTCTTCCATATATAACAAATACCTCCCTGGCATATCAGCTTTATGAAAACCAGTTTATTATCGGAAATGTTCAGGAGCAGACAGAACTCTCCTTGTACGGAAGGGGAATAAAAGCCCTGTTTTCCGACAAAGAAGGAAGGCGGCAGATCACATTCGGAGCCATTGATCAAAACTATAACCTCATTGATGATCAGCCCTGGTTTAAAGACTATTATTCATTTTTTCTGAAGGCCGATCTGGGGGGAGGCACCGAACGAAGCGGGACGGGAGGTACCTATGTGTATCAAAGGAACCCCTACGAAAGGGCAAACTTTCATATGATGGGGATCCGGTGGAAGCATCGGTTCAGTGCAGAGTGGAGCATGGAGTGGAAAGTGCATGCCACAGCCGGTGAGTACTGGGAGTTGCAGGGAAATCGCTACTCCGGTGCGGGCGAGATGAGCTACAACGGAAGGCTTTTTAAGAATGTGCTGCTGGGTGGATCGGCTTACTACAGTGATCCTTACTTCCCCGGTAACCGAAAAGGAATCTTTTCGGTTGTACAGCACGGCACCATGCAGCTAACAGACAACATGAATCTGAATGTGTCGTACAACTTTAACCGTTCTGAACCTAAATCATACAGTTATGAATACAATTATCGCTCCCAAAACCAATATGGAGGTATCTCGCTGACTCTTCCTGCCTTTCAAAATATTCACTCTTCGTTGTCTTACCAGCATCAGAAGGAGAGCTCGCCTTCATATTCACACTTCGCCGGAATGGAGTATGGAGATGAAAACCTCAATATGACTTCCCGCAGGATGGGATGGCAGTGGCGATGGCAGCATCCGGGGTGGAAGTACTCCTTTTTCGGAAGTATGGAGGGAGGATTTTTTCAGGACCCTCTGGAGAAAGAGTATGTTGCTCAGGGGAAAGCTTCGTTGAACTTCTCATACCGGTGGATCACAGCCGGTGTCACCTGGCAGCAGGGGGCATATTATCTCTTTGAGCAGGTGATGGCACAGCGACAGGGGAAGGACTTCAGCCGGCTTACTATTTCAGCCTCTGCTAATCAAAACTTTTCGAACAGACTGACTCTCTCCTCAGGCATCAACTTCACAAGCGATGTATATCAGGGAAAGATTCCTTCTGCAAACCTCAATGCCAGATATAATCCCGGCAGTAACCTCTCCTTCATCCTTACCGGCAATTGGTACAAATATCCCTTCCTGGGCGACAGGGAAATAGTGAATCTGGAGGTGGGAGCACGGTATCGATTCCCGGGAGGAGTGCCATTGAAAGGCAGGAAAAGCACCCTCATCGCAAAAGTCTATTATGACCATAACGCCAACAGACGCTATGATGAGGGAGATGCTCCGGCTCAGAATTATCTCGTGGATATAGACCGGAAGGCTTTTGTTACGGGTGAGAAGGGGGAAGTAAGGTATACCTCGGTTCCTTTTGGTACGTATGCCGTGAGACCGATGCAGCCCGGGGAGTGGTCGTTCGATCAGAAAGAGATCAGTGTCCACCGGTTCAGGACAACTGTAGAGATACCTCTGCGGCAGAGCGGTACCCTGCAGGGAAGCATCCGTTACATCATGGGAGAGAACAATGTGGAGATCGTTCCTCGTTATGAAGGATTCCGGTTCACCGTGATCAGCTCCGACGGAAAACTGGAGCAGACCGTTGTCACCAACGACCATGGTAAGTTTATTACCTTCCTTCCTGCAGGAGAATACAGCATCGTACTCAACAAGAAAACACTGCCGGAGCATACCGAATGCAAAGAGTCGGTGCGTACGTTCGCCATTGCCGGAGGAAGGGTGACACAGCTTGAGCCGTTTCACATTGAAGTAAAGACACGCAAGGTAAATGTGCGGAAGTTCTTTGCCCGGAAAGACCCGTAAAATCTTCACACAATTTTTCAGACCCACAGTACATGTTGTGCCGGATTTTTTGTTAATTTTATAAATAATCTCATTCTTTTCACCATGAAATGTGTCAAGGTAGTGATGAAATGAAAAGAAGGCTTCATAAGTGTTAAGCTGTGTTTATTGAAGCTGCGTATGAGAATCTATTTATACTGTTTAATTTTTAATACGAAAAACAACCATGGGAAAAATTCCAATGAAAAGGCGGCTGCACATATTTGTGTCGCTTTTTGTGCTTAGCACTTTGTTATGCCAGGCTCAAAAAGTGAACCTGAATTTCAGCCAGAAAAGTTTGAAGACTGTCCTGGAGAGTATTGCCGAACAGACAGACCATACCCTGGCATTCAGCAAGGAAGTGGTTGATCTGAGCGAGCTGGTGACCATACGGGTGGGCGATGCTGAATTCCCGCAAGTGCTGAACCAATTGCTGACACCCCGTCAGATTGGGTATGAGATCAGGGACAACAAGATTTATATTTTCGATCGACCGGTTACTGCGGAAGCTGCAGCAAGGCAAACACCGAGAGAGGATGTGCATTTGACCGGACGGGTCACCGACGAGAATGGGGATCCGGTGATCGGTGTCAATATCGTGGTGCCGGGGACGACGATCGGTACAGTTACAAATATGGATGGCAGCTACAGCATGATCATTCCGCAGGGGTCCGTGTTGCGCTTTTCCTATATCGGATACATCGAACAGGAATTCACCATCACCAGTCAGACCGTCCTCAATGTCCGGCTGCAGGAAAACAGGGAGATATTGGATGAGCTGGTGGTAGTCGGTTACGGAGTACAACGCAAGAGCGTGGTTACTGCGGCAATCAGCAAGGTGTCTGCAGAAGAGCTGAACGTGACAAGACCTACCCGCGTGGAAGATGCTCTGAAGGGTAAAGTATCGGGTGTACAGATCACCCAGAGCTCCGGTCAGCCGGGGGCGGACTCCAAGGTACGGATCCGCGGTATCGGTACCATCAACAACAGCGAACCGCTTTATATCGTGGATGGCATGGAGGTGGGCGGCGGCATCAACTACCTGAACCCGGTCGACATCGCCTCGGTGGAGATTCTGAAGGATGCAGCCTCGGCAGCCATCTACGGATCACGGGCAGCCAACGGTGTGATTCTGGTAACCACCAAAAAAGGAGAGAAGGGTAAGGCCACGGTCAACTACGATGTAAGCTACGGGTGGCAGAATCCCTGGAAGAAAAAGGAGATACTGAATGCGCGCGAATACATGGTTATCATGAACGAAGCCCAAATCAACGACGGCAACCTGCCTCGTTACAACAACGAACAGGTGATGGGTGCCGGAAAAGGAACCGACTGGCAGGATGAAACCTTTTACTACAATGCACCGGTACAGAACCATCAAGTGAGTGTCTCCGGGGGAACGGACAAAGGAAATTACTTCCTCTCGTTCGGCTATTTCGATCAGGCTGGCATCGTGGGCGGAAATTACGACAAATCAAATTTTCAACGTTACAGTTTGCGTTCCAACTCGATCTACAATATTTTTGAAACGAAGGAGCGCAGTTTTCTGAACAACGTACAACTGGGTGTAAATGTGGGTTATTCCCGCAATAAATCCACCGGCATCGAGACCAACTCCGAGTACGGTTCCATTCTGGGAAGCGCCCTGACTTTCTCACCGCTGGTGCCGGTATATGCCGATGAAGAGACGGGCAAGACCATTCTGGCTCAGTATCCGCACGCGGTGAAGAATGGCGACCGCGTGTTCTCCATTCCACCTGCCGGATTCCAGGAGATCGCCAATCCCGTGGGGATGCTCAATCAGCCTTCGGCCGGATTGAACAATGCCGATAAATTTGTCGGATCATTCTGGGGCGAGCTGACCATCTTGCCGGAACTGAAGTTCAGGAGCAGCTACGGTGTGGATCTGGCATTCTGGGGATACGATTCATACACATTTCCCTACTTCCTGGCAACACAGGGTAAGGACGTGCAGTTCAGCACAGTGCAAAGTGAGATGAACCGTGGCTACACCTGGCAACTGGAGAATTACTTCTCTTACAACAGGTCGTTCGAGGAGGTACACAACCTCTCTTTTGTGCTCGGACAGTCTGCATCAAAATATACCTATCGCAACTTGGGCGGCAACGACCGCGACCTGCTGGAGAACGACCCGCTGAAGGCAAACATCAATTACGCCATTGCCGACAGAAAAGAAGAACGTGCCTGGGGCGGTACCGGAGGCTATAACTTCACGGCCCGCGCCTCCTATTTCGGCAGGATCGATTGGTTCTTCGTCACTTTTGGTGG
>DHSP01000043.1:12268-13371 GCA_002408485.1 Proteiniphilum sp. UBA5283 | reverse complement strand
CGTTCAGCCGGTCGGCTCGTCTTTGTTGTCCGGAAAAGAAAGTAGTATCGCGCACGATATCAACTCTTCGTAAGTACTGTTTGTTTCGCGAAATTAGCCGTGCAAGCGCACTTCGTGACTACCGGTCACATAAGAAATACGCGCGGCAGATTCATTTTCGCAGTGGTACAAAAATACAACAAAAAACCACATCTCCCAGTTTTTATTTTACAAAAGCAACATATGGGGATGTGATTCTACAATATTGATCCCGTTGAAACAGATTCTTTTAAAAAAAATGAAGGCTCCTCCTGTTCGGTTTTCGCTACTACAGGCGGTTTGGTGGCCTTACACGATGTAGACGCTGTTTGAAATGGCCTGCTGATCGTGCGAATTGAGATAGAGCCAGCAATGGGTGTGGCCTGCCTGCCACCCGTCGGGAAGCGTGAAGGTGGCCTCCCCGGCATCGCGGTTGCCGGCGTGGAGCGTGATCACCTCGGGGTGTTCGGCCGCGTGGAGACAGACAAGGATGACCTTGTCGTTGTGGCTGCCGCAGGGCGGGGTGGCTGCCGGGTGAGGATGCCAGCTGAAATGCAGTTCCCGGGTGGAAGCATCGTACTCCTTTTGCACATCGGGGGGCACGGGAAGCTGGCCCCGCGCGATCTGGATCTTGCCGTAGTTGAACACCAGATGGGGGTACTCGCCCTCCACTGCTTCCCGAAGGGCTTTGCCCACCAGCGTGCGGTAGGCATTTTTTTCGCCGGGATATCCCTGTTTAATGACGTTGTTTAACGGCGAGAGGGCCTTGTTCACCAGCCCGAATCGGGCGCGATGGGCTGTCTGCCGGGGGGTACGGGGGTTGGCCGGCTTGGTGTAGGTCCTGAACAGTTGCTTGCCTTCTTTGGTTGCGTAAAGGACCAACGGGCCTACCTTTCCCGATAATGTGATAAACTTTTTAAAATTGAATGTTCCCATAGTATAATGTATTAGCATGTGGCACTGGGTGTGTCGCTGGTTTGTGGCGCAGGGCACGCGACCGGAACGAAAGGGGGGATCTCTATAAAAATATAGAGTGGATATGGGGATAATATAGAGAAGGTATAGAGTTGCATACGCAGATTATA
>DHSP01000043.1:7359-12125 GCA_002408485.1 Proteiniphilum sp. UBA5283 | reverse complement strand
GTCTTTGATGAATAACTATCCGTCAAAACTACTGTTTTTAATGTGGTTATAAATGAATGATATTAACTCGTTTTACTCTTTATTCATTACACATGTTTTAACAAGCATTTTTATCAAAGGTATTAATTCATATGAATGTTATCTCAAACAATTTGTAATAGTTATCTACACTTGTAAGGTAGTTTGAGTTGGAGGTCCTCACACAAGGCATGAGGAAATCTCTTAAAAAACGACCGGCAAGCCGGTCGTTTACTGAAATGTAATCTACTTAGCTTTTCTTTCTCTTTGGCTCTCTCTGAGACAAAGCACTACCTGCTGCAGACTTACTGTCCTTACCAGTTCTTCCGTCTCTAAGAACTTTTGAAGCAGAAGATGCGGCTTTTTTACTGGTTACTTTTTTAGCCATATCATTTACTATTTTAAGCCCAACCATGCAAGTGGACTAATTCTTGCTTTCTTAAAATATCTCGACTTTCTCTTTTTATCTTTTTTTCTCCCATCTTTTATCTCCTTATTTGTCCATCTCCGCATAAAAACAAATTCATCGTTTTTAATGAAATAGTGTGACTGGCATTTAAAACTCCAGTTACCAATAGAAGGAGAAAGAGATACCGTTTTACCATCGAAGATGAACTGCCAGTCGGTTGGCGAAAATGGTGTGACAACTTCATTTTTACAACCACACGCGCAAAGATGTATTGCAGTCGCATACTTGATCGAAATATACAAAACCTCGTCTTCCAAATTTTCCGGAATAACATCAACAAACTTATGTTTCATCGCGGCTATGATTAATAATAGTTGTATCAATTGAAAAGACAGTGTTATACTCTTTACCAAAATCGGTATAGAAATCACAGAATTGCTTCCATCGGATTACAGCGAAACAAGCATTTAGAGCATTGAGGTCTGCTATCTGTATGTTGGAGGAATAAGCATCGTCTCCTTCACTGTCGACGACAGGAATGAAAGATGACACGTGACTTGATCTTTCTTTTGTCACAGTTGTGGTTCTTACCAGTCCGCCTAACTTGCCATCAACTTCGGTTAAACCTAATCCAACGTCAATAAAGGGTATCTCTATATTGATAAGATAATCTACGATGATTTTTCGAACGCTGTTTTTATCAACACTCAGAAATACGAAATTCATCTCCCTAAGTGCATCAACATTAGTGTCGTCTATATAATAGCCATGCGGTATAACCTTTCTATGCATGTTGGAGTAGATGTTTGTAAGATAATCAGTTTTTTTATAATGTTTTTCTAAATCTTCGATGGAAGCTGCACCGGGAGATCGAAAAGCATTATGCTGATCAAAATCATCACCATCAAAAAGATGGATTTCCGCAACTGGGGTTTTGGCCACAAAATCAAGAATATATGAACCGGTACCACCCAAACCAATTATTGCAATTTTCAGTCCCTGAAATTTAAAATTGATATTTTCGATAGCCGACCTACTGGAGTTGGTGTCGATGTAATTAAAAACAGTTTCGTAATCTTTGTCAATAACAGGTTTGAATGTTTTTTCAGTTACAGTGGGATCTAAAGATTTCGGGGGCGAGGAGATGATATCTGCATATCTCTTAACCTTTTCATAGTAATTTGAGTAACCATCAGGTGGCTTATTCGAGAAGGATCTGTTTACTACTATTTCTCCAAGTTGACTATTACTGTTGTTATGTTGGATCGCCGAAATAGGATTTCCATCTATTTCACAGGGATTGTCTCCTATGAAATGAATTACATGATTATCGGGTTTAGCAACAGTGTTGCTATCTCTTAATGTTAAGGTGCTTACAAGAGTACCAAAACAAATATTCTTTTCACTATTCAGGTAGGGTATGTGATGGATAAGTAAATATCCACCACAAATCTCCACCTCGTACCCTTCATCCCTAAGACGCTTAAGGTCTTCGTTACGACTTATCAGTTTTTGTTGCATTGAAAATCATGTTATTTGTTACATAAACACTCTGACCTTTCACGAAAACACCATTCCTGTTTTCTTTGGGCCCCTTGTCATATGTTGAAGTATAAGCGATATGAGGTTTGTCTTCATAAACACCAAATGCCAACTCCATAAGCTGCCCGAATGAGATTGAAGGCTGCGTCCAAGTTTTTTCACGTCCGTTCACCATAATTCTAAACTCCTTCACTTTTACCTGAGAAGTGAAATGTTCAACACCCGGATGAGAAAGATCAATTTTCTCTTCATTACCAATCAGGATATCACGCGAGCCCTGGTTAATCAAGAATAAATCAGAGTCTCTTAATAATCCTGCCATCTCCTTCAATTCTACACCCGTAACAATTGAATTAAATGATTCGTACTTTTCCCCATCAATAAAAATTTTGTAGGGTTGTTTGCTTAGCGTTCCTGGCGCCCCGATGTTTGTAATCATAAACAATGTATTAAATTAATTAATCTTTATATATTCCTCACTACATGGTTTACAATTAACATGCCAATAATTAATTATGTCAACTTCACTTGTCAACAATATAACTTTACAATAAAATACGACAATATGTCTTATTTATTCATTCTCAGGACACTGAAATATTGTCATAACAACTGACATTAAAATAAATTGTCATGCCTTTATTGTTTTTGTCAACCAAGTCTATTATCTTTGTATTGAAATTACAATCAAACAACAATGGAAATAAAAGCAGTTTTTGCAGAACGTTTTAAATCGGCGCGTTTAATGAATGGATTTTCATTGCAGGATTTGGCTGATGCATTAGACAATATATTAACGCGTCAAGCATTGCATCGATACGAGAAAGGGGAAGTTATTCCTGACGCAGAAAAAATTAGTAAGATAAGTAAAATCTTGAACGTGACTCCTGATTACTTTTTCAGAACCACCAAAATAGAACTCAACGATATAGAATTCAGAAAACTGGATAAACTGCCCAAAAAGGAGGCAGATATGATTCAAGAAAAAACGAAAGAGTATCTCAATCGTTATTTAGAATTAGAAGAAATCATTGGCTTGGAAAATAAATTTGCACATCCACTGAAAGATTATCCGGAGATCACCTCTTATGAGCAGGTAAACAGAGCTGCAGAAATCATCAGGGAGAAATGGTCCATAGGCAAAGGACCTATTTATAATATCGTTGAACTACTGGAAGAAAAAAACATCAAGATCGTCAAACTGGATGTTTCTATAAATTTTGATGGGTTACAAGCCTTTGCTAACGGCAACATTCCTGTAATTGCCTATAATGTAAGATTAGCAAACAAACCTGACAGAATTCGGTTTACTCTTCTTCATGAACTTGCTCACATGTTATTAAAGTTTGGAGAGATTACGAATAAACAAAAGGAGACTTTATGTCATCAGTTTTCGGGAGCGATGTTGCTACCGGAAGAGACTATTAAAGCAGAACTCGGGGCACATCGCAACAAGCTCTCCTCTTTGGAACTGGCCAATATCAAAAAGCAATATGGCATCTCTATGCAAGCAATTGTAATGCGTGCCAATGAATGCAATATCATCAATGACCATTACACGAATCAATTCTTTTCCTTTATGAAACAAATGAATTGGAGAGTGGATGAGCCGGCAGAATACAGGGGAGCCGAAGAGAGCAATCGTTTTGAACAGCTTTTGTTCAGGGCGTTAATTGAGGATCAAATCTCGATATCAAAAGCCGCTTCATTGTCTAACCGGCCTCTGGCTGAATTTAAAAAAGAGTATCAACCGATGTTTTGATAATCATTTAGATTTATAAAGCCAAATAACCTTTCTAAAAAATGAAACTGACAATTGCGGTAACGGATGCGTGTATTTTTATAGACCTGTTTGATCTGGAACTAATAGCCTCATTTTTCAACCTCGAACTTGAAGTACACACAACTTCTGCTGTATATTTTGAATTGCATATTGATC
The DNA here is from genome assembly GCA_002408485.1 of Proteiniphilum sp. UBA5283. GTDB lineage: Bacteria > Bacteroidota > Bacteroidia > Bacteroidales > Dysgonomonadaceae > Proteiniphilum. The sequence continues at coordinate 8,217 of DHSP01000043.1, read as the reverse complement.
AACAACGGGTTTTAAAAACGTATCAGTCAGCAAACAGGCTTATAATTCACAATCTTGAAGAGAACGATTTAATTAAAATATTCTCAGAAAACTATCCAAAATCATTGTCGGAAACAGATAAATCTGTACTGTATGTGGCGAATAAACTCAACGCTTGCGTATTAAGTAGTGATAAGGTTTTACGCAATTGCGCGAAAAACAAGAAAATAGAATACCATGGTATGATCTGGATTTTTGATGAACTGGTAAAATCAAACATTTTGACACAAACAGAGGCTGTGATCAAGGTAAACAAACTGGTTACATCAAACTACATCTTTCGCAATAATAAACAATTGGAAAACGAAATAGAGAAACGTTTGAAACTTTGGAGTTGAACAAACCGCCTAACTCACTCATCATGCCGGACGTTCTGCTGGTTGTAGGGTTTATACGCTACAGGAAATGGTTTAACATAGAGACTTCCGAAAATCGGATAACAGCCAAAAAACAGCATATTTTGTTTATTCAAGGATGTCAAGTATTCGTTCACACGCCAGCCCGTCGCCGTAGGGGCTGGCGCCCTCCACGTTGGAGATATCGACCATTATTGATATTAATTTTCACTACACTAATTGTTTTGGTATCTTATTTATGCATATCTTTGGAAAATATGATTTTAAAGGCAATACCAATGTAAATCAGTACATTTTTTTGATCCAGAGAAAACAAATTTAATTTTGGAAACTCAGAAAAATTAATGAATTGGTATACTGACAGAAAAATTAACTTCAAAAAGTTGCAGATGGTTAACCTATAGCTTAATTTTGCAGTGAAAAGGAAATGTCGACATATGATTTCGTCACACGACGGCCGCAG
>DHSP01000043.1:0-7226 GCA_002408485.1 Proteiniphilum sp. UBA5283 | reverse complement strand
AACAGTGTAGGAGGATATGAATATGAAATTGACTGAAAAATATAATGTTGACCCTGAATTTGAAGATCTGTTTTCCTACAAATCGAAGAAGGAGGAAATTGAACACGAGGCAAAAATGATCATGTTCCGCCTTTTGAGTAGCTTCGAAAAGATAATGGATCGACCCATTCAGAAAAAGGAAATTGCTGAAGCAATCAATACATCTCCAAGCTACGTCACTCAACTTTTTAAAGGAGATAAGCTTATCAATTTCATCACCCTTGCCAAATTGGAAAAAGCGTTTGATTTTACTTTCGATATAGAAGCAAGGAAGAATAACAATGATCTTAAAGAAAAGGCAGAGAGGGCAGCAAAACTTGTCCAGCTTAAGCCCAGGTTTGATTTACATTGCGGATTCCCTAATGTAACATCATATTACAAGTTTGCGAACAATGAACAGGATAAAGTAAATGCGAAAGCACTATGAAACCAACTCTATCTCCCTTAAAACTGAAGGATTTTGCCATCATGGAAAATCGATTCACGTTTTTTCCACCCAACGACAAGATCAATGGTTTAGATGAATTGTTTAATGCGTACCTCCTTGATATTGATTTTGAGTATAGTGAAAATGAGCAATTCATAGCAATAGCAGTTCGGATAGAGATCAATAAGCCCGAAGATGCAACTCCGTTGCCTGGTTATTCTATTACGGTTGAAGGAACCTCGTTATTTGAATTTCAAGACTCCGAAAAGCTATCCCACGAAGACAAAGCTTCGCTCTTGAACTTCTCAGGACTATCTATTACGATCAATCATATAAGGGGTTTTATCTCGACACTCACCTCTTACGCTCCATTTGGAAAATTTAATCTGCCAACCATAGATGTAAACGATTTGCTATCCCAGAAAAATGCGATAGTGAAAAAGTGAGGATACCTCTGAGACAATAAGATGATAATGGGAGCCGGCTAACTCTGTCTTCACGACATCTGCCTCAGCCGCCGAAGGTGGCGGTGAGCACGCCTTCTTCTTTGAGTTTTTTCACGATGTAATAATCCTTGCTGCTCCGGCTACGCTTGCCGTGAGCCAGCCGATAGACACGAATAGCTGTAGTGTCAAACTCCTGCGCAATGGCGCGATAGGTTTCCCGGTTGCGGGAGAAAAAGCGGTATCTGATAAACGACAACAACATAATAATAACGAAAAAACAGGGCCTCCAACCTGTGTGAGTATACTTTTTTTTGATTTTCCAGATCCTTTTATCTCACTATCTGTGAATGATATAAGAAATACGCGTTACAAATATAGGACATTTCCCATTAAAAAAAGAATTTGGGTAAAAAAATATAAAAAAAGTATATTCCTATTCGATGGGCTCCACCATGGAGCGGTGCATCTCCACCGTGGCGCAGCCCAGCTGCTCGATGCGGAGGGCAATGACGGATTTGCCGTCGACCGTGACCAGCTCTCCCTCCAGGCCGGAAAGCGCCCCCTTGATCACGCGCACCTTCTCGCCCGGGCTGAGCGGACGGGTGTCGAATTGGACAGCACTCCCGGAGGTATCGACCATGAAACGGAACTGCTCCATCTGTGCGGCCGGAATGGCGGTGGGGGCTTTCTCGCCGCGGAGCACCATGTAACGCAACACCGAGGGGAGCGTGACGACGGTGCGCTGCTCGCTTGCATTCACATGCACGAAGATCATCATGGGGATGAGCACACGTTCCATTTTCTTCTTCCGGTCGCTCCAGAGGCGTACCTCCTCCTGCACGGGCAGAAAATTTTCGATGCCCATCTCAGTAAGCCGGTCGCGTACCTTCTTCTCGTGGTGCATCTTCACATATGCTGCCAGCCACCGGCGCTCGTTTGTCTGTTTACTCCCTTTCTCGTGGATCATGATGCGACACATTCGAAAGTGTAAATCTACAAAAAAATATTGAATAGACCTTTCCAGTGCGACTAGTTTGCAACCGGCACAACCGAGATGGCGTAACCTCCGCCGGGGGCGGAGCGCTGCGTCAGCTTCGACTTGCTGGAGACCCGCACCTTGCGAATGGTGAAGGCCTGCGGATTGGTTTTGTAATGGGCATCGGGAGCATCGGCATAGATGGTGGCGACATAGTCCCTGCCCTTGTCCAGAAAATTGAAACTGATCTTCGAGATGAATGGCTCGTTGCCTGTGGTGTTGCCCACGAACCAGTTGTCGCTCCCCTTTGCCTTGCGGGCCACGGTGACATACTGGCCCGGCTCTGCCTCCAGGTAGCGGCTTTCATCCCAATCGAGCGCCACATCCTTGATGAACTGGAACGCGTTGGGAAACCGCTCGTAGTTTTCCGGCAGGTCGGCCGCCATCTGCAGGGGGCTGCTCATGGTGACGTAGAGCGCCAGCTGGTTGGCGATGGTGGCGTTCACGTGCGAGGTGTTGTTGGGGTTGAGCCTGGAGATATCCATCTCGAAGATGCCGGGCGTGTAGTCCATCGGCCCGCCAATGAGTCGCGTGAAGGGGAGGATGGTGACATGGTTGGGCTTGCTGCCGCCGAACGCCTGGTACTCGGTACCGCGGGCCGACTCGTTGCCGATCAGGTTGGGCCAGGTGCGGCAGACGCCGGTGGGGCGCACCGCCTCGTGGGCGTTGACCATGATCTTATATTCGGCCGCCTTCTCCAGAGCATGCTGGTAGTGATTGTTGATCCACTGGCTGTAGTGGTTCTCACCTCGCGGAATGATGTCGCCCACGTAGCCGCTTTTGACCGAGGGGTACCCGTAGCGGTTCATCAGCTGATAGGCCTTGTCGAGGTGCCGCTCATAGTTGCGGATGGAGGAGGAGGTCTCGTGGTGCATCATCATCTTCACTCCCTTGCTCTTCGCGTAGCGGTGGATCTCGTCGATATCGAAGTCCGGATAGGGGGTCTGAAAGTCGAAGACATAATCCTTGGAGTTGCCGAACCAGTCCTCCCAGCCGATGTTCCACCCTTCCACCAGCACGGCGTCGAAGCCATGCTCCGCGGCAAAGTCGATATAGCGTTTCACGTTCTGCGTGGTGGCACCGTGGCGACCGTGGGGCTTCACTTTGCTGTAGTCGGTGATGCCGATCTGCACCGACGGCAGGTCGGCGGTATAGGACCAGTCGCTCTTGCCGGTGATCATCTCCCACCAGACTCCCACATACTTGGTGGGCTTGATCCACGAGGTGTCCTCAATCTTTGAAGGTTCGTTCAGGTTGAGGGTGATGCGCGAGGCAAGGATGTCGCGCGCGTCGTCGCTCACGATCACCGTGCGCCAGGGGGTGTGGCAGGGGGTCTGCAGGTGACCCTTGCTGCCGTTGGCATCGGGGGTGACCCAGCTGCGGAAGGTGAGCGTCGCCTCATCCAGGTCGAGGTGCATGGCGCCGTAGTTGATCAGCGCCGCCTCGTGAAGGTTGATGTAGAGGCCATCGTCGGTCTTCATCTGGAGGGCTGTCTGCACGCCGGTGTCGGAGAAGCTGGTCTGCGACAGGTTGCCCTGGCGACCGGCACGGTTGATGCCGCCGATCTCGGTGAGGCGCGAGGTGTGGTAGTCATATTCCTGCGTGTCGTAGTCGCCCGGGATCCAGAATGCCATGTGGTCGCCCGTCATGGCGAACTCGGTCAGCTCCTCCCTTACCACGAAGTAGACCAGCTCCTTCTGCTGCGGAAACTCATAGCGAAAACCGAGGCCGTCGTCAAACAGGCGGAAACGGATGATCATTGCGCGGCCGGTCTCCTCCTGCGTGAGGCGCACGGCCAGCTCGTTATGGTGATCGCGGATGGTACGGCTCTCGCCCCATACCGGCTCCCAGGTCTCGTCGACGGTGGATCGTTGCGCTGCGGCCAGTGTAAACCCATCGTAAAGCGAGGTGCGGGGATCGCTGCTCTTGCGCACCTCCTGACCGAACCCGGCATTGCCGCTGCCGGCCAGCTCCAGCCCCAGGCGACTGGGACGGATCACCTCCCTGCCCTTGTAGCTGAGGCTGTAGGTGGGGACGCCCCCTTCCTGCAAGGTAAACTGTAGTGACAGCGCCCCATTGGGCGAACGCAGCTCTTCCGCATGAATCATCATACCTGCCAGCATAAGGCAGATGCTTAATAGCAAAGTTCTCATAGGAATATATGTTTATTCAGTTTTTTTATCCATGGGCAAATATAGAGGATATATCCTCCCACCCACTGTAATTATCTCACAATCTCCTCCCGATGTTAGGCAATCGTTGGCATGGGAAATAAGCTGTTCCAGAGATTTGAATCTGCAAACCCGGTACATTTTAATTGCATGATCCGAATTTATTGGTTAAACTTGCGGTATGAAAAATATATCGAATTAATCCATATCACACAATGAAACATTTACACCTTGCCCTGCTCTTTCTCTTTGTACTTACCGCGCTGACGGCGCAAGAACCGCTATTCACCGAGTACCCGCTCAACACCGTACAGCAAAAACCGGCAGCAGATGAGGACCCGAAGAAAGGGCTGACGGCGCCCACCTTGCGCGTCTACCTGCCGGAAGCGGAGAAGGCGACGGGACGGATGGTGATCGCACTGCCTGGCGGCGGCTACCAGCACCTGGCACTGTTTCACGAGGGGTACGACTGGGCGGACTATTTCCTCGGCAAGGGAATCGCTTTCGGGGTACTCAAATACCGGATGCCGGCGGGGGATCATACCATACCCTTTGCCGATGTGCAGGCGTCTTTCAGGCTGGTGAAGGAGCATGCAGCCGAGTGGAAGGTGAACCCGGACGAGATCGGGATCATGGGATCTTCGGCCGGGGGGCACCTGGCATCGACCTATGCCACCCACACACCGGCAGCAGAGCGGCCTGCCTTCCAGATCCTGCTCTACCCGGTGATCTCAATGGATCCCGCGCTTACCCATGCCGGGTCGCGCAGGAACCTGCTGGGCGAGAACCCGTCGCTGGAGCTGACGGAACGCTTTTCGAACGAGCTGCGGGTGGATGCCAACACGCCACCGGCATTCATCATCTTCGCCGCAGACGACAAGGTGGTGCCACCGGCCAACGGACTGCGCTACGCCGAGGCGATGACAAGGAACAACCGCCCGGTGACCTTCCTCCTCTACCCCACTGGCGGCCATGGCTTCGGCAACCGGGAGTCGTTCACCTACAAAAAGCAATTCTTTCAGGAGCTGGACCGCTGGCTGAAGCAATAAGCTTGTCTACATCCAAAATGTATTGAGGCCATTCAACGTATGCCGAAATGCAGAAAACCTTCTGATGGAGCAATGTTTCAAGTATATGATCGTGCGTTGATAACCTCTCAGGGCAAGGCTGTATGCGGTATCTACAAAAAAAAAGCCCGCTGCTTGAGCGGGCTTATGGCGGCATGGACAGGACTAATACCAGAACCCTCATAAAACATCACAAAATGCCCAACAGCAATTCATCGTGGATTTTCACAATCAATTCAGCAATATCCAGCGCGATCTGAATGATATTTGTTTGCATGAAGACATCATGTAATGAATAATGATGTAGACAGATTGATTTAAGTTAAATTAACATTATTAGCATTAAAAGCAGGGGGGGGGATGTAGCATTTATGCCTTGTTTTTCATCTATAGTATAGTAAGAACAAGTTAAAACTCTTTATGCAATTTGTAAAAACCATATTGTTGGAGACTTCTACTAAAAGTCTCGATGAAGTGGTGGTAATGGCGGGTGATAAAAGAGCATCATCGCCACTATCTAAAAGTAGAATTGCAGGCTATATCCGAAAATCTCTACAGATATTTTAAATCGTTGGAAATAGCCATGAATAGTGATAATTTCAGCGAACCTGCAAAAGTTTTAAGAATGTGAAAAACGGATACGGTGTGCTTGCCACATTTAACAGTATAGAAAAAATAATTGAAGTAAAATAATTTATTAGTCCATTAAAAAACAAAAAATTATGAAAACAAAAAACCAATTTATCCTGCCACTCCTGGTGTTAATTTTAATGGCAAGTTGTGACAAAGTAGAATACCAATCACTCTCGTTCTACACCGACTATCTCGAAGTACCCACACACGGCAAAGCATTCATTTTTCCCAAAACAGGCAGCGGAAATTACACGTTGGAAGTAGAGAACCCTCTTCTGTTCTGGGCAGAAATGGAATCCGGCTGGTCTAATCCCTCGGGAGCAATTGCTGTTCGAGGGGATCTCAAAGGAGAGGCTTGGCTTACCGTTACCGACAATGTGACCAAAGAATCGAAAAGATTAAAGATTAAAGTTACCGACAACTACGAGGCGATGCGTATATACAAAGACTACGATCGAGAAAACGACAAAGCGTTTCCATTGCCACCGTCTTTGAACAATATAGAATGGGTTTGCTTGATAAACAACACGGCACGCGATCTTTATCTTATCAATAGAGAAAGCATATCGCTCACCGATTACGTATTAAAAGTACGTGGCAAAGGTACTTACGCCCTTGGCAAAGAAGGAGAAGGTTATCATTTGACACTTTCTTATTTGGTGGACGAGAAAGAGCACCCCACGCTGGATGCGACATCGGCAGAACCTGTATCATACCGTTTTCGCCTATCGCAAAATGATTATGCGTTACACCGGTTAAACCAAAACTTAAACTTGGGTTTCGATACATCCATGCCAGGTAATTGGGAAGAGTTTATCAGCCATGCATGGGAAACAAACATTGGAATGGAAGGCGTGGACACAGAGTACAGGTTAGTCGGAGCCCTTTTACCACCTTTTGAAATGCCAGTAGGTTATTTGAATTAAAATGTGATCAGAATGAAAAAAATATTCCTTCAACTATTTGCCGTTTTAGGCATCATTTGCCCGTTCATGTTTATCGGTTGCGACAAAGACGAAGGTGTCTTAACGGTTGATAAAAAAGAAATTACCTTATCGGCAGAAACCCAAGAAGCTACTTTCAACATTGCGACCGATACCGATTGGAGCATTACTTCGCCCGATATAGAGGTAGGACTAGGAATGGTGAACTATAAGAGTTGGTATGAACTTGATAAAATCGGAGGAGAAGGCAACGGTACCGTAACTGTATCGGTAAAAAAGGATGCTATTCCTACAGAGGATAAAACAACGACTTTAACCATTCATGGTAAGAATGATAAAAAGACCGTGTCAGTAAAATTTAAAAAATAAGAAGTTTATTTTCTGGAATATAGAGGGACGTCGGATACCATTATATTATTATGATTTGCTTGAAAAAAACATTCAGGAATTAAATAAAAGTATT
>DHSP01000026.1:61581-84884 GCA_002408485.1 Proteiniphilum sp. UBA5283 | reverse complement strand
ATGTTTATTATGGATAAACTGTCAAATGGAATTTTCTCATTTAATAAAGATGGTGAGTTTCTCAATAGAATTGGCAAGATAGGACAAGCTCCGGAAGAATATATTAATCCATCAGATTTTACATTAGATACAGTAAACAAAAAAATTTATGTCCTTGATTATGATCTACAAAAGATTAATGTATATGATATAAACACCGGTAAATATATAAATAATATAAAATTAGATAATAATAAGGTTAGAAGTTACAATATACAGTACTATAACGGGTCATTATATACTGATGCTTTCTTTCCAAAGGATAATGAAAATAATTTTCTACTGCGTGAGCTTGATATATCAACAGGTCAACAAAAACGATGTTGGCTAAGTGCAAGTCAATACAATAAGGGGTTCTCTGGATTATACTTCACTGGAAAAGATTTGTTTTTGTCAAGAACTGACAAACCATTATTTTCACAGGTTTTAATGGACACCATAATGTCTATAAATATGGAAGGTATTAAACCATATTTAGCCATCAAAAGTAAAACATTACTCACTGCTAAAGACTATTCGGACGCTAAAGGAGATAATTTTACAGAAAAAATGTCATCTCTGATGACAAAGAATGTGAAACATAGTATTCGAGATTTTATTGACATTGAGGATATGATATTTTTTAAATATCAACAGAGAAATTTTATGTCCTTTGTCATATTTAATAAGAAAAAAAATCATTATCAGATATTAAAACGATGAAAGATGATTTATTGTATTCACTGGAGAATCCTCCATTACCTAATTTCGTAGGATATGATAAAAGAGGGATATATAGTTCTATTAACGTAGATGAGTTGCTGCTTGAAAATATAAAGAATAGTGGTTTAGTACAAAGTTTAACGAAGAGAGAAGAATTAATGCAATTAACGGCAGACTCCAATCCGATAATATTTTATTATGAAATTAAAAAATAATGTTCTTTTTCTTTTTTGGGGAATTTCTATTCTGCTGATTTCATTTAATATTGTAATTATAATTGTGCTAAAGCAAAGGCAATCAATAGAAATCACAGATCAATCAGAAAAACAAGATACTATTATAAAAGCGTGGTTTGAAAACATGAGATTATCATCACAGATTAATGACGATTTAAACTTTGATAGTAAGACTTCATTTTTATTTTACAGATATTCTTCTCATATGTGTAGAAGTTGTATTCTCGAAGATTTAAATGAGTTGTCTAAATATCAGGAAAAAATAGGTAATGATAAAATTCTAATTTTCCCTGCTTATGAAGATACCAGAGAAGAGATCATTAGTGTTAAAAATGATCTCATAGAATTCAATTTTAGGAATATTTCTAAAGACTCACTAACTATACCAATCGACCAAGAAGGAACACAGAGAAGATATTTTGCGTTTGTTGATGATAGTGGAAAAATAAGTATGGTATTTTTTCCTATAAGAGGTCGGACTGTTTTAACACAATCCTATTTTTCAGAAGTACATAAATTATTAAATTGGAATTACTAACTTGGTCAGTAAACAGAGACAAGAATAAATGCTTATTATTGTTTAATATGAAGAAACAAAAAACACATTTTGAAAAGATGTTCAAAGTGAATGCGGTCAAAATCAGTGTAGATTGCAAGAATATTTCCGAGATGGCACAGGAATTGTGGTATTTACTCTTTGAATTCAGGTAAAATCTTAATAGGAAATTCATAATTCAATTCTTTTTTGCTTCATTTGCAGAAACGACCGCTGAACAAGAAAAAATAGATCGAAAATTATTATTTTGTCAGACATTCGTAGATATTTATTCTGAATCAATGAAACACAACTACACTTTTGTTCTCACACTCGTACTTGCCATCTTTTGCGCCTGTACGGAAAGCAATAAGGTGACGAAGGAAGAACGCCTCCAGCAACTTCCTCCCGACAGGCCGGCCGAAGTGACAACCATGAAACTTACGGCCAGAGATTTTGACCACGAACTGGTGAGCAACGGCAGAGTATCGGCCGGAAATGTGGCGGAACTCAAATTTTTGACATCGGAAGTGATCTCCGAAATCTTTGTCAGGAATGGTTCAAGGGTGAACAAGGGGCAGCGCATTGCCACGCTCAACACCTATTCGCTCAACAATGCCCTGAACCAGGCGAAAGATGCCCTCGAAAGAAGCAAACTGGAATACCAGGACGTGCTGATCGGCCAGGGATACCGCCTCGATAACCAGGAGGCCATACCGGATGAGGTGGTTGAACTGGCAAAAGTGAAAAGTGGAGCCAACACGGCACAAACACAATACGACATGGCACGCTACAACCTGGAAAAAGCAACCCTCACCGCCCCCATCGGCGGAGTGGTTGCCAATCTGTTTGCCAAACCCAATACACTCTCCTCCCCTTCCGAGATTTTCTGCCACATCATCGACACGCGCAGCCTGGAAGTATCTTTCCCGGTGCTGGAAAACGAACTGGCAATGATACGAAAAGGCGATAAGGTGAGGGTGACACCATTTTCCATGCCCGGGGTGACGGTGGATGGACGGGTGTCGGAAATCAACCCCTGGGTAGACAAGAACGGAATGGTACAGGTGAAAGCATCGGTGGGGCACCATGAGCGGATGGTGGAAGGAATGAACGTACGGGTCAGCATCTTCCGCTCACTGGGTAAGCAGTGGGTCGTTCCCAAAACCGCCGTGGTGCTTCGAACCGGAAAACAGGTGGTTTTTACCGTGGTGGACGGCAAAGCCGTTTGGAACTACGTGCAAACCGGCTTGGAGAACGCCACGGAATACACCATCACAAGCGAAACGCTGAAGGAGGGAGACAGGATCATCACCAACGGCAACATCAACCTGGCACACGAATCGCCGGTAACGGTGTTAAAGACAATTGAATACTGAACAGAACTCAAAAAAAACAGAAAGGAGGTGTGTTGTGAAAAAGTTTAAAAATAATTACATTTAAACCTTCGAGGTTTGCTATTGAAAGGATATATATGGATATTTCATCTTTTTTTTAAAACATTCAAAACAATTTTAAGCGGTATTTTTGCGATTGTATTGGTCTCAGTTGCTGGATTTGGAATTAACAGGAGTTTGAGTAATGATATACGTTTGAGCAATTTGGCTCTGGGCAACATTGAAGCTTTGGCTCAAGAAGAAGGAGAACATGATGGTGGAGTGCTGCCCCCGGTTGTCATAACATGTAGCGGGAGTGGTCAAGGTCCTTGCTGGGTTCCAGACTTTGAACCCTTGCCTTTTAATAGGTACAGGGTAACTTGTCCGTATTTTTCTGGACGGATGCAAGATAACTGTATGCCGGGAACATATCCCATATAATTGATTATTAAGGAGGAGATATTGTTTAAATCACAATACATTTTATCTCCTTCTTTTTTATCTGTTTCAGAAACCTACTATTTAAAAAATATTTAATCTGATGAAATATAAAACAATTACTCTTTTTCTATCAATAATGTTTTTTTTATTTGTTTCTTGCAATAAGAAAAACAATCATCTCCTCAAAACTTATGAAATAGAAATACAGAATAATAATTCTGCATTTATGAGCGACATCATAAATGCAATAGAACCAATTCCTCTCGAAACAACAGATTTATCCATTATTAGAGATATCACTAAAATAGAGTTTTATCGAGGTTTGCTATATATATTTGATTTATCTCAAAATAATATCTTCATCTTCAACAATAGAGGTGACTATCTCAATAGGATTGATAACAAAGGGCAGGGACCTGATGAATATTTAAATATATCAGATTTTCAAATAAATAAGTACACAAATCATATTTGTATTCTCGATGCAATAAAAAGCAATCTATTATATTACAACCTTCAAGGAGATTTTCAGTACACTGAAAGTTTACCAAAACTTAAAGAAAGTGCCTACAACATTTTTCAATTTATAAATGATAACCATATAATGTTTTGGACATCCGACGAAAAAAACAGATTGAAAATATATGAGAAAAATACAAATTCCATAATAATAGAAGATTTTCCGAGAAAAGGCTATCCTAGATTAGCTTATCTTCATTCGGACTCTCTGTTTCTACCAGAAATGTCGAACCTTGTGTATTCCTATAGTGACAACGAGATACAAGAACAGTATAAGATAGAGATAGGAGGATTAAGTCCCGAATTACGATCCCGTTCTTTTCCTAAATCCTATGATACAAAATCACAACTCTCATTTATTGAGGGCCTGATAAAATCTGAAAATATTGATTATTTGATTAAAGACATACATAGTTCCCAAAACTATATTGTGTTATCCTTTTACCGAATGAGCCATTATTATACATTTATTATAGTTAAAGACTCCGGGATATATTTTAACTTTAACAATAATGACAACTTTATGTTATCTTCTTTTATCGATAAAAAAAACGTCTTATTCTTCAGTATCCCCCAAAATGTGTGTTACAGTTGTATTCAGTCAATAACACAAATGCTTGAAATAATATTCCCCAACTACGAAATCAGTAATAATGTTGTTTTTATTTCACAGAATATTGAAGATCGATTTAAGGAAAACTTAGAGGGTAAAGTTGTTATGACTACATCTGAACCAATAATCTCTTTCAGAAGTGACTTTCTCAACGAATCTCTCTATTTTTTTATTTTAGATGAAACTATGGAAGTAAAACATTTGCATTTTTTTGACAAATCAAACATAAGTAGAACCAATGTATACTTAAAAGCTGTTTCTGATATTATATTGTCCCACAAAATAAGCTATCAGACTAACAGCCAAAAACCAACCAAATGATCAAATTCCTCCTCCGCCGCCCCATCTCCGTTCTTATGCTGTTTCTGGCCTGCGTGATTATCGGGATCATCACCTACAACACGCTGCCGGTATCACTGCTGCCCGACATTGCCATACCCGAAATCACGGTACAGGTGTCGGGCGACAATAGTTCGGCCCGTGAGCTGGAGAACGCGGTAGTGACACCGATTCGCCGGCAACTGATGCAGGTAGGGAAATTGCGGGATATACAAAGCGAAACACGCGACGGGTCGGCGATTATCCGCCTGAAGTTCGACTACGGAACCGATACCGACCTGGCCTTCATTGAGGTGAACGAAAAAATCGACGCCGCCATGAACAGCCTCCCCCGCGACACGAGACGGCCACGGGTAATCAAGGCCAGTGCGGCCGACCTGCCTGTATTCTACCTGAACCTCACACTCAAAAGCGATTCCCCCTACTCCGCCACCAACGAGCATCAATTCCTCGACCTCTCGGAGTTTGCCGACAACGTGGTGAAACGGCGCATCGAACAACTACCCGAAGTGGCCATGGCCGACATGACGGGGCTGATGTACAAACACCTGCAAATCGTCCCCAACCCGGCCTTGCTCGAATCGGCATCAATCACCCTGAACGACATTGAAAACGTGCTTGCAGCCAACAATATTGAACCGGGAAGCATGATCGTGCGCGACGGATACTACGAGTACAACATTAAATTCTCCTCGCTGCTGCGCACACCCGACGATGTGCGGAATATCTTCCTCGAAAAGGATGGGAGGATCTTCCGGCTGAGAGAGCTGGCTGAGATCGACGTGGTGAAACAACCCGAATCGGGGCTCTCACTCATCAACGGGAAAAGGGCTGTCACCATGGGCGTGATCAAACAGGCCGACGAAACCATGAAGAACCTGCGAAAATCACTGAACAAGACACTGGAAGACCTGGAACGGAGTTACCCGGAGGTGGAGTTTACCGTGAACCGGAACCAAACCGAACTGCTCGACTATACCATTTCCAACCTGCAGGAGAATCTGATCATTGGATTTGTCCTGGTATTCTTTGTCGCCCTCCTATTCCTCGGCGATGGCAAATCTCCGCTGATCATCGGTATCAGCATGACCACAGCCCTGATCACAACCTTTATCTTCTTTTTCCTCTTCGGACAGTCGATGAACATCATCACACTCTCAGGGCTGATCCTTGCCCTGGGTAACATGATCGACAGTTCCATCGTGGTGACGGATGTGATCACCCAATACCGGAAACAGGGCTGTACGCTGGACGATGCATGTGAGAAAGGCACCAAAGAAGTAATCATGCCAATCTTCAGCTCCACACTGACTACCATCTCCGTGTTTGTACCGCTTGTCTTTATGAGCGGTATAGCAGGAGCCATTTTCTACGCCGAGGCATTTGCCGTAACCGCCGGCATGTTCGTCTCCTACCTCACAGGTATCATTCTGCTCCCGGTACTCTACAAAATAGCATACGGCAGCAGGCTCAGGCACAAAAAAGCGGAAGGATTCTTCGCTTCCGTGCAACAGAGAATAGACCGGGTGATCTTTCCGGCTTACGATCAGGGAATCCAATATGTTTTCCGCCACAAGATTCTTTTCCTCACTCTGCTGGTCATTTCCGTCCCGCTCTGTATGTTCCTTTTCAGGGCAATGCCGAAATCAAGCATGCCCAACATAAGCTATAAGGAAAGCATCGTCACCGTAGAGTGGAACGAGAATATCCATGTGGATGAAAATGCACAGCGGGTATCAAAACTACTTCAGACAACAATAGAGCATGCAGTGGAAAATGCCGCCTACGTAGGACAACGACAATATCTGCTGGAAAAGGATAACGATCTGACTGTTACAGAGGCTCAGTTGTACTTGAAAACAGACAATTCTTCCAAAGTTGTATCACTTGAAACAAAAATATCGGATTGGGTACGTCATCATTATCCGGATGCCGTAGTTAACTTTTCTCCTCCGGAAAACATATTCGAAAAAATTTTCGATACCAGCGAAGCGGATTTGATCACCCAACTTTATCCGAAGAACAGGGAAATAGCACCCAATCCCGAGGCTATCCGGAAAATTGAATCGAGTTTGGCGGTATCCACAGGTGAACGGGCTGAAACAGTACCTTTTGAACAACAATATGTGATCGTTCCGAACAAGGAAAAACTGCTGCTCTATGGCGTTTCATGGCAGGAGATATCGCAAACATTGAAAACTGCATTCAGAGACAACCAGGTAACAGTATTACGTTCTTTCCAGCAATATCTCCCCATCTCGATTGCAGGCAGAGAGCAATCCATTCAGGATGTTCTGCAGCAAACACTGGTATATGGTTATCCCGAAGCCGACAGGTCGCAGGCCATCCGTGTGCCGCTGGCTTCGCTGGTCTCCCTGACACCCGGTGAGGACATCAAAACCATCATTGCCGGAAAAAACGGGGAATATATCCCAATTTACTATTTCCAACCCAGCCAGCCGGAAATATTGATGGAGAAGACACGTAAAACCATCCGGCAGGAGAATGCGTGGGATGTGGCATTTTCCGGCAGTTACTTTTCCAACAGACAGATGTTGAAAGAACTGGTGATCATCCTGCTGGTTTCTATCCTGTTGATGTATTTTATCCTGGCTTCGCAGTTCGAAAATTTTCTGCAGCCACTGATCGTATTGGCTGAAATACCGATCGATATTGCGTTTACTCTTATCGTTCTTTGGCTCACGGGCCACACTCTGAACCTGATGAGCGCCATCGGAATTGTGGTAACCATTGGCGTAATCCTTACCGACTCCATCCTGAAAATAGACCTGATCAATGAGTTGAGAAAAGAGGGGATGCCCCTGATGGAAGCAATCCATACCGGTGGCGTAAGAAGATTGAGAGCCATCATCATGACGGCACTCACATCCCTGTTTTCGATGATTCCCATCCTTTTTACGTTCGATTTAGGGTCAGAGTTGCAGAAACCGCTTGCCATTGCGATGATCAGCGCAATGACCATCGGGACAGTCGTAAGTATATTCCTTATCCCGTTACTCTATTGGGTAATATACAGGAAGAAGGATTCAATAATTCCATGATGTGATGATCATATTCCAACACTCCTGGCTCCTGATTCTGAATAAATAGTTTTAATCATATGAAACGAGCATGTAAACAATTAATTCTGATATTTGCGCTGCATCTGGCTGGTATTTCCATAATCCACACAGATGCACAGGAAAGACCGATTGAGCTGGATCTGACAACCACGGTACAGCTGGCGAACGACAGCTCGCTATCGGCATTCCGCGCGAAAAACAGCTACATGGCAAGCTATTGGGAGTACAGGTCGTTCAAGGCAGACAGGCTGCCGTCCCTATCGCTTTACCTGACTCCTGTCAGTTATAACAGGGATTATACCCGCAGGTATGACTCCGAACAAAACATCGATATATACCGCCGGCAGCAATCATTTTACAGTTTTGGCAACCTGGCTGCCCAGCAAAACCTCGATGTCACCGGCGGCACCTTCTTTGTGGACTCGGAGCTGGGTTATATCCGCAACTTCGGAGATCAGAGCTACAGCCAGTTCTCAAGCGTTCCCCTACGCGTCGGCTACCGGCAGAACCTGATCGGGTACAATCCCTTTAAATGGGAGAAAAAAATCGCTCCCGTGAAATTTGAGAAAGCACAGAAAGAATTGATCTACCAGTTGGAGCAGACCGCGGAAACAGCTACCGGCTACTTTTTCGATCTGGCCATGGCACAGGCCGAATATGAACTGGCCGTGGAGAACCTGGCGAGCTCGGATACACTCTACAGCATTGGTGAGGAGAGACACAAGATCGCCTCCATCGGGCAAACCGATCTCCTAACGTTAAAACTCGACAAAGTAAACGCCCGTAACAGCCTCCAGAACGCGGAAATAAACCTCAAGAGAAGCATGTTCGCACTGGCAGCATACCTGAACCTGGAGAAAGATACACGCATCTCCCTGAAACTGCCGGACTATCCCAAACAGATCATCATTACGGAAGAGAAGGCACTGAGTCTGGCCAAGGAAAATAATCCCCGTTACCTCGATTCGGAACAGCAGATTTTACAATCGGAACAGACGGTAGAAAGGGCGAAAGTTGAATCCCGATTCAATGCAGGCCTATCTGCCAGCGTAGGATTCAACCAGGTGGCGGAATCATTCCGGAATGCTTACCGCAACCCCCTTCAACAGGATATCGTCTCACTCACCCTCTCCATTCCACTGGTAGATTGGGGCGTAAGAAGGGGACGGCACAACATGGCAAAAAGCAACCTCAGCATCACCCGCCTGACTACCCGAGAAAATGAAATACGACTCGAGGAAGATGTGATCATGACCGTGGGCGACTTCACCATTCAGCAACAACTCATCCGCAGTGCGGAAGAAGCAATGGAACTGGCCAGGCTGGCATACGATCAGACACGTGAACGGTTTATCATCGGGAAAGCCGACATCAATAGCCTCACCCTCTCTACCAGCCGCAGACAGGAAGCGCAGCGAAACTATATTCTGGCACTAAAAAATTACTGGCAGAGCTATTTCAAGATCCGCAAACTCACTCTCTACGATTTCGAAAAACAGGTACCCATTGCGGAGATCTTCGACTGGAACCTGACGGGTAAAAAATAACAGCTAAATATCATCGCTTTGGAAGAAAAGAAAAAGATATCCTCCTTTACAATCATCGTAGCGTTTGTCTGTCTGGCAATCGTGGGTCTGGCTCTTGTCCATCTATTGCCTGTGAAACTGGCTCCCTCACGTACCCTGCCAGGTATCACGGTGTATTTCAATATGACTCATTATGGTGCACGTGTAGTGGAGATGGAAGCTACCTCACGATTAGAATCGATGCTGGCCCGTATACAGGGTATCCGGAAAATCAGCTCAACATCGGGCAACGGATGGGGTAGTATCACCATTGAACTGGACAAGCATACTCCCATCGACTTGGCCCGCTTTGAGGTGTCGACTATTATCCGCCAGACTTGGCCCGAGCTGCCACGGGAAGTATCCTATCCCTATATCACGGTAAACCGTCCAGACGACGAGGCAACCCGTCCTTTCATGACCTACACAATCAATTCCGCGGCAACCCCCATCGTCATCCAACGATACACCGAGAACGTGATCAAAACGGCATTAAACAACATCGGGGGCCTTTATAAGATTGATGTGAGCGGAGCCCAACCCATGGAATGGCAGCTGGAGTATGATCATGACAGGCTGCAATCGATCGGGATCACGCCCAACGATATCAGGCAGGCTGTTTCCCGGCATTATACGGTCGATTTTCTCGGAATGGCGGAAACGGGGAGGCCGGGAGAAACCTCTTCCTGGATACGAATCATGCTGAAGTCGGAGGCAGAGAAGAACCATTTCGATCCGGAAGCCATATTTGTTACAAACGGTGCAGGGAACCTGATCCGGCTCGATCAGCTCGTGAAAGTAAAACATACGGAAAAGGAACCATCTGCTTACTACCGCATCAACGGGCTCAACTCCATCTATCTCTCCCTCACCGCCGAAGAATCGGCCAACCAGCTACGATTGAACAGGCAGGTTAAGGAAACGATGCGGCAGATTGAAGCGGCACTGCCTGCCGGCTATGAGATTCACGCCAGCTATGACGCAACCGACTATATTCGTGAAGAACTGCACAAAATCTATATCCGCAGCGGGCTCACCATTCTCATCCTCACCCTTTTCGTGCTGCTGATCACCCGCAACGGCCGTTACCTGTTTCTTATCGCAGCCAGCCTCTTCGTAGACCTGGCAATCGCCGTGATCTTCTATTACCTGTTCAAACTGGAGATACAACTCTATTCACTGGCCGGCATCACCATCTCGTTGAGCCTGATCATCGACAACGCCATTATCATGACCGATCACATCATGCACAAGGGCAACAGAAATGCGATCATGCCTATTCTCACCGCCACGGTCACCACCATCGGCGCACTCTCCATGATCTTTCTGCTCGACGAGCGGCTACGGCTGAACCTGCAGGATTTCGCAGCAGTGGTGATGATCAACCTGATGGTGTCGCTATTTGTTGCCTCCTTGTTCGTACCGGCGGTAGTGGAACGGATAGGGCTTGAAAAGCGGCGTCATGGAAAAAAAAGAAAGAGACGGTTCCTCTCCTTCCCCCTTTTCTCCCGCGAACGGATGGTCGTCCGGCTCACCCGCCTCTATGAAATAACCATCCTCCTTCTTTCCCGCAGGAAATGGATCGCTTTCGTCGGCATCATCCTCTTGTTCGGTCTGCCCGTATTCATGTTGCCGGAGAAAATTGAAAAAGAGACTCCTTTTGCCTTGAAATACAATCAAACAGCAGGTAGCACCACCTACAAAGAAAAAATCAAGCCGGTGGTCGATAAGGCGCTGGGGGGAACCCTGCGGCTGTTTGTGGAGAAAGTCTATCGGGGCAGTTATTTCACCCGCAGTGATGAGATGGTACTCACCATCACCGCATCAATGCCCAATGGCACCACCCTCTCTCAAATGAATAACCTGGTGGTCAGGATGGAACGTTACCTCAGCGGTTTTCCCGAGATCAGGCAGTTTCAGACCAGTATCCACAATCCGAACAGGGCATCGATCAATGTTTTTTTCCGGAAGGAGGCGGAAAGGAGCGGTTTTCCCTATCAACTGAAAAGCAATGTGATTGGCAGAGCCCTACAGCTGGGAGGGGGCAGCTGGGATGTATACGGGTTAGAGGACCAGGGATTCAGCAACAGTGTGCGTGAAACAGCCGGGCAGTACAGGGTAAAGCTCTACGGATACAACTACGATGAGCTTGCAGCATGGACCGACAGCCTCAAACAGCGGCTGCTCACCTACCGCCGCATACGGGAAGTGACCGTCAACTCCAACTTCTCATGGTACAAAGATGATTACCAGGAGTTCTCGTTCGACCTGAAGCGGGAACAACTGGCTGCCCGGGGTATCCGCCCCGGGGAATTGTTCGCTACCCTCCAACCGCTCTTTGCCCGCAATATGTGGGCAGGGTCGGTGGCAGTCGACGGAGGCAATGAAGCCATCAATCTCACCGGGAAACAAGCCGGAGATTATGATATCTGGGCATTGCAGCATTTCGACATGCACAGCGGTGACCGCTTCTACAAGTTGAACGATGTGGCCAGTATCGTCAAGGGACAAGCCCCGCAGGAGGTGGGGAAGGAAAACCAGCAATACCGGCTAACGATGCAATACGACTACATCGGTTCATACACACAGGGACAGAAAATTCTTGAACGGGAGCTCGAGGAATTCAACAAACGCCTCCCCATGGGGTATACGGCACATAGTGAAAGCAGCTACTGGGGATGGGGCAGCAAGGACAACAAGCAGTACCGGCTCATTGGATTGCTCATCGTGATCATCTTCTTCACCTCCTCCATCCTGTTCAACTCCTTGAAACAACCACTGGCCGTGATCTTCATCATCCCCATATCCTTTATCGGCATCTTCCTCACCTTCTACTGGTTCAAACTGAACTTCGACCAGGGTGGTTTTGCCTCGTTCATCCTCCTATCGGGTATTACCATCAACGCCGCCATCTATATTGTTGACGAATACAACCGCATACGCACGCGGCGACCGGATCTTTCCTCACTGAAGGCTTACCTGAAAGCATGGAACTCGAAGATCATTCCCATCTTTCTCACCGTCATTTCCACCGTTCTCGGGTTCATACCTTTCATGGTAGGCACACAAAAAGAGGGATTCTGGTTCCCCCTGGCCGCAGGCACCATCGGAGGATTACTCATGTCGATTATTGGAATATTCATCTTCCTTCCTCTTCTGATGGTAAGGAAAAATACGGAACAGAATTGAGACAGAATTGAGACGGGTGTTTTTTTGGCCAATCATCTTTTATGTTTTTCTTTTGCAAAAAACAAACGTAAATCCGGTGGAATAAATTCAATTTGTAAAACCATGTAAAATAAAAACTCCTTCAAGAAGGAGGTTATATCAACAACTTTAATTTTTTATTCGCATGAAAAAGAAAATTTTATCGGGTGTTTTCGCCCTCGCACTCCTTGCAACCGCAGGTTTCGGAGTGCACAAAAGTATGAAGAGTAATGTGGGATTAAGCGATCTGGCGTTGGCCAATGTGGAGGCGTTGGCAAATGGAGAAAATGGTGGCACTCCTGTGCGGACTTGTTACACAGGAACAATATATGAAGACGCCGGCTCACCAACAAGCATTCAGCCATGTGACTCTCGCACTAGTTCTTCGATGATTTATCCATGTCCTCCAGAAAAAAGAGGTAGAATTTATAGCTATACCTATAGCAATTGTACTACTTAAAATAACAATCTACTCTGTTTTGATTTAAAAACAGAGTAGATTACACTAAATAGCAGTATGTACATATATAAATATAATTTTCAAAGATGAAAAGGTTTTTACTATTATTTCTCACTATTATTTTTTTGATGAGTTGTAATAAATTAAGTGAAGATTATTTTAATGCAGAAATATTTACAACTGATATTTCCAATATCCGATGTGATACACTTATAGGTGAAATAATTACACTAAAGGATATTTATGCAGGCTATATGACAGTTTATGACTCTATGATGTTATTTGTATCTCACTCGTTTCCTGATTATTATTTATACATTTACAATTTAAACAATAATGAACTGATAGGAAAGTATGCACATAAGGGCCAAGGTCCTGATGATTATATTGATTTTACGCATGCGGAACAATTTATCATAAATAATAAGGATATTAAGTTATGGGTCAGAAATGGATATGGTGCTGAAAATATTTTAATCAATATAACTAACACCATTAACACGTCCAAGTTTATTATAGACTCCACTCTGTATCTTAACTGGAAAAAAAACTCATTTGTCCCTTTTGGATACGTCTTTATGGCTCATCAAGATAAGGCTTTAACTAGAATACAGGCCGAGAGAATAGAAGACAATAGTTTTATTCCGGATAGATATGAAGTCTATAATATGCGCCAAGAATTTATTCAAAAAATCGAAATCTTTAACAAGCCAATACTAAAGAAACAAAATGATTTTCCAGTAGAAAATTATTTTGTTTCGAGAGATAGAATAAAACCTGATGGGACAAAAATTGTAATGGCTATGGAGATGTTGGCACAATTAAATATTTATGACATTAATAATGACAAATTGAAAGGATTTAGGATAAAAGGAACGCCAGACTTTGATTATCTTTTACGTGACACTAAAAACTATAGAATCTTTTTCAGAGATGTATGTGTTGACAATGAATACATTTATGCATTATATTCAAATACTATTATAGAGGAAAATGGTAAAAACTACCCTTTTGAAACAAATTCAATTCTTGTGTATGATTGGGATGGAGAAATTACAAGAATAATTATTTTGGATAAGAAAACTCATGAAATTACTATTGATCCAATATCTAAATACTTGTATATTCTTACTATTGATGATTTAATTTACAAATATGCACTATGACCAAATCATCGTGAGTGGAAACATCAACTTGTCACACGTTTCGCCTGTATCGGTAACGGAAAAAGAGAAAACGAGGAATTAATTAATGTCTGCTGAATACTAGTTAGTAATGATGAAAATCAGCAAATTGATCGATGTCGAATTTGTATAACTACAAGAATTTGAGTATTTTCACTTCATAATCCTTAAATTTTATGATACGATACAAGAGCTCCAGACAGCTTTCAATTTCAGGGTTCAAGATGACCTTTGAGGCAAAACTTAATGAGAATAACCAGTTGGTTGTCCTTTCAAAAACAGTACTCCGGTAAGAGTTTGCCCTGTTTCACTACTGTTTGTGATGCGGATATCAAGTACTCCACCAACCTGGACCTGTTGTACGAAAGTGATAAGCTTATATCATAAAGATGATTTCCATTTGTATGAAATAGTAGCGATGTCATACTTTTTTATCCTTGATAAGGACTTATGTGTTAAACAATTGATCATAACTAATAAAATAAACCCAGAACTAACAATAGAATATCTGAAAATCATGAAAGATTGCTATCCAAGCAGTTGAAAGACGAGATGATTGTAGATAAGGCATCCTGTGTGTATGTCGAAATCCAAAGATCCAATTTCTGAAAAAACCGTTGGAACCGGATACTAAAGAATTTGGAATAACAACGCGAACAGAATTGAGACGGGTGTTTTTTTGGCCAATCATCTTTTATGTTTTTCTTTTGCAAAAAACGAACGTAAATCCGGTGGAATAAATTCAATTTGTAAAACCATGTAAAATAAAAACTCCTTCAAGAAGGAGGTTATATCAACAACTTTAATTTTTTATTCGCATGAAAAAGAAAATTTTATCGGGTGTTTTCGCCCTCGCACTCCTTGCAACCGCAGGTTTCGGAGTGCACAAAAGTATGAAGAGTAATGTGGGATTAAGCGATCTGGCATTGGCCAATGTGGAGGCGTTGGCACAAAATGAAGGTGGAAATGAAAATGGGGATAAATGGCAAGTAGGCGAAAAAACAATCACAACAGAAATTTATGAGACTACTTCACCGGGATGGTCATGGAATGCCAGTTTAAAAGCATGGATACTCAATGGTACAGTCACCCAAACTTGGCCTCCGCAATATCAAAAAACCACAACTTCAGTAAAAATAAATTGTTGTAGATTAATGGGAGATTTAACAAATTGTAATTATGAACCATGTTAATCATTTTCTAAAAGGCATTCTTCCTATTATAATAGGAGGAATGCTTTTATTCCTATCATCATGCATAGAAAACAACAAAACAAAAATAAAAAAAGATGATAGGGTGTATGTAAATATGGATGTGGCAAATTTAAAAATCTTTGATATTAAAAATATTGCGGATTCAGCTAAGTATATTCCACTTGAGACGAATAATCAATCTTTAATCACATCAATTAGCAAATTGTATGTCAAGGACGATTCAATAATCATATTTGATAGAAAAAACAAGAATATACTTTTATTTGATGAAGAAGGAAAGTTCATTAGGAAAATAGGCGAAAAAGGCAGCGGACCTTCAGAGTACATAGAATTCAATGATATATACTATGACTTCGATGCAAATAAAATTTATGCCTTTGAAAGATTTCAAAGTAAGATGTTTGTTTATTTATTAAATGGAAATATTGATGAAATAATAAATTCGAGATTTTCTTTTAATTCTTTTATAAAAACGAAAAAAGGTTTTTGGATTTACAGCTGTTTTAAAAATAACAATCCAAGTAAATTTAACTTAATTTACAGCGATAATAAACTTAGTAAAATTGAAAATGGTTTTTTCCCACAAAAAGACTTTGTTAACATAACAAATGAAACTTGTTTTTCTGAGGATAATGACCATAATAAATATTTCTATTACCCGACTTCAAATATTATCTACAAATTAAATAATAATAAAGTAGAACCTTTTGTTGAAATTAATTTTATAGGTAGAAATCTTCCGTACGAAAAAATCACTCAAGCTAGAACGATAGATGAATATAATAAAATTATTAACACAAACAATTATGTGGGATTTATAGAGAACCTGCACATTTTGAACAACATTTGTGTTTTTAATTGTTCCGAAAGCAATTTAAATAAATCCATTATGACTTTCAAAGCATCCGTTGATATAGCAAATGGAGAAGCAAGCGTTTACAATGGGTATAAAAATGCCGAAGGCTCTCCTGGTCTAAATCGTCTATTATACGTAAC
Source organism: Proteiniphilum sp. UBA5283 (assembly GCA_002408485.1). Lineage (GTDB taxonomy): Bacteria > Bacteroidota > Bacteroidia > Bacteroidales > Dysgonomonadaceae > Proteiniphilum. Next base: position 68,375 of record DHSP01000026.1, on the reverse strand, counting down.
CAATAAAAATGAATTGGTTTATGCCATTAATCCAGCTGGTTTAATGGATCAAGAAATAGATGGATTAAAAAAGATCCTACCGTCAATATCTTTTGATTCAAATCCAGTATTGGTTTTTTATAAAATCAAACATTAAGGAAAGCGGTACTACAAACATATTGGCAGTATTCAAAAAAGAATACAAGAAAATTATTGAAAAAAGTGGAGTCCTGAAAGGACTCAAGACACAGGAATGTCAGCCGCTTGTTGAAGTATCTCCAAAAGAATGAAAAAGAATGTTTTATCCGGGATGTTTGCCCTCGCACTCCTGGCAACCACAGGTTAAAGTATTCATGATATTGATTTAATAAAGGAGGTGGAGATTGTCAACCTGGATTGTGATGAAGCGATCATCGGCAATATCGATAATGGAGTTCTTTTGATACAACTGTCGGAGTAACACCACAATAAATGTCAATATATTTGGCTACAAAAATTTAAAGAAACAGTTGTTGGGTATACCCCGTAACCACGGTTACTGTAACCTGGAATCCGTTCACATGACGGTTTTCCCGCTTCACTTTTCAATCATCCCGATGTCCCGCAACCAGGAGAGCACCCGGAAGGGCCATTCGTTCACCGTGTGGCCGGTGTTGCGAAGCCCGTAACCATGGCCGCCGGAGGGATAGAGATGCAAGGCTGCCGGCACCTTTGCTTCCTTCAGCGCATAATAATAAAAAAGGCTGCTGTTGATATGACTCTTGTCGTCCTCCGTCTGAATCAGAATGGTGGGCGGTGTGTTTTGATCGACCTTCAGCTCGGAAGCAATGGAGAAATGCTCTCCGGAGAGATAGGCCGGGTAGACCAGGATGGTGAAATCGGGACGGAGGCTCACCTCGTCGAAGGAATCCACTTTCGGATAGGTGCGCTCACCGTAGTTTGTGCTGGCCACAGCCGACAGGTGTGCACCCGCCGAGAAACCCATTACACCAATTCTGTTGGCATCAATCCCCCACTCTCCCGCATGGGCGCGGGTGTAGGCGATGGCACGCTGCAGGTCCTGCAAAGGAGCAGCATGCTTCTCCAGCCCCTCACGTCGCGGCACACGGTACTTCACCAGCACGCAGTTGATGCCAAAGCTGTTGAACCGTTTGCAGATTTCCGACCCCTCCAGGTTGTAGGCCAGGATATTGTATCCCCCGCCCGGGTTCACGATAAGCGTGACACCCTTGTTATTATCGGCAGGAGCCGGGTAAAAGGTCAGCGTGGGTTCATCCACATTGCTGATGCGCAGCACGGGACAACCGGCCACCTTTTTGCCGCTCAAGTCGTCCACCTGTTTCATTTTTCCCGTTTCGCCCGGTGCGCCGCCGGGAAATAACAGCACCGGTTTTTCCTGTGACTGGATACGCATTGTTGCAAAGACAATAAAAAGCAGAAAAACAATATTTCGCATAGTAGCTAAATTTCAGTCTGAAAATTTGTCTGATTACTGATTACAAATATAATACTTTTAACCATTTCTTCCGATCACGACCTCTATTTTCACCGATTCATCCGGAACTATTTTACTCTTTTTCATTGCGATGCTTCATTTTGCCAAATACTCCGTATCTTTGCACCATAAATTACAATTGCAGCAAATGGAGCAAAAACAAACCCTGCTCGGCATGACGCTCGCCGAAATTACCGAAAGCGTCGCGGAACTGAACCTCCCCAAATTCACCGCCAGACAGATTGCCGATTGGGTCTATCTGAAACGGGTGAAGAGCATCGACGAGATGACCAACATCTCGCTAAAAAACAGAGAACTACTCTCTGACAAATTCGATGTTGGCCGCTCAGAGCCGCTTGACATCAAAACATCGGTCGACGGCACCCGCAAGATGTTGTTCAAAACCGCCGGCGGCAAGTTCATCGAAACGGTTACCATTCCCGAAGAGGACCGACTCACCATCTGCGTCTCCTCGCAGGTGGGGTGCCGCATGAACTGCGACTTCTGCATGACCGGCAAACAGGGGTTCCACGACAACCTCACCGCCACGGAAATCCTGAACCAGGTATATTCGGTACCCGACTCGGAACAGATCACCAACCTGGTCTTCATGGGGATGGGAGAGCCGCTTGACAACTACAAGCAGGTGAAGAAAGCATCGGAATTGCTGATGGCGGACTATGGCCTGGCCTGGAGCCCCAAGCGCATCACCCTCTCTACCATCGGCCTCGCCTCCAACCTGAAGCGGTTCCTCGACGAAAGCAAATGCCACCTGGCTGTCAGCCTGCACAACCCCATACCGGAACAACGGCTCGCCATCATGCCCATTGAAAAATCGGCTCCCATCACCTCGGTCATTGGAATGCTGCGTGACTACGACTGGAGCCACCAGCGACGACTCTCTTTTGAGTACATCATGTTCGACGGGGTCAACGACACCCTGCTCTACGCCCGGGAACTGACCAAGCTGCTGGCCGGACTCGACTGCCGCATCAACCTGATTCGCTTCCACGTGATCCCGATGAGCAACCTGCGCCCCTCCACCAACGAGAACATGATCAAGTTCCGTGATTTCCTTACTGCCAAAGGATTTATCAGCACCATCCGGGCTTCGAGGGGGGAGGACATCTTTGCCGCCTGCGGCATGCTCTCCACCGCAAAAATCGAAAAAAAATAAGGGTTCCCTGTTTTTTCAGTGCCCACGGGACAACAAAAGACTGAAACAAGAGCTGGTACTACAACCAACTTTTGGACAAATTAAGTGCGCTTGCATTTCATTTCCACGCAAATAGTTGTATATTTGTTTTGTGAAACGTGTACAACCATGTTTTCACCAGGACTGGATTGATTATCCCATAAAAAATACGCATATGAAACGATTTTCAGGTTTACTCGCCCTTATTGCAACCATCGTCCTCTTCACGTCGTGTGATGGTGGGGGCGGCTTCTTGTCTGCTTCAGGAACAAACAACGAGATGATGGTACTGATGGATGACACTGCTTGGGAATCTTCTCCCGGCCGGGCCCTGTTCGACGTGCTCAACTCAAACGTGAAGGCGCTGCCACAGGCCGAACCAAACTTCACCATCGTACAGATTGCACCCGAAAATTTCACCAGCACCTTCAAGATGGCACGCAACATCATTATCCCCGACATCTCCAATATTTACAGCTACCCCAAGCTCACAGCGGAGATCGACAAGTATGCCGTGGGGCAGGTAGTCATGAACATCCATGCTCCCGACAGTGCCAGCTTTGCCAAGTTTGTGACTGAAAACAGGGAAAGCATTGTGAACTACTTCGTGGACAAAGAGTTGGAACGCACCGGCAAATGGCTGAAGAGAGAGGTATCGGCCCCGCTGTCACGCGCACAACAAGTGTTTGGAATCAATATCCATGTGCCCAAGGGACTGACCAATGTCACCGAGCACCAAAACTTCTACTGGGCCACCAACAACGCCTCCCGCGGGCGACAGGATATTGTCATCTACCAGTTTCCGTACACCACGGAAAAAGTATTCGAAAAAGATTCGCTCATCAGCATCCGCAACAAGGAGCTGGGAAAATATATAAAAGGCTCCTTCGACTCGGAAATGACCACTGCCACGCGTGTCTACTCCCCCGATTACCGGACTATGGAGCTTGACGGCATCTTCCGGGCAGAACTGCGCGGATTGTGGGAGATGTCCACCGACATGATGGGAGGCCCGTTTGTGATGCACGCCTTTGTAAACGACAATACCGGCATGGTCGTTGTGGTGGAAGTCTACGTATACGCACCGGAAATGAATAAACGCAACCTGATGCGCAACCTGGAAGCCACCCTCTACACCATCAGCCTACCCAAACCAAAAGAGGCGGTGATTGAAGGATAGCGGATCAGAAACAATACTGTCAAAGAGAATCAAAAAAAAGATACATGTCATCATTAATCAAAGTGGGCATCACGCACGGCGATGTCAATGGAATCGGATACGAAGTGCTGCTGAAAGCATTCTCCGACGACCGGCTGCTCGAGTTGTTCCACCCAGTCATATACGGATCATCCAAGTCGGCCTCTTATCACCGCAAAGTAATGGAGGGTGACCCGGTTAACTTTCATATTATTTCCAAAGTCGAAGAATCGCAGGAGGGAAAGATAAACCTCCTGAACTGCGTCAAAGAGGAGATCAGAATTGAATTGGGCACAGCAAGTGCCGAAGCGGGCGAATCGGCCTATATTGCGCTGGACCAGGCCACGAACGACCTGGCAAACGGGAAGATCGACCTGCTCGTAACCCTCCCGATCAACAAGGATAGCATACAAGGTGTACACTTTCGCTTCCCGGGGCATACCGAATTCCTCGAAGATCGGTTCGCCAAAAACGGAGAGAAGGCATTGATGATCCTTGCCACGGAGGTTTTACGCGTGGCACTGGTCACCACCCATCTGCCCCTCGCGGAGGTCCCCTCCAAGTTGTCCAAAGAGCTGATCCTGGAAAAGTTGCACATACTCAACCACTCCCTGAAACGCGATTTCAGAATTGAGAATCCGCGTATTGCCGTACTGGCGCTCAATCCGCATGCCGGTGAAAACGGACTGCTCGGCAAAGAGGAGAGTGAGATTATTGCCCCTGCCGTGAAGGAAGCACAGGAGAAATGGATTCTATGTGCCGGACCTTTTGCTGCCGACGGATTCTTCGGGTCGGGACGATTCAAGGAGTTCGACGCCATACTCGCCATGTACCACGACCAGGGACTCATACCGTTCAAGACCCTTGCCATGGATGCCGGTGTCAACTTCACCGCCGGACTCCCCATCGTACGCACCTCACCCGACCACGGCACGGCCTACAATATCGCCGGCAAGAACCTGGCCTCCGACGAATCGTTCCGCCGGGCCATCTACATGGCCATGGACATCTTCCGAAACAGGATTGCATATGACGAGCCGAGCAGGAACCCGCTGAAAAAGATGTTTTTCGACCGCGGCAAGGACGACGAGAAACTCGATCTGACAAAGGAAGAATAAGAACAGCAGCTTACAGCATAGCCGCAATCTGCTGTTCCAGCTTTATCAGGTCTTTGGTGAAGTTGCGGATCCCTTCGGCCAGCTTTTCGGTGGCCATGGCATCCTCGTTTAGCCTCCACCTAAATGATTTTTCATCGACCGTTAACCGTTCAATATCCATCCCGGCAGCAGTTTCGGGATTCAGCTTTCTTTCCAGTTTCCCCTCCTGCTGCTCCAGCTCCTCCAAAAGCTTGGGAGATATGGTGAGCAGGTCGCACCCTGCCAATTCGCAGATCTCTCCGATATTTCTGAAGCTGGCACCCATCACCTCTGTTTTATAGCCAAATTTCTTATAATAGTTATAGATATTGATGAGTGACAAGACGCCAGGATCTTCCGGGGCAGGAATATCGGAGACTCCTCGTTCCTTTTTGTGCCAGTCAAGAATCCGCCCCACAAAGGGGGAGATAAGCCGTACGCCGGCGTCGGCACACGCTATGGCCTGTACCTGCGAAAAGAGCAATGTCAGGTTGCAATGGATTCCCTCTTTTTCCACAATCTCCGCAGCTTTTATTCCCTCCCAGGTGGAAGCGATCTTGATCAATATGCGTTCGCGTGAGATACCGGCAGCTTCGTAAAGGGCAATCAGCTCCCGAGCTTTTTTAACGGTTGCTTCGGTATCGAAGGAGAGGCGGGCATCCACCTCGGTGGAAACACGGCCCGGCACAATCTTCAATATTTCCAGTCCGAAGTTAACCGCCAGCTTGTCCAACGCCCTGGCAAGCTGTACCGAGGGGTCGGCAGAGAACCGTTTACCATAGGCAACCGCCTCGTCTGCCAGCGGTCGATACTTCACATCCTGGAATGCCTGAAAGATCAGTGAGGGGTTGGTTGTAGCATCCATTGGCCTGTAGGCCTCTATTGAGACAAAATCACCCGTGTCGGCAACCACCGTGGTGTAAGATTTCAACTGTTCGAGTAAATTCATGTTGTGTCGGGTTTTAGATGATGGAACTTATTTGTTCCAAAGATAATCATCCCATGAATAATAACAAAAGGAGACGCAGATTTAACTCTTTGTCTCCTTTACATTTAGAAATCAGTATTTCCTCAGTTATTCTCCGGGCGCAGCTTGCGGACCACAGCCCCGGTCTGCCACATTTCGCTCTCGCGGAGGGCCTTCAGCTCTTCCTCCAGCTTCTCGCGATAGTCAGGCTGTGAGTTGCTGTCGATGGAGCGTTGCGCTTCGTTGCCGGCAGCTACCTCCCTATACAGTTTCTCAAACACCGGCTTGGTGGCATCGTGAAACGGGCCCATCCAGTCCAGGGCACCACGCTGTGCAGTGGTGGAACAATTGGCATACATCCAGTCCATTCCTTTTTCCGCAAAAAGAGGCATCAGCGATTGTGTGAGCTCCTCTACGGTCTCGTTAAAAGCTTCTGAAGGGGTATGTCCGTTGGCACGAAGCACCTCATACTGTGCCAGCAACAATCCCTGGATAGCGCCCATCAGTGTGCCGCGCTCACCGGTAAGGTCGGAAAACACTTCCCGTTTGAAGTCGGTTTCAAACAGATAACCCGATCCCACGCCAATGCCCAGTGCTACCACACGCTCGAACGCCCTTCCGGTAGCATCCTGGAAGATGGCGTACGAAGAGTTGAGGCCGCGCCCCTCGAGGAACATTTTCCGAAGGGAAGTACCCGATCCTTTCGGTGCTACCAGGATCACATCCACATCGGCAGGAGGGACAATGCCCGTACGCTCTTTGTAGGTGATCCCGAAGCCATGAGAGAAGTAAAGGGCCTTGCCTGCTGTCAGGTAAGGTTTGAT
>DHSP01000026.1:15429-61375 GCA_002408485.1 Proteiniphilum sp. UBA5283 | reverse complement strand
TCAATCTCAAACAGCGTTTCGCCCGGCACCCAACCATCGGCCACAGCCTTATCCCAGGTTTTACCGCCCTTGCGCTGCCCCACAATCACGTTGAAGCCATTGTCACGCAGATTGAGCGACTGGCCCGGTCCCTGTACCCCGTAGCCAATCACGGCGATTGTTTCGTTCTTTAACACCTCCTGAGCCTTGCTCAACGGAAACTCATCGCGGGTAACCACATTCTCTTCCACCCCGCCAAAATTCATTTTTGCCATTTTTTTTAAAATTTATCCTCTCTCCCGCCCCAAAAGACGAAGAGAGCCGGTCATATTACTAATTATTGTTTCTGTCAATCTTCCTTGTCGTTCCATCGTTTGTTCTCCAGCTCGCGTTTGGCAAGCATGTCGCTCAGACGCTCCACCTTCGATTTGGTGATGGCAATCCTGCCCGAACGGACAAACTGCAGCACGCCGATGCTTTCCGCCAACTCATCGAAGAGGCCCTGTGTCTCAGCATAATGTCCCGCCTTCAGGAACACCACACAGTCTTTAGAGACCTCCAGAATACGCACATTGTATTTCCTTATCAGGTACTCAATGGAACCATGTTCCAGCACCTTCTCCGTGGAGAGCTTGTACAACGCCAGCTCCTGATGTACCAGATCCTCGTTGGTGTTGTAGTACGCCTTGAGGATATCCACACGCTTGTCGATGAGACTCACCAGCTTCTTCATCACCTCCTCGCTGTCGGAGAAAGTGGTGATGGTAAACTTGTGAATTCCCTTGATGGCCGATGGAGATACCGACAGTGTCTCGATGTTCAACTGTCGACGTGTGAAGATGGTCGTGATCTGATTAAGCACACCCACCGTATTCTCTGAAAAGATGGTGATGGTGTATAATGTTTTGTTCTCCTCCATTGTTGTTGATTTGATTTGTTGCATTTAAATCCTGATCTCTGAACTGAAAACTAAATTCCCGTTTATGGTAAGCGACTGCTGCACCTTGTGCCTTGGCTCTCGGTTATATGGTTTGTCCGTTTCCAAGCATGATATTGGTCACGCAGCCACCCGACGGAATCATGGGGTATACCATGCCTTTCGTCTCCACCACGACTTCCAGAAGATAGGCACCCTTGTGTGCCAGCATCTCCGCGATGGCCTCATCCAGCTCCGCACGTTGAGTCACTTTCCGTGCTTTGATGTGATAAGCATCCGCAATCTTGATGAAGTCGGGATTCTTCAGGTGTGTCTCTGAGTAACGTTCGTCGAAAAAGAGCTCCTGCCACTGACGCACCATGCCCAAATAATTGTTGTTCAGCAAAATAATTTTTACATCGAGTTCATACTCCATGATGGTGCCGAACTCCTGCATGGTCATCTGCAGCCCGCCATCGCCGACAAAAATACAGACCGTCCTGTCCGGAGCGCCATACCGGGCACCAATGCCCGCAGGCAGGCCAAAGCCCATCGTCCCCAATCCGCCCGAGGTAACCATGCTGCGCGACCGAGTGTACCTGAAGTAACGGGTACTCATCATCTGATGCTGCCCCACATCGGTCACGCAAATTGCTTTGTTGTGGGTAGCCTCCGTCACTTTGTGCACCACCTCGCCCATCTTTATTTCTCCTCCGTTTTCCGGATAAAGTTCATTCTTGATGATGGCGTCGAATTCTTTCTCTACATGGGGCTTGAATTCCGACAACCACTCTGCGTGCGATTGCTTCTCAAGCAGAGCGGTCACCATCGGTAGCGTTTTTTTGGCATCACCCGCTACCTTCACGGTAGTCTTCACATTTTTGTTCATCTCTGCCGGGTCAATATCGAAGTGAATCACCTTTGCCTGCCTGGCATAGGTCTTCAGATCGCCCGTCACACGGTCGTCGAAACGCATGCCAATGGCAATCAGCACATCGCATTCGTTGGTCATCATGTTGGGCGCCACGTTGCCGTGCATCCCCAGCATCCCGAAGTTCAGCGGATGATCGGAAGGCATGGCCGACAAGCCAAGGATGGTGGAGCCAAAAGGAATACCTGCTTTCTCCAGGAAAGAACGCAGCTCCTCTTCGGCATTTCCGAGAATCACTCCCTGGCCGACCAGTGCAAGCGGCTTCTTGGCACTGTTGATGAGATCGGCAGCCATCTTTATATGATCCTCCTCGACCTCCGGCACGGGCAGATAACTGCGAAGATAGCGGGTTTTCTGATAGGAATAGGCACACTTGTTCACCTGCGCATCCTTCGCGATATCAAGCACTACCGGCCCGGGACGGCCGCTCGAAGCAATGTAGAAGGCCTTGGAAACCGCCCACGCGATATCTTCCACCCGACGCACCTGATACACCCATTTGGTGATGGGTTGCGTCACCCCAATCACATCAGCCTCCTGAAATGCATCCGAACCCAGCAGGCTCGATGCAACCTGTCCCGAGATGACCACCAGGGGCGTGCTGTCCATCATCGCATCGGTGATGCCGGTAATGGTATTGGTAGCACCGGGGCCCGACGTAACAAGCGCCACACCCACTTTGTGGGATACGCGTGCATAGCCCTGCGCTGCATGTACAGCACCCTGTTCGTGACGCACCAGAATGTGTTTGATCTCGTGCTTGTGATCATAAAGGGCATCGAAAACAGGCATGATGGCACCGCCCGGATACCCGAACATCGTGTTCACACCTTCCGCGATCAACGATCGGATCAGTATTTCACTGCCCGAAATAATCTCTTTTTCCTGCTCTCTCTTATCGGGAGAGGAAATGGTTGCCGGAGTCTGATTATTTTTGTTCATAATAGGTACACTCAATTAATTGCTCGCTAAATTCAGACGATTGAAATAAATTTGTCTACTGCACATTTAGCCAAACGAAATCGTTGATAAAAAATAGAGAAATATTATATAATTCGTATAGCACCCTTGTCAGCCGAACTCACAAAGTGCGCATAAAGCTTTAATGCTTTCGATATTTTTCTGTCACGTACCGGACGGAAGGCGTCCTCTCCTTTCGCTTCTTCCCGCTCTCTTCTTTGCTGAAGTTCTGCATCGCTGATCTTCAGATTAATGCTGCGGCTGGGGATGTCAATCTCAATGATGTCGCCGTCACGCACCAGGCCAATATTGCCTCCCGCAGCCGCCTCGGGTGAGATATGGCCGATGGAAAGGCCCGATGTGCCGCCCGAAAAGCGTCCGTCGGTGATCAGGGCACACGCGGCCCCAAGATGTTTCGCTTTGATGTAGGAGGTGGGATAAAGCATCTCCTGCATACCGGGGCCTCCTTTGGGTCCCTCGTACACGATCACCACCACATCGCCGGCCACCACCTTTCCGTTCAATATGCCCGCACAGGCATCGTCCTGCGACTGGAATACCTTGGCGCTGCCGCTAAATCTCCAGATGCTTTCGTCCACGCCGGCGGTCTTCACCACACAACCGTTGAGGGCAATGTTTCCTTTCAGGATGGCCAGTCCGCCGTCTTTCGTATAAGCATGTTCCACGTCACGGATACAGCCTCCTTCACGGTCGGCATCCAGCGTTTTGAACCGTGCATCCTGCGACCCCATCACCAGGTTGTAGCGGTTTCCGGGTGCAGAGGTATAGATATTCTTTGCCTCTTCGGAAGGCTCGGCTTTGGTGATGTCGTATTTTTCAATGGCTTCCGCCAGGGTAAGCCCGTCCGCACGACAGACCGAGGTGTCCACCAGCCCTGCCTTGGCCAGCTCACCCAGGATCCCCATGATGCCGCCCGCACGGTTCACATCCTGGATGTGATATTTTTTTGAGTTGGGCGCCACCTTGCAGATGCAGGGTACACGCCGCGACAAGGCATCGATGTCTTCCAGATGGAAATCGATCTCCCCCTCCCGGGCTATGGCCAGCGTGTGGAGGATGGTATTGGTGGAGCCTCCCATGGCAATATCGAGCGTCATGGCATTCAGAAATGCCTCACGCGTGGCAATATTGCGCGGGAGCACCGACTCATCGCCCTCAAAGTAATAACGTGTTGCATTTTCCACAATCTGCTTTGCCGCCTTCACAAACAGCTGCTTGCGGTTCACGTGGGTAGCCAGGATGGTTCCGTTGCCCGGGAGCGCCAATCCGATTGCCTCGTTCAGGCAGTTCATCGAGTTGGCGGTGAACATGCCCGAGCAGGAGCCACAAGTGGGACAGGCCGACACTTCCAGTTGGGCCACCCGTTCGTCTGATACATTTTCATCGGCCGACTCAATCATGGCATCAATCAGGTCGATCTGCTCCTCACCTATCTTTCCGGCCTCCATGGGTCCCCCCGATACGAAGATGGCAGGGATGTTGAGCCGCATGGCGGCCATCAGCATGCCGGGCGTGATCTTGTCGCAGTTGCTGATACAGACCAGGGCATCGGCTTTGTGCGCATTCACCATATACTCTATCGAGTCGGCAATCATGTCGCGGGAAGGCAGTGAGTACAACATCCCGTCGTGCCCCATCGCGATGCCGTCGTCCACGGCAATGGTGTTGAACTCCGCGGCAAAGCAACCCAGCTTCTCCACCTCTTTTTTTACCAGTTGTCCGATGTCGTGCAGATGCACATGGCCCGGCACAAATTGTGTAAAGGAGTTGGCAATGGCAATGATGGGCTTGCCCATCTGCTCGCGGGTCATCCCGTTAGCATGCCAGAGCGCGCGGGCCCCCGCCATCAGCCGGCCCTGCGTGCTGGTCGCGCTGCGCAGGTTCTCCTTCTTTCCCGACGAGGCTCTGTATTTGTCTTCTCTATTGCTCATCTTGAACGTTTGTAAGTTTATCCGTTTATGTGTTTAAACGATTTGATGTTTCGATGTTTATTCGTTACCAACAAGCTAATTGTCAACTACCGAGTGTTCAACAAACTCCCTGATCCAGCTTCCCACCTCGCTGGTACGATAGCTTTTGCCGCCGCTGGCAATATCTTCGGTCACGACACCCGCTTCGAGGCTGGCGTTCACCGCTTTGCGGATCAATGCACCTTCGGCCTGCAGATTAAATCCATACTCAAACATCAGGGCGGCAGAAAGGATCATGGCCACAGGATTGGCAACATCTTTGCCTGCAGCCTGCGGATATGACCCGTGGATGGGTTCAAACAGCGATGTGTGCACACCCATGGAGGCTGAGGGGAGAAGTCCCAGTGAGCCGGTAATCACCGATGCCTCGTCGGTGAGAATATCGCCAAACAGGTTCTCGGTCACCAGCACATCGAAACTTTTGGGCCACTGGATAATGCGCATGGCGGCATTGTCCACAAAAAGATAGTCGGTCTCGATACCGGGATACTGCGGAGCGATCTCCTGCGCCACCTGACGCCACAGGCGCGAGGTAGCCAGCACGTTTGCCTTATCCACCACCGTCACCTTTTTGCGTCGCTGTCCTGCAAACTTATACGCCAGGTGAAGCACACGCTCCACCTCCTCGCGGGTATAGATACAGGTATCGTAGGCTGTATCTCCATCTTCGCTTCTGCCCTGGGGTCGACCGAAATAAAGGCCTCCGGTAAGCTCGCGGATGCATACAAAATCGGCCCCTTCAACCAGGTCGGCACGAAGTGGCGACTTGTGGATGAGAGAGGGAAAAGTCATCACGGGACGGATATTCCCATAGAGTCCCAGCTGCTTGCGCATGCGCAGCAAACCCTGCTCGGGACGTACCTTTGCATTGGGGTCGTTATCATATTTGGGATCACCGATGGCGCCAAACAACACCGCATCGCTCTGCATACAGAGCGTATGCGTTTCGGCCGGATAAGGATCGCCTGTGGCATCAATGGCACAAGCACCCACAATTCCTTCCTGATAGGATAGTGTATGTCCAAACTTTGTGCACACGGCCTGCGTTACCTCCAACGCCTGTTTCATAATCTCCGGGCCTATTCCGTCACCCGCCAGTACTGCTATTTTCAATTCCATGCCAATATATATCTTTCTTGTTCGTTTTTTGTTCTACTTTTACTGCGATTGCTGAATTTAGGGTAACGGCAAATAATTCATGTTGGGAATATTTCCGCTCTCCAGCATATTCAACATCTTCATGGTAGCCTTGATGGCCGCCACTGTCTGGTCTATATCCAGCGCCCGTGTCTTGAAGACTTTGCCTTCAAACTTCCAGGTAATCACCGTCTGCACGTAGGCATTGGTCTTTCCGCCGGGAGGTATCACCACCTCATAATCAATCAGCTCCGGCACCGGTTTGTTGAGGCTCCGGTATATCTTGAACATCGCCTTCGAGAAGGCGTGGTATTGGCCTTCACCGGCTGCTGTCTGCTGATACACCTCCCCTTTTATGGACAACTTTACGGTTGCCGTAGGCCGTAGCCCGTCGGTGAGCGTTAGCGAATAGTTGAGCATCTGTATATCTTTGTTGTCGAGGCCGTTTTTCAGCACATCCGACACAATGTAGGGCAATTCGTCGAGATTCACAATCTCTTTCCTGTCGCCCAGCTCAATGATGCGGGCTGTAACTTTGCGCGTGGACTCCTCATCCAGCTCAATGCCCAGTGCTTCCAGATTTTTAATAATGTTGGAGCGACCGGCATTCTTACCCAATGCGTATTCCCGGTAGCGGCCAAAGCGCTCGGGCATCAGGTTGCTGAAGTAGAGATTTTTCTTTTTGTCGCCGTCCGCATGTATACCGGCAACCTGGGTAAACACATTGTCGCCGATGATCGGTTTGTTGCCCGGGATACGCACGCCCGAATAGCTCTCCACCACCTTGCTCACATTGTAAAGCTTACTCTCGTCCACGTTGGTCTGCAAGCCCATGTGATCGTGAATAAGCGCGATCACGCTTGTCAGCGGCGCATTGCCGGCGCGCTCTCCCAGTCCGTTCACGGTTACGTGAACTCCCTGCACTCCGGCCTTGATTGCTTCAAATACGTTGGCCACCGCCAGGTCGTAATCGTTGTGGGCATGAAAATCAAAGTGCAGCGAAGGATAGCGTGCAATCATCTCTCCACAGAACTGACGTGTCTCGTCGGGATTGAGCACCCCCAATGTATCGGGAAGCATAAACCGGGTCACCGGCTCCTCCTTCAACCCATCCATCATTTGGAATACATACTCTTTGGAGTCGCGCATGCCGTTGGACCAGTCCTCCAGGTAAAGATTCACCCTCAGCCCCATGGCGCGGGCAGAAGCAATGCAGTTCTTCACATCCTGCAGGTGCTCGCTTGCCGTCTTGCGCAGCTGATAGGTGCAATGTTTCAACGAGCCTTTGCTAAGCAGGTTCACCACCTTGCATCCCGCATTGGCAATCCACTCAAGGGAGGTGGTTCCGTCCACAAAGCCCAGTACCTCCAGACGGTCTATGTAACCGTGTGTCTTTGCCCATTGGGCAATCTTCTGTACCGACTGGTATTCTCCCTCCGATACCCGGGCCGAGGCAATCTCCACCCTGTCCACGTTCAGCTCCTCCAGCAAAAGGCTCACCACGCTCACTTTCTCCTGAGCGCCAAACGATACGCCCGAAGTCTGTTCTCCGTCGCGCAGCGTGGTATCCATGATCTCTATTTTTCTTACTTCTCCCACAACGGTCTCCATTATTATGCTGTTATATCAATGTGCGGATATGCCGGCTATCTTCTAAAAACACTCAATAAGCAAAGGGTCGCTGCTGTTCGTATGTTTCAATTTTATCTTTGTTGGAAAGGAGAAAATCGATATCGTCGAGTCCCTCCAGGAGGCAGCCCTTTTTGTAGGCGTTTATTTCGAACAATTCGCTTTTACCTGTATCGTTATTCACGATTGTCTGTTCTTTCAGGTCTACCGTGACGGTAGCCTGCGGGTTTTTGCCGGACGAGGCAAACAGCTCACTCAGAAATGCTTCGCTCACCACCACCGGCAGAATGCCGTTGTTGAGGGCATTGTTGCGGAATATATCGGCAAAGAAGCTCGACACCACCACTTTAAACCCGTATCCGCCAATGGCCCAGGCGGCGTGCTCGCGACTGCTGCCGCTGCCGAAGTTCTTCCCTGCTACCAGCACCTGTCCGGCGTATGTGGGGTTGTTCAACACAAAATCGTTTTTGGGGTTGCCCTCCTTGTCGTAACGCCAGTCGGCAAACAGATTGTCGCCGAATCCTTCGCGGGTTGTCGCTTTCAGAAAGCGGGCCGGGATGATCTGGTCGGTATCCACGTTTTCAATGGGAAGGGGTACATATGTGGATGTAATTGTCTGAAACTTTTCCATATTTTTCTTTTTTTTGAATGTCAGCAAGTTTTCTCTGTACGTTTCCTGCTGATTGTTCGAATCCGAACTCTTTTACCTTGGCTCTTGAATTTTGAATCCTGAAAACAACACATCAGGGTTTTGTGATTTTACCATGTATCGCTGCCGCAGCGGCCACGAGCGGGCCGGCCAGGATGGTACGGGCTCCCGGCCCCTGCCGTCCTTCGAAGTTACGGTTCGAGGTAGAAACAGCATACTTCCCCGCGGGTACTTTGTCGTCGTTCATGGCCAGGCAGGCAGAGCAACCCGGCTGACGGAGTTCAAACCCGGCCTCGTTCAGAATTTTGTCCAGCCCTTCCTCCTCAATCTGCTTGCGCACCTTCCAGCTACCCGGCACCAGCCAGGCCGTCACGTTGTCGGCTTTTTTCTTGCCCTTCACGTAGTCGGCGAACAGGCGGAAGTCCTCGATACGTCCGTTGGTACAGCTTCCCAGGAAGACATAGTCGATCTGTTTTCCTTCCAGCTTCTCGCCGGGCTCAAAGCCCATGTATTTCAGTGACTTCTCAAAAGATATTTTGCCGGCCTCGTCAATCTCGTCCAACGTGGGAATGGTACCGTCTATGGGCATGCCCATGCCGGGATTGGTTCCGTAGGTGATCATCGGCTTAATCCGCGACACATCGAAGGTTACTTCCTTGTCGAACAGAGCACCCTCATCGGTCTTCAACGTATTCCAGTAGGCCATTGCTTCCTCCCACTTCTCTCCCTGGGGAGCAAATTCACGTCCTCTCAAATAGTGGAACGTGGTCTCGTCGGGAGCGACCAATCCACCCCGCGCGCCCATCTCAATGCTCAGGTTGCAGAGTGTCATCCGCTCTTCCATGGTCAGGTTGCGCACCGCCTCCCCGGCATATTCCACAAAATATCCGGTAGCACCTCCCGTGGTCAGTTGAGAGATCATGTACAACGCCATATCCTTGGCACTCACACGGTCGTTCAGTGTGCCCTCAAAATTGATGCGCATGGTTTTGGGCCGTGTCTGCAGGATGCATTGCGAAGCCAGCACCATCTCCACCTCGCTGGTACCAATACCGAAGGCTATCGCTCCGAAAGCACCGTGAGTAGAGGTATGGCTGTCCCCGCAGACAATGGTCATCCCCGGCTGTGTATAGCCATTTTCCGGCCCTATCACGTGTACGATGCCATTTTTGGGGTTGTTAAGCCCATAGTACGTAAGTCCAAACTCCTCCGCATTTTTTGCCAGGGTATCTACCTGAAAACGGGATACCTGGTCGCGAATGGGGCGGTCCTGCCCCATGGTGGGGATATTATGGTCGGCCGTGAGCGTGGTCTGCGCAGGGCGAAACACCTTCAGCCCCCGGGCACGTAGTCCCGCAAAGGCCTGCGGGCTGGTCACCTCGTGACACAAATGCCGGTCTATGTATAGTTGGGTGGGACCGTCCTGCACGGTGGTAACCACGTGGGCATCCCAGATTTTATCAAAAAGCGTCTTCATATAAGTAATATTATTGTTGTCTGATGTTTTGGTTCTTATCTCTTCGTTCTTGTGTTTTGTGCTTTGCGTTTTGCCTCTCTCCTTATTCCACAAATTTATTCACAGCATCAATGAATGCTTCCACGGAAGCCGCCACAATGTCGGTGTTGGCCGCGAAGCCGTAATACAGCATATCGTTGTGTTCTACCTGCATATGCACTTTTCCCACGTCATCACTGCCGCGATCAATGGCCTGAATAAGGAACTCCTGAATTTTCACCTTTCTGCGGATAATATTTTTCACTGCCCTGATGGCTGCATCCACAGGGCCGTTGCCGGTGGCCGTAGCCTCAAAATGTTCGCCGGCAATATTCAGGCCGATGCTGGCCACATCGCGTACACCGATGCCGCAGACTACCTGGAGGTAGTCCACCTTGATCCGATGCAGGCGTGCCTCCTTGCCCACAAGCATCAGGATATCGTCGTCGTTCACGTTTTTCTTTTTATCGGCCAGCTCCAGAAACTGCAGATATACCTTATCCAGCTCTTCCGCCTCAAGCTTTACTCCCAGCAGCGACAGCCTGTTTTTCAGCGCGGCACGGCCACTGCGGGCAGTCAGCACGATTGCGTTGTCGTCGATGCCCACATCTTTTGGGTCGATGATCTCGTAAGTCTCCACATTTTTGAGTACTCCGTCCTGGTGAATCCCGGAGGAGTGGGCAAACGCATTGCGCCCTACAATTGCCTTGTTGGGCTGTACCGGCATGTTCATCAGGCTCGACACCATGCGGCTGGTCGAGTAGATTTGCTGCGTGTTGATGTTTGTGTCGAAGCCCCGGTCCTT
Organism: Proteiniphilum sp. UBA5283; assembly: GCA_002408485.1. Lineage (GTDB taxonomy): Bacteria > Bacteroidota > Bacteroidia > Bacteroidales > Dysgonomonadaceae > Proteiniphilum. The sequence goes on along the minus strand of DHSP01000026.1, from coordinate 50,883 downwards.
GTGGCTTTTGAGTGCCATCACCACCTCCTCAAGCGAGGTATTGCCGGCACGCTCGCCGATCCCGTTGACGGTCACCTCAATCTGTCGGGCACCGTTAAGTACTCCTGCAATGGTGTTGGCCGTAGCCATACCCAGATCCTGGTGACAGTGTGTGGCAAGAATGGCATTCTTCAGATCCACATTCTCGGTCAGGTATTTTATTTTGGCTCCAAATTCATCCGGGAAACAGTATCCCGTGGTATCGGGAATATTGACCACCGTCGCACCGGCGTTGACCACAGCCTGCACCACACGGGCAAGATATTCGTTGTCGGTACGGCCCGCATCTTCGGCATAAAACTCCACGTCGTCCACAAAACGACGGGCATATTTTACTGCCTTCACGGCCCGCTCAATGATCTCCTCGCGAGTGGAATTAAACTTGTGCCTGATGTGAAAATCGGATGTACCGATGCCAGTGTGAATCCGTTTGCGCTTCGCATACTGCAGTGCTTCGGCGGCTACTTCGATATCTTTCTCCACGGCACGCGTAAGGGCGCAGATGGTGGGCCAGGTAACTGCCTTGGATATTTCCACGACCGATTTAAAATCACCCGGGCTCGACACCGGAAAGCCGGCTTCAATCACATCCACCCCCAGCAGCTCCAGTGCCTGTGCAATCTGAATCTTCTCAATGGTATTCAGCTGGCATCCGGGCACCTGCTCGCCATCTCTCAACGTGGTATCAAAAACATAAATACGCTCCATGATAAACCTAAATTATCTTCGTTTCAACATAAAAGAAAAAAACCCTCCTCACGCGGGTGAGAAAGGTCATCGATATTTTGTTTGCATTAATACTGATTGGATACGCCAGTCTCACCCTCCGAAGTTCTCCAGAAGTAGAATAGAAATGACTAGAATATCTTTTTGATAATGCATGACAATCAATAAAAAACTGTTTAATGGTTGCAAAGTAACAGCAAAAAAAATTACCGGCAAAATATTTTTCTGTTTTTCTTCAAAAATAACTTCAATTTACTTCTGTTTTGCGAAAAATATCTCCGATTCGAAACCAATCAGCCTTAAAAGCTGCAATCTCCCGCCGTGATGATGTTTTTGAAGAACCCCTGCAAAGATAAACAACAAGAATGGCCTGAAATTGTTCGGGAGATGTTATTTTTGTGGAATGTTTATGCATTGCAGCGAAATAAAAGAAAAGATGAACCGGGCAGGACAAGGCAGAGAAGCCTTTCTGTTCGGCATTGACTTTGAGATGGAGAGAGGATTTTTCCTGGCAAAACCATTGGCACAGCAGACCGTCCTGTTTGAAATAGGCAACGTGGGCAATATGCCACAGCTACCGGAAAAGATACCTTCCTACCACTTTAAAGCCTTCCCGGAAGCATATCACATCTATCAGCAGCGGTTTGAGACCGTGATAAATGGCCTGAAACGGGGCGACTCCTACCTCACGAACCTCACCATCCGGACACCGGTCAGCAGTTCACTCTCGCTGCAGGAGATCTTTCTGCATGCACGTGCACCCTATAAGCTCTTCCTGCCCGGCAAATTTGTATGCTTTTCACCCGAATGTTTTGTACAGATGGAGGCGGGAAAGGTTGTCACCTTCCCCATGAAAGGTACCATCGACGCCCGACTGCCCAATGCCCGCCAGGTTATTCTGAACGACCGGAAGGAAACCGCGGAACATAACACCATCGTGGACCTGCTGCGTAACGACCTGAGCCGCATAGCATCGCAGGTAAAGGTAAACCGTTTCAGATATATCGACAAGCTCCTTACCCACAAAGGTCCAATATTACAGGTAAGTTCCGAGATTGAGGGTGTCCTGCCGGACGATTATATGGAGCAGCTGGGCACCTTGTTTTTCAGGCTGCTTCCTGCCGGCTCGGTATCGGGAGCACCCAAGCCGGCCACAATAGCACTCATCCGTCGCGCTGAAAAGGCACCCCGCGGATTCTATTCCGGCATCGGTGGCTATTTCGACGGGAAGCGACTGGAATCGTTTGTGCTGATCCGCTTCATCGAACAGGACGAATCGGGACTTTATTTCCGCAGCGGCGGCGGCATCACCGCACAGAGCGACTGCCGGAAGGAGTACGACGAAGCGATCCAAAAAATCTATTTACCCTTTTAATCCTCAAACATATGTTTCTGGAAACCATCTGCATAGATCACGGCAGGCTACTCAATGTAGCGGCACACCTCAACCGCATGAAACTGACTGCGGCCGCTTTTGCATTTCACGCTCCTGCTCTCCCCGATCTGCTCAAACTCCTTCCCCTGGACCAGTACAATACGAAGGTGAAGTGCCGCATCCTCTACAGGGAAACCCTACACGATATCACCTTCGAAAAATATCGTCCCCAAAAAATTCTATCGCTGAAGCTGATCGAGGCATCACCCGATTATGGATATAAGTACGCAGGAAGAGAGGAACTCACCGGGCTGTTGGCACAGAAAGGTGATGCGGACGAGGTCCTCATTACCCGCAATGGCCTCATCACGGACACCTCCTTCAGCAACGTGGTTTTCCGGCAGGGAGAGCAGTATTTCACTCCGGACAGCTGGCTGCTCAATGGCACCAAACGGCAAAAGCTGCTCCGGGAAGGCAGGATAACCGAAAAAAGAATTACCCGGGAGACATTGCACGAATACCAGTCTCTCTTTCTCATCAACGCCATGCTCGATGTGGAAGATGCCGCTTCGATACCCGTGAGCAACATTACCCCATAGTTTCTCAACGGACAAAACGTACACCGTGAGTCAGACACGCTGCACACGAAACACAAACTTTTGCCGAATACATGACATGCAGGACAAACAAGCCTGCAGCATAAAAAAACGGCCCTCCCGCAAGGAGAGTACCGTCTGATTTACCAACTGCCGCAGCTGTGACCTTACAGCAAAAAGCAGGTAGAAAAATGTCAATTAGCCGAAATCGTCGAACATGATCATCTCCGGCGGTACACCCAGGCTGTCGAGCATGCGCTTTGCAGCATTGGCCATCGGTCCGGGACCACACATGTAGTACTCGATATCCTCGGGAGCCTCATGATCTTTCAGATAGGTATCGTAGATCACCTGATGCACAAAACCCGGTGTATATTTCACGCCGGCCGCATCGGCAGCCGGATCGGGACGGTCGAGCGCCAGACGGAAAGAGAAGTTGGGGAACTCCCGTTCGAGCTCGTAGAAATCTTCCAGATAGAAAGCCTCCACCAAGGCTCTGGCACCATAGAAGTAAGTCATCTTCCGATCCCTGGTCTTCAATGTCTTGGTCATGTGCATGATCTGCGAGCGCAGCGGAGCCATCCCCGCGCCTCCACCAATCCAGAGCATCTCTCTCTTGCTGTTGAGCACAGGATGGAAATCGCCATAGGGGCCCGACATCATCACTTTGTCGCCTGGCTTCAGGTTGAAGATGTACGAAGATACAATCCCGGGGTTTACGTTCATCCACCCCCCTTTTGCTTTATCGAATGGTGGCGTGGCCACGCGCACATTCAGGGTGATGATGTTTCCTTCTGCAGGATAGTTCGCCATTGAATAGGCACGGACAGTGTCCTCCTCATTTTTGGCAGTCAGATCCCACATTTTAAACTTATCCCAATCTCCTTTATATTTATCTTCGATGTGAAAATCCGAGTAACGGACAGCATCGTATTTGGGGACTCTGATCTGGCTGTAGGAGCCCGGTTTGAAGTCGAGCTTCTCCCCTTCGGGCAGTTTGACCACGAACTCCTTGATAAACGACGCCACATTTTTGTTCGAGATGACTTCACACTCCCACTCCTTGATACCAAAGATCTCGTCGGGAACAACAATCGACATGTTGTCTTTCACTTTCACCTGACAGCTTAAGCGCCAGTTATTGAGTTGCTCCTTCCGGCTGAAGTGGCCTTTCTCGGTCGGCAGTATCTCACCACCGCCCTCCTCCACGCGGCAACGGCACTGACCGCATGTTCCGCCGCCTCCACAAGCGGAAGAAAGATAGATATCCTTCATCTGAAGCGAGTTTAACAGGGTGTTCCCCATCGGCACGCTCAGCTCTTTCTCGTTGTTTACGGTGATTTTTACATTGCCTGACGGCATAAGTTTGGCCTTGGCGATAAGAATAACGACAACCAGGATAAGGATGATCAGCAAGAATACAACAACACTTGTCCATATCGTTAGTCCGCCCGCATTTAATAATACACTCATACTTATGTATTTAATTTATTTATAACCGATGTTAATGTCTGTGTGTGGGGTTAAATGTTGATTCCGGAAAAACTCATAAACCCGATGGCCATCAATGCCGTGATGATAAAGGTAATTCCCAACCCTTTCAATGGCTTTGGTACATGAGAATATTCCAGTTTCTCCCGGATGGCAGCCATCCCAACAATGGCCAGCAGCCAGCCGATGCCCGATCCAAAGCTATAGGCGGTGGCCATGCCAATGTTGGCAAATTCGCGCTGTTGCATAAACAGGGATCCTCCCAGGATAGCACAGTTTACCGCAATGAGCGGCAAAAAGATACCCAACGAGGAGTAGAGGGCGGGAGTGAATCGTTCAACAATCATCTCCACCAGCTGCACAAAAGAGGCAATCACCGCAATAAAGATAAGCAAACTAAAAACGCTCAGGTCTACTGCTGCAAACTCTTCGCCTAGCCACTCCAGGGCTCCCGCTTTGAGTACATAGTTTTCGAGTAAATAATTGATGGGTAATGTCAGCACCAGCACGAAAGTAACTGCAATACCGAGTCCCAATGCTGTTTTCACGTTCTTCGACACCGCCAGGAAGGAACACATCCCCAGGAAGTAAGCGAAAATCATGTTATCGACGAAGATCGACCGTACAATTAAACTAATTGCATCCATATATCTTTACTATTTTTTCGATTATTAATTGGTTTCCTCCTGCAGCTCCTTGTTGTTCGCCCGGTGAATCCAGATGATACATGCCACCAACAGGATGGCCATGGGTGCGAGCATCATGAGTCCGTTATTTTCATAGCCGGCATCGTAGAACGCCTGCGGAATCACCTGATGTCCCATCAGCGTACCCGAACCCAACAACTCACGGAAGAATCCTACCACTATTAAAATCCAGCCATAGCCCAGTCCGTTGCCTATCCCGTCGAGGAAAGAAGGCCAGGGGCCGTTACCCAGTGCAAAAGCTTCGAGTCGTCCCATCAAAATACAGTTGGTGACTATCAGGCCCACAAATACCGAGAGTTGTTTGTTCACATCGTAGGCGAAAGCTTTCAGCACCTCACTCACAATGGTAACCAGAGCTGCCGCAACCACAAGCTGCACAATGATGCGAATGCGGTTGGGTATAGTCTTGCGCAGCAGCGATATGATCACGTTGGCAAAAGCCACGACAATAGTTACGGAGATAGCCATCACCAGTGAGGGTTCCAGCTTGGAGGTTACCGCCAGTGCCGAGCAGATACCCAGTACCTGCACAATAACGGGGTTGTTTTTATTCAGCGGGCCCAACAAAACCGCTTTTGTTTTACTTGATAAAGCCATTTTCTTACTGTTTTATATCGTCTGTCCCTATTGGGCAGCCTGCAAGTTCATCAAAAAACTCTTGTATTCACCCACGCTTTGAAGCAGCATCTTGTCTACACCCTGACTGGTGATGGTTCCCCCCGAGATGCCGTCCACGTAATCACGGTTGGCGACCGATTTGCCAGGCTTCACCACGGCAATCGACCTGAACTCACCTTCTTTAAAGAGCTCCTTGCCGGTGAACTGGTTCCGGAACGCGAGTGTTACAATTTCTGCACCCAATCCGGGTGTTTCACCGGCATGGCCAAACTCGGATCCGTAGATGGTGCTGCCATCAGCTTCAACGGCCAGGTAGCCCCAGATAGCCCCCCAAAGGCCCGTCCCCCTCATGGGTATGATGTATACGGGTGCTCCCGCAACTTCTGCTTCGTATACCGGCAGGCCCTGCGCTCCTTCGCTGCCCAGCTCTGTAGAAAAGGCAGGATCGTTGGGCGTGATTCCCTCGGTACCCTCCACCTTGTTTCCGTGGCTGTCGATAAGGTAGGCATTTTTCACCAACTCATCGTACTTTGCTTCCGCTTCGGCAGCCTTTGCGTTGATATTGAGCGAACGCAAAATCTGCTGCATTTTGTCAATATTCACGTTGGTCGTCTGCTTCTCGTTCAGCACCTGATGCGTGAATGCGAGCCCCAGCGCCACGAGAATCACCATTACCGCAGCATATATAATTGTGTATCCACTATTTTCTCTGTTCATAGCTATCCTCCTTTATTGTTGTTGTCCCGTTTTTGCTACGGCAGCCCTTTTCATACGTCGTTTGATGTTGCCGTCAATCACATAGAAGTCGATAAGCGGTGCAAACGCGTTCATAAACAGGATGGCAAGCATCATGCCTTCGGGATAACCCGGGTTGAACACGCGGATGGTAATCGCCAGCATCCCGATCAGGAAGCCATAGATCCATTTCCCCTTCTCCGTTCGGGCCGACGTGACCGGGTCTGTAGCCATGAACACGGCGCCAAAAGCAAAGCCGCCCAACAGGAAATGATAATGTACCGGCATCTCCATGATCGCATTCTGAGCGAAGAGATTCACCAGCAACACCGACACAAGTCCGCCCAGGAATACCGAGAGCATGGTTTTCCAACTCCCCACGCCGGTAGCAATCAGCAGCAGGGCACCCAACAGGATGGCAAAGGTGGAAACCTCACCTACGGAACCGGGAATAAATCCGAAGAACATATCACTGATGCTCAAAGGCTGACCGGTGATGCCCTGAAAGGTGAATTCGCCGAAGCTGGCCGCATCGGTGGTGGCAATCTGTCCCAGCGGCGTAGCGCCCGAGTAGGCGTCTATCACGGTTCCCTTGCCCATGCCAAAGGTGTCGGCAGTACGCACCCATACCTGGTCGCCCGACATCTTCGAGGGATAGGAGAAAAACAGGAAAGCACGCGTGATCAACGCCACATTGAATATATTATATCCCGTACCGCCAAAGACCTCTTTAGCAAAGATTACTGCGAAGGCAGTGGCTACGGCAATCATCCACAACGGGGTGTCCACCGGAACAATCATCGGAATAAGAATCCCCGTCACCAGAAATCCTTCGGCCACCTCTTCCTTTCTTACCTGGGCAATGGCAAACTCAATACCCAGCCCCACCACGTAGGAGACCACAATCTGAGGCAGCACAGCCAGGAATCCGTAAATAAATTTCGTTAGGAGGGAAGCCTCCAGTCCCAAGGACATATAATGTTGCAGCCCCACATTGTACATGCCCACCAGGAGGGCGGGCAACAGGGCGATGATCACAACGATCATCGTGCGTTTCGAGTCGCGTGCATCGTGAATATGCACTCCCGATCTCGATGTAGTGTTGGGCACGAAAAGGAATGTCTCAAATGCATCGTACGTTGAATAAAGCCAATGCAGTTTACCGCCTTCCTCGAAATTCGGTTTTATCTTATCAAGATACTTTCTTAACGCTTTCAAAGTGCTATGTTTTAGTAGTTATTATTCAATTATACCGTTGCACCGCTTATTCCATCTCCTTGCGCAGCAAATCCAGCCCGGCGCGTACGATACGTTGCAGCTCCAGCTTCGAAGTATCCACAAACTCGCACAGTGCGAAATCTTCGGGGGCCACTTCATAAATACCCAGCTGCTCCATCTTGTCAATATTAAATGCGATGATGGCTTTGATCAGCTGCTCAGGATAGATATCCATGGGGAAAACCTTGTCGTACTCGTTGGAGACGATGATGGCCCTGGGCCCTCCCATGAGGCGGGCGTCGAGACGGTAATTTTTACGGTGAGAGAAATATGTGGCACCGGCACTGTAACGTTTTGGCGAGAAGGAAGCCCATCCAAAAGCCTCGTGCACGTCGTCCCCTTCGGGAATCACTGTCACCTGCGAGTCGTAGGCCCGCAGCTCCCCATTCGCATCAATCTTCCTTCCTGTGAGCGGGTTTCCGCTGATAAAGCGCAGCGAGATTCCTTCGGTCACGTTCTGTGCAAAGATCGATTTCAGTTCCGTACCGATCACCATATTGTAGTAGCCCGTCTGCTTCACTTCCGAACCGGTGAGTGCCACAGTGCGGGTAAGATCAACGACCCCCTTGTTGAAGAGGCGGCCGATGATGGCTACATCCGGGGCATTGAGCGTCCACACCACCTCTCCCCGGTTCACCGGCTTGATGTGATTGATTTGCACACCCACATTTCCGGCGGGATGTGGCCCTTCGAATTCGGTGATGACCACATTCTTTGCTTCACGCAAACCGTTGAACGAGGTTTTGTTGCTGACAGAGAGGTATACCTTCCCGGGAGTGAGCTTTGCCAGAGCATCAAGCCCAGCCTGGAAGTCGGCCTCCTTCTCCTTCAACAGAAAGTCGTACGAGGGAGCCAGCGGCGCAGAATCGAAGCCGGTCACAAAAATATCGCGGGGTTCTTTATCCGGGAGAGCCACCACATCGTAAGGGCGCTGTTTAATCAGAAACCAGATGCCGGCATCGAGGATTGTTCTTTTCACCTCCTCACCGGAAAGCGAAGCCACTTCCTTTGCTCCAAAGTCTTCGTACTGAGTGCTATCGTCGGCCTTTACAACAATGTGAAGGATACGCCTTTTCTCCCCTCTTTCAATGGCGGTCACCACACCGCTCACGGGCGAAGCAAAGCGCATGTCGGGATGATTCTTCTCGTAGAACAGCGCTGTACCGGCCTTTACGGTATCGTCCACCCTGACGGCTAACTTGGGTGTAATGCCATGAAAATCTTCCGGACAAATGCGTACAAATTCACTCTTTACCGTACCTCTGACGGTCTCTTCTGCGGCACCGAGCAACGGAATTTGCAAGCCTTTCTTAATTTTTATTCGATTAGCCATATAGTTATTATAAATTACCTTTCTTGTAATCTTTTTTATTGAACCTGTTATAAATTAAAAGGTTTCACACAAGTGCGATGTACATAGAGGATATAGTCTTTTAAAAGCGCAAAGATACGTTATTTGCAGCCAATAAAAGAAAATTTTCCGGAAAATAAAGAAAAAATTCCTCAATGGAATGCCGGTGTCTTTTCCCGGGTTATGCAATTTATTTTTCCACGATTCCGGCCATTTCAGGGTCAATCATGATCCGCCCGCAATATTCACAGACAATGATCTTTTTGCCCAGCTTGATGTCCATCTGTTTCTGGGGAGGAATTTTGTTGAAGCATCCCCCGCAGGCACCCCGTTGAATGGGCACCACGCCAAGGCCGTTGCGGGCATTCTTGCGAATACGTTTGAAGGCAGCCAGGAGACGGGGCTCAATGGTATTCTCCGTTTTTTTTGCTTTCTCTCGAATTTTCTCTTCCTGTGCTTTTGTTTCCGAAACAATGTCGTCCAGCTCCTTTTTCTTCATCTCAAGGTCGGCTGTCTTATCCTTCAGCTGCTCGCCCGCAGCTTCAATCTGCTCTTTGATGGATGCGATCTCCTGCGAAAACTCCCGGATATGCTTTTCGGAAAGCTCAATTTCCAGTGTTTCAAATTCAATCTCCTTCGAAAGATGATCGTACTCCTTGCTGTTACGTACGTTGTCGAGCTGCTTGGTATATTTTTCGATCTTTGCCTTGCAGGTTTCTATCTTCCCTTTCTGCAGCTTGGTGTTCTCCTCCAACTGCTTCATTTCAAGCTGAAAATTATTGACACGTGTACCCAGGCCGGCGATCTCGTCGTCGAGATCCGACACCTCGAGCGGAAGCTCCCCGCGCAATGTTTTGATCCGGTCAATTTCCGACAGATACGATTGCAGTTTGAAGAGCGACTTTAGTTTATCCTCTACGGAGACTTCTTTTTCAACGGTTTTTTTTCTTGTTGCCATAATGGTTCGGTTTATGTAATGATGTAATTATTTCAGATCAGGTCGACGCCCATTTTGATCCCTGCACGCTCATCGTTGTTGACGAGGGTGAGTCGCGAAATCAGAAATCCCGGGCCTCGCATACGGGATTGAGCATACAATCGTTGTCGTCCGGAGTCATCCTAATAAAAAATGCAGTAATCAAACGACAACTCCGTCGTTTCATTACCACATTTCTCTGCAACTGCGGGAACAAGTCAGACCGCTTTCTTTCACAGATATTTCACGGGATTCGAGTCGAATGCCGATTTATGCAATGCAAAGGTAGAAAATTTTTTCGAAAGAAGATCGAAAAAAATATCTTTTGTGCAGATCTCCGACTCGTAATGGCCTACTACAGCGAGCAGTATACGCCCTTCCACGTCGTAGAAATCGTTGTACTTCGCCTCGCCCGTCACAAAGGCATCGGCGCCATATGCCACGGCACCGGGGATCAAAAATGATCCTGCCCCACCGCACAGGGCCACATCGCGGATCTCCTTACCATGCATCTTTGAGTGACGAATGGCAGGCAGATTAAAAATGTCTTTCAACAGATAGAGAAATTCCTGCTCCGGCATCGGCTCCGGCAGCACCCCCACCACCCCGCTGCCGCTCTGCGGCCATGTGTTGGCGATCGGGTACAGATCGTATACCGGCTCTTCATACGGATGCACAGCCAGCAGCGCCCGCAGTACCTCTTCCTTCTTCATGAGAGGGATCACGGTCTCTATTCTTACCTCCGGCTCCACATGCAAAGCATTGATCTCTCCAACATGCGGACGGGCACCTTGCCGCGCACGGAAAGTGCCTTCGCCTGTCAGATTATAACTGCAGCTGTCATAATTACCAATATGTCCGGCGCCGGCATTGAACAGCGCATTTCGCACACTATCGGCATGGTGCAAGGGTACCGTGGTAACAAACTTCAACAGGGCATTCTCCTTCGGCTGAAGGATCTTCACGTTCTGCAGCTCCAGCATTTCTGCCAGCTTGTAGTTGACGCCCCCCGGTGCGTTATCCAGGTTGGTATGCGCAGCGTAAATCACGAGATCGTTTTTGATGGCTTGCATCATGCACCGTTCTATGTAGTTCCTTCCTGTCAACGACTTAAAAGGCCTGAAGGCTAAGGGGTGATGGGTGATGATGAGGTTGCACCCCAACGCGAGGGCCTCGTCGATCACGTTCTCGGTCACGTCTATCGCCAGGAGGACGCCCGTCACTTCCCTTCCGGAATCGCCCACCTGTAGCCCACTATTGTCAAAATCCTCCTGCAATGGCAGGGGGGCAAGTTGTTCAATAACCTGAAGAATTTCTTTGATGCGCATATCAGCTGCTTTAGTAATTGTACAAATATAGGGATTTTTGTAAATTTGCAGTCACCAAAACGTAAAATCATCATTCCGGTATGCAAAAAAAGATTATCCTCCTGCTGTTATGCATCGCAGCCGTCACCCTTCTCCCGGCACAGCGCACAAAACGACCCGTCACCATCAATTTGTTCCCGGAAATGCCCGTTTGTTTTAATCCCGCGGAATATCCAAATGGCGTCGTAGAAAAAGAGGGCATGATCTATCTTGGAAACGGGCGGATTTTGCTGAAAAAGATACAACTTCCCAAATTCACAAAATACACCGGGGCTTCGCTCACCCTATCGCTGGTTTCAAACGGCGATCCCTGGGACAAATCGGGATCCTGCTTCGTGATTCCGGCCTCCGCCGGGACGACCATGCTGGATATAGCCGCCGGACGTGCCGCCTACCCCCGGCAAGACAGTGGACGCTACGAGCAGCTTGCCGGTATTGTACAAGGAGAAAATTACCGGCCCGCGATAGAGTTGATGCGGTTTATGACTCCGTTTGGCGTAGGCCATTTCAGTAGCGACGATGATTCCGTATCGGCACGCCGCCGCCCGGTCTATGTAGATGGATGGGCCAAAGAGGTGACCTGGACACAGGACATCACCGATCTGCTTTCTCTTTTCGAAGAGGAGGCATACATAGGTATCTTCATCGACACATGGACCAAAGAGGGGTACAAGGTGGATGTGCAGCTTTCCTGGACTGAGAGCGCCCTTCCCTGCGACACGATGCCGAAGCTGCATGTGGAGCCGCTGATCAACACCAACTACTATATCGGCCAGAAGCATCCCGATATCTTCTCGCGGCAGGATGTCTCCATTCCTTTTACCATTCCGGAAAATGTTCGGAATGTACGTCTGAAATATATAGCCACGGGACATGGCGGCCATTCGGGAGGGGATGAGTTTCGTCCGCAAAAGAACATTCTTTCCGTCGACGGGGAGGTGGTGCTTGATTTTACACCGTGGCGTACCGACTGCGCCTCCTTCCGCAGGTTTAACCCCACCTCTGGCGTGTGGCTTCAGAAGCGAACACAGGCATTTATTGGCAAAGGAGGAAAACGGGAAGTCAAAGAGATCGAGGAGCCGCTGGCATCGTCCGACCTTTCGCGAAGCAACTGGTGTCCAGGCAGTGACGTAACACCCGAGGAGATCAACCTGCAGGGCATCACTCCCGGCAGCCATACACTCACCATCAGCATACCGGAGTCAACCCCCATCGACGAAAACAAGCTAAATCACTGGCTGGTATCCGCCTATCTGGTCTGGGAAGAGTAAAAACCACCCCATTGGATTCTTGGATCAGTCCGTATCCTTCAGGATCAGACGCAGCGAGTTGTTCTTCGTAAAATAGTTCCAGGCCCAGTTGATGAAGACAACCAGCTTGTTGCGGACACTCAGGATCAGCATCAGGTGAAGGAACATCCAGATAAACCAGGCAAAACGGCCTTTGAACTTTACAAAGGGCAGGTCCACCACCGCTTTATTCCGTCCAATGGTAGCCATCGTGCCCAGGTTACGGTACTCGTAGAGTTTCAGTTCCTGATATCCCTTCTCCATCCGCTGCAGGTTGCGCGCCAGGTTCTTTCCCTGTCCAATGGCCACATTGGCCAACTGTGGGTGACCCCTTGGATATTTTTCGGTCTCCATGTAGGCTACATCCCCAATCGCAAACACATTGCGCAGGCCATCCACCCGGTTGAAGCGGTCCACTTTGATTCTGCCCGTGCGCAGCCGGGCCTCTTCCGGAATGCCTTCAATGCTGTTGCCGGTCACGCCGGCCGACCAGATCACGTTCCGGCTATGAATGGTCTCCCCGTTATTCAGGGTGAGGAGTTCCCCGTCGTACTCCTTTACCAGAGTGTTTGTTTTTACGATTACTCCCATGGAGCGAAGCTGCCTCTCTGAGTAGTTCTGTGCGAAGCTGCTCATGGCCGAAAGGGTATGTTCCCCTCCTTCCAGCAGATAAACATGCACCTTGGAAGAATCAATATTGGGATAATCTTTCGGCAGCACCTCTTTCGTCATTTCAGCAAAAGCGCCGGCCAGCTCCACCCCGGTAGCGCCACCACCCACAATCACAATATTGTAGAGGCCTTCCTTCTCATCAGTATACAACAGTTTCTCAAAATTGTGAAGAATAAAATTTCGCACGTTGATGGACTGATAAGTCGATTTCAATCCCAGGGCATGCTTCTCGGTCTGCACATTTCCGTAGAAGTTGGTACGGGTACCGGTCGCAATCACCAGATAGTCGTAATGAAACTGCCCAATCGTGGTATCCACATACTTCTCTGCGTCATTTACCGACAACACCTGTGCCAGACGGATGCGCACATCCCTTCTTTTTTGAAATATTTTCCGGATGGGAAACGAGATGGTAGCCGGCTCAATCTGCGAAGCTGCCACCTGATAAAACAATGGAGGAAACTGATGGTGATTGATCTTGTCAATCACCATGATATCGAAGACTCCCTTTTTAAGATGCCTGATAAACTGCAATCCGCCAAAGCCACAACCTGCCACAACAATCTTTTTCATCCTGTTCTTACGCTATGATTCATCGAAACAAAGAGATGTATCCCGGCTCGTACAATGGGAGCTGCTCCCTTTTCACACCTCCGGGTACCCATGTTAGTATGATAAACATTTCCCAATGCGAAAAAGTTGCAAAAAAGCGAGGTTAAAAGAGGACTCAGAAAATAAATGCGTAGGACACTTTAACAAGGAAGTCATTCTGTGCCTTTGCCTGAACCAGTTCATGAACATAGCCGCCAAAACGGAAAGTACCATCCTCCTCCTGCAGCGTTTTACCCTGCGACCATACCAGGTAGAGCACAGAACCGGGTTTGTATTCCCACCGGTATACCAAATTAGAGCGCAACTGCAAGAAGTGAAAATCAGGATTGTCGTACGAATAATCGTCTATCGGCGTATATCTCTCCGCAAACTTGTCCGCCTGCGGATGCGTCACCGTTTTAAAACCATAATAATCGCCCGAGAAAAGATAGGGCAGTGCATACCACTGCAACGACATATCAGGCGTGATGCCAAAGTTGATACGAATTGACATGGAAGCAATATGCTGATGGATGGACGAGAGAATGTACGCGGGATGATTGCCCTCCACGGTACGCACATACTGCTGATGATCGGTAGATTGCACATACTGCGGGTAAACCGACAGCAAGAGCCGGTTGTTCGGCTTATAGGAGAGGCCGAGCCCGCAGGAAACTGCGGCAGCCGAGTTTTCAAAACCTCTTCTGAAACTCATATCGTATTCGGCCTGAAACTTCTTCCTGTTGTCGGTTTCGATGGAAAACCAGCCATTCATCACACCCGGTGTGCGGATGGAAGGGCCGCCACGCAACAGGGTGGTCGAATTACCGTTGTAATTGATATTCAGCCCTCCTGCAACATCGTAGTAATTGTTGAACTGAATGTATGCAAACGACTCTGTGCCCAACCCTTTCGACATGCCGGAGAAATCCAAAATATGATAGGTAGATCCGTTAAACTCGTACTGGTTTACAAACCCTTTGGGGCGCCATTCCCTGTAGCCTGCCCAGACGCCATTCATGATCTGGTCGGCATTGTGCTTAAAGCCGATGTCGTTAAGCTCCAGTCCCGGGGAGCTCCAGCTCGAGAACAGCAGAAAATTGAAATGTCCCGATATCTTGCCTCCGTTAAAGGACCCCCCCATTCCGCTGAACGTGGTGCGGGACGAGTCGAGCCGAAGGTGATCCGCATCGGGGCGCTGGTAATAGCGTGCCGAGGATTGCTGCAGGCGGGTTATCGCCTGCGGGGCTCCCTGCAGATGGCTGAAGAAGGCGCGTGCGGTGACGTAGTATGATTTCTTCCGCCAGTAACGGGTAAAATTGATTCCTCCCGTGTAGGCTGAGCGCGGTATCTCGCGGAACTGCTCCTCGTCGATCTTACGGTTAACGGCCGTCACGATGCCCCCCACAATCAGGTTGCCGCTGTCAAGATCCTGCTCCACCCTTCCGGTGAAGTAACTAGAGAGCGGCTCAACAGCATAGCCCGCTCTCTCCCCATCGCGGTCTATCTCACTGTACATCTTCTGTGTGACGGCATTCAATATCCCCAGGGAGGTACCTTTGCTCGTTTTTCCGGATATCTTCACTGCCCCCAGAATATTGGTACGACCCGGTGCTCTTACATATTCACCCTCCTCGCTGTCGTAGGAGAATTGGGGTTCTCTTCCCAGCCTGCGGGAGTAGAAGATCTTGTTCCGTTCGTTGTTGGTGATGTCAAAGGGATAATGGTAAATGTTGCTTCCTTCTACAAAAAAAGGCCTCTTTTCGTCGAAATAGGTTTCAAAATTGGTCAGGTTCACGTTCGAAGGGTCTGCTTCCACCTGTCCAAAATCGGGGTTGATCGTAAAATTCAACGTGAGATCATTCGTCAGGCCCACCTTGCCGTCGACGCCCATCGATGCTTTGGCGCTTCGTCCCGTAGCGAACGGGTTTCCGGCTTCTTTCTCCGTCAATGTTAGCTGAGAAAGGGCAAAAGGAACAACCTCCGCCTCTTTTCCGGGTGAAATATCATGAATACCCAGCAGCGTCCCAAAGTGTGCCACAAACTGAGATGAAGCCTTATCGACAGGCTGCCAAAATGAGACCTCCTGCAGGCGATAAATTTGCCGTGCTACTTGTAGCCCCCACCGGTAGGTTTTCTTTTTTCCAAAACGGAGCTGCGAATAGGGAATGCGTATCTCGGCATACCAGCCCTCTGGCTGCAGGGAGGTTTTCGTCTCCCAAACGGGATCCCAGGTATCATCTTGGCCACTGCTCTCCGAGCGACGCACATCGCGTTTGCTTCCCGATGCCGAGACGAAGAACTCAAAAGAGGTCATTTTATCCTCGTAGCTGTCTATTGCTATGGCCACCCAATCGCCGTCGATCGCGTCACGACGCGATATGCGGCGGACAATTTCGGCGGGTATGCTATCCAGGGCTTTAATGGCTACGTACAGGTTGTCGTCATCATACACGATCGCATACAGCGTTTGTTGCGACGGAGGAGCGTGGGGAACCGGCTCGTACTGAATAAAATCACCCGCCCATTCGGTGTGCTGCCAGCACTCGTCGCCCAGGTGCCCATCTATCCGGGGTGCTTCTCCTGCACGCAGGGCAGTGTAACTCTTTGTCTGGCAAAGAGCCACCGTGGGTATTACAAGGTATAAAAAAATAAAAAAAGACTTCATATCCATTCAGACTATTTCATATAGGACAAAAAAGAAGTCAGCGTCGTTACACCTGCAGGACAAAAATATAAAAAAAAGCGCTACGAATCACTCGCGGCGCTTTCTTAATGTTTAACATTTTAAAAATCACAGCTTCACTGCAAATACACCATCGACAGAGGTGTTAGGTCTCCGTCGTAACGACGATGTACCCACAGTGTTTATTGTGAAAGAAGTTTATGCCTTCTCTTCCGGTGCGGCATCGGCTTCCGGAGCGGCAGACTCTTCTTTGTTCTCAACAGTCTCCTCCTGAACGCTCTGTGTCGTTTCCACGTTGCCGGTCTCGGTTTTCACCTCTTCGGCAACCTCTGCTTCTTCCACTGTCTTGGTCTCTTCCACTGCCTTTTCGGCTTGTTTTACCTCCTTGGCTTTCGCGTCTTTCGACTCTTTTTTTGCCTTGGGAGCAGCGGCAGTGGTAGTAGCAGCAGCATCAGACGTAGCTTTTCTGCGTGAACGGCGTGTTTTTGTCTTCTTGGCACCGCCATCAACCAGCATGTTCTCGTTATAGTCGACCAGCTCTATGAAGCACATGGCTGCATTATCACCCAGACGGAATCCGGTTTTGATGATGCGGGTATATCCCCCCGGACGGTCGGCTACCTTCTGCGATACCGACTGAAACAGCTCGGTCACGGCCACCTTGTTCTGCAACAGCCTGAACACTTCCCTTCTCGAGTTGGTACTGTCTTCCTTACTCCGGGTGATGATAGGCTCTACAAATTTCCTCAATTCCTTCGCCTTGGGAACAGTAGTAAAGATGCGCTTGTGCATGATAAGCGAAGTAGCCATGTTGGACAACATCGCCTCCCGATGTGCAGTCTTGCGTCCTAAATGATTGAATTTCTTATTATGTCTCATTGTAATCCTTAGTCTTTATCTAATTTGTATTTCGATGTATCCATGCCAAACTGTAACTTCAGGCCGTCGAGCAGTTCTTCCAGCTCGGTCAGCGATTTCTTTCCGAAGTTACGGAACTTGAGCAGATCGTTCTTGTTGTGTGCCACCAGTTGTCCCAGCGTCTCCACATCGGCAGCCTTCAGGCAGTTGAGTGCCCTCACCGAGAGGTTGAGATCAGACAATTTGCGTTTCAGCAGCTGACGCATATGCAACACCTCTTCGTCGAACTCTTCAATGCTCTCGGCATCGGAAGTCTCGAGCATGATCTTGTTATCGTCAGAGAACAAGACAAAATGCTGAATCAATATTTTAGCAGCTTCCTTCAACGCCTCTTTGGGTTGAATGGATCCATCGGTGGAAATTTCAATAATCAGTTTTTCGTAGTCCGTTTTCTGTTCGATACGGTAATCTTCTATCTCGTATTTTACGTTCCGGATCGGTGTGTAAATGGAGTCAATGGCAATGGTCTGCACATCATCGGAGGCGAGCATCTCCCGATTCTCATCGGCAGACACATAACCTCTTCCCTTGCTGATGGTCAGCTCCATGCGCAGATCGGCCTTCTTGTTCATACGGCAGATCTCGAGCTCGGGATTCAGCACTTCGAAACCGGTCAGTAATTTACCAATATCTCCGGCTTTAAACACTTCCGTTCCCGAAATAGCGATGCTCACTTTTTCTGTTTCAAACTCTTCTACTATCCTTTTGAATCTTACTTTCTTCAGATTCAGAATAATACCTGTTACATCTTCAATAACGCCCGGTATGGTCGCAAATTCATGCTCCACGCCGTCTATCTTAACCGATGTAATAGCGAATCCTTCCAGAGAGGAAAGCAGGATACGGCGCAAGGCGTTACCTATCGTAATGCCATATCCGGGTTCCAGCGGGCGGAATTCGAATTTACCGGAGAAGGCGTCCTCCTGTAACATGATTACTTTATCGGGTTTTTGGAATGCTAATATTGCCATGAAATTATTGTTTAGAATATAATTCTACGATGAGTTGTTCTTTGATGCTTTCCGGGATATCTGCTCTTTCGGGCACGTGCAACAGTTTACCGCTCAAAGTACCTTTATCCCACTCTAGCCAGGGGTATTTACTGTGGTTAAAGCCGGTCAGAGCATTTACAACCACTTCCATCGATTTTGATTTTTCTCTCACACCCACCACATCACCCGGTTTTACGGTGTAGGAGGGGATGTTCAGTACCTGGCCGTTCACCACAATATGACGGTGTGTCACCAGCTGACGGGCTGCCGCTCTTGTGGGAGCGATGCCCAGACGGAAAACAATGTTGTCGAGACGCGACTCAAGCAATTGAAGCAGTACCTCACCGGTAATACCGCGGCTGCGGGATGCTCTGTCGAACGTCAGACGGAACTGTTTCTCCAGTACGCCGTACGTATATTTAGCACGTTGTTTCTCGCGTAACTGGATGCCGTATTCCGACGTTTTCCGTCTGCGTGAATTACCGTGTTGTCCCGGGGGATAGTTCTTTTTTGAGAGAACCTTATCGGGACCGAAAATAGGCTCGCCAAATTTGCGGGCGATTTTTGATTTTGGACCAATATATCTTGCCATCTTTACAATTAAACTTTACTGAAGCCTAAACTGTGCAGCCGCGATTACAGAGAAGTTGTGTTGTAATCAATCACAGCTCAAGTCTCAAGATAAATGAAACTTAAATTATTTACAATTAAACTTTTCTCTGTTTGGGAGGACGACATCCGTTGTGCGGTAATGGCGTCACGTCTACAATTTCCGTCACTTCGATCCCTGATCCGTGAATGGTTCTGATAGCCGATTCACGTCCGTTGCCCGGTCCTTTCACGTAAGCTTTCACCTTGCGCAGCCCTAAATCATAGGCTACTTTTGCGCAATCTTGCGCCACCATCTGTGCTGCATAGGGTGTATTCTTCTTTGAACTTCTGAAACCCATTTTACCAGCCGAGGACCAACTGATCACTTCTCCATTCTCGTTGGTTAACGATACAATGATGTTGTTGAACGACGACGAGATATGCGCCTGGCCTGTGGCGTTCACTTTTACATTTCTCTTTTTTGCTGCAACTGTTCTTTTTGCCATGTTACCTTCTATTATTTAGTAGCTTTTTTCTTGTTAGCAACGGTTTTCTTTCTTCCCTTCCGCGTACGGGCATTGTTCTTTGTGCTCTGTCCGCGCACGGGCAGGCCAATACGGTGGCGAATGCCGCGATAGCAGCCAATATCCATCAGACGTTTGATGTTCAGCTGCACTTCCGAGCGCAGATCACCTTCCACTTTGAATTCGTTGCCAATGATCTCGCGTATGCGGGCTGCCTGTTCGTCAGTCCAATCCTTCACTTTGATATCCCTATCAACCTCTGCTTTTGTTAAAATGGTGTTCGCTGCACTGCGTCCGATGCCGTAAATATACGTCAGGGCTATTTCGCCTCTTTTATTCTGCGGCAGGTCTACACCCACAATTCTTATAGCCATATATGTCTTTTAATTATTTGTTTACAATAATGTATAATTATCCCTGACGTTGTTTGAACTTGGGATTCTTTTTGTTGATGATATACAGACGGCCTTTTCTTCTTACTATTTTACAGTCGGCCGTACGTTTCTTGAGTGATGCTCTTACTTTCATATGAATTATTTATTTTTTGCTCGTTTTAGTTCCTGTTACCTGAATTCAAAGTCTTCCGTCCCGGTTTTCGAGTCTTGTGTCTTGCGTCTTGACTCTATTTGTACCTGAACGAAATTCTTCCTTTCGAAAGGTCATAAGGCGACATTTCCACTCTCACCCTGTCTCCGGGAAGAATACGGATGTAATGCATGCGCATCTTCCCCGAAATATGGGCAGTTATTTCATGTCCATTTTCCAGTTCTACGCGGAACATTGCATTCGATAATGCTTCAATAATGGTTCCGTCCTGTTCTATTGCTGCTTGTTTAGCCATTCAATCAATGCTTCTTTTTAGTTGGTTTCAATTATAAACTCAAATGTCGATAATATATCGGCTTTCCCGTTCCGGATGGCAACAGTGTGTTCAAAATGGGCCGATGGCTTGCGATCTTTTGTCCGCACCGTCCAGCCATCATTCTCAAACACCACTTTCTTGCCGCCCATGTTGATCATCGGTTCAATGGCAATGCACATTCCATTCCGAATGAGCGGGCCCGTACCACGTCGACCGTAGTTAGGCACCTCTGGGGCTTCGTGCATCTGCCGTCCAATGCCATGTCCTACCAGTTCGCGAACCACCGAATATCCTTTCGATTCGCAGTAAGACTGAATGGTGGAACCGATATCTCCAATCCTTTTCTCTTCCTGTGCCTGCTCAATTCCTTTGTATAACGACTCTTTGGTTACACGAAGCAGTTCTTTCACTTTTTCGTCTACCTCGCCCACACAGAAGGTGTAGGCCGAGTCGCCGCAAAAGCCACGCAGCTGGGTGCCACAATCCACCGAGATCACATCCCCTTCCAGCAGGGGCTTGTTATTGGGGATGCCGTGCACCACGTTCTCGTTGACGGAAGTACAGATGGAATTGGGAAAACCGCCGTATCCTAAAAAGGTGGGGATGGCACCATGATCTCTGATAAACTCCTCGGCTATCTTATCGAGTTGCAGCGTGGTCACGCCCGGCCTGATGTGGTGCGACAACTCTCCGAGTGTCATTCCCACAAGCCGGTTCGCTTCCCGCATAAACTCAATCTCTTCGTCGGTCTTCAGTATGATCATTTTACTCTCCATCGCATTACCTCACATTAATAAGCAGCAATTGAGCCTGTTCTGCCTTTGATCTTGGCACCCGACTTCAGGAATCCATCGTAATGCCTCATCAGCAGGTGACTTTCAATCTGTTGCAGGGTATCGAGTACCACACCCACGAGAATCAACAGCGAAGTGCCCCCGAAGAACTGGGCAAACTGAGAGTTGATTCCCATCAGTCCCGCGAATGCGGGCAGGATGGCCACGATAGCCAGGAACACAGAACCGGGCAAGGTAATCCTCGACATGATGGTGTCGATATACTCGGCCGTCTTCTTTCCCGGTTTCACACCCGGAATAAATCCGTTATTCCGTTTCAAATCCTCCGCCATCTGCACCGGGTTCACCGTAATGGCCGTATAGAAGTAGGTAAAGGCAATGATCAACGTAGCAAAGATGAAATTATACCAGAAGCTGGTAAAATCCATCAGCTGCGTCCAGAAGCCCCCCCCTTCGCCGGCAGAAAACTTCGCAATGGTAAGCGGAATGAACATGATCGCCTGTGCGAAGATGATCGGCATCACGTTGGCGGCATTCACCTTCAACGGGATATACTGCCTCACGCCTCCATACTGTTTGTTCCCTACAATGCGCTTGGCATACTGCACGGGCACCTTGCGGATACCCTGTACCAACAAGATAGCAGCAGCCGTAACCGCAACCAGGAACAACAACTCGAGCAACAACAGAATCAATCCGCCCGGAGCATCGATCAACCGGTCGTACTCAGCCACCAGGGCATGGGGAAGACGGGCGATGATGCCAATCAGGATGATGAAAGAGATGCCGTTGCCGATTCCTTTATCGGTGATGCGCTCACCCAGCCAGAGCACAAACATGCTGCCGCCGGCAAGGATCACCGTCGAGGGCAACACCCAATCCCAGAAACCTCCGGGAATGGCACTGCCTACGGCTCCATAAAGGTAAGCCGGTCCCTGCAAAATCAGGATGCCTACCGTAAGATAACGGGTGTACTGGTTTATCTTGGTACGTCCGCTTTCGCCCTCGCGCTGCATTTTCTGAAATGCAGGAACAGCAATACCCAGCAACTGCATCACAATGGATGCAGAGATGTAGGGCATGATGCCCAGGGCGAAGATGGATGCGTTCGCAAAGGCACCCCCCGAGAACATGTCGAGCAGGCTCAACAAGCCGGTACTGGCATTTGATTGCAGTGCCACGAGTGCCTCCGGATTGATTCCCGGCAATACCACGAACGATCCAAACCGGTAGATGGCAACAAATCCAATGGTAATCAGAAGCCTCTGACGGAGGTCTTCGATTTTCCATATATTCTTTATTGTTTGTACAAATCCCATCGCATCAGAGTTTTTTTGCGGTTCCACCTGCAGCGGTGATTGCCTGTTCGGCCGACTTTGAGAAAGCGTGTGCTTCCACGTCCAGCTTAGCCGTGAGGGTTCCCCTGCCCAGAATTTTCACCAGATGCTTGCCGGCAATAAGTCCGGCATTCACCAACACTTCGGGATTGATGGCGGTGAGCTTCTGCCCATCGGCCAGTTCCTGCAAAGTCTCCAGGTTGATGGCTTTATACTCCACTCTCTTCAGTGGTTTGAATCCGAATTTGGGAACGCGACGCTGTAACGGCATCTGTCCTCCTTCAAAACCGACTTTCTTTGAATAACCCGATCTTGATTTTTGACCTTTATGTCCTCTGGTAGAAGTGCCTCCCTTGCCCGATCCGGGACCACGCCCAATACGCTTGCGGGTTGTAGTTGCTCCTTCTGCCGGTTTTAAACTCGATAAATCCATTGTATGTATCTATTTTATCGTTTATAAATCAATTACTCTACTACCGTCACCAGATGACGCACCTTGCGGATCAGTCCCCTGATTGCCGGGGTGTCTTCGTGTTCCACCACACGGTGCATTTTGGTAAGTCCCAGTGCATCCAACGTCAGTTTCTGATCTTTCGGAGCCCCTATCCTGCTTTTTGTCTGTTTTACTTTGATTGTAGCCATGTCAGGTTCCTCCTTTATTATCCGTTAAATACTTTTTCCAAACTTACCCCTCTGTTCTGTGCTACAGTAAGCGGGTCTCTCAGCTCGGTGAGGGCGGCGATAGTAGCCTTCACCAGGTTGTGCGGGTTCGACGATCCTTTCGACTTGGCCAGTACGTCGGTGATGCCCACGCTCTCCAGTACGGCACGCATGGCGCCTCCGGCCTTTACTCCTGTACCGGCAAAGGCGGGTTTCAGAAATACCTGTGCACCGCCAAAGGCAGCTGTCTGCTCGTG
The DNA here is from genome assembly GCA_002408485.1 of Proteiniphilum sp. UBA5283. Classification (GTDB taxonomy): domain Bacteria; phylum Bacteroidota; class Bacteroidia; order Bacteroidales; family Dysgonomonadaceae; genus Proteiniphilum. The sequence goes on along the minus strand of DHSP01000026.1, from coordinate 27,451 downwards.
GGGAATCGTTCCCTTGTGTACGGGAACCTTGATCAGGTTCTTTTTGGCTGCTTCCACCCCTTTGGCAATTGCCGTGGTAACTTCGCCTGCTTTACCGAGGCCCCAGCCTACGATGCCATCTTCGTTGCCTACAACAACCATGGCTGCAAACGTAAAGGTACGGCCTCCCTTGGTCACCTTGGTGGTACGATTAATAGCCACTAAACGGTCTTTTAATTCGATATCGTTTGTTGTTTTTACCTTATTATTCATTCCTGCCATAATCGTTAAAATTTAAGCCCTCCCTTACGAGCGGCATCAGCCAATTCTTTAATACGTCCATGATACAAGTAACCGTTTCTGTCGAACGTTACTTTTTCCACACCGGCCTCCTTGGCATGCTGGGCAATCAACTCGCCCACCTTGGCAGCGATCTCTTTCTTGGGAAGCTTCTCTTCCATTTTCAAAGAAGATGCCGAAGCCAGCGTCTTGCCGGACAAGTCGTCGATGACCTGTGCATATATCTGTTTGTTGCTCCTAAAGACGGACAAACGCGGACACTCGGGAGTGCCGCTAATTTTGCCGCGTACTCGGGCTTTTATTTTTAATCTTCTTTCGTTCTTTGTTACCATTGCGATTTCAGTTTACGTAGATTATTTACCTGCTGTCTTACCCGATTTGCGGCGTACCTGTTCACCCACAAAACGGACACCTTTTCCTTTGTAAGGCTCCGGCTTGCGGAACGAACGGATCTTGGCACATACCTGTCCGAGCAGTTGTTTGTCACACGACTCGAGCATGATGAGCGGGTTCTTGTTCCTCTCCATCTTGGTCTCCACCTTGATCTCTTTGGGCAATTCCATCAAGATGCTGTGGGTATAGCCAAGCGAGAGCTCCAGCACCTGTCCGCTGTTGGTCACACGGTAACCAACACCTACCAGCTCCAGCTCTTTACGGAAACCTTCCGTTACGCCTGTAACCATATTGAATAATAAAGAACGGTAAAGACCGTGCAATGCGCGGTTTTCTTTTTCGTCGTCGGGCCGTTCGATGATCAGCTGACCATCGTCTACTTTCACTTTCATGTTGGGGTTAACCTGTTGTTTCATTTCGCCCTTGGGCCCCTTCAGTGTAATCACATTGTCTTCTCCCACAGTAACGGTAACGCCTGCAGGCAAGGTAATGGGTAATTTTCCTATTCTTGACATATTGTTCTCTCCTTCAAATTAATATACGTAACACAATACTTCGCCGCCAACTTTTTGTTCGCGGGCCTCTTTATCTGTCATTACTCCGTTTGAAGTAGATAATATGGCAATACCCAAACCATTGAGTACGCGCGGCATCTCTTTGTGGCCGACATACTGACGTAAACCGGGCGAAGAAACGCGTTTCAGTTTTTTGATGGCATTTACCTTGTTCACCGGATCGTACTTGAGTGCGATCATGATGGTGCCCTGAGGACCATCCTCTACAAACTTATAGTTAAGGATGTAGCCTTTCTCAAAAAGAATCTTTGTGATGTCTTTTTTTAAATTCGATGCGGGAATCTCCACCACACGATGCTTCGCCTGGATAGCGTTTCGTAGCCGCGTCAAATAATCTGCTATTGGATCTGTCATATACTAAAAAATTAAATTGATCCCGACTGCCGGGACAATATTTATTGAAATTCTGTCTTTCTGCCGTTTCCCTTTTAACCGGACTACCAGCTTGCTTTCTTCACTCCGGGAATCAGGCCTTTGGAAGCCATTTCACGGAACTGAATACGGGAGAGGCCAAACTGACGCATATATCCCTTAGGACGTCCGGTAATTTTGCAACGGTTGTGCAGGCGCACCGGAGAAGCGTTCTTGGGAATAGTCTGGAGTGCTTCGTAATCACCTTCGGCGAGATATTTGGCTCTCTTTTCGGCATAACGGGCAACCATCCTGGCTCTTTTCACCTCACGGGCTTTCATTGATTCTTTTGCCATTATCTATCTGTTTTTTTGATCAATTTTTGGTCATTAGCTCACTAATGATCTTTCTTAAACGGTAATCCGAACTCTCTCAGAAGAGCATACCCTTCTTCGTCGGTAGGTGCGGTGGTCACAAAGGTGATGTTCATCCCCAGCAAACGACTGATGTTGTCGATGTTGATCTCCGGGAAAATTATCTGCTCCTGGATACCCAGTGTGTAATTTCCCCTGCCGTCGAGCTTGCCGTCAATTCCCTTGAAGTCACGGATACGGGGCAGCGCCACACGCACCAGTCTCTCCAGAAATTCATACATCTTATCGTGACGCAGCGTGACGCGCACGCCAATTGGCATCTTCTTACGCAGCTTGAAGTTGGAGATGTCCTTGCGCGAGGTGGTGGCCACAGCCTTCTGGCCGGTAATGGAGGTCAGCTCGTTTATGGCGGTCTCGATGATCTTCTTGTCAGCCACGGCAATACCAAGGCCCTGGTTAATCACGATCTTCTCCAGACGAGGCACCTGCATCACTGACTTGTAGCTGAACTCCTTCATCAAAGCAGGAACTACACGCTCTTTGTAATCTTTCTTTAAATTTACTTCGTATGTTGCAGTACTCATTTAATTACCTCCCCTGATTTTTTTGCGTAACGCACTGATTTGCCTTTATTGTCTAGTTTTCTACCAACGCGGGTGGGTTTTCCCGTCTTCGGATCCACCGGATTCAGCTTGGAGAGATGCACGGAAGCTTCTTTCTTTTCAATGCCGCCATTCGGATTCTGGGCGTTGGGCTTGGTATGTTTCGATACAATGTTTACGCCTTCCACCACTGCACGGTTCTTGTCCACAAGAACTTCCAGTACGCGGCCCGTCTTTCCTTTGTCTTCGCCGGAATTTACGTAAACCGTATCGCCTTTCTTTATATGTAATTTTGTCATTGCCTGTGAATGTTGAATAGTTATAATACTTCGGGAGCTAAGGAGACAATCTTCATGTTTGTGGTACGCAGCTCACGCGCTACCGGCCCGAAGATACGGCTTCCTCTCAACTCGCCGGCATTGTTCAGCAGAACGCAGGCGTTGTCGTCGAAGCGTATGTAGGAACCGTCGGCACGACGAATCTCTTTTTTCGTACGCACGATGATTGCTTTTGATACAGATCCTTTCTTAATATCACTCGATGGGATCGTGCTCTTGACAGAAACAACAATGATATCCCCTACCGACGCATAGCGCCTTCTTGTACCGCCCAATACGCGGATGCAAAGCACTTCCTTCGCTCCGCTGTTGTCAGTAACCTTTAATCTTGATTCTTGCTGTATCATCTTACTTGGCCCTTTCCATTACTTCAACCACTCTCCATCTCTTCGACTTGCTCAAAGGACGCGTTTCCATTATACGAACTGTATCACCAATGTGGCAGTCGTTTTTCTCATCATGGGCGTGAAATTTCTTCGTTTTACTAACGAACTTCCCATATATAGGGTGTTTCTCTTTCCATTTTACAGCAACGGTGACGGTCTTGTCCATCTTATCGCTGAAAACGACCCCGATTCTTTCTTTTCTTAAATTTCTCGTTTCCATTCTCTCTGTTATTGTTGTTTTTTCAACTCTCTGGCACGCAATTCTGTATGAATGCGGGCAATGTTTCTGCGCTTCTCCCTTATTGAGCCTGAGTTATCGAGCGGAGTAATGGTGTGGTTGATCCGCAACTGGGTCAATTCCATCACTTCGGCATCCAATCTCTCTTTCAGATCCTTGTCGGACAGCTCTAGTAATTCTTCCTGCTTCTTCATCTCTCTTTACGATTTTTTCTGATAATCATAATCCGTCCGGACCACAAACTTGGTGGTCACCGGCAACTTTTGAGCTGCCAGACGCAGCGCCTCTTTTGCCACATCAAACGACACACCTTCTATCTCAAAAATAATTCTTCCGGGGGTCACAGGCGCCACGAATCCTTCGGGGTTACCTTTTCCCTTACCCATACGCACTTCGGCGGGTTTCTTCGTGATAGGCTTATCGGGGAAAATACGTACCCAAACCTGTCCCTGACGTTGCATGTAGCGCGTTACAGCGATACGGGCAGCTTCAATCTGACTTCCGGTGATCCACTTAGATTGCAATGATTTAATCCCAAAAGAACCGAATGCCAGCTCGTGGCCACGTCCGGCATTGCCTTTCATGCGTCCTTTCTGCTGTCTTCTGAATCTTGTTTTCTTTGGTTGTAACATATTTTCTTCAATTAAGCGTTTTTGTTGTTTCTTCTGTTACGTCTGCCACCACGGCCGCCTTCCGGACGATTTCCGCCGCCACGGTTACCGCCACTGTGCGGACGATTGTCTTTCGACGTGGCGAACGAAGGCGCCAGATCTTTCTTGCCATAGATTTCACCACGACAAATCCACACCTTTACGCCAATAAGCCCTACTTTAGTCAGTGCTTCGGCGTGTGCATAGTCGATGTCGGCACGGAAAGTGTGAAGCGGGGTTCTCCCTTCCTTATACATCTCCGAACGAGCCATTTCAGCGCCGTTCAAGCGACCCGATACCTGAATCTTGATCCCCTCGGCTCCCATTCTCATGGTAGCGGCGATGGCCATCTTCACGGCACGGCGGTAAGCAATCTTCCCTTCAATCTGGCGAGCTACGTTGTTGGCCACAATCACGGCATCCAACTCCGGCTTCTTAATTTCGAATATGTTGATCTGTATGTCTTTGTCGGTGATCTTCATCAACTCCTCTTTCAGCTTGTCCACCTCCTGGCCTCCCTTACCGATGATGATGCCGGGGCGTGCTGTACAAATGGTGATGGTCACCAGCTTCAATGTCCGCTCAATGACAATGCGCGATACACTTGCTTTGGACAGACGGGCATTCAAATAGGTGCGTATTTTGCTGTCTTCGAGCAAGATGTCACCATAATTATTTCCGCCGTACCAGTTGGAGTCCCATCCCTTGATGATTCCCAAACGATTTGCTATCGGATTTACTTTTTGTCCCATCTTCTTAGTTTTGTTCTTGTTCTTCTTTCTTGAATGTATCTACCACAATGGTCACGTGATTCGAACGTTTGCGGATCCTGTATCCACGACCCTGCGGGGCAGGACGAAGTCTCTTCAGCGTAGCACCCTCGTCCACGGAAATCGTCTTTATGTAAAGCTCGCCTGTTTCGGCTTTGCGCTCATTCTTCTGTTCCCAGTTGGCAATAGCTGAAAGCAACAACTTCTCGATCTTGCTGGACGCCTCTTTGTTGGAGAACTTCAAAACGCCCAGTGCCTTGAACACTTCCATTCCCCGTACCATATCGGCTACGTAACGCATCTTGCGTGGTGAGCTGGGAACGTTCTTCAACACGGCGAAAGAAACCTCTTTGCGATTTTCTTTTCTCTGTTCGGCTGATATTCTTTTTCTAGCACTCATGTCTTTTCTGTTTTTCTTTATTCGTTAGCGCCCTGACCTTATTTCTTTCTGTTGCCGGCGTGTCCGCGGAACGTGCGGGTAACAGCGAATTCGCCCAGTTTATGCCCAACCATGTTCTCTGTGATATAAACCGGAATGAATTTGTTCCCGTTATGCACAGCAATGGTATGTCCCACAAAATCAGGTGATATCATAGAAGCGCGTGCCCACGTTTTGATTACGGTCTTCTTACCGCTCTCGTTCATGGTCGTCACCTTCTTCTCCAGTTTCAGATTGATAAAGGGGCCCTTTTTTAATGATCTGCTCATAGTGATGTTTAATTAATCAGATTACTTCTTTTTTCTTCTCTCTACAATGTATTTCGAAGAATGTTTTTTAGGAGCTCTTGTTTTCAAGCCCTTAGAATATAAGCCTTTCGGTGAACGCGGGTGGCCTCCCGATGCACGTCCTTCACCACCACCCATGGGGTGGTCAACCGGGTTCTTAACAACCCCGCGGTTGTGCGGACGGCGTCCAAGCCAACGTGAACGACCGGCTTTACCTGATTTCTCCAGAGCATGATCCGAATTACCCACACTACCGATAGTCGCTTTACATGCAGACAGGATCTTGCGTACTTCGCCGGAAGGCATCTTGATGATCGCGTAATTATCTTCGCGCGATACAAGCTGTGCAAATGTTCCGGCAGAACGTGCCATCTTGGCTCCCTGTCCGGGACGCAGTTCGATGTTGTGAACTACGGTACCGATAGGAATCACCGACAGAGGCAGTGCATTGCCAACTTCAGGGGCTGCAGCGGGCCCCGACATCACTGAGGTTCCCACCTGTAAGCCGTTGGGAGCCAAAATATAAGTCTTCTCTCCGTCGGCATAATAAAGCAACGCGATGCGTGCCGAACGGTTGGGATCATACTCAATACTTTTGACTACGGCAGGGATACCATCTTTTGTTCTCTTGAAGTCGATCACCCTGAAGCGTCTTTTGTGTCCGCCACCCAGATAACCCATGGTCATCTTACCCTGGTTGTTGCGGCCACCCGACGCTTTCTTGCCAACTACAAGAGATTTCTCCGGTACACTTGCAGTGATATTATCAAATGAACCGATAATCTTGTGTCTTTGCCCCGGTGTTGTGGGCTTTAATTTACGTATTGCCATTTCTTTTAAATATTGCTGAATAGATCGATGGTTTCACCCTTCTTCAGGGTGATGATTGCTTTTTTGTACGCGGACGTACTGCCGTTTACCATACCCGATTTCGTGTAACGGCTACGTTTCTTGCCATCATACTTCATCGTGTTCACGCTTTCCACGTGAACGTTGTAGAGCGCTTCCACAGCTTTCTTGATTTCAACCTTGTTTGCAGAAGGCTTCACGATGAAACCATAACGGTTCTCATACTTGTCGGTGAGGGCCGTTTGCTTTTCGGTGAATATGGGTTTTACTATTACACTCATTTTCTCTCTCCTTATGCTTTAAACAGGTTATCAATCACAGCCAGCGACGACTCGGTCATCACCAGACTTCCACAATTCATAATTCCGTATGTGTTTATGTCTGAGGCTGTTACAACACTCACTTTTCCCAAATTGCGAGCCGACAAATATACGTTTTTATTTTGACCTGGCAAAACGAAAAGTAGCTTTTTATCAGCGAGTTGCAGATTTTTTGTCAACTCAACAATGCGCTTTGTTTTTGGAGTGTCGAAATCAAAATCCTCCACCACAATGATCGCATTTTCTTTTGCTTTCAGCGAAAGGGCCGATTTGCGGGCGAGCGCCTTCACTTTCTTGTTCAGCTTGAAGCTGTAATCGCGGGGCTGGGGGCCAAATACACGACCTCCTCCCACCAGCAGGGGCGATTTGATGTCGCCGCGGCGGGCACCGCCGCCGCCTTTCTGGCGGATCAGCTTGCGGGTACTCCCGGCGATCTCGTTTCTTTCTTTCGTTTTATGCGTACCCTGACGTTGGTTGGCAAGGTACTGCTTAACATCCAGCCAGATAACATGATTGTTAGGCTCAATCCCGAAAATGGAATCATCGAGTGTCACCTTCTTGTCTGTTACCTCTCCTTTGATATTGTAAATACTTAATTCCATTTTATTTTTCAATTATGACGATTGAACCTTTTGCTCCCGGCACCGATCCCTTCACCAGAAGGAGGTTGTGTTCCGGAATCACTTTAATTACCTGGAGGCTCTGTACGGTTACCCGTTTGTTCCCCATCTGTCCGGCCATGCGGGTTCCCTTGAACACCTTGGCGGGATACGAAGCCGCACCGATTGAACCGGGAGCACGCAGCCTGTTGTGCTGTCCGTGTGTGGACTGTCCCACACCTGCAAATCCGTGACGTTTCACTACGCCCTGGAATCCTTTTCCTTTCGATGTGCCGATCACGTCCACATATACGGTGTCGTTGAAAAGATCAACAGTGATCTCGGAACCGGGCTTGTACTCGTTTCCAAATCCTTTGAACTCGGCCAAGTGTCTCTTGGGTGTTACTCCTGCTTTCTTGAAGTGACCTTTTTCAGGATTCGGGGTGTGTTTGTCTTTCTTGTCCACAAACCCGAGCTGAATAGCATCATAACCGTCGTTTTCGGTTGTCTTCACCTGAGTAACCACGCAAGGACCTGCTTCGATAACAGTGCATGGAATATTTTTTCCCTCGGCACTGAAAACGGATGTCATTCCGATTTTTTTTCCTAATAATCCTGGCATTTCTCTGTTGTTTATAATTAATTATTATCCGATCGAAGAATCAAAAAGAATTATCCAAGACCGGAACCAAGACTTTTATGTCTTGATTCTTCTGTCTTGTATCCTGTTTATTGACTCTTGTGTCTAGTTATCACACTTTAATTTCCACTTCTACGCCGCTGGGAAGCTCAAGCTTCATCAACGCATCCACGGTCTTGGCTGTGGAACTGTAAATGTCGATGAGGCGCTTGAAGGAGGCCAACTCGAACTGTTCGCGTGACTTCTTGTTCACGAAAGTCGAACGGTTCACGGTAAAAATGCGTTTGTGAGTAGGCAGCGGAATTGGACCGCTTACCACAGCACCCGTAGCTTTTACGGTTTTCACGATTTTCTCGGCTGACTTGTCAACGAGGCTATAATCGTAAGATTTCAGTTTGATTCTGATTTTTTGGCTCATATCTGTTAAATTATTTGATCAAATCAACACGGCCTTGTACCTCCGTCAATACCTGCTTGGCGATGGAAGAAGACACTTCTTCAAAATGAGAAAACGACATGGTCGACGTAGCACGTCCCGAGGTGATGGTACGCAACGAGGTCACATATCCAAACATCTCCGCCAGCGGCGTCTTGGCTTTCACCACACGGGCGCCGGAACGGTTCGATTCCATTCCTTCAATCTGTCCGCGGCGTTTGTTCAGGTCGGAGATCACATCTCCCATGCTCTCTTCGGGTGTTACCACCTCCACTTTCATGATCGGCTCCAGCAATACGGGGCCTGCCTTTTCCGAAGCATTCTTGAACGCCTGCATGGCGCAGATCTCAAACGACAACTGGTCGGAGTCCACCGCATGGTAAGAACCGTCAATCACGGTCACTTTCAGCTTATCGAGAGCATATCCGGCCAACACACCATTCTTCATGGCACGTTGGAATCCTTTCTGGATGGAGGGGATGAACTCCTTCGGAATATTGCCGCCCTTCACCTCGTCCACGAACTGCAAATCGCCTTCAAAGCCGGGATCGGCAGGCTCCACGCGCACAATGATATCGGCGAACTTACCGCGGCCACCCGACTGTTTCTTGTACACTTCCCGCAGTTCCACCGGTTTGGTGATCGCCTCTTTGTACGAAACCTGGGGACGTCCCTGGTTTGCTTCCACCTTAAACTCACGTTTCAGACGGTCGATGATGATCTCCAGGTGAAGCTCACCCATGCCCGAGATCACGGTCTGGCCAGTCTCCTCGTCGGTTTTCACGGTGAACGTGGGATCCTCCTCCGACAGCTTGGCCAGTCCGGTAGAGAGCTTATCCAGATCTTTCTGGGTCTTGGGCTCTACGGCAATACCAATCACCGGATCGGGGAAGTCAATTGCTTCCAGGATGATCGGCTTGTTCTCGTCGCACAACGTGTCGCCGGTACGGATATCTTTGAATCCTACACCGGCGCCAATGTCTCCCGTTCCGATAAAATCTTTCGGATTCTGCTTGTTGGAGTGCATCTGGAAGAGACGGGAAATACGCTCCTTCTTTCCCGAGCGTGGGTTGTACACGTACGATCCGGCCTCAATCTCACCCGAGTATACGCGGAAGAAACACAAACGTCCCACATAGGGATCGGTAGCAATCTTGAACGCAAGTGCACTCATGGGTTCGTCTGGATCGGGATGACGCAACAACACCTTCTCCGAGTCACTGGGGTCGGTACCGGAAATCGCTTCCGTATCCGCAGGACTCGGCAGGTAAGCACACACAGCATCGAGCAATGTCTGTACTCCCTTGTTTTTGAACGACGATCCACAGATCATCGGATTGATCTGCATCGACAACGTCCCTTTTCTGATTGCTCTTCTGATCTCCTCCTCGGTAATTGTATCGGGAGCATCGAAGAACTTTTCCATCAGCGCATCATCACATTCGGCAAGGATCTCGAGCATCTTCTCGCGCCACTCATTGGCTTCGTCCTGCAGGTCAGCGGGAATATCCACCACGTCGTAGTCGGCACCCATTGTCTCGTCGTGCCAGTAGAGCGCCTTCATCGTTACCAAATCAACCACTCCCTTGAAGTTCTCTTCCGCCCCGATCGGTATCTGAATGGGACACGCTGTAGCGCCCAACATCTCCTTTACCTGGCGTACCACATCAAAGAAGTTTGCTCCCGAGCGGTCCATCTTATTCACATAGCCGATACGGGGCACTTTGTACTTGTCGGCCTGACGCCAAACGGTCTCCGACTGCGGCTCCACACCTCCAACGGCACAAAACGCGGCCACGGCGCCATCAAGCACACGCAGCGAACGCTCTACCTCCACCGTGAAATCCACGTGTCCCGGGGTGTCGATCAAATTTATCTTGTATGTCTGGTTGTCATATTTCCAGCTCGTAGTGGTGGCAGCCGAGGTGATGGTGATCCCCCGTTCCTGCTCCTGCTCCATCCAGTCCATGGTGGCCGCACCGTCGTGCACCTCGCCAATCTTGTGCGTGAGTCCCGTATAAAACAGGATACGCTCCGATGTGGTGGTCTTGCCGGCGTCAATATGCGCCATGATACCTAGATTACGAGTGAATTGTAATGCTTCTTTTGAACCCTTAGCCATCTTTTTTACCTTCTTTCTAATTAAAATCTAAAGTGAGCAAAAGCACGGTTTGCTTCTGCCATTCTGTGCATATCCTCTTTCCGCTTGAAAGAACCCCCCTGATTGTTGTAGGCATCAACAATCTCGGCAGCCAACTTGTCGGCCATCGTCTTTCCACCTCTCTTACGTGCGTACATAATGAGGTTTTTCATTGAAACGGATTCTTTTCTTTCGGGTCTTATTTCGGTCGGAACCTGAAATGTGGCACCGCCAACGCGGCGTGACTTCACTTCCACCTGAGGGGTAATATTGTCGAGAGCAGCTTTCCAAATCTCGAGAGCTGACTTTTCTTCGTTAGGCATTTTAGCCTTTACAGTGTCCAATGCGGTATAGAAAATATCGTAGGAGATACTTTTCTTGCCGTCATACATAAGGTGGTTAACAAACTTTGTTACCCTTACATCACCATAAACAGGATCAGGGAGAACCTGTCTTTTTTTAGGTTTTGTTTTTCTCATTGTCTAAAAATTTTGTGTTGTTTGGTTGCCGTTTAAACTGTCTTCAACAAACTCCTCCGAGTTTATTTACTCAACCTGTAATAAGTAGCGAATCCCAAAAATTTCAACAGCGATTTAATAATTTTACTTCTTCTTAAAATAGAGTTGTTGCGGAAGAAATTACTTCTTCTTTGCTCCCGGCTTAGCTGCTACAGCTGTCTTTGCTCCCGGTTTGGGACGTTTTGCCCCATATTTGGAACGACGTTGGGTACGACCGTTTACACCGGCAGTATCCAGGGTACCACGCACAATGTGATAACGCACACCCGGAAGGTCCTTCACACGTCCGCCACGCACCAGCACAATCGAGTGCTCCTGCAGGTTGTGTCCTTCTCCCGGAATGTAAGCGTTCACTTCCTTCGAGTTTGTTAAACGCACACGAGCCACCTTTCTCATGGCTGAGTTCGGCTTCTTTGGAGTAGTGGTGTACACTCTCACACAAACCCCACGACGCTGCGGACAGGAGTCCAGAGCGGGCGATTTGCTTTTATCCGTAAGGGTGGTACGTCCTTTTCTTACTAGTTGTTGAATTGTAGGCATCTTCTGCTTTCTTTTTACGTATTGCTATTTTTTAAATAATTCCGTTCATCCTGTCTATCACCCACTTGGCACACAATAATGCCCTGATTATCATTTAATAACCTTTCTGTTCGGGTGAAAAACGGCACAAAATTACAAATAATCAGAAAGATATGCAAGCGTTTGAAGCTATTTTTTTAAAAAGGATTCAACGTTTTGCATTTTCGCCTTTGCCGGTAGGCAGGCATGCAAGTTTCGGGGTGTAGGTGTTTGTCGATTGGGAAGTTAGAAGATGGAAGCGTTGGCAAGCGGAAAGGTT
>DHSP01000026.1:15122-15287 GCA_002408485.1 Proteiniphilum sp. UBA5283 | reverse complement strand
GTTGGCAAGCGGAAAGGTTTTTACGTTATATTAACCCGTTTAAATCCCGGGAAAAAATTATTTTTGCATTCCGGTGTAACTTTTTCGCCGGTCAACCGTCATTCCATAATGAGTATCGAACCATTCCACGAAATCATCCTGCCGATGAAAGATCGGCTTTTCCGC
>DHSP01000026.1:7378-14897 GCA_002408485.1 Proteiniphilum sp. UBA5283 | reverse complement strand
GAGTGGAGCGATATTGAAAATCTGGAAGCATACTGCTTCAGAGCCATCAAGAACATGGCGCTCGACAGGCTGGCCTCCATGGCCGTCCGCAAGACGGGCACCATTGAAAGGGAACAGGAAGATCTTTATTTCGTGGACAGTCACTCGCCGCATCGCGAGCTGGTCAGGAAAGAACAACGCCTCCTCATCGAACAATGCATGGAGGAGCTTCCCGAGAACCAGCAGCTCACATTCCGGCTCCGGGAGGTGGAAGGGATGAGTTACAGGGAGATTGCCCACGCGCTCGCTATCAGCGAAGACCTGGTAAAGATAAGCCTCTTCAGGGCACGAAAAAAAATGAAAGAATTGCTAGCGGGATATGACAGCTAAGGACGACAGACACATACAGACATTATTGGAAAGGTACTGGGATTGCGAGACCACCCTTGCCGAAGAGCAGGAACTGCGCGATTTCTTCAGGGGGGGCGACCTGCCGGCCGCGGGGAAGCCCTATGCTCCTTACTTCTCCTATATCAACGAGGAACGGTCTGTCACCCTGAGCGAAGGCTTCAACGAACGACTGAAAGAGGCCATGGACAAAGAAGAAGACCGGAGCAAACAATACATCACCATTCGCATCTTTGCCCCCCTGCTGCGCGTGGCAGCATCCCTACTGCTTATCGTGGGACTTGGGGCAAGCATCTTCTTCATCACCCGCCAGAACAACAAACCCTGGTTTGTGGAAACATACGACGACCCCAACGCAGCCATAAAGGACGCCACCTACGCGCTGGAAGCACTCTCCCATGCTTTGCAGACAACCGAGGAAGCCTCCCTGCAAACCATTCGCGTGATTGACGACCTCGACATCGACTGGTCGGCGATCGACTCGCTCGTGACAGACGAGGTGGAAGCCGACTCGCTTGCAGCCCTTTCGCAGGACGATGACACCGTGAGCCGGGGCGCCCTCATTCCAACCGTCAAAATGAAGGAAAATATATGAGAAAAACAATCTTGATCATAACGATCATGCTGACATCCGTCTCACTTTTTGCGAATGGCTTTGTCACGCAGTTCATCAACAAATACGGCGAGGAGGATCGCCCGCTGAACAACGTGAACATCGGCAAGACAATGCTCGACAAGATGGCAGCCAACACCGAGGACGAAGAACTGAGGAGTGCGTTCAAGGAACTCAAAAGCATACGGATCGTGAGCAGCGAAGATGCAAAAGACTCCAGGTACTACTTCCAGAAAGCCAACGAACTGATAAAAGAGGAGTTTGGCGATTACGAAGAGGTGGTCTCGGTAAACGAAAGAAACTCCAGAATATCTGTCTGGATGAAGAGAGAGGACGATAAAAAACAGGACCTCATCCTCATCTCGCTCGACGAAAACAGCAAGCTGAGCATCATCACCGTCTCCGGGAAGATCGACCTCAAAAGCATCTCCAGGCTATCGGGCACCCTGAAAAATGAGTCGGCCGCTCCGGAGGAAAAAGCCGGAGAGCCCGGAAGCAGATAGCTGATTACTGACGATGGCAACTAAAAAAAACTGACAGCCGAAGACTGACAGCTTACAAATAACTTTTTTCTTTTTTATATTTAAACGATGAACAGGCAGCCGAACGCGAGTTTAGCTGCCTGTTGCTTTTCCTTCGACCATCACTTTGCAGTTTGATTGTTCTTTCCACTCCTCTTTTCTTCCTGATGTGTTCACTGCTTGTCTCTGAAGCGCGACGCCAGCAGCACTGTGTTCTTCAGGTATTCAAACTCCAGTTCAAAACACTCCGAAAAGATGCGGTTGCCCATGTTATCCTCTATCTGCGCCTCGGTCCACAGCTTGCCTCCTTTCAGCCGGAGGCTGTTATAAAGTACCTCATCCTCCACATCGGAAACATAAAGAAAAATAAGCCGCTTTGTCGCCTCATTCTCAAAGGTATATTTCAAAAGAAAGCGAAGAGGGAGGTCGTTGCTGCCACACTCCTGTGCAATGCTTCGACGCACCGTCTCGTCAATATCGTCGTTATACTGCATGTACTTTTCGAACGGATAATCGAGCATCCCCGGGTTCAGCAACCGGCTAGGGTCCCGCTCCTGCAGGTAGATACTCCCCTTGTGGATGAGCGCCACACGCACTACGGGGTGCATAAACCTGTTTTTCAAGTCTTTGGTGATCGACTTGGCCACACGGCCTGTCACCTCGCCCCGCTCTGTGACTACGGGCAGCCACTCCTCGCACACCAGCCTCCGCCGGAGGATGGAAAGCCTCCCCTCCTCCAGCAGCACAATAGCCACCAGCGTAACCTGGCTGACAATCATGATGAACGACCCTTGCGTCTGCAACCAATCGCTGTTATCGAACAGATAAGGCAGCAACACCAGCAGCACAAGGATGGAGAGGCCGTATTGCGTTTGAAAAGCTACGCGGAACGATTCTTTCAGGTAGTTCTTGAGCATCAGGTTTCGGGTCTTTCCCAGGCGCTTTACAATTTTACCCCGCGACAGCCGGATAGCGACGAGCGCCAGTATGAAGATCACCTCCACCACCACGAAACGGTTTATTGCGTGCAGGTTTGCAAAAGGGCCAAAGGAGAGCATCGTGGCTATGGCAAACACAACGATGGATATCATATAAATGAGTCGGCTCTGCTTGCGCACGGCAACATAGCCGATCAGCGACAACAACAGCGCTCCCCCCGTCGATGCCCACGAATCGGTGAAGCTCACAAGAAACGAAAAAACAATCAACGGAATGAGTCCGAAAGCCGGGTTTCTGAATATTTGCCGTATATTTAAATAATCTCCCATAACCAATCTCTTTCGTTTTACGAACGAAAGATTACAATAAACAAACTTTCTCTGCTGTTAATGAAACCTCTATTCTGGCGCTGTCAAATCAATCATCGGTGACGACGGATTTACTAAAATGCCTTCTTAATAACAATAAAAAGACATTTTTGTTTAGGCAATAAAAAGAGTGCCTCCCGCGTAACTGGCGA
Source organism: Proteiniphilum sp. UBA5283 (assembly GCA_002408485.1). Classification (GTDB taxonomy): domain Bacteria; phylum Bacteroidota; class Bacteroidia; order Bacteroidales; family Dysgonomonadaceae; genus Proteiniphilum. Next base: position 11,917 of record DHSP01000026.1, on the reverse strand, counting down.
CAGGCGGCAGGCACCCGGCCCGGCACAGAGAGCCATTCAGGATCAGAGGTATTCCTGAAAATAGGCAATGACTTTGTCGTACAGGTAACGCTTGGCATTCCCGCCAGAGATGAAATGATTCTTGTCGGGAAAGAAAAAAAGGTCAAACTGTTTGTTGGCACGAATGAGCGCCCGCGTATATTCCACGGAGTTTTGGAAATGCACGTTATCGTCTGCCATCCCGTGAATCAAGAGCAGCTTGCCCTGCAGCTGCCCTGCCAGTGTGATCGCAGAGCCGTTGTTGTATCCGTCGTTGTTCTGCTGCGGCGTACGCATGAACCGCTCGGTGTAAACCGTATCATAGAAACGCCAGTCGGTCACCGGGGCAATGGCCACACCCGCCTTGAAGATGCCGTTGCCGCGGCTCATGCTCATCAGCACGTTGTATCCTCCGTAGCTCCATCCCCAGATACCGATCCGGTTTGCGTCCACATAGGGCAGCGAGCCCAGATAGCGTGCTGCGGCAATCTGGTCGTCCGACTCGGTCATGCCCAGCTTCATGTAGGTGCATTTACGAAACTCCTCGCCCCGCGCACCGGTGCCACGGCCATCCACGCAGGCCACCACAATATCCTTCCCGGTCAGTGCGTGATACCAGTCAATTTCGAATTTATCCTGCACCTCCTGCGAATTGGGGCCGCTATATTGCACCATCACCACGGGATACTTCTTTGCCGGGTTGAAGTTGACCGGCTTCAGCACCCACCCGTGGAGCTGCGTGACGCCATCGGCAGCAGGCAGGGTTATAAACTCCCGCTTCGGGAAGCGCGCAGCAGCCACGGTCGCCTGCAGCGCCCCGTTATCCTCCAGCACGCGCAATTGCCTGCCGTTGTTATCGTGGAGTGTGATCACCGGCGGAGTGTTTGCATCGGAATGGCGCTGCACATAGAACCTGCCCTGCGCACTGAACGAGACAGCCGAATTAAAACCCGGCTGAGCCGACAGCTTCCGGGGTTCCCCCTTGTCGATATTGATCCGGTAGATGTTCCGCCGGAGGGGACTCTCGTCGGCCGCCTTGTAAAACACCGTCTTGCTCTGCGGATCTACCGCGAGGAGGGCCGTCACGTCGTAGCTGCCCGTGGTGAGCTGCTTCTGCAATGTTCCCGAGAGTCCGTACACGTAGATGTGGCTGAAACCATCCTTTTCCGATATGTAGGTAAACTGGTCATTCAAAAAGTGAATCGAATTGAGCCAGTCTGCATCCACATAGTATTTATTCTCCTCCCGCAAGACCAGCTTTGCCTCCGTGGAGCGTGGATTCACAAAGTAGAGTTCGAAGCGGTTCTGGTCCCTGTTGAGCGTCATCACCGCCAGCCGGGCCGGATCGTTCGTGAAGGCGATGCGGGGGATATACCCGTCGCCCTCCAACGGCACCTTCAGGGTGCGGGTGGTGCGGGCGGCAATATCAAACACACGGCACTCCACCTTCGCATTGGCCTCCCCCGCTTTGGGGTATTTAAAACTGTAATAACCAGGATAAAGCTGTTCCTGAAACGTCTGAAAGGAGAACTCCTTCACCGCCGACTCGTCGGTACGAACGAAAGCAAGCAGGCTGTTGTCGGGAGAGAACTCCATCAGCCGCGTAGTGCCAAACTCCTCCTCATAGACCCAGTCGGTGGCGCCATTGATGATGCTGTCCTGCGCACCGTCCCTGGTCACCTGCGACTCGGTATCAAAGTCAAACTTCGTCAGCCAGATATCATTGTCGATCACATAGGCCACCATTTTACCGTCCGGAGAGAAGGTGGGGATCATCTGCTTCGACGGATGATCCGTAAGCTTGCGCACCATGTTGCGGCGCACGTCGTGATAGTAGTAGTCAGCCCGGAACGAGCGACGGTAGATCTGTTCCCTGTCGCGGTAGACCAGCACACGGTTCTCGTCGTCGCTCACCTGGAATCCTTCAAAGCTGCTGAAGGAGCAGTTGCGGGCCGTACGCGTGCTAAACAGTGTATCCACAGCCTCTCCCGTAGCGTACGCATACTTGATTACGGCTGTCTGCGCGGGGTCCGCCTGATAATAATGCATCCCGTCGGCCGACGAGACCATGCTCTTCACCCCGCGGGGGACATACTTACCATCCAGAATATCGCCCAGCGTATCGCCATACATCACTGCAGGCAGCAAAAAAGATGCCACCAGAGCGGTCAAAAATATTTTTCTCATTGTTTTTCCCATTAATCACGCAAATGTAACAAATTCAACACAAACTATGAAAACAGGCGTGCCCTTTACGGTTTTTTTTGTATTTTCGGCAAAAAAATTGCGACCAGGCATGTTGGTCAACTTCACAACAGAATCAGCTGTTTGTATTCGACCAGCCGCTTCCGGCAATAAGCTGTGCGTTTTCAGCCGTCGGCATCACGCTCGTGAAACCGGCAATAACCGGGATCGCTCTCAACAAATAAACATCATATACTGTAATGGAAGAAGAAGAAAAGAAAGTAACTGAATTGCCCGAAAATGCGTATCGGGAGTTAACCCCCGGGGAAGAATACAAACCCGTACTGCCGGCAGACAGGCCTGTTGCCGAAGTCACTGGCTGGTCTGTCGCCATGGGTCTCCTCATGGCCGTGATCTTCTCGGCCGCCGCCGCCTACTCCGGACTGAAGATCGGACAGGTATTCGAAGCCGCCATCCCCATCTCCATCATTGCCGTGGGAGCCTCGGCCGCTTTCCGCAAGAAGAACGCACTGGGACAGAATGTCATCATCCAGTCCATCGGCGCCTCGTCGGGCGTCATTGTCGCCGGCGCCGTTTTCACCATCCCCGGCCTCTATATTCTTCAGGCAAAATATCCAGAGATACAGATCAACTTCTGGCAGATCTTTTTCTCATCGCTGCTCGGCGGATTTCTCGGCATTCTCTTCCTGATTCCCTTCCGCAAATATTTTGTGAAGGACATGCACGGCAAGCTTCCCTTCCCCGAGGCGACAGCCACCACGGAGATCCTGATGACCGGCGAGAAGGGAGGCAACAAAGCCCGCCTGCTCATCACCAGCGGACTCATCGGGGGGCTGTTCGACTTCTGTTTCTCCACTTTCCGCCTCTGGAGCGAAGAGATCACCACCCGCATCATCCCTGCCGGCGCCATGCTTGCCGACAAGTTTAAAATGGTACTCAAGTTCAACGTGAGCGCCCTCATCTTCAGCTTTGGCTACCTGGTCGGGCTACGTTATGCACTCATCATCACCGTCGGTTCCCTCCTCTCCTGGCTGGTGCTGGTACCCCTTGTGAACGAGATTGGTGCGCTGGCAGCTGCCACCGGCGGGGGCGTCAACCCCTTCGCCGCACTCTCGGCCGAAGCCATCTTCACCGAATATGTACGTCCCATCGGCATCGGTGCCATTGCCATGGCCGGCATCATCGGCATCATCAAGTCGTCCGGTGTCATCGGCAGCGCCTTCAAGCTGGCTACCGGTAAGAATATTGCCGGTGCCGGCGTGCAAGCAGACGAGAAGCGAACCAGCCGCGATCTGAAGATGTCGTTCGTGGCGCTCTTCCTCTTCCTCACCCTGATCGCCGTCTTCGTCTTCCTCCTCCTTGGAGTAAAGATCACACTGTTACAAGCCATCGTGGCGCTGATCACCATCACGGTAATCTCCTTTCTCTTTACAACTGTCGCTGCCAACGCCATCGCCATCGTCGGCTCCAATCCTGTGTCGGGGATGACCCTGATGACACTTATCCTCTCGTCGGTGATCCTCGTCGCCGTCGGCCTCGAAGGCTGGCAGGGTATGGTGAGCGGGCTCATCATCGGCGGCATCGTCTGCACCGCCCTCTCCATGGCGGGAGGATTCGTCACCGACCTGAAGATCGGTTACTGGATCGGCACCACCCCCGCCAAACAGGAGTCCTGGAAGTTCCTCGGCACCCTGGTGTCGGCAGCCACCGTGGGAGCAGTCATCTTTATCCTGAACGAGGCCTACGGCTTCGTCGCCACGCCCGAGCACCCCAACCCCATGGTCGCCCCGCAGGCCAACGCCATGGCCGCCATCATCGAACCCCTCATGGCGGGTAGCGGCGTCAGCTGGATGCTCCTCGGCATCGGCGCCGTCATCGCCATCCTGGTGAACTGGCTCGGTGTCTCGCCGCTGGCTTTTGCCCTCGGCATGTTTATCCCGCTACAGCTCAACACGCCGCTGGTTGTAGGGGGACTGCTCAACCACTGGATCAACAAGAGCAAGAAGGATCCGAAGCTGACCAATGCACGTCACCAGCGGGCCATCCTCATCTCCTCCGGCTTCATCGCCGGTGCGGCTCTCTTCGGTGTGGTGGGCGCACTCATCATCTTCCTCACGGGCGACAGCAACGCACTGAACTCGAACCTGTGGGCCGACCCTCACGGCACAGGTGCCCAGATCACGTCACTGGTCGCATTTCTGGGATTGCTGGCCTACTTTGTCTGGGAAACCAAACGAGCAAAGAGGGAAGATTAAAGGGTTGAAAGGTTTCAAGGTTTAGTCTAGAGGTTTATACGCTTGTAAAACATCGAAACAT
>DHSP01000026.1:4068-7124 GCA_002408485.1 Proteiniphilum sp. UBA5283 | reverse complement strand
AACCGGGACCAAGAACAAAGATTCGTATGAAAAAAACAACGATCCTGCTCTGTGCTATGATGCTGGCAATGGCATGCACAAAGAAGAGCAACAAAGAGGAGACAACAGGCGGGGAGGACCTCACCCAATACGTGAATCCTTTTATCGGTACTGCCTTCACGGGGCACACCTTCCCGGGAGCTACCTACCCGCTGGGGATGATGCAGCCGGGCCCCGAGACGGGCAACTTCTCCTGGGAATACTGCTCCGGATACTTTTACGACGATGAGCGAATCAACGGCTTCTCGCAGAACCGGCTCAACGGTACCGGGTGTGTGGACCTGGGCGACCTGCTCATGCAGCCCTTCTCGGGCGGGAAGCGGGACGACCTGAGCAGCCGCTTCGACAAAACCACCGAGAAGGCCTCCCCCGGCTACTACGCCGTGGAGCTGTCCGAGAACGACGTGAAGGTGGAGATCACCACTACTCCCCATGTCGCCTTTCACCGCTACACCTTTGCCAAAGACAAGGCCGCCAATGTGTTGGCCGATTTTCAAAGCGGGCTGGTGTGGCAGAAAGAACGGCTCCATACCCACGTGCTCGACAACGAGGTCACCTTCGAGAATGACCGCACCATCACCGGCTACACCCGTCGCCGTGAGTGGGTGGAACGTACCTACTACTTCGTGATCGAGTTCGACAAGCCGATCCTCGCTTCCGAGAAGCTCAACCCGCAGGACCCGCGCGAAAAGGCACCGCGCTACATCCTCACCTTCGATCCAGGTGAAGACTCCACCCTCCATATGAAGATCGCCATGTCCACAACCGGCATCGAAGGAGCCAAGGCAAACCTCGCTGCAGAGGCATCCGGCAAGGAGTTCGACCAGGCACACCGCGAAGCAAAAGCCGAATGGAACAGGTATCTCTCCCGGGTACAGATAGAAGGCACCAACGACCAGAAGACCAACTTTTACACCTCGCTCTACCACCTCTACATCCAGCCCAACAACATTGCGGACGTAGATGGCCGCTATGTCGGTCCCGCGCGCGAGATCACACAGTCCCCCACTGGAAAATATTACTCCACCCTGTCGCAATGGGATACCTTCCGTGCCGCCTTCCCCATGTATACCATCCTCAGCCCGGAGATCGTCTCCGACCTGGTCAACTCGATGGTCGACTACAGCGGACAGCAGGGACATCTACCCATCTGGGCGCTGATGGGGCAGGAGACCTTCACCATGATCGGCAACCACTCCATCCCGATGATCGTCGACGCAACCCTGAAAGGATTCACCGGCTTCGACGCAGAAAAGGCCTACGGCGAAATAAAAAAGTCGATCACCACCAGCAACCATCCCAAATCCGACTGGGATATTTACGACAAATACGGCTACTACCCCTACGATCTGATAAAGACAGAATCGGTCTCGCGTACGCTGGAGTGCGGCTTCGACGACTACTGCGCCGCCCTGATGGCCCAAAAACTCGGCAAAACGGACGACTATGCATTTTTCATGAAACGGGCCAACTACTATAAAAACCTGTTCGACAAAGAGAGCAACACCATGCGGCCCAAAGACGCCAACGGCAAGTGGCTCACCCCCTTCGATCCCTACGAGCTCGCCCACGCCGATTCACAAGTAGGCGGGCACTACACCGAAGGCAATGCCTTGCAATACACCTGGCATGTGTTACAGGATATTCCCGGCCTCATTGAACTGATGGGCGGCAAGGAAGAGGCAACGAAAGTGCTCGACTATCTCTTCCATACCAAGCAGGAATCTACCGGCAAGCTCTCCGACGTGACGGGACTCATCGGCCAGTACGCCCACGGTAACGAGCCGAGCCACCACGTGGCGTACCTCTACTCCTGGCTCAATCGCCCGAAGGAGACGCAACGGCTGGTACGGCAAATCACTTCCGACTTCTACCAGAACAAGCCCGACGGGCTCATTGGCAACGACGACTGTGGCCAGATGTCCGCCTGGTACCTTTTTTCTGCCATGGGCTTTTACCCGGTCAACCCTGTCAGCGGCGAGATGGTCTTCGGCGCACCGCAGCTTCCGAAGGTATCCATCCAGGTGGGCGAAGGCAAGACCTTCACCGTGGAGGCAAAGAACCTCTCCGCAGAAAACATGTATGTCGATAAAATTGAGTGGAACGGCCGACCCTTCGACCAGCAATTCATCTCCTATGCAGACATCATGCAGGGTGGTACCCTGGTATTTTACATGACCTCCGCATCGCAGTCGTAACAGGCTGCTGCCTGCCCGGGACGGAAAACTTCAATGCCGGTGTCCTGCGGGATCGTAGGAAAGGACGATCTCGCGGGAGACGAACGACTCCTGTCCTGCCCGGTCCGTGCAATAGACCGTGAAGTGGTAGTGCCCTTCCCGCAGCGGCAGCCCGTTTATGGTGGCAGGGATCACAATATGCCGGTGCGCTACGGCAGCCTGCTTCTTCCCGGCAATGGGTGTCTCTCCCAGGGCCACAAAGTCCCTCTCCAGCCATGTTCTTTCAAAGGTGACGCTGTCTGCCGCTGCCCGTGTCGCGGCACCCTGTGCTTGCACCTCTTTGTCCGTCGCAGCAGCCCGCATACCGTCTCCGGCGAGCCCCGTCCCCGATGATTCAGCATGGCTTTTTCTGGCCGTGCCGGCAATCCCCGCGTCGTGCGTATGCCCGTCGAATGCCCCGTGGATATTCACCTTGTACGATGCCAGTGCCTCGTTGTCCGTAAATTCCACCTCAAAATGGAGCGCACTTCCCGGCATCACCACTTCGTCCACTGCCGGCCCTGTCACCGTGACGACCGGCTTTTCGTTGTCCAGAGACACCTTTTCGCACGCAGCAAAGAGGAACACGCCCAAAAAAACGCCACATGCCGAAATCCATTTTTTTTCCATTTTTTTGAATTTTATTGATTGAGATTATTCATAAAACTTTCGCATATTTTGTAGAACGTAAAAAAGAGCAGACCTGTGAATAGTTACGATAAACCAAATGGGCAAAAACAAGTTTACTGGAATTATACCATGGCGGGCAAATATCTACGTCAGTAAACGAAGGCAAACATT
>DHSP01000026.1:0-3869 GCA_002408485.1 Proteiniphilum sp. UBA5283 | reverse complement strand
AAACATTCAAAACGGCACCTTCAAAATCAGTTGCAGGTTTCTCCCCGGCTCCGGCGCATTCAGCCGGCGATAGAAGCTCAGGTGATTGAGAAAGGCAACATCGAAGAGGTTGTCGACCTGAATATCGGTGATGACACGCCGTCCCCCCATCCGCCACTGCAGGTGAGCCGACAGGCCCCAGAGGGAGGTGCCGGACGTCTGCTCCTCGTTTTTGGCGATCCGGTGCTGTGCCATCACCCACCGGTGATCCAGCCGCAATGTATAGTGTGCGAGCGCACCGCCGCCCTCGCCGGTGTAGGCCACCTCCGAAGCGATCGTTGCCGGCGGCGAGAAAGGCAGCGGATAGTGGTCCGTCAGATTCCGGTTGTAGACATAAGAGAGATCCGACGCCAGCCGCCAATGGCCGTCGAAAACATATGCGGCCGTCACCTCCCCCCCCGCCATCAGCGCCCCGGACTGCCGGTAGGCATAGATCTGTCCGGCATGGGGCAACAGAGACCACTCGCCCGTTGGCTCCAGGTATATATAATTCGAGAAGTGCGACACAAAAGGATTCAGGACGAGGCGAAGCCCCGCTGCAGCAAACCGGTACTCCAGGTCCAGCTGCACCCCCCTTTCCGGGTTCAGCCCGTTATTGCCCGACTCGTGCCGGAAGGCTCCGTGGTGCACACCGTTCGAAGCCAGCTCGTTCGCCCCCGGGTAACGGAAGCTTCTGCCTGCATTCATTTTCAACGTATGCCGATCGTCGGGCGTATAGGTAAAGCCGATCCCTCCGGAGAAGTCACCAAAGTCCCTCCGCAGCGTTGCCGCCCGTTGTGCATAGAAGGTAGCCTGCTCCTGCGGATATCCCTGCGTCTGCAGATAATCCGCCAGCAGCGCATCGTAATAGCCCTGCACCGACAGTCGCCCCACATCGTAGCGGATGCCGCCGGTCAGCAGGAACCGGTCGTTCAGGCGAACGCTGTGCAGCCAGTAGGCCCCGGCGGAGAGACGGTCAAAGCCCGGCAGCAGGAACGAATATCCCCCCACCCTGTTGTGCTGATACTCCCCCGAGATGCCCGCCGTCCGCATCCAACGCTCCCCCTCCCCTGTCACGCGGCGCATGTTAGCCGTGTAGGTATGCAACAGGAACTGCAGCTCCTTGTCGCGATTGTTCACCGGCGGTGTCTGGTTGCCGTAGTGCGTGTGAAACTGCGCCATCTCAAAACGGTTGTTCCGCTGAAAGCCCAGGTCCACCAGCAACCGTGCGGCTTCCCCCGTTTGCCATGCCGAGTGCGAGACCAGCTTCAGGTGATCCGACGTGGCGAACGGCAACTCCACATTCCGCAGATCACCGTCCGGCTCCAGTCGCCCAAGAGACGGGATGCCGTGTGCCCCCGGGAAGAAGCCGTTCTTCGTCGACACGGCCGAAAGATGCAGCCCGCTCTCCACCTTCTCCGCCGCGTAGCGAGCCGAGAGCGAAAAATTATACTCCCTCCCGGCCGTGTTCTTCAACCGCCGTCCGTATAGCGGCATCTGCCAGGTGAGGTACGTCAGCGAGTCCGCCGGGATGCGGTAGTCGGCATACTGCTGCACCGTTGTTCGTGCCCGCAGGAACCACCTTCCCCTTTTGCGGCTCGCCATCACCGACATCCCCAGCAGGTCGTTGTTCGACTTCCCGATCAGCGTCGCGTCGCCCCAAAACATGTCGTTCTCCGGCACGTGGGGCGGCAAAATCTCAATCACCCCACCCATGGCATCGGAGCCGTGGTAGAGCGACATCGGCCCTTTATACACCCTCACTTTGTCCACGTCATACTGGTCCACCTCCAGCCCATGATCGGCTCCCCACTGCTGGTTCTGCTGCACGATGCCCCGGTCCACCACCGCCACCCGGTTGAAGGCCATGCCGCGAATCACCGGCTTGGAGAGTCCCGCGCCGATATCCATCGAGGCGATGCCCGGCAAGGAAGACAACGTCTGCACAAAGTTGCCCCCATTATGTTGAAGCAGGTAGTGGCGTCCAATCTCTTCCACGGGAAGGGAGCTGATTCTGTTCTCCTGCGCGCCGCGACGGACACTGACGGTGACTTCCGGCAGCTCGTGGGTCGTGATGTCCACGGACAGCGAATCATCCTGTAATTCCGGCAGCACGAGGGCTCCATAGGCATATTCGGTTACTCCCGCCATCCATAACAGCAGGATAAATAAAATCTTCATTGGAAAAAATTAATCGGTTTAAGAAAGACGATTGCACCCGGCACATAGGCCCTCAATCACCACAAACACCTCCCGGGTCACAAAATCGTCCGGCAATTCCGCGTCGAGCCGCGTTTTACCGTGCAGGCAAAGCACCTCGTCGCACTTGCCGCAGTGAAAATGCGCATGCAACGGCTCCCGGCCGGGATGATGCCCGTTGAGCGCATACCGCACCGAATTATCGTTCAACACGATACGGTGAATCACTCCTTTCTCCTCCAGCGTCTTCAGCGTCCGGTAGAAGGTCACCCGGTCGAACAACTCCGGAAAAGGCTTTTTCATCTCCTCCTCCGACAGCGCCGTCTCGCTCTGCAGCAAGCCGGTCAGGATGAACTTCCGGCATCCGGTATTTTTTAAATCGTGGCGGTGCAATATCTCTTCAACAGTCATACGAAACAATATTTCAAATGCAACAATGTTGCAAATATAAATTGTTTTCGTTTATCTGCAAAAGGAAAAGAATATTTTCTGTTTTTTTAGGAATAATGGAAGCAGGTTCCTGCACAGCGATAAGAGACGCCCATAACAGAAGGCGGAAGATGGATGATAAAAGACAGTGATGATGAATAGCAAAAAAACGTTCCCGGTGTCGAAGGCCGACGCCGGGAACCCAATGCCGGTAACCGGCTATATTTCTAACGATTGAGGTACCACGCGCACATCCGCTGCACCCCTTTTTCAATCCCGACCGAGTGCTTCCAGCCCAGGTTATGCAGTTTCGACACATCCGTCAGCTTGCGCATCGTGCCGTCCGGTTTGGTATCGTCAAAGGTAATTTCGCCCTCGTAGCCAAGGGTGCTTTTAATCAGGTACGCCAGGTCACGGATCGATATTTCCTCGCCCGTGCCGATGTTGATGTGGCAGTTTCGCACCTCCGTGCCATCGCCCTTCAAATCACGGAAATCCACCCGCTCCATGATGTAGACGCACGCATCCGCCATCTCCTCGCTCCAGAGGAACTCACGCAACGGCATGCCCGTCCCCCAGAGCGACAGTCGTTCACCGTCAATCCCATATTTCTGGAGGAGAGCCACAATCTCCTGCCTGGGGTGATTGCCTGTCACCCCCTCCACCGGGCGCCGGTCCAGGTCTCTCTCAATGGCAGGCCAGTCCCCTTTCGCCAGGCATCTGGCGAGGTGCATCTTGCGGACCATTGCCGGCAGCACGTGGCTCCGTTCCAGGTCGAAGTTGTCATTCGGCCCATAGAGGTTTGTCGGCATCACCGCGATAAAGTTGGTTCCATACTGCAGGTTGAAGCTCTCGCACATCTTCAGCCCCGCAATCTTGGCAATGGCATACGGCTCGTTGGTATATTCCAGCGGGCCTGTCAGCAGCGACTCCTCCCGCATCGGCTGCGGCGCCTCCTTCGGGTAGATGCAGGTACTGCCCAGGAAGAGCAGCTTCTTCACGCCACGACGCCAGCTCTCCCCAATCACGTTATTTTGTATCTGCAGGTTGCGGTAAATGAAATCGGCCCGGTACGTATTGTTGGCCACAATCCCCCCCACATGTGCCGCTGCCAGGAACACATAGTCAGGCTGCTCCTCCTCAAAGAAACGCGCCACGGCCACCCCATCCATCAGATCCAGCTCCCTGTGCGTCCGTCCGATCAGGTGGGTGTATCCCTTTTG
>DHSP01000058.1:76387-77055 GCA_002408485.1 Proteiniphilum sp. UBA5283 | reverse complement strand
AGTACTTGCTGACCGCGGAAGCTGCTCATCCATGCACCTGCATTTTTGCCGGAACGGGGAAAATAATCTGTATAGAAAACGGAAAGATGAGAACCGTCGGCATCGGTCACTTCGTACACTTCCACCTCCGGGTTGTATACGGCAATATTGTCCAGTTTTTTGAAGTTCAGTCCGTATAGTTTGTTGGCCACAGTGAAAACTCCTTCCCGTACGTTTTCCATCTTAAAGTAGGGCTTCAGCTCCTCTTCATTGAGTGCGTACTTTTGCTGGCGCAGTTTCTCGGCATAATACCACCAGTCCCACGAAGCCAGTTTAAAGTTCCCTCCTTCCGCATCAATGAGTGCCTGCAACTCAGTTGCTTCCTTTTTAGACTGTGCCAGGGCATACTCCCACACTTCATTCAATAGTTTGTATACATTTGTCGGAGTCTTGGCCATGTTCTCAGCAAGGATAAACTCGGCGTGGGTATCAAAGCCCAACATCTGTGCCTTTTCTATGCGCAGGTTTACAATGTCGTTGATGATCTGTTTGTTGTCGTTCTCATTGTCGTTGTCGCCGCGCATGTACATGGCCTTGTACAGCTTTTCACGCAGATCGCGTTTTTCGGAGTACTGCAAGAAGGGCAGCCAGCTGGGTTTTTGCAGGCCAAAGACCCATTTACCTTCTTC
>DHSP01000058.1:66988-76197 GCA_002408485.1 Proteiniphilum sp. UBA5283 | reverse complement strand
GATCACAAGCTTATATCCGTTTGTTTCTTTCAACAGGTTGCTTCCGAACCTGAGGGTGAGCGCGGACAACTCTTTGTTGATCTCCCGGAGCCTCTCTTTGTCTGATTCATCCAGCATGATACCGGAGCGTACAAAACTTTTGTAATAATCGTCCAGCAGGCGATATTGTTCAGCAGTCAGGTTTAACCCCGTGGTGTCGTCGTGCACCGTTTTGATTCGGTTGAACAACATCTCGTTCAGGTAGATGTTGTCGCTGTGCTCCGACAGGAGAGGAGACAGCTCTTCGGCCAGCGCCTGAATGGAATCGTTTGTCTCGGAGCTCTTCAGTCCATAGAATACACGCGATACGCGCGACAATAACCTCCCGCTATTGTCCAGGGGCACAATCGTGTTTTCGAAGGTGGGAGCCTCCGTGTTGTTGGCAATTGTTTCGATCTCGGCGGTTTGCCCTTTCATCCCTGCCAAAAAAGCCGGCCTGTAATCGGCAAACTCAATCTGGTCGAAGGGGGGGGTGCCGTAAGGTGTATCAAACTCGCTAAAAAAGATACTTCCCGGTTCGCCCCTGGAGGCGGACTTCTGCGAATTGTTGCAAGACAGTAGTGTCATAAGTACAAAAGTAATGAATAAGACTCGTTTCATGAATGTAATAATTTGATGACGAATATTTGTTGCTAAATTATTTCTGTCAAAGTGTTGGATGGGGCAAAGTTAATTAATTTTCTTATAAAACCACAGGCCCGTTTGCGCATTTCAGCCGTGGAAATGTACGGGCAGGGCAAATGGAGGTGTAGCTACAGGAACTGACAGGACGAAAAGCGGATGTCGACCTATAACTGAGCCGAGGTGGTATAAGCGTCGTGATAAAAGATCAGGGTTCGCTTCTCTGCCTTGGCTTTGTCCATAAAACGCTTTTTTTCCTCCATGGCCACGGCTACGCTGTTGTCGTAGGCGGAAAGCCAGCTGAGTGACAGGTTGAGCGAGGTAGGTACCACGTCGCCCGGGAAGGCATAATTTCCCTCTTCGGTTTCGAACAGCACGACAATCTGGCCTGGGGTATGGCCGTCATACAGTTCGAGCTTTACATGTTCGCCAAGACGGATATCTTCCAGTACAAACTGTAGCTGCCCCGCATCGTATACCGGTTCAATATTCTCAGGGTAAAATGAACCCTGTTCGAATAGCGACGGATTCCGGTAGTTCTGCCATTGCTTCAGGCTCAGGTGATACGTGGCATTTGGATAGGCGGGAACTGCTTTTTTTGCCTCGTCATATACGGTGCTTCCTCCACAATGGTCGAAATGCAGATGGGTGAGGATAACATCGGTCACCTCTTCCGGTGCATAGCCAACCTTCCGGATCTCGTCCCGGATGTCTTTCTGATTGAAGGGTTGAAAAAATTTCAACTTCGAAGTGTGCTTGTTCCCCAATCCGTTATCTACAAGGATACGCCGGTCCCCACTTACAATGAAGAGGCAGCGGAGCGACATAACACACATGTTTTTTTCGTCTACCTTGTACTTGGCAGACCAGTATTTCTTTGGTACGGGACCAAACATCACGCCGCCATCGCCCAGAAAATATCCCGACTCAATGATATAGAATAATGTGTCGTTTTGTTTTTGCATAAATCTTTTTCGATCGTAAATCTCAACTTTCAACGAGGAAGAAATAAAAAAACGGTTGAAACTTGCGCATAAAGTTGTATTTTTGTGGCAAATTTAGTGAAAAGTTTCGGGTAATGCATTACCCGCAAACGCAGATACTTATATGAATATCCCCAAAAAACAAGACAACATTGCAGAATATCTGCTCTATATGTGGCAGACAGAAGACCTCTTGCGTGCCTGCGAACTGGATATAGATAAGGTACAGCAATCGATCATCAATTCTGCTTATGTAACGCTGGAGGAACGTGAAGAAGCGCGAGACTGGTATGAGGGACTCATCATGATGATGAAATCGGAAGGGATCCAGAAGGAGGGGCATTTGCAGATCAATAAAAATATCATCATTGATTTGACCGATGTACATTTGCGGTTGTTGAAAGACCCCAAAGAGTCGGAATATATCGCCTTGTATTATCATACCCTGCCGCATATTGTGGCATTACGGTTGAAAGTGGAGGATAAGAATGTACCGGAATTGGAAACATGCTTCACAGCACTGTATGGCTATTTGCTGCTGAAGTTGCAAAAAAGGGAGATCTCCACCGAAACACAGGCTGCCGTCGCACAGATAACGGCGTTGCTGCGGTTGCTGTCACACAGGTACAAAACAATTGACAGCGAAGATTTGAAATCTAAGTAGTAAAACAAAATGCTGGATGCTGAATGCTGACAGCTGACAATAGAGTAATTTATGCCTATTTTTACAGGATTGAGCAAGACGCTGGGAGGTTCCGAGAGGGAGACTCCCAAACAGCAGTATTTTTATGGGCTGGTAGAGAAAAATGTGCTTGTGACCGGGGCAAACGGTCAGTTGGGATGTGAGATTAAAACGCTGGTATCCAATATGAACCTGCCCTTCAGGTTCTTTTTTACCGATGCCGACACGCTGGACATAACCGACATCCGTCAGATTGACGCATTTGTGATAGACCGTCAGATACAATATTTGATCAATTGCGCTGCCTATACGGCAGTAGACAAAGCGGAAACGGATGAGGATAAAGCTGCTGCCATCAATGTGACGGCAGTGGCAAACATCGGACAGGTAGCCAGAAAATATGGAGTGAAAGTAATTCATATCTCCACCGACTTTGTGTTCGATGGTATGTCGACGGTTCCCTACACAGAGACAATGGACACAAACCCGCTGTCGGTCTATGGAAAAACAAAATTAGCTGGAGAAAAGGCGCTGCAGGCAGCGGGGTGCGACTGGATGATACTTCGCACATCGTGGTTGTATTCAGAATTTGGTGCAAATTTTGTCAAGACCATGATTCGCCTCATGCATGAAAAGGAGAGACTAACCATTGTGGATGACCAGTGGGGAAGCCCTACTTATGCGGCTGACCTTGCAGAGATGACGATCCATATTCTGCAGTTTTCGGAAGATCAGGAATGGAAAACAGGCGTGTATCACTTTTCCAACAGAGGAGAAACCACCTGGTATAGATTTGCCGAAGCAATCAAAAAGTATACGGGTATCTCCACCTGTGAACTTGCTCCCATTGCATCGGACGAGTATCCTTCTGCAGCACAGCGGCCTGCTTACAGCGTGATGAATTTATCGAAAACAACTTC
Source organism: Proteiniphilum sp. UBA5283 (assembly GCA_002408485.1). Taxonomy (GTDB): domain Bacteria; phylum Bacteroidota; class Bacteroidia; order Bacteroidales; family Dysgonomonadaceae; genus Proteiniphilum. Next base: position 72,952 of record DHSP01000058.1, on the reverse strand, counting down.
AACATTTCGAGTGGAAATACCGGAGTGGAAGGAAGCGCTGTGCCGATGTCTGCGGAAACTAGAACCCGGAGTTCAGAATTTAGAATAGAATAAATTACATTTCAAGGCCTCAGCTTGTTGTCGGGTAAATACCCTACGTAAGACAGGCATACACATACATTAAGAAACTACCGATAGATGACATTTAAGGAAGAGATACAGCGGCGGCGTACATTCGCCGTCATCAGTCACCCCGACGCGGGAAAAACCACTCTGACAGAAAAATTGCTGCTCTTTGGCGGAGCCATTCATGTGGCAGGAGCCGTCAAGTCAAACAAAATTAAGAAAACAGCTACTTCCGACTGGATGGAAATAGAGAAGCAGCGGGGTATCTCCGTGGCAACCTCGGTCATGGGTTTTGAATATGGAGACTACAAAATTAATATCCTTGATACACCCGGCCACCAGGATTTTGCCGAAGATACTTTTCGTACGCTGACAGCTGTTGATAGTGTGATTGTGGTGGTGGACGTGGCGAAAGGAGTAGAAACACAGACCCGGAAGCTGATGGAGGTATGCCGCATGCGGAATACACCGGTTATGATTTTTGTGAATAAGATGGACCGGGAGGGGAGAGACCCTTTCGATATTCTGGATGAGCTGGAAGAGGAACTGCAGATTGCTGTTCGTCCCTTGAGCTGGCCCATTGATATGGGAGAACGGTTTCGTGGAGTGTATAACCTTTATCGGAAGAGCCTCGACCTGTATCAGCCTAGTAAACAGGTTGTCACAAAATCCGTACATCTGGATATACAATCGTCCGGCCTGGAAAAACATATCGGTGACAATTTATCAAAAAAACTACGCGACGATGTGGAGTTGATTACCGAGGTATACCCTGACTTTCAGCGGGAAGCCTATCTTGCGGGTGAACTGGCGCCGGTGTTCTTCGGGTCGGCATTGAATAATTTCGGTGTCAGGGAGCTGCTCGACTGCTTCGTGGAAATTGCCCCGTCGCCCCGTCAGGTGAAGGCTGAAGAGCGATCAGTGGACCCCTACGAAGAGTCTTTCTCCGGTTTTGTGTTCAAGATCCATGCAAACATGGATCCCAACCATCGCTCCTGTATAGCATTCGTGAAGGTATGTTCCGGAAAATTTGAACGCAATGTGAACTACAAGCATGTGCGTTTTAACCGGATGATGAGGTTCTCTTCCCCCACGGCATTCATGGCACAGAAAAAAGAGATTCTGGACGAAGCTTATGCCGGTGATATCGTGGGGCTTCCCGACAACGGTAACTTCAAGATCGGCGATACTCTCACTTCAGGGGAAATGTTGCACTTTAAAGGGCTACCCAGTTTCTCGCCGGAGATGTTCAAGTATATTGAGAATGCCGATCCCATGAAGTCAAAGCAGTTGCAGAAGGGAGTGGAACAGTTGATGGACGAAGGCGTTGCCCAGTTGTTTGTGAATCAGTTTAACGGGAGAAAAATCATCGGAACGGTGGGGCAACTACAGTTTGAGGTCATTCAATATCGTCTGCTCCACGAGTATGGTGCCCAATGCCGCTGGGAACCGATCAACCTTTATAAGGCATGCTGGATTGATAGTGACGATGCGGTGCAGCTCGCCGAGTTTAAAAAGCGCAAATTCCAGTATATGGCACACGACAAGGAGGGTAGGGATGTCTTTCTGGCTGAATCAAAATATATTCTGATGATGGCGCAGCAGGATTTCAAAAACATTCGTTTTCATTTCAATTCGGAATTTTGAGGACCGGCTAAGTGTACCGTCATTTGCGGGAAGGGAATATTCAGCCCTTCCGCATTGAGTGCATCGTAAATCTGTTCGTTCAGGTCGCACGTCACTGTCCATAAATCTTCCCTTGCTGTCCATATACGCAATATAAAATCAATGGAACTGTCGTTCATCTTCACCATTCGCGAAATGGGCGCGGGATCTTTCAGTACTTGTGGATGCCTCTCCGCAATACCAGTCAGGAGCTGCTTTACCTGTTCTACATCCGATCCGTAATCCACGTTGATGGTCAGGTCACCGCGGCGTGTGGATTGGGTACTGAAGTTAACTATGTTGCCAGTGGAAAGAGGCCCGTTGGGGATATGGATGGTTTTGTTGTCAAACGTTGTAAGGGTGGTATAAAGGATGCCAACCGATTGCACCGTCCCGGCTACATTCTGTGCCTCTATATAATCGCCTCCCTTAAACGGCTTATTGAATAGCAACATGACGCCACCGGCAAAGTTGGCCAGATTGTCTTTCACAGCCAATCCCACAGCCAATCCCATCGAGCCGATGAGTGCGGCAATGGAGACGGTTCTTGTCCCCACGATGTTGATAATAAGAACGATGAGTACCGAGAAAAGTAGGATGTTCACAATGTTTATCAGGAAGCTACGCAGCGCAACATCCTCGATCCGTTTTTCAAACACCTTTCCGGAAAATCCGGCAATCCGCCTGATCAACCATTTTCCCACGTAAAAAATGAGTAGGGCAATCAGTAGCTTTCCGAGGAAATCGATACTTCCGGTAATAAGTTGATCGAACAACTCATCAAAGCGGCCGTTTTTGATAAGTTCGGCAGCAGAAGCTATTTGTACGTTTGCCGGAAGAAGCGCATTTAAAGAGTCGGTTTGTAAAAAAGAAAATGCGGATGACATGTTGATTTCTATTTTTGGGTATGAAGGGGCAAAGATAAATATTTTTAATTAAATTTGTTTTTACATCTGCTTATTGAAGTCGTTTATGAGAATTTTATTATCGTCATTTTTTCTGATATTTCTACTCCCGGCCTCATTTCTGTTCGGTCAAAGCTACAAAGAACTGGTGGAGCAATCGGCCGAATTTATTGAAAATAATCAATTGGACAGTGCCGCTGCTTCGTTGCAAAGGGCGATGTCGCTGGAGCCGACAAACGAAAGTAATCCGGTGCTGTTGCTGAATCTGGGAATATTGCAACGTCAGTTAAGGCTGTTCGACGATGCTTATGTCTCCTTTACGGCTTCCATGGGCAACAGCCCTATGCCGGATCTGGTACTTCATAATAGAGCCTCTTTGTTGTGCGACATGGAGCGGTATGACGAAGCAATGGAAGATTATAATCTGATAATCCATCGTTATCCAGGTGATGCGGAAGCTTATTACCGGCGTGGCCTGCTCTATCTCGAACAACATGACAGAACTAAAGCAGAAGCCGATTTTACAATGTCGGAGCAGATTGATCCCGATAACTTGTATACGAAATTGAGCAGGGCACTGCGTTATAAGCTGGATGACAACTGGGTGGCTGCAGAGAAAGTGTATACAGATCTTATACAGTCAGAGCAGCATGTCGATCCCAGTTTTTATTTGAACCGTGCTGAGTGTTACGTGAACACTGATCAGATATTTAAGGCATCGGCCGACTTGCGTGCGATAGAAGACACCCAAAAAAACAATCCCTACTTTTATTTTTTACGCGGTCGCGTGCGATATGAACAATTCGACAAGGTAGCTGCGAGTGCCGATTTTAAGAAGGCCAAAGTGTTGGGCTATGATGGAGTGTTTGTGGATGAATGGCTGAAAAAAACAGAAAAATAATGGGATGAAGCAGACGTTGTTTAATAATAAACTTATCGTATGAAATGGATCAACAGGAATGATAGCGAAGCCAACTTTGAGGACCGGAGAGGAAGGAGCAATAAAAAAGCCGCAGTGGGCGGAATAGGGGTGATTGTGATTGTCGTAATCGCACTGTTGCTGGGACAAAATCCTTTTCAGGCAGTGGATATGGTCAATAGAGTGGCACCGGGTCAATCGGAGGAACTGACCGATCCATCCCGGGCCAATGAAAATGAAGAACTGAAAGTTTTTACTCTGGGTGTGTTCAACAGTGCCAATGATGTGTGGACTGAGATTTTCAGGACACAACTGCGGCATAACTATGTGAATCCTACTTTGGTGACCTTTACCGATGAAACGGTCTCGGAATGTGGCGGGGCTTCTGCTGCCGTGGGACCGTTTTATTGTCCTGCAGATGAGAAGATGTATATTGATCTTAACTTTTTTCATCAGCTTAAATCGGACTTCGGCGCCAAGGGTGATCTGGCCATGGCGTATGTGACAGCCCACGAAGTGGGGCATCACGTGCAAAAGTTACTGGGGGTTATTGATCAGGTGAATCAGTACAGGGGGCAGATCAGCGAAACGGAACAGAATAGGCTGAATGTAAAACTTGAATTGCAAGCCGACTTTCTGGCCGGAGTGTGGGTCTACCACGCTCAAAAGATGAACATGATCCTGCTTGAACCGGGTGATCTGGAGTCGGCCATCAGTGCTACCACTGCTGTGGGAGACGATACCATTCAAAAGAAGTCGATGGGTTATAGTGTGCCTGACTCATTCACACACGGCACTGCTGAACAACGCACCTATTGGTTCAGAAAGGGAATGCAAACCGGAGATATCAGCCAGGGAGATACCTTTAATGATCCAGGACTAAATTAGAATGAAAAACAGGCTAAAAGGAAAGAGCCCGGTGCAATACCGAGCTCTATTACAAGAATTTTAATTTATCTCTTGTCCAGACTTTAGGGGTCACTATATCTGTAAAACAGCCGTTTAAAATTTTGTCTCAAATTCAGATTAGTCCAGCCTGATTTCGTCAATAAAGATAAAGGCGCGATTTCCTTTCCCCGGGTGCCATTCCGGCATCACCGAAGGTTTTACTGTTACCTTGAAGTAGCGCGCCGTAACAGGATCAAATGTCAGCGTGTGTGTGGAGATGTCCGACCATTGTTCATTCTTCTCATCGGTAATGGGCATACTGATAACTGGTGCAAATGCTTGATTGTCTGCAGAAGATTCGATAGTGATCTCCGATGCGTCGAAGATCCAGTCGCCCGTTACCACCGCATTGCGAACCTCTGCCTTGCTGATCTCCGTAGGCTGCAGCAGATCGATCACTGCCACCAGATTTTCTCCCTGAAAACCTATCCAACGGCCTGTGCGGTAGTTGGTGCCGATGCCGTTGATCCCGTCCACCAACATGGATGCACCCCCGTAGGCATAACCGGATGCCGGCGTGGTGAGCAGCACGGCTGGCATGTAAGATGACTTGCTGATCGTTATCTTTTCGCTAAAAACTTTGCTTTTTTTCCCGTTGCGGATGGCTACCGCCTTCAATTCGGTATCTTCCCTGACTGAAAGCTTATTTTCGTAACGGGCTGATGATTCACCCGGCTCGCTTCCGTCGAGTGTATAATAGACCGGTGCGTCGTCGATGGTGCTGAAGGTCACATCCAGTGCATTTGTGTCGAAGTTGGGTGTTAGCGTTGCTTCCACGTCGAACACATGGGTGGCGAAGTTGTAGCCCAGCTTATCGTAGAGTGCCAGTAATTGTGGCAATCGCTTCAAAAAATGGTCATAGTTTTTCTTGCCGGGTTGCATCCATTGCACCTCACTCATGGCTGCCAGTCGTGGAAGTGTCATGTATTCCACATGCTCCGGCTCCTTGATATATTCTGTCCATAAGTTTGCCTGTGCACCCAGGATGTGGCTCTTTTGCTCTTCTGTGAGCTGGTCGGGTGCCGGTTCAAAGCTGTAGACCTGCTGCAGGGGAACAAAACCACCAATGGCGAGCGGCTCCCCGTCGGTATACTGCGTCTGGTAATAGTCAAAGTAACAGTAGGTGGTGGGTGTCATGATCACGTCATGTCCCATCTGTGCTGCCTTTATGCCTCCCCCCATACCACGCCACGACATCACTGTGGCGTTGGGAGCCAGTTTGCCCTCCAGAATTTCGTCCCATCCGATGATGCTGCGTCCGCGCTCGTTCAGAAACTTCTCGATGCGGGCTGTTACATAGCTCTGCAGATAATGTTCTGCCATGTGCCCATCTTGGTCCTTGAGTCCCAGTTTTTTGATGCGTGCCTGACAGTCCGGGCACTCCTCCCATCGTGTCTTGGGAGCTTCGTCGCCGCCAATATG
>DHSP01000058.1:9152-66776 GCA_002408485.1 Proteiniphilum sp. UBA5283 | reverse complement strand
CAGAGCACATCGTCGAACACACCCCACTCACGTGCCACCTCGTAGGGGCCGCCAGTACATCCCAGCTCGGGGTACGCAGTCAGCGCCGCCAGCATATGGCCCGGCAGGTCGACTTCCGGGATGATGGTGATGTATCTGTCTTCCGCATATTTTACTACCTCCCTCAGTTCCTCTTTCGTGTAGAAGCCGCCATGCGGAGTGCCATCATACTCTCCCGTGTTGCGGCCGATTACGGTCTCTTTGCGCATAGAGCCGACTTCGGTTAGCTTCGGATAGGCATCTATTTCAATTCTCCATCCCTGATCATCGGTGAGGTGCCAGTGAAAACGATTGATGTTGTGTAATGCCAGAAGATCAATATACTTTTTGATAAAATCGACAGGTTGAAAATGGCGTGCTATATCAAGCATCATGCCACGATAGGCAAATCGGGGCGCATCGTCGATGGTTGCCGGCGAGAAGGATACACTCGCGTAGCTCCCTACAGGGACCGACTTGCGAAGTGTTTGTATTCCGTAGAAGACGGCTGCTTCCGAAACTCCTTCAATGCGGATTCTCCGGTCATTGACGCTGATCCGGTAAGCCTCCGGATTGTCGTGCTCTAGTCCTGTTGCCATAACGATAGCATCCTGCTCGGTTGTTACAGTGGTGACTGCCGGTCTGATGCCGGCAGACAATTTCAGGTAGTCTGCAAGAAACTCAGCGTTGCGCTGCATCTTTTCATTCCCTTCCGGGAAGACAATTTTTGTTGTTCCGGAGAGCAGAAAAGCTGCTCCTTCCGTGGTGTTGATGCGGTCGGGCAAGGGGACTACCCCATAATTTGCTTCAGCCGTCCCCTTGCCTCCTGTGGCGCAGGATGCAAGTAGGGATATTAGAATGAATGCAATTTGTAAGTTGTTGATTACCTTCATATATATAATCTATTTATAAATAATTAATTTAGATTTTTTCCTTCCAGGCACGGATGATCTCCTCTACCTTGCCGGCACGGGTCACCTGTTGGGAATACTCGTCGATGACAATCACGTCGTTCCCCATTTTCAGGTGGGGGTTACGGTAGATCATGCCGCTTTCAACCGATTCCCTTGCCGAGAGATGGAATTCTTTGGCACCGGTTTCTTTTGCCAGTTTTGCAATATTCTGTGCATTCACGCCGCTGCCTGGCATGATGATGATGCGATTCCCGGCTTCTTTTACCAGTTCCTTCAATAGCTCAATTCCTTGTTCGGCCTTGGGTTGCTGACCGGAAGTGAGAATCCGGTCACACCCCAGTTCGATGATTTGTTCCAGGCCCTCAAACGGGTCGCGACACATATCGAATGCCCGGTGAAAGGTGATGCTCATTCCTTCCGCAGCCTGTATAAGCTCCCTGATTCGGGGCATATCTACCTCCCCTTGCGGTGTGAGACAGCCAATTACCACTCCGTCTGCTCCCAGCTTACGGGCAGCTTCAATGTCTTTTAACATAATCCGTTGTTCCAGGTCGGAATAGAGAAAATCACCACCGCGGGGACGAATTATCACGTTGAGTTTTATCTCCAGCAATTCTCTCGCCAGAGCAATATCACCATAGGATGGGGTAGTGCCTCCTTCCGGAATGGCAGCACAGAGTTCCACACGGTAAGCACCTCCTTTTTGTGCTTCAAGGCAGCTTGCCACCGAGTTGGCACAAATCTCCAGTTTGTAGTCGTTTGGCATATCGGTTTTTTTATTCACCGGAATCCGGCATTAATTTAAAATATTAATTAATCCACGCTGCAAATATAATAAAATGAAAGAATAAATGAAAAACTTTCGCCGGGTCCGGATTGACGGAATTGTGGTTATAAAATACCGAATAGTTTACTGGCCTCAGTTTCATGAAAATTGCTTTCGTTGTATGTTTACAGCATTGAGAATGGCAAGCAAGGAGACACCCACGTCGGCAAAAACTGCCTCCCACATGGTTGCCAGACCGGCAGTGCCCAGCAGCATGATTAACCCTTTTACGACAAATGCCAATGTAATGTTTTGCCACACAGTTTTTTGGGTTTCTTTTCCGATGCGGATTGCTACCGGGATTTTGGACGGCATATCATCTTGGATGACCACATCGGCCATCTCGATGGTAGCATCACTGCCCAGGCCGCCCATCGCGATACCCACATCACTGATCGCCACCACAGGAGCGTCATTCACTCCGTCGCCTACGAAGGCTACGCTTTCCTTCATAGCTTTTATCTCTTTAATTTTATTTACTTTGTCTTCCGGTAGCAGGTCTCCGAATGCCCGGGAAATGCCCAACATTCCGGCTACATTTTTCACTACGGTCTCTTTGTCACCACTCAACATGATCGGCTTTACATTCATCGCTTTCAGCTGGCGTACCGTTAATTTGGCATCCTCTTTGATCTTATCGGCAATGGTCAGGTAGCCGGCATATGTTCCACCATAGGCAATGGCAACGACTGTCTGAATGGTTTCGTTGACTTTCTGATCGTACGGAATGCCATATTTATTCAATAAGTTGAAATTTCCGACAAGCAGCACTTCTCCGTTGACCGTGGCTTTCAGTCCGTGTCCTGCAATTTCTTCGCTGTTTTCAATCTCAATGCTGTAGTCTGTTTCTCCCACGTACCGGTGAATGGCAGTCGCCACGGGATGTGTGCTTTTACTTTCCAGCGCATTGACCAATTGCAGCATTTTCTTTTTATCGAACCCCGGCATCAAATGTACCTCCTGAACTTCGAAAACGCCTTCGGTCATCGTGCCGGTTTTATCCATCACCACGTTTTGAATATTGGCAAGTGCATCGAGGAAGTTACTTCCCTTGAATAATATACCGTGGTGGCTGGCGGCGCCGATACCGCCGAAATAACTCAGCGGAATGCTGACAACCAGTGCACAGGGACATGAAATAACCAGAAAGATCAACGCACGGTAGAGCCAATCGCTGAAAAGATAACCGCTCACGAAGAAAAAGGGCAGGATTGCGATGGCGAATGCCATACCTACAACGGCTGGAGTGTAAACTTTGGCAAACTTTCGAATAAACAACTCAGTAGGCGCTTTCTGGGCCGTGGCATTTTGGACCAGTTCCAGCATACGACTTAATTTGCTCTCTGCATAAGGCGTGTCTACCTTTATCAGGCAGAGACTGTCCATGTTGACCATGCCTGCCAGTACTTTATCTCCTTTTTTTCTGGTGTCGGGTTTGCTTTCTCCTGTCAGGGCTGAGCTGTTAAAACTCCCATTCTCAGAGAGCAATTTACCATCCAGTCCCAGCCTTTCGCCCGGTTTCAGTTGGATTACTTCGCCGATGGTCACCTGTGTGGCTTTCATCGTCAAAGGCACATTGTCCCTGAGGATCGTTGCTTCATCAGGGCGCTGGTCGATCAGCAACTGGATACTTCTGTGGGCCTTCGATACCGCTAGGGTTTGAAATATTTCTCCCACAGTATAAAACAGCATTACCGCCACTCCTTCCGGATATTCGCCGATGGCAAATGCGCCGACAGTGGCAATTCCCATCAAAAAGAACTCAGAAAAAACCGATCCCTTGGTTATATGAATGAATGCCTCTTTCAGTACAGGTACCCCCACGGGTATATAGGCGATGATGTACCACACTGCGCGCATCCATCCTGCGAACCAGAAGGGTTGCAGAAAATAGTCAAACAGGATCCCGGTAGCGAATAAAAGGAACGAGATATTTGCCGGCAGGAAAAGCCGGAACTTGCTTTTTTTCATACCAAACAATAATTTTTTACCGGGTGTAAAGGTAGAGGGTATTTAGTGCAACTGTGTTGCGCATAAATCAATGTCTATATCCGTCAAAGGTGAATCTGATACCGCTAAAACAGGACGAGTTTACTGTGAATTTGGACGCAGTCTATGGTAAACAAATCGTAGGAACACTGCGATAAATCCCACAAAAATCACGGCTACGAGGATGGGTGTGATCAATGACATGATTGAAAAACCCGTGGCGGCAACACCTTCGCCTGTGGAAACTATCGGGTTGCCGCCCCCGGCAGTAAACTTGGTGGACAGCAGGCGCGTAATAGCAGTCCCGCTTTGTATGGTGACAGCTGTGCCGCCACCCACCACGAGCCCCATGATCCATTTCATCCACTCATTCTCGGCGGGAAACACCGATGTCATCAGCAGCGTTCCGGCACAAACAGAAAGCGGCGTGGCGATGCTGTCGATCAGGTTGTCGACAAAAGGAATGTAGTATGCCAGCACCTCAACCACGGAGGCGACGCCAAAGCAGATGAGAGCGGGAAGCGATCCCATCCAGGCAAAGCTTTCACCCAACGGCAACATATCAAAATGCGATGCGAGTCCGGCCACAAGTAATGGGATAAAAACCCGGAATCCGGCACTGGCGCTTAACCCGACTCCTAGTGCAACGGCACTGATAGTTTCCAAATTCATTTCCATAGTCGAAGGTATATATAATTGTCTATATAACGGAGGTTTGACCTGCTAAAAATAAATTGGTTTAAATTTTAGACTTGCATGTGAGGTTCTGTTTTTACAATGATAGGTGATTTAATGTACAATCAGTACCTTTGCCCATGAATATGACTTGCACCTGTTTTAGCCTGCAAGTGGAAATGAGGATGATCATAGAAAAAATACTTCAATGAAAAAGAAAAAGTTTTTGGGCTTGTCGCGCAACATTTTTTTTACAGGACTAACCAGCTTCTTTACCGACACTTCCACCAAGATGATTTATAGTGTGATGCCATTGTTTCTGATGTCGATTGGAGCTTCAAAAACAACTATTTCGCTGATCGAAGGAATTGCAGAAAGTACGGCTTCTTTGCTGAAGGCTGTTTCGGGATATTGGAGCGATAAAATAGGGAAAAACAAACCGTTTATGATTTTGGGTTATGGTGTCACTACCGTTGTCACACCTTTGTATTCAATCGTCACAAGACCTGTTCAAGCGCTTCTTATCCGTTTTACAGAACGGGTGGGGAAGGGGCTTCGGGCAGCACCGCGCGACAGCCTGATAAGCAATTCCATTCCTAAAAATGAAGTTGGTAGAAGTTTCGGATTTCAAAAGGCGATGGATAACAGCGGTGCCGTTGTCGGCCCGTTAGTAGCGGCCCTCATTCTTTATTTTGTACCTTTGAATTATTCCAACTTGTTTTTATGGGCGACCATTCCAGCGGTATTCGGTGTGTTATCTATAATTTTTGGCATCAAAGAAGTTAATAATACCAGAATAAAGGCTGCTGAGAAAGTCTCTTTTAAACAACTTCCCCGGCGATATCATCAGTTCCTTTTCATCATATTTGTCTTTTCGTTGGGAAATTCTTCCGATGCCTTGCTGCTCATCAAAACCAGCGAGACGGGGATAAAAGAGGCTTTTATTCCGTTTTTGTATATGATTTTCAACGCCATTTCGGTGTTGACAGCCATTCCTGTCGGTAAATTATCCGACCGGATCGGTCGTGAAAAACTAATTGCAGCCGGGTTCCTTATTTATTCAATTGTCTATTTTCTTTTCGGCAGATTCAACAATATTTTTATTTTTATCGGCCTTTTTATATTGTACGGGATGTACAGCGCGTTGACCGATGTAAGTCAAAAATCCTTTATTTCCGATTTGACTAGCAAAGAGCTAAAAGGTACCGGATACGGAATTTATCACGCTGTTTTGGGCATTACACTGCTTCCGGCCAGTTTAATTGCAGGCCTCCTGTACGATCACGTTAACTCGAGTGCGCCTTTTTATTTTGGCTCGATTATGTCGTTAATTGCTACTGCGATGATGGTTCTGTTTATCCTAAGAAAAAACGAAACCCCGGGTAAGCCTGTGTCCCATCCCTGAATAATCCGGTTGGCAATCGCATAAAAAATTGTTTTGCGATGATACGTTTTTCTTTTTTTTGCGTCGTATAATGTAGAAATGGACATTGCTGAATACAAAAGAGCCGTTATAGACTTGCGACCTGTACTTCTCATTCTCGCAAATCGTATTACACGAAACAGTGAAGATGCGGAAGATGTGGTGCAGGAGGTGTGCCTGAAGCTCTGGCACCGGTGTCGCACATGCGGTGATCCGGATAACCTGGAAGCGTACTGCGTGACAATGACCAGAAATTTGAGTGTTGACAAAATCAGGAAAAGGCGTCCCGAAGGAACGGAGGCAGAACTCATGCATACTGAAGAGGAAGCATATCTCCCGGATAAGCTGATGGAAATAAAAGAGGAACATGCCCTTATTCACCGGATTATCTCTTTGTTGCCTCCTTTGCAAAGGCAAATTCTTCGAATGAAAGAAATTGACGGTTATGAAACGGAAGAGATTGTTGAAATAACGGGCATCGCCGCCGAGGCTGTACGCAATAATCTTTCCAGGGCCAGGCGAAGATTACGTGAACAGTACCTGATGTGCCGTAAGAAGAGTGAAACGGCCGAATATTTACGGCTGAGAGAAATAAAACAGGAAGCTTTATGAACGAGATAAAAAAAATGCACGAAAAATACTTCCGGGGGGAGACAACCCGGGAAGAGGAGATGCTTCTGCGCAGGTATTTCTGTGACTTGGATGCTTCGGACGAACAATCGGAGGTCCGTCCTCTTTTTACCTATTTTGCGGAGGAAGCAAGCGTGAATGAATTTTTGCGTGCTTTGAGAGAGGATCCCGTGGTAGTCCACAAAAACAAAAGCCGGAGTATTCGTATACTGAAAATTGCATCCCTGGCTGCCTCTCTGCTGTTGGGAGTGATTTTCCTGAACCGTAACATGAGAAATGATTATTCATTGACTGATGAAAATAGTGTTTGGATAAACGGGGAAAAGATTACCCAAATTCACGTTGTGCGGTCATACGCCAAAAAATCGTTCGAAAAAGTGAAATCAGAAGAAGATTTGCTGGAAGAGCAACTTCGCTTTGTGCTGGAGTAAAACCATAAGATATGAAACGAGTACGAACACTTATTCTCTGCTGTGCGATGTCCCTTTTCGTGGTTTCTGTTTCTGGACAGGATCTGCAAATAAACAACATCTTCGAGAAATATGGAAAGCTGAAGGGAAGCACCATGGTTCTCCTGTCGGGAGAGGCAATCCGGGATTACCGACTTAGCTCATATCGCAGCATCACACTGAAATATGCTGCTCCTGTATCTGACGATATTCAACAGTGCCTGGATCATGATAAAAGACAGGCCCGGAAGATCAAGGAGGTAATCCGTAACGGAGTCATACGCTCAGGTTACTATCAACTTCCCGATGAAGGGAAAAAAATAAACCGGTATATACTCTTTAAAATTGGGGAAGATCAGCAGGCCACGCTGATATATATGGAAGGTGATCTCAAATCGGAGGAGTTAATCAACAAACTGTTTCTGCGAGAATAAGCGCCCTCGGGGAGCAAAATCATCACGTAATTACACAAATTAAACATATCATCAATGAAAACATTTTTTGCAATTCTTGTCTTTCTGGCCAGCCTGGGCTATGTGAACGCTTCCTCTTTCTTTCCAGCCGATACCACCTTTCATTATCAGAACCGGATGGTAGTCATACGGGAACAACCCGACGAAATCAATGTCTCTGTCTATCGGTGCAATGAAGCGGGTGATACGATCAGGAGTAATAAAATTTATGAGGGAATTTTCACGGACAACAAAAGTGTTGAGCGTCGTTATGAAAACAGGTTTGACATATTCGTCCCCGATATTTTTAAACCGAAGGAAAAACGCAAAGTAGCGGCTTCGCATTGGGCCGGGTTCGGCATCGGCTTTTCAAATCTGCCCAATGGATTTGATTTTGACGGAGAGATAGCATCTGCCTTGAATCTGAGCCGGTCGTTGCAATATAATCTGAACTTTTTTGACAACCACTGGCGTTTGGGTAATAACGGGTTCTCGCTGGTGACGGGGTTCGGTATTCAATTTAATTCTCTGCATCTTCAGAACAATAAGTACATGGAAGTAATGGATTATAAAACGGTAATCAGCACTTCCGACGAAGTTTTGCATAAATCGCGGTTGCACTTTACCTGCCTCACCTTTCCTTTGCTGCTGGAGGTGAATTTTCCTGTTGGATGCGGAGAAACCATCTTCCTGAACGCAGGAGTTGTGGGTAAGATCAAAACAGCCTCATCCTCAAAAATATGGCTGAAAGAGAATGGAAAAGAACGAAAAGTAAAACAACCCGGGGAGTTGAATATCCGTCCCTTAGCGTTCGATCTTTTGATGCAGGCGGGAATTGGTGATGTCGGCTTTTTCCTGTCCTACAGTCCTTTTACACTTTTTCTGAATAACAAAGGACCGCAGGCCAATCAGGGAACAATAGGGATTCAGTTATACTTTTGATGAGCTTACACCGGGAATCCCCTTCCTCCATGGCCACGCTTGCCGCGTTATACCTGATTGCTCAGGCATAACGCGGCAAGCGCTGATTGATAAAATAAACGAACTTATCGCTGCATAGCAGGCAATTATTCGCAAAATTCGCTATTTTTGTTAACCGTTTCTTCGAAATACCGGAATTGCCATATTTACTCATTATACCGGCCATATGGAGCAGGTTGCCACGCTGACTTCCGAACCGGTTATTAATATGTATGTGTATGCAGATGACCTTAGACCACCAGCTACCTCCGTATCTCCCATTTCGGGAGGGTATCCGGCGTGCACCGGATCGAGGCTACCGACTCACCAAGTCGCAGACTTATATTGCTTTGAAGAATGCGTTACGATACATTCCCACTGAGTTGCACAGTCGGGTGGCACCCGAGTTCCTGAATGAGCTGAAAACACGTGGAAGGATATACGGCTACCGCTTTCGCCCCGGAGGTGACTTGCGGGCGCAGCCTGTCGATCAGTATAATGGAAACTGTCTGGAAGGGAAAGCATTTCAGGCGATGATCGATAACAACCTTTCCTTCGACATCGCTCTCTACCCCTATGAGCTGGTTACATACGGTGAGACTGGGCAGGTGTGCCAGAACTGGATGCAGTACCGGCTGATTAAAAAATATTTGGAGCTGATGAGACAAGATCAGACGCTGGTGGTGGAGAGCGGCCATCCGCTGGGGTTATTTAAATCCAGCCCCGATGCACCGCGGGTGATCATCACCAACTCGATGATGGTGGGCATGTTCGACAATCAGGCCGACTGGGAGATTGCCGCGCAGATGGGGGTAGCCAATTACGGACAGATGACGGCAGGAGGATGGATGTATATCGGTCCCCAGGGCATTGTGCATGGCACTTTCAATACACTGTTGAATGCAGGCCGGTTGAAGCTGGGTATTCCAAACCACGAAGACCTGAGAGGATATCTCTTTGTCTCTTCCGGACTGGGGGGCATGAGTGGCGCACAGCCCAAGGCTGCCTACATTGCCGGTGCGGTATCCGTGATTGCGGAGGTGGATTACTCACGCATAGAAACACGCCGGCAACAGGGATGGGTGCAGCGCGTCACGACAAATATGCAGACGGCTTTCGACTGGGCCGG
The DNA here is from genome assembly GCA_002408485.1 of Proteiniphilum sp. UBA5283. Taxonomy (GTDB): domain Bacteria; phylum Bacteroidota; class Bacteroidia; order Bacteroidales; family Dysgonomonadaceae; genus Proteiniphilum. The sequence continues at coordinate 57,311 of DHSP01000058.1, read as the reverse complement.
GGAGTCGCTGGAGCGTAAGGAGCCGCTCTCGGTGGCTTATCACGGAAATATTGTGGAGCTCCTGGAGTATGCTGAGAATAAAAAGATTCGTATAGACTTGCTGAGTGACCAGACCTCTTGCCACGAACCTTACACGGGTGGTTATTGTCCCGCCGGCATCACCTTTGAGGAACGTACGCGCCTGCTGCACGAGGATCGGGATACTTTTGGCATACTTGTGAACAAATCATTGCGACGTCATTACGAAGTGATTAAAAAACTCATAGCCCGTGGCACGTACTTTTTTGATTACGGAAACTCCTTTTTGAAAGCTGTATACGATGCCGGTGTGAAAGAGATATCGCGCAATGGCGTTGATGAAAAGGAGGGGTTTATTTGGCCTTCTTATGTGGAGGATATCATGGGACCGGAGTTGTTTGACTATGGCTATGGCCCTTTCCGGTGGGTGTGCCTGAGCGGCAAACACGAGGATCTGATTAAAACCGATAAGGCCGCCATGGCCTGCATTGACCCGAACCGACGGGGGCAGGATCGCGATAACTGGATATGGATTCGCGATGCGGAGAGGCACAACCTGGTGGTCGGCACACAGGCCCGCATCCTTTACCAGGATGCGGAGGGACGACTGAAGATTGCGCTGCGCTTTAACGAGATGGTGCGTAACGGAGAGATTGGGCCGGTAATGTTGGGGCGCGATCACCACGATGTGAGCGGAACCGACTCTCCCTTCCGCGAGACAGCCAACATAAAGGATGGCAGCAACGTGATGGCCGACATGGCGGTGCAGTGCTTTGCCGGCAATGCAGCGCGTGGTATGAGCCTGGTTGCACTTCATAATGGTGGTGGAGTGGGGATCGGCAAAGCAGTCAACGGTGGCTTTGGCATGGTGTGTGATGGCAGCCGGCGGGTGGATGAGATTCTCCGCTCGGCCATGATCTGGGATGTGATGGGCGGCGTAGCCCGACGCGCCTGGGCCTGCAACGAAAATGCCATGGCGGTAACAAGGGAGTTCAACAAAACATATCCCGGGGGATATCACATTACCGAACCTTTTCTGGTGGACGACATGCTACTGAAAAACATCCTTTCCTGAAAAATATAATAATCGGTTGATTATCGCTATATTTGTAACGAACAACAGATGATCCGAACAACAATTAAACTGAAAATAAAACCCTTGTAAAAGGAAACGGAAGAGGTGTTATGAACAAAATTATGGAATGTGTCCCCAACTTCAGCGAAGGACGTGACAAGGTGAAAATTGAGAAAATAGCTGACGCCTTCCGTGGCAAAGAGGGTGTGAAGCTCCTGGACTACAGCAGCGATGCGGATCACAATCGCTCGGTGATCACCGTGGTGGGTGAGCCCGGAGCGTTGAAGAACGCGGTGATCGATGCGATTGGCAGGGCGGTGGAACTGATTGACCTCACACAACACCGTGGACAACACCCCCGCATGGGGGCAGCGGATGTGGTGCCTTTTATTCCCATTCGGAATGTGACGATGGCGGAGGCGATCACGCTCTCAAAAGAGGTGGCACAAACCGTGGGGGAAAAATATCACTTGCCGGTGTTCCTTTATGAAAAATCGGCCTCAGCACCGCATCGCGAAAACCTGGCATCGGTACGCAAAGGGGAGTTTGAAGGGCTCGGAAAGAAGATGCAGTTGCCGGAGTGGCAGGCAGACTTTGGTCCTGCGGAGCCGCATCCCACGGCCGGAGCAGTGGCGATAGGTGCACGCATGCCGCTGGTGGCCTACAACGTGAACCTGGGTACCGATAATATTGAAATTGCCGAGGCAATCAGCAGAAAAGTACGTCATATCGGCGGTGGGCTACATTACTGCAAAGCAATGGGTGTGGCGTTGCATGCACGCGGTATCACCCAGGTGTCGATGAACCTGACCGATTATACCAAAACAGCTATTTACCGTGCCCACGAGATGGTACGCATGGAGGCACAACGATACGGCGTGCCCGTCGTGGGTGGGGAAGTGATCGGGCTGGTGCCGATGGAGGCACTGATGGATGCAGCGGCCTACTACCTGGGGCTGGAGAACTTTTCTATGAGTCAGGTGCTTGAAGCTAACCTAATGGAATAACCAACGGTTCTCCATGGACATAGAATAAAAATATGAGCAATCTGATCATCAAAAATGCGGCACAGGTGGTTACCTGCAGCGGCTTCGGCGGTAAGCGGGGAAAAGAGATGTCCCATCTGCAGGTGATTGAAAAGGGAACGGTCATCGTTACGGATGGCCTTATTTCACATATCCTGAAACCGGACGAGCCTGTCCCGGTGAATGAACAGGCTTATATGATCCTTGATGCCACCGGAAAAGCATTGTTGCCGGGCTTTGTGGATCCTCATACCCATTTTGTCTTTGGCGGTTACCGGGAGGAGGAGTTCTCCTGGCGGATGCGCGGCGATAGCTATATGGAAATAATGATGCGGGGCGGAGGCATTGTGAACACGGCCAAAGCTACCCGTGCTGCGACAGAAGAGGAGTTGATTGCATCGGGCAGCCAACGCCTCGACGCGATGCTTCGGCTGGGGATCACCACCGTGGAGGGAAAAAGCGGGTACGGACTGGACAAAGAAACCGAACGAAAGCAGCTGCGGGTAATGCGGCATCTAAATAATACGCATCCGGTGGACGTCGTTTCCACCTACATGGGGGCACATGCCATCTCCGAGGAGTGGAGGGGAAGGGAGGATGCTTTTATTGATTTTCAGATTGATGAGATGTTTCCGCTGGTGGCAAAAGAAAAATTAGCCGAAGCAGTTGATATCTTCTGTGAAGAGGGGGTTTTTACCCTTGAACAATCGCGCAGATATCTGAAAGCTGCCAGTGAACAGGGACTTAAGTTGAAAATACATGCCGATGAGATTGTATCCCTCGGCGGGGCCGGACTGGCTGCCGAGTTGCGATGCCTTTCGGCGGACCACCTGTTGCATGTCTCCGTCGAGGATATTTACGCCCTGGCGGAAGCAGGCGTGGTGGCTACCTTGTTGCCGCTGACAGCTTTTTCACTGCGGGAGAAGTACGCCCCTGCCCGCAATATGATTGATGCGGGATGCATTGTGGCACTGGCCACTGATTTTAATCCGGGAAGCTCTTTCAGTGCTTCTGTACCATTGTTGTTTGCTCTGGCATGTATTTACATGAAACTGACGCCGGAGGAGGCGGTGAATGCGTTTACCATTAACGGCGCGGCAGCCATTGGGCGCGCCGATCGTATTGGGAGTATCGATATTGGCAAGCAGGGCGATCTGGTGCTGTTGCAGTTTCCTTCTTATAAGTTTCTTCCCTACCATGTGGGAATGAATACCGTGGAGCGTGTAATTAAAAATGGGAAAATTGTGGTTTGAAAAGACACAACTTGCATGCCACATGATCAAGAAACAGAAATCGGCGATAATTAATAAGGGATGAGAACCGACAACTAAAAAAATATTCTGATGAAACTAAAAGATCTGACGCTGAAGCAATTTCTCGAAATGACAGCCGCGAACGAAGCGGTACCAGGCGGCGGAAGCAGTGCCGCACTCAGTGCCGCCATTGCCACAGCACTGATAGAGATGATGGCCAACCTGACCATCGGAAAGAAAAAATATGCCGACGTGGAGGAACGCATGCGGATGATTGCAGCGGAGATGTCGGTTCGGCGGAGCCACTTTTTGGAAGATATCGACCGTGACGCCGGTGCCTATCTCTTGGTAATGGATGCCTACCGGTTGCCAAAAGAAACGGAAGCAGAGATGATTACACGCAACGAAAAAATTGAAAAAGCTACTAAAATTGCTACCCTTGTACCCATGGAGGTGGCTGAGCGCGCGTACAGTCTGCTCGATACAATGATGGAAACGTTGGAGAAAGGAAACAGAAACGCAGTGACAGACGGACTGGTTGGCCTGATGATGTGCCGCACCGCCATCATGGGGGCGTTGCTCAATGTGCGTACCAATCTGGGAGGTATCCGTGACATTGCATTTGTCGCCGAAATGAAAGCAACATGCGACGCGATGGAGAAGAAAACCCTCGACAAAGAGAAGCAATCAATCCAATGGGTGAAAACGGTACTCTAAATGAAAAACATATACTATATCGGTCAGAAGAAGTTGACGATCGCTGACCTGGAATGGATCATCAACGATAATATAAAAGTGGAACTCTCTCCCGAAGCCAGAGAGAGGATACAGAAATGCCGCGACTACCTGGACCGGAGGATGGAAAGACAGCAGGAGCCGATCTACGGTATCACTACCGGCTTTGGATCGCTTTGTGAACGAACTGTCTCCAACGAAGATCTGAGTACCTTGCAGGAGAACCTGGTGAAGTCGCACGCCTGTAGCGTAGGCGAGGAGGTGGCGCCACTCATTGTGAAGCTTATGTTCCTGCTAAAGGCACATGCCCTCGCCCTGGGCTATAGCGGAGTGCAGGTGGCGACTGTTCAAAGGATGCTCGACTTGTTTAACAACGATATTCTGCCCATTGTTTACGATAAGGGGTCATTGGGTGCGTCGGGCGACCTGGCACCCTTGGCCAACCTTTTCCTGCCGCTGATTGGGGTGGGGGATGTTTTTTATAAAGGACAGAAACGGGATATCGGGGGAGTGCTGGATGAGTTTGGATGGAAACCGGTCACTCTGAGAAGCAAAGAGGGATTGGCACTGCTCAACGGCACCCAGTTCATGTCGGCTCACGGTGTGTATGCCATCATGAAGGCACAGCGTCTCTCCCTGCGGGCAGACCTGATCGCTGCACTTTCGCTCGATGCCTACGACGGCCATATTGAACCGTTCGACCAGCGGCTACACCAGATCAGACCCCATCCGGGACAGCTGGCGACCAGCCAAAACATTCGCAGGTTTCTGGAAGGCAGCGAACTTGTTGGCCGCGAGAAACAACACCTTCAGGATCCCTATTCTTTCCGTTGTGTGCCGCAGGTACACGGTGCTACCAAAGATGCCATTGACTATGTACGGCAGGTGGTGGTAACGGAGATCAACTCGGTCACCGATAACCCCACCATTTTTCCCGACGATGACACGATCATCTCCGGGGGTAACTTCCACGGACAGCCTCTGGCCATTGCCTTCGATTTTCTGGCCATTGCCCTTGCGGAGTTGGGCAACATCTCCGAGCGGCGTACGGCACAGCTGATCCTCGGTAAACGCGGCTTGCCGGAATTCCTGGTGGCCAATCCCGGTTTGAACTCGGGCTTTATGATCCCCCAGTACGTGGCGGCATCGGTGGTGAGCCAGAATAAGATGTACTGCTATGCTGCCAGCACCGACTCCATTGTCTCCTCCAACGGACAGGAAGATCATGTGAGCATGGGCGCCACTTCGGCCATCAAGCTGATCAAGGTGATGGACAATCTTGACATCATTCTCTCCATTGAGCTGATGAACGGCGTGCAGGCACTTGAGTTTCGCCGCCCTTTGCGTTCATCGCCGCTGATTGAAAAAGTGGCGAAGGAGTATCGGAAAGAGGTCCCGTTCGTTGATGAGGATGTTGTGATGTATAAGGAGATACGTAAGACAGTGACATTTCTGAACAGACTTCAGGTAGATGCACTTTGATATCCGATTTAATGCATTTTTCCCATTTAATTGAGCAGATTGATTATCTTTGCACGTTCAAGAAGAATCAACTATAGTTAAATATCTTAAAATGACAGAAGCAATAAGGAAAACGCTGAGAGACTCTCCAGCGGCGCGTTGGTCTGCACTGTTCATTGTTTCGTTTACAATGATGTGCGGATATTTTTTAACCGATATCATGGCCCCGTTGGCCGGATTACTGGAGGGACAGCTTGGCTGGTCCCGGTCAGAGTATGGCACCTTCACCAGTTCCTATGGCTGGTTCAATGTCTTTCTGCTGATGCTGATTTTTGGCGGGATCATCCTCGATAAGTTGGGTGTTCGCATTACGGGCGTGGGAGCAGCCGCTGTAATGGTGCTGGGATCTGCACTAAAGTATTGGGCTGTATCCAACACGGCCCTTCGGGGACAGACCCTTTTTGGTTTGGATGTACAGGTGCTCTGGGCAAGTATCGGCTTCGCCATCTTTGCCGTGGGCGTGGAAGTGGCCGGCATTACCGTTTCAAAGATCATCGTGAAATGGTTCAAAGGGAAGGAGCTTGCTACAGCCATGGGAATGCAGGTAGCTATGGCCAGGATAGGTACTGCCCTGGCGCTGGGCTTCTCTGTTCCGATAGCCAAAGCAACAGGAGTGATCGATGTGTCCCGTCCGTTGTTGATCGCTCTGATTGGACTGTGTATCGGTTTGATCGCGTTCTTTGTGTATGTGGTGATGGACAAGAAACTGGATACTTCAGAAGCTGCCGGGGCGGCCGAGGAGACAAGCCCGGACGATGAATTCAAAATATCGGATATTGGCAAGATCCTGGGAAACAGAGGTTGGTGGTATATCGCCATTCTCTGTGTACTTTTCTATTCGGCTGTGTTTCCCTTTCTGAAATATGCTACCGACCTGATGGTGAATAAATTCGGTGTAAAAGAAGATCTCGCCGGATTGATACCCATGTTGTTGCCGTTTGGAAATATTCTGCTGACACCCCTCTTTGGAGGTATCTACGACAAAAAAGGAAAAGGGGCAACCATCATGATCATTGGGGCCATCCTGTTGATTGTGGTGCATGCGCTCTTCTCCGTGCCGGTTTTTCACAGCTGGATTTTTGCAATGGTACTGGTCGTGTTCCTGGGTATTGCCTTCTCACTGGTGCCTTCGGCCATGTGGCCCTCGGTGCCCAAGATCGTGCCGGAAAAACGATTGGGTACCGCTTACTCTCTGATCTTCTGGGTACAAAACTGGGGATTGATGGGGGTACCCCTTCTCATTGGATGGGTACTCGAGAAGTTCTGCGTGGCGGGACAGACGGTGCGCAACGGACTGACCGTGAATACGTATGATTATACTCTCCCGATGCTGATCTTTACCAGCTTCGGTGTACTGGCACTGATATTTGCCTTTCTGTTGAAAGCAGAGGACAAACGGAAAGGATACGGATTGGAATCACCGAATATTCAACATTAAACATCCGCAGTCACTTATGGCCAAACTCACCATATCCGGTGAAAAGACAAAGGACGATCCGCCAATATGGCGGGTCGTTTTTTATGGTGTGTTTGAAAAGGTAACCGGAGAGTGTTTTAAAGCGGGATCAGATATGCCGCATAGATATGACTCGCTAGCCCAAGAAGTACAAAAAGATGAAAAAGAGCGTGTACAAACTCTCGTTTGGCTGAGGCATAGATCACAGCCCCGACAATGTAGAAGACTCCACCGGCAATAAGCCAGATTACCACATCGATGACATCCTTCGCCCTTGCAATCTCGGTCAACGGCTTAAAAGCGATGAGTACGATCAACCCCATCAGCACGTAGGAAGCGGTCTTCAGATGACTGTTTCGTTTTAAAGGGCGAAAACTGATGATGATGCCTGCGAGGGCTATCAACCAGACAAGTGCAAAAATGAACCAACCCCAGAAAGGTTCATCACGCAGCAGAATCAGGGTGAAAGGGGAGTAGCTGGCTGCAATGAGGAGGTAGATGCTTGCGTGGTCGAGGTGGCGTAACTTTGCCTTCCGTTGAGACTCCTGCACATAATGGTAGGCCGTGGAGGTGCCCATACAGGTGATCATCCCGAAACCAAAAAGGGCATATCCAAGTAGAGCTCGGTTGTCACCCGCCGTCATAGCCCGGCTTAGCAGCAGCATTGTCCCAACTGTGCTCATCAAAAAGCCAAAACCATGTGTCAGATAATTAGCTCTTTCTTCCCGGAGGGTGTAAAATTTTTCTTCTGTCATATTTCGGAATTTCTAAAGTACAAATATACAAAAAAACAGTTTGGTCTAACGATCTGTTCTGTCGTCATAGGTCAGCCTCCTGGGAGGAAAATAAGCAGTAGACATGACAAAAAGTCGCATTTTTCCATTTGGCAAAGATTTTGACCTTATCTGACTGTGGATATGATGTTTGGATGTGACCTGGGAAAAGAGCGAAGAAGGTTGTGTTCAGAGTTTGGCCTGTCCGTAGTTCTTCCTATAGAAGGATATATAACGGGAAGGGTTGAAATTTCAATAAGGGTTAAGAAAAAAATATACGATATGAACTTCAACAATTTTACAATAAAGGCGCAGGAATCGGTACAGAAAGCCATCGAGGTAGCGCAGGGAAACAATCAACAGATGATTGAACCGGTACACTTGTTAAAAGGGGTGATGCGGGTAGGTGAAAATGTGACCAGTTTTCTGTTTCAGAAGCTGGGCGTGAATGCACAGAATCTGGAGAGGGTTGTCGACAGCGAGATTGAGTCCTATCCGAAAGTATCGGGAGGCGACCCCATGCTGAGCCGTGAGACCAATGCGGTATTTCAGAAGGCTACCGACATCACCAGTAAAATGGGTGACCAGTTTGTCGCCATTGAACATCTGCTTCTGGCAATGGTGCAGGAGAACAACAATGCTTCCCGGATGATGCGGGATGCAGGCATTACCCCGGGTGAGTTGCAGAAAGCAGTGCAGGAACTACGCAAAGGAGAGAAGGTTACCAGCCAGTCGGCCGAGGAGACTTACCAGGCATTGGGCAAGTATGCGGTAAACCTGATTGAAAGGGCCCGAAGCGGCAAACTCGACCCCGTGATTGGCCGCGATGAGGAAATACGACGGGTGCTGCAGATCCTTAGCCGGCGCACAAAGAACAATCCAATCCTGATTGGCGAACCGGGTACGGGGAAGACGGCCATTGCAGAGGGGCTGGCACACCGTATTGTGCGGGGCGACGTTCCGGAGAACCTTCGCAGCAAGCAACTCTACTCTCTCGATATGGGAGCGCTCATTGCGGGTGCCAAATACAAGGGGGAGTTTGAGGAACGGCTTAAGTCGGTCGTAAACGAGGTGGTGAAGGCGGAAGGGGAGATCATTCTCTTCATTGATGAAATTCATACGTTGGTGGGTGCCGGCAAGAGCGAGGGGGCCATGGATGCGGCCAACATCCTGAAGCCTGCGCTGGCAAGAGGTGAGCTCCGTGCTATCGGGGCGACTACGCTCGATGAGTATCAGAAGTATTTTGAAAAGGACAAAGCGCTGGAGCGCCGTTTCCAGATGGTGATGGTGGATGAGCCGAGTGAGTCGGACAGCATCTCCATTCTCCGGGGACTGAAAGAGCGGTACGAAAACCACCACAAGGTGCGCATCAAGGATGAGGCAATCATTGCAGCGGTACAATTGTCTCATCGTTATATTACCGACCGGTTTCTGCCCGACAAGGCGATCGACCTGATGGATGAGGCGGCAGCTAAGCTCCGTATGGAGGTCGACTCGGTCCCCGAGGAGCTGGATGAGATCATGCGACGCGTGAAGCAGCTGGAGATTGAACGTGAGGCGATAAAGCGCGAGAACGACCAACCGAAGGAGGCTTTGCTGACCAGGCAGATAGAAGATTTGAAGGCAGAGGAGGCAGACTACAAGGCCAAGTGGCAGTCGGAGAAGGAGCTGATCAACAGGATCCAGCAGAATAAAATTGAGATAGAGGATGCCCGGTTTGAGGCAGAACGGGCAGAGCGTGAGGGCGATTACGGCAAAGTGGCCGAACTGCGTTACGGCAAGATTAAAGAGAAGGAAAACACCATTGAGGCACTGCAGAAGGAGTTGCATGTGCGGCAGGGGGCACGTGCCATGATCAAGGAAGAGGTAGACGCGGAGGATATTGCCGACGTGGTGTCGCGCTGGACAGGCATTCCCGTGAGCAGGATGCTGCAAAGTGAACGTGATAAGCTGCTTCACCTGGAAGATGAGCTGCACAAACGAGTTGTCGGTCAGCACGAAGCCATTACGGCTGTTGCAGATGCCGTGCGTCGCAGCCGCGCCGGCTTGAGCGACCCGAAGCGACCGATTGGTTCGTTTATTTTTCTTGGAACGACAGGTGTGGGCAAGACCGAGTTGGCAAAGGCTCTGGCCGAGTATCTGTTCGATGATGAGGAGATGATGACCCGCATTGATATGAGCGAGTATCAGGAAAAATTCAGCGCTACACGACTGATCGGAGCTCCTCCCGGATACGTGGGGTACGACGAGGGGGGACAGCTTACCGAAGCCATACGACGCAAGCCTTACTCGGTGGTATTGTTCGACGAGATTGAGAAAGCACATCCCGATGTATTCAACATCCTGCTGCAGGTACTGGACGACGGGCGTCTCACCGATAATAAGGGTAGGGTGGTGAATTTCAAGAACACCATCATCATCATGACTTCAAACATGGGATCGAACATGATCCGGGAAAACTTTGAGAAAATTACGCCGACAAATAGGGAGGAAATCATTGAGAAGACGAAGAACCTGATCATGGATATGCTAAAAAAAACAATCCGACCGGAGTTTCTGAACCGGATCGACGACATCATCATGTTTTCTCCACTGAAAGAGTCGGAGATTGAACAGATCGTCCGTCTCCAGCTTGGAGGGATACGGAAAATGCTTGCAGAAAATGGCATCGACCTTCAATATACAGAGGAGGCGTTGAAAAGTATTTCAGAGGCCGGATTTGATCCTGAGTTTGGGGCACGCCCCGTGAAAAGGGTGATTCAAAACAGGGTGCTTAACCAGCTGTCGAAAGATCTGCTCGCAGGTACAGTCGATAAATTGAAGCCGATCACCATCGATGCGATCGACGACACCATTTTTTTTCGCAACTGACGCAGATGCTTGACGAGTAACTTCTGGTTTATCTTTTCCAGAAACTAGGGACAAAGAGAGAGAGAACGGTGAATACCTCCAGACGGCCCACCAGCATGAGGAAGCAGAGGTAATATTTCGCAAAGACCGAAGCCGACTCATAGGTGCCACTGGGGCCGTATGAGCCCAGGCCGAAGCCGTAGCTGCTGATGGAAGAGATGGAAACACCGATGGATTCATCGAAGGTCATGCCGGTGAAGCTCAGTATCAGAGCACTGAAGGCTGCCAGGGAGAGATAGAGAAATACAAATGCCAGTATCTTGGAAGAGCTGTTGCTGCTAATCACTTTTCCGTTCATTTTCACCCGGTAGAGTGCGTCGGGATGAACCTGCTTTTTGAAAACCAGAAGGGTGTTCTTGGATAATACTACCAGCCGGGATAACTTCATTCCGCCCGAAGTAGATCCCTCGCAGCCGCAGAAGAGAATCATTGCCAGAAACAAGAGCCAGTAAACATGTCCCCACAGTTGATAGTCCACCGTGGCAAATCCTGTCGTAGTGATGGCAGCCACAACCTGAAACAGGGCGGTACGAAAAGTTTGTTCAAAACCGCTCATCTCTCCTGTGGTAAGAAGGAGGAGGGTGATGATTGCTGTAAAGAGGAAGATGAGAGAGAGGTACCATCTGAACTCTTCTTCCCGGAAGATCTGAATGCTTAAACGAGCGAAAAAGGTGTAAATAAGCATGAAGTTTGTCCCCCCCAAAAACATGAGTATCGTGATCACATATTCGGTATAGGGGGAATTAAAATAAGCGATGCTGGCCTGTTTGGTGGAAAAGCCACCCGTAGAAATTGCCGAAAGAGTATGACAGGCGGCATCAAATGCATCCATCGGGCCGGCCCAGAGAAAGAAAAACCCCACAATGGTCAATCCGAAATAGGTCATTGCCATATTTTTTGTGATCACATTCACACGGGGGCGCATCAGATCCTCGGAAATGCCCGTGATCTCCGCATCGAAGAATTGTCCGGAGTTATCCCCAAACATGGGTACAAAAGACATCACGAAGATGATGATGCCGATGCCGCCGATCCACTGTGTAAAGCTTCGCCAAAAATGGAGCGACTTCGGAAAAGCTTCAATGTTGAGCAACGTGGAGCTACCTGTTGTGGTGAAGCCGCACATGGTCTCGAAAAAGGCATTGGTGAACGAAGGTATGGCACCGCTGAGCATAAAGGGAAGTGTGCCAAAGAGTGCCATCATCAGCCACGCCATGGTGACGGTCAGGTATACCTCCCGCTTGGATATCTGCCGGGGTTCTGATTTTCTTCTCTTGCCCAGAAATAGGATCAATGTCCCTGATGTAAAAGTGATGATGCTGGATAGATAGATGCTCAGCACCGCACTTTCGCGAAAATATTCTCCAACCAATGCAGAAAATAACATAAAGACAGCCTCAAGCATCAAAAGAATCCCGATGCTACTCAGTACGATCCGATAGTTAAATTTCCGCATGCTTTATTGTGTATGAATCCTCTAACTGTACTTCACCGTCAGTTGAAAAGTCTTTCGATACTTTTCAGCGACTTGTTCAGGAAGAAGACCACTACCTGATCGTAAGGTTCGATCAGTGTATCTCCGTCAATGAGCATAGGCTCTCCGTTTCTGATGAGTGCTCCAAACGTAATGTCGGATGGTAGGTCCAGGTTTTTAATCAGTTTCTTGGTGACCCGCGAATTGGGTTTGGCAATTACCTCTCCCACGTTAGCATCGGCAAAGGTAAGGCTCTTGATGTTGGATGCGTCTGCCTTCAACAGCAGTTCGTATATTTTACTGGCCGAAATAAGTTTTTTGTTGATGACCGTACCTATATCGAATCGCTCTGCCATCGAGATATAGTCGATATTCTCCACTTCGGCCACCGTTTTCTTTACACCGTACTGTTTGGCCATCATGCATCCCAGTATATTGGCCTCGGAATTGTCGGTAAGCGCAAGAAATGCGTCGGCTTCCGCAATGCCTTCACGTAGCAGAAACTCTACATTTCGTCCGTCTTCCACAAAGACTGTCACATTGGGCGGAGCAATCTCTACCAGCCTCTCTGCACGCTCCCTGTCCTGTTCAATGATCTTTATGTTGATATTTTGTGGAAGCTGCTGGATGGTACGCATCGTAATGCGGCTTCCTCCCATGAAGATGATTCTTTTTGTCTCAAACGACTTCTTTCCCAGAATATCCGGCAGGATATGTACATGCTTGCGCAATGTGGTGAAGTAGAGGATGTCGTTCGACAGGATTTGATCGCTTCCTTTGGGAATCAGTGTGTGGGTGCCTCTTTTGATGGCTACAAGGTGAAATTGTTTGCTCTCCTGCAATAACTCGTGCAAATATTTATTGACGATGGGGGCGTTTTCTCTCACTTTGGCGCCGACGAGGATCACCGTTCCATTGCACAACTCCCACCAAAAGCGGGTCCAGGGAGTCCTTAGCGCCATCGCTATCTCGCGGGCGGCACTCAGCTCAGGATAGATCATGGAGTGGATGCCCAGTTTCTCAAAGAACTCGGTGTTTTTGGGCAACAGATACTCGTAGTTGTCGATACGGGCAAGGGTTTTTTTTGCTCCCAGGTTTGCTGCGAGCATGCAGGATGTAATGTTCTTGGACTCTTCCGGTGTTACGCCGATGTAGAGATCGGCGTTGGCAACACCTGCCTCAGTGAGATCCTTCAGTGAAGTACAGTTCCCGATATTGGTAAGGACATCGGTATTGTCGCGCACAAGGGCAAGCCGCTCCTTGTCGGCATCCATGAGTGTGATTTCGTGATCTTCCTGTCCGAGCAGTCTTGCAAGGTGAGTTCCAACGGCTCCGGCACCGGCAATTAAAATTTTCATCGACGTTGCAATTGGTTGTTTATGTTTTATCGGTTGTGTATAAGTTCTATGGGATTAACGGGGCCGGATGTGGGCTCCATACCGGTTTGATCGTTACGGATAGAGTGATACAACTTCACAATCTGCCTGAGTATGCCCTCTTCGTCGATCCCGGCGATCTGTTGCAGCTCTTTGATTGATCCATGGGTAACAAATTCATCAGCAATACCTATCCGATGCACGGAGACATCCTGGAAGCTATTTTCTGCCAAGAACTCGAGGACAGCACTCCCCAAACCGCCTTTTATCACACCGTTTTCGACTGTGATGATCTGTTTGAATTGTTTGGCTACTTTGGTGAGTAACTCTTCGTCTATCGGCTTTAGAAAAACCATGTCGTAATGTGCTACGCTGATGCCCAGCTTATCTGCTTCGGCAATGGCTTTTGCTGCATTGTTGCCAATGGCTCCGATGGAGAGGAGCGCCATGTCTTTTCCCTTTTTCAGTTTACGCCCCTTGCCGATGGTGAGGAGTTGAGGTTCATTGTGCCAATCGGTGAGTTCACCCTGTCCGCGTGGATAACGGATCACAAAAGGTCCCTGATTTCCGTTGACGGATGTGTACATCAGGTTACGCAGCTCATGTTCGTTATAGGGAGCAGATATAACCAGATTGGGTATCGGCCGCAGATAAGACAGGTCGAAAACACCATGGTGAGTAGGTCCGTCGGGGCCGACCAATCCGGCTCTGTCGAGACAGAGAATGACCTTCAATTTTTGCAGCGCCACATCATGAATCACCTGATCATAAGCGCGCTGCATGAACGAGGAGTAAATGTTGCAGAAAGGTATCAATCCCTCTTTGGCCATACCGGCAGAGAAGGTTACGGCGTGGGCTTCGGCAATGCCTACGTCGAAAGCCCGCTCGGGAAAATCCTCCATCATATAGGTCATGGAGCAGCCAGTAGGCATGGCAGGGGTGACTCCCACGATCTTGTCGTTCTTCTTTGCCATCTCCACCAGGGTATGTCCGAATACATCCTGATAAAGCTGTGGTTGATTGTTTTTGTCTTTCAGAATACGTTCTCCTGTCTCCTTGTTGAAAATGCCGGGTGCGTGCCAGATGGTGGCCGACTTTTCCGCAGGTTTGTATCCTTTGCCCTTCACAGTCTTGACGTGGAGCAACTTGGGTCCCTCCATGTCCTTGATGTTGCGAAGGATGCGAATCAGACCTGGAAGATCGTGGCCGTCCACCGGACCAAAATAGCGGATATTGAATCCTTCAAAGAGGTTTTGTTCTTTGGTAAGGAGCGATTTCATGCTGTTGTTGAATCGCAGCACAATATTTTTGTCTTTCTCCGAGATCAGGTTACGCCGTTTGAAGCCTTGATAAACAGTGTTTCGAAACCGGTTGTATTTGTAAGAGGTTGTCAGCTTCACCAAATAGTCCTGTATGCCTCCCACGTTGTTGTCGATCGACATGTTGTTGTCGTTGAGGATGATGAGCAGGTTGTTGGGTTGCGAACAGGCGTTGTTGAGTCCTTCGTAAGCTAGTCCCCCCGTCATGGCCCCGTCACCTATGACAGCCACCACATGTCGGTCGTTTTCCTTATTTATTGAGGCTGCAACGGCCATGCCCAGTGCTGCGGAGATGGAGGTGGAGGCATGACCGGCGACGAAGGTGTCGTATTCGCTCTCAACGGGGTTGGTGAATCCCGAAAGGCCCCCCAGCTTCCGGTTGGTGGAAAACCGGTCGCGTCGTCCCGTGAGTATCTTGTGGCTGTATGCCTGATGTCCCACATCCCACACAATCCGGTCATACGGCGTATTATACAGATAATGCAGTGCCACCGTCAGTTCTACCGTACCCAGGCTTGAGCCAAAGTGTCCCGGGTTGTTGGAGAGTTGTTCAATGATAAACTCTCTCAGGTCGGCACACACGGTTTCGAGCTGATCGATGCTGAGTTTTTTCAGATCGTCGGGACTGTTTATCTCTTGTAAATATTGCATAATTAATTTACCCTATCCATTATAACGGTAGCGGTGTAAAATAGTTTATAAGAACTGTCGGCTTATTGGCACGCTAGTTTGCCATGTCGGAGAAGAACTTGATGCGTACCATCCGAATCTCGGTATCGGTATAGTCGGATAGCTCTTCCTGTGCCCTCTCCAGGTCGTCGGTTTCGGTCTCCTTGAAGTAGGAGTAGATATCCTGGATCACATCCTGATCCATCACCTCGTTGAGGAAATAATCAATGTTGATTTTGGTTCCCGAGTAGACTATGGCTTCTACCTCCGAAAGCATCTCGTTGAAATCAATTCCTTTCGATTCGGCCAGATCGTCGAGTGCCACCTTGCGGTCTATGGCCTGCACAATGGATACCTTTAGTTTCGATTTGTTGGCAACCGTTTTTACACGCAGGTCTTCGGGTCGGGTGATGTCGTTCTCGTCCACGTGCTTCTTGATGAGATCCACGAACTCTTTTCCGTACCGTTTGGCTTTCCCTGCCCCCACACCGGGGATATTCTGTAGTTCTTCGAGCGTGATGGGGTAGGATGTAGCCATTGCCTCGAGCGAGGAGGGCTGAAAAATCACATAGGGAGGCACATTCAGTTTTTTCGACAGTTTTTTCCGAAGATCCTTCATCATCGAATAAAGCACGGGATCGGCAGCCCCACCACTTCCTGCAGATGCCATCACGTCTGAATCTTCACTTTCCAGATCAGCCATATCGTCCTCGTCTTCATCGTCTTTGGTGATTTTGAAGGAGACGGGATTTTTTAAGAACTCTTTCCCTTTCTTGGTGATTTTGAGTATGCCGTAATTCTCGATGTCCTTTTTCAGGTAGTTGTCGAGTAAAGCCTGACGAATGAGAGCTTCCCAGGTGCTCGCTTCTTCGTCGGCACCCGAGCCAAACTCTTCCAGTTCGTTGTGCCCATATGTTTCAATGTCGGAGGATTCTTTTCCGACGAGAAAATCGACCAGATAATCGGCTTTTTGTTTTTCCTTTAAAGCAATAATCGCTTCTAATACAGTAATGAGTAATTCTTTCGCTTCCACTTTTTTCTTTGGATTTAAACAATTATCACAGTGTCCACAATTCGGTTCGTGGTAGTCCTCACCGAAATAGTGCAACAATACTTTCCTTCGGCATACGGATGTCTCAGCATAAGCCGCTGTCTCCAGCAGCAGCTGTTTGCCTATCTCCTGTTCCGAAACGGGCTTGCCCTGCATGAAACGCTCCAGTTTCTGCAGATCTTTCTCGGAATAGAAGGCGATGCATTTACCTTCTCCTCCGTCGCGGCCGGCACGGCCTGTTTCCTGGTAGTATCCTTCCAGGCTTTTGGGAATATCGTAATGAATGACGTATCGCACGTCGGGTTTGTCGATCCCCATCCCGAAGGCGATAGTGGCGACAATCACGTCTGCCTTCTCCATCAAAAATGCATCCTGGTTATTGCTCCGGTTAACGGCATCCATTCCGGCATGGTACGGCAGGGCCCTGATGTTGTTGGCTTGCAGGATTTCGGCGAAGTCATCTACTTTCTTGCGGCTCAGGCAATAGACAATACCGGATTTCCGCCCTTGTGAGAGGATATATTTGATGATTTCCTTGTCAATCTGTTCGGTTTTGTTTCTTACTTCGTAATGGAGATTGGGGCGATTAAAGGATGATTTATATACTATCGCCTCGTTCATGCCGAGATTTT
The DNA here is from genome assembly GCA_002408485.1 of Proteiniphilum sp. UBA5283. Taxonomy (GTDB): domain Bacteria; phylum Bacteroidota; class Bacteroidia; order Bacteroidales; family Dysgonomonadaceae; genus Proteiniphilum. The sequence continues at coordinate 40,024 of DHSP01000058.1, read as the reverse complement.
TCTGTATGTCGTGCTGTACTTTGGGGGTGGCTGTCGCGGTAAGTGCAATGATGGGTCGAGGGCATATCTCTGCGATAATGGGCCTGATTCGCCGGTATTCCGGACGGAAGTCGTGTCCCCATTCAGAGATACAATGAGCTTCGTCAACGGCGTAAAACGAGATCCTGATGTTGCGCAGAAATTCTATGTTCTCCTGTTTTGTGAGCGATTCGGGGGCGACATAGAGCATCTTCGTTTTTTCAGAAAGGACATCTTTCTTTACCTCTTCAATCTCCTGCTTATTGAGCGAGGAGTTGAGAAAGTGGGCAATGCCGTCTTCTTCGCTATAGTTGCGCATGGCATCGACCTGATTTTTCATCAGCGCGATTAACGGTGAAATAATAATGGCCGTGCCATCCGATAGCAGGGCGGGAAGCTGGTAACAGAGTGATTTCCCGCCGCCGGTGGGCATCAGCACAAAAGTATCCTTCCCGGATAAGATACTTTGGATAATGGCTTCCTGATTGCCTTTAAACGTATCGAACCCGAAATATTCCTTTAAACCCTTATATAGATAGTCTTGTTCCTTCATTCAGCAAATTGCCCGGCGATAAAAACGTTGTCAACGACAGGTCGGCACAAAATTAAAAAAGTATTTTATATTTCCAGCATAAAATCACTATATGAAATGCATAGGCATTCATTCTTCGGCTGGCAGATTCTCCGATCGTTGCAAACGGACAGAAAAATCAACACCCAAGATAGTTGATATTAATAATCTTTGCAAATAAATTCTTAAAAAAAAGCAAGGCGAACAGATGCGTTTCAAAAAAAAGGCCGGACAGTTTTCGTTGTCCGGCGGTTTTTTATCCGGGGCGTGAATCAAGCTACCCGCAAATGGTGCAGATCGGAATTCTCCAGCTGATGTACAGCGTAATCACGCGTTACGTGTAATTTCTTTTTCTCCTCCGAGGGCAACGTGAACATGGCGTCAATCATGATGGCTTCCACGATGGAGCGTAATCCGCGTGCCCCTAGCCTAAACTCAATGGCTTTGTCCACAATATATTCATAAGCACCCTGTTCGAAAGTGAGCGTTACACCATCCATTTCGAACAGTTTTTGATATTGTTTGACGATGGAGTTCTTTGGTTCAACCAGAATACGCAGCAAAGCATCTCTATCGAGTGGCTCCAGGTAGGTGAGGATAGGGAGCCGGCCGATAATTTCCGGAATCAGTCCAAACGACTTCAAATCGAGGGGGGTGATGTATTTTAACAGGTTGTTTCTGTCGATATTTGCCTTGTCGCTGCTGGCAGCATAACCTACCACACGTGTGTTGAGGCGCTGGGCTATTTTCTTCTCAATACCGTCGAAGGCACCTCCACAGATGAACAGGATATTCTTGGTGTTGACGGCAATCATTCGCTGTTCGGGATGCTTTCGTCCCCCCTGGGGTGGTACGTTTACCACGGAGCCTTCCAACAGCTTCAACAGCCCCTGCTGTACACCTTCGCCGCTTACGTCACGGGTGATGGAGGGATTGTCGCTTTTGCGGGCAATTTTATCGATTTCGTCGATGAATACGATGCCCCGCTCGGCCGCGTTTACATCGTAATCTGCCACCTGCAGCAAGCGGGTGAGTATGCTTTCAATATCTTCTCCTACATATCCAGCCTCAGTAAGCACTGTGGCATCCACAATGGTAAAGGGAACGTGCAACATCCTGGCGATGGTGCGTGCCAGCAGTGTCTTGCCTGTGCCGGTAGCGCCCACCATGATGATGTTTGACTTTTCTATCTCCACTTCGTCCTTTACATTCTTTTGCAAAATTCGCTTGTAATGATTGTACACCGAGACCGAAAGAAATCGCTTTGCGTTATCCTGCTTGATCACGTACTGGTCCAGAAACTCCTTGATCTGAGCAGGCTTGGGCAGTGACATAAGGGAGATGCCGGGATCCGACTTGTCATTGCCTTTGAAGGTTTCATTCACAATCTCGTGTGCCTGCTCGGCGCACAGGTCACAGATATAGCCCGTCATACCCGATATGAGCAGGTTGACTTCCTGTTCGCTTCTTCCGCAGAAACTACAATGATTACTGCTGTTCGCTTTTTTAGCCATTGTCTGTTAATTTATTCACTTTTTTGTCAGCACATCATCCACCATTCCATATTCCCTGGCTTCAGATGCAGTCATCCAGAAGTCACGGTCGGAGTCCCGGGCCACTTCTTCAATGGGTTTGCCTGAGTGTTTGGAAATGATGGTGTATAACTCCTGTTTAATTTTTGCAATTTCCCGGGCGGTGATTTCGATGTCGGAAGCCTGTCCCTGCACACCTCCCAGCGGCTGATGTATCATCACGCGGGAGTGAGTGAGGGCAAAACGTTTCTTTTCGGTACCTGCGACCAGCAGTACGGCTGCCATCGATGCGGCAATACCGGTACAGATGGTAGACACGTTACTCGTTATGAACTGCATGGTGTCATAGATGCCCAATCCTGCATACACAGACCCTCCGGGGGAGTTGATGTATATGGAAATATCTTTGCCGGGGTCGGCAGAATCCAGGTAAAGGAGCTGTGCCTGGATCACGTTGGCTGCATAGTCGTCGATCGCTGTGCCCAGAAAAATGATGCGGTCCATCATCAACCTTGAAAAAACATCCATCTGTGCTACGTTGAGCTGACGTTCCTCTATAATGGTCGGCGAGATATAACCTCCCTGACTGGTGATGTTTATGTAACTGTCCAATCTGGTACTGCTCATGCCCAGATGTTTCACCGCGTATTTCCTAAATTCGTTTTCCATAAATTCTCTTATCAGTTGTTCAACTTTGTTTGTCAAAGAAAGAACTGCAAATAAAGTGCCAGGATTATCACAAAAGAACGAATCTTCGTGCGTCAATCCGCTAACAAATTTATAACGAATTGTTGAATTAAAAAATAAAATCCTGAAAAACAGTCTATTTTTGCATCGGACAGATTATTCTGCCGATACCTCAGCCTCCTCCGAAGAAAGATTGTCTGCATTTTCACCATGTACGTGGGAATGCTTGCTCATCATTTCGTTAAAGTCTTTCGACGAAATCTCTTTTTGAATCACGTTCACATTCTCTTTCAACCAGTCAATGATCTTGTTTTCGGTAGCCTTGTCGACCAGGTTCTGCATTGTATCCTCTTTCTCAAGGAGACTTTTTGTATAGTTCTGTAACACATCTGCCGGAAGGTTGGTCATTCCGTATTGGGCAAACTGAGCTTTCGCAACCTCGGTGGCCAATGCTTCAATATCTTCGAATTCCACCTTAATCTCATTGGCTTCCACAATCTTCTGTTTGGCTATATGGAACTTGAGATCCTCCAAAATTCGGGGATAATCCTCTTCCACCTGTTCGGCGGTTCTATTTTCACTCGATTCAAGGAGCCAGCGTTTCAAAAACTGATCGGGAAACTGCACATCCTTCATTTTCTCCACGATAATGTCTCTCGCTTCGTGAATGAAAAGATGATCGGCGTTGGGCTTGAATTGATTGTTCAGCTCTGTCGCTATCTTTGCGCGAAACTCTTCCCCGGTGGTAGCAACACCTTCGCCAAGAACCCGGTCGAACAACTCCTGGTTCAGTTCGGCTTCCTGGTAGCGAGTTATCTCTTTGATGTCAAAGCGGAAATCCGCATTAATGTCTTTTACATGCTCTTTGGTTGTTTGCAACAGTGAGGCCACTTCGGCTTCGTTGTTATCGTAAGCACTCTTCGGATTGAAAACGACACTGTCGCCCACTTTGGCACCGATAAACCTGTTTTTTATTGTTTCTTCCTTTACATAGGAAGGCATCAGGATGGCGTTTTCGATCACCTGTCCGTGTTCCTTCTCTTTTCCCTCTTCCAGTTCCGTAAGCGTCCCTTTGATCAGGTCTGTATCTTTTGCTTCCCCTTCAACAGACGCATAGGTACCGTAGTTTTGCTTGTAGGCATCCATCTGTTTATCGAGAAGTTCCTCTTCCAGCTTTACCTGGTAATAGGTCAGTTCCGTGTTTTTATCAAGCTTCAGTTCGAATTCCGGCGTGAGTGCCACGTCGAAGTAAAATGTCAGCACTTCATCCTTGTCGAGGTTTACCTGTTTTTCTTCGCTATCGTCGGAGATGGGCTCGCCCAGAATTTTCAATTTGTTCTCCCGAATGAAATTCGTCAGTTCTTCCGTGACAATCTTGTTGACTTCGTCGACCAGCACCGCCTTTCCGTACATCCGCTGGATAACGCTTTTGGGTACTTTTCCCTGGCGGAAGCCTGGTATGTTGGCTTTCTGGCGAAATTGACTCAGCGACTTATCTACCTTTTCCTGATAATCTGCTTTCTCCAGTTCGATGACGATCGTTCCGTTCACATCGTCCTTTCTATTCAGTGTTGACTTCATAAGAATTCGTGATTTGTTATTTTTGTGGAAAGTCGGTTAATTTCAACCGATTGAATCCTTTTTTTGAAATAAGAGTGCAAAATTAGTGTTATTCTTTCAATTTGCAAAAAATATTTTAACCGATACCTTTTCTTCCTCTTTGCTTGTTGTGTCAGCTTCCTGAATATAAGAAACCGCTGTTGGCAAATATTCTGCGGAGACTTGCTTTTTTTTGAAAGTGAAAATCCTATCTTTGTACATCAAAACAGAAGAAATGCGACCAATTTTCACATCGGCTCCGCCGGGGTTCAAAATAACGTACCTTTTTTTATTGCTCTTCGTCGGCGTGATTGCGGCCGGGATACTTACCCGGTTATTAATGATGATGCCCGGGATGGGCGACGCGGGTGAAACGATGCCGATTTATTTGAGCTCTGCACTTCAGTCGGTATTTGCAATTGCACTGCCTGCATACCTGGTAGTCGCATTTACCGATGCACGGCCCGCGCGCTACCTGAAAACCGGCAACAATGGAAAGATGGTGCGGGAGATAGCTTTCGCTCTATTGGCATTTTGTGTCTCTTACCCGTTTGCTTCTTATTTGTCACGATGGAACAGTGGCATGGAATTACCAGAGTGGATGAGCGGTGTGGAACAGACAATGCGCTCCATGGAAGATGCAGCCATGGAGACGACCGGGCTATTGCTTTCCGGAAGAACGATCGGAGCACTGCTGCTGAACCTTGTCATTGTGGCAGCCATGGCGGCAATCTCGGAGGAACTGTTCTTTCGGGGGGCACTGCAGCAGTTCCTGATGGAAAAGTTCCGAAACGGTCATGCAGCTATATGGCTGACAGCGTTGTTGTTTAGCATGGTTCACTTTCAGTTTTACGGGTTTTTGCCGAGGCTGTTCCTGGGTGCCATGCTGGGGTATCTCTTTCTTTACACGCGCAACCTGTGGATGCCGATCATCTTTCACTTTGTGAACAATGCCACCGTGATTCTGCTGAACTTTTTCTGGGGCGACAGTGAATGGTTCGTCCGGTTGGATGAGTTGCCGCTCACGCTTCCTTATCTGGCTGCTGCTATTGCGAGTGCCTTGGTAACCTTTCTTCTGTTTTCAATCTATGTGAAAAGAGACAGAAAAACTGCCCCTATGGCAGAAGTTATATCTACACGATAAATTATGATACAGATACAAAATACACTTATCTCGGACGATATATTTGAAGTACAATTTATTTGCGACCTGTGCAAATGCAAAGGCCAGTGTTGTGTGGATGGAGAATCGGGCGCCCCTCTCTCCCGGGAGGAGTTTGCTCAGGTCAATGAGATCTTGCCCGCAATCTGGAATGACCTCTCCCCCGAATCCCAGGAGCTTATAAACCGACAGGGAATTGCTTATACCGATACCGATGGGGAACTGGTAACCTCCATCGTCAATGGCGAAGAGTGTGTCTTTACCCGGTTCGACGACGACGGAGTGTGTAGATGTGTCATCGACAGTGCATTTCGTGAAGGCCGCATTACCGTACAGAAACCAATTTCATGCCATCTTTATCCTGTTCGTCTGCATGAGTATGCCGATTTTACGGCGGTGAACTATCATCGCTGGTCGGTATGCCAGTCTGCCCTGAAGCTGGGCCGGGAAGAAGGTGTACCGCTCTACCAATTTTTAAGGGAACCGCTGATCCGGAAATTTGGCGAAGAGTGGTACCGGGAAGTATGCGAGGCAGCGGTGCTGCTCAGAAAAAAATAGGAATGGACATGGTGTGCTCCCCTAATTTTTTATTTTGGGTTATGGTTTCGATAATTTTATCTCAATTACTTTCGGGATTTGAAATCTTTGTTTTATTTTTGCACATAAATAAATAAATTGTGCAAGACAAGGTGACTTCAGCCATTTCAAAGACAAAAAACAACTTAATTGACGTAGCCCGGCAACTTTTTGCAAAAAAAGGAGTCGAGAATACGACAATGAATGATATTGCCGAGGCATCCCAACGTGGAAGACGCACCCTGTACACATATTTCAGCAGCAAGAATGACATCTACAAGGCGGTGATCGAATCGGAGCTCGAAGTACTCTATAGTAAACTGGAGGAGGTCACCCGGCGCAATATCCCTGCTGATGAAAAGCTTATCCTGCTTGCCTTTACCCGCTTGGGTGCCATAAAAGAGGTGGTTACCCGTAACGGCACTCTTCGTGCCGATTTTTTCAGAGATATCTGGAAAGTGGAAAATGTACGCAAGGAGTTCGACAAGAAGGAGATTCATTATCTGGAAACCATTATACGGGATGGATGCGAAAAGGGAATCTTTCAACTCCACGATATAAGACAAACAGCCGAGATATTGCATTATGCATTCAAAGGGTTGGAGGTGCCTACCATTCGCGGTGCGATGAGGCTCGACTACAACAAAAAAGAGGACCGGGAGATAATCGCCAATATTTTGTTCAAAGGAATATACGTCAAATAGCGGTCATCGGTCAGCGATCAGCTTTCGGCTGTCCGTGTCAGCGAAGAACAATAAAGTAAATTAAAAATAATCGTATGAAGTTATTAGAAGGGAAAACAGCACTGATAACCGGAGCTGCCCGCGGAATAGGAAAAGCCATCGCGCTGAAATATGCGTCGGAAGGAGCTAATATCGCGTTTACTGATTTGGTTATCGACGAAACCGGTGAAGCAACCGAGCATGAGATAGCCTCTCTTGGTGTAAAATGCAAAGGGTATGCTTCCAATGCTGCCAACTTTGATGAAACACACAAAGTGGTGGATCAGGTCATGCAGGATTTCGGACGCATCGACATTCTTGTAAACAACGCCGGGATCACCAAAGATGGGTTGATGATGCGAATGAGCGAACAGCAATGGGATGCGGTAATCAACGTAAATCTGAAATCGGCGTTCAATTTTGTGCATGCGGTAACACCCGTGATGATGCGTCAGAAATCGGGCAGCATTGTGAACATGAGCTCGGTGGTGGGCGTATCGGGGAACGCAGGGCAGGCAAACTATTCTGCGTCGAAAGCAGGGATGATTGGTCTGGCCAAGTCGATTGCCAAAGAGCTGGGTTCACGGGGAATCAGGGCTAATGCCATTGCACCGGGTTTTATCATTACCGACATGACCGGACAACTTTCGGAAGAGGTACGCAATGAGTGGGCAAAGCAAATACCACTGCGACGTGGAGGTACGCCGGATGATGTTGCGAATGTAGCTCTTTTTCTCGCATCGGATCTCTCTTCGTATGTTAGCGGGCAGGTCATCAACGTTTGTGGCGGGATGAATACCTGATTGGGTTGAGAAGCTCAAATGACAGTTTTATACGAAGACAACCATATTATCATCGTCAATAAGGCGCCCGGTGAAATTGTGCAGGGCGACAAGACGGGCGACAAGCCGTTGTCGGACATAGTGAAGTCTTATCTGAAAGAGAAATATCACAAGCCCGGCAACGTTTTTTGTGGTGTCACCCACCGGCTCGATAGGCCGACCAGTGGGGTGGTGGTGTTTGCGAAGACCAGCAAATCTCTTACGAGGCTTAACGATATGTTTCGAAACGGAGAGGTGGTAAAGACCTATTGGGCCATCGTGAAGCGACGGCCACCTGCAGAGGAAGGTACATTGACGCATTTTCTGATCAAGAACGAGAAAACCAACAAGTCTGCTGCATACGACACCGAAAAGCCACACACCAAAAAGGCGATACTCCATTATCGGCTGATTGGTGCATCGCAGAATTATTTCCTGCTGGAAATAGACCTGGAGACGGGCCGTCATCACCAGATACGATGTCAGCTGGCAAAAATAGGCTGTCCCATCAAAGGTGATTTAAAATATGGCGCCGAACGCTCCAACCCCGGCGGGAGCATCAGCCTTCATGCCCGAACAATCTCCTTTATCCATCCTGTTTCGAAGGAGAATGTTGCTGTCACCGCTCCTTTGCCGGAAGAGACCTTGTGGAATTGCTTTGCGTCATTAAAATAAGCAGGACCGGGATTTTGAGCTCTTTTCTTTTTCACGTTCACTGTAAAAATCTTATATTTGTGAATTAAAAAATAAAATAAACGCGAACAATGAAACCTACATTATTTGTATTGGCTGCAGGGATGGGTAGCCGTTATGGCGGATTGAAACAACTGGATGGGCTTGGCCCAAATGGCGAGACCATCATGGATTATTCCATTTACGATGCAGTGAATGCCGGATTCGGCAAACTGGTCTTTGTAATCCGCCGGTCATTTGAAGCTGACTTCAAAGAGAAAATCGTCAGCAAATACGAGAAAAAAATACCGGTCGAGCTGGTTTTTCAAGAACTTGACAATCTGCCGGAAGGATTTACTCCGCACCCCGACAGGGTGAAGCCGTGGGGTACCAACCACGCGGTGATGATGGGGAAAGAAGTGATCAACGAACCGTTTGCAGTGATCAATGCCGATGATTTCTACGGACGTGAAAGCTTCAAGGTGCTTGCCGACTTTCTCTCGACGCTCGGCAACAGTAAAAACAGATATTGCATGGTGGGTTACCACATAGGAAATACCTTGTCCGAGAGCGGCACCGTGGCACGCGGTGTATGCGAAACCGATACGGAAGGCAACCTCACCGGCGTGGTGGAACGGACACAGGTGATGCGTGTGGAGGGCAATGTGTGCTACAAGGATGAAAACGACCAGTGGATCCCTGTCGGAGATCAAACGCCCGTGTCGATGAATATGTGGGGTTTCACACCCGATTATTTTCGCTATTCGGATGATTATTTTGTACAGTTCCTGAAAGACAATGCTGAAAATATCAAAGCCGAGTTTTTTATTCCTTTGTTGGTGAATAACCTGACTGTAAGTGGTGAAGTCACCGTGAAGGTACTTGATACCCCTTCAAAATGGTTTGGCGTGACCTATGCCGAAGACCGTCCCGATGTGGTTGCCAAGCTGAAAGATCTGGTGGAAAAGGGTGTCTATCCCTCCCCCTTGTGGTAGCATAACGCAGGCGTCGCTCACTGAATTTGCAGCAGTATGTGGATTGATATTATCATCGTTTTCCTGTTAATCCTGCTCAATGGATTTTTTGCCCTGTCGGAGATTGCAATTGTCTCGGCAAAGAAAAACAAACTTGATACGGAGCGAAAGCAAGGGAAGAGGGGGGCCCGGCGTGCACTCAGGTTGCAGGCCGATCCTGATAACTTTCTTTCGTCCGTGCAGGTAGGAATTACATTGATTGGTATCATCAACGGTGCATTCGGTGGGCAGGCTTTTGCTGTTTACCTGGTACCTTTCTTCGAACAGTTTGAGAGCACAGCGCCCTTCTCGGAGGCTATTTCTATGGTGATTGTCGTTTTCCTGATCACCTATATCTCTATTGTAATTGGCGAACTTGTGCCCAAAACGATCGCACTGAACAACGCGGAAAAAATGGCCATTGCTGTCTCTCCCACCATATATGTGGTGAGCATCATTTTTTATCCGTTTGTGAAGCTTTTGGCATTCTCAACCAGTTTTATCTCCCGCTTGATCGGCCTGCAGCCAAAGAATGAAGTGATCTCGGAAATGGAATTGCGCGCCATGCTCAAAACGGCCTCACACGAAGGAATTATCGACATGGAAGAGAATATTATCCACGAGCAGGTGTTTTATTTCTCCGATAAAAGGGCCATTCATCTGATGACCCACCGCACCGACGTGGAGTGGGTTGACATTAGCAAAAGCAGGGAGGAGGTCATTCGTGACCTCCTGCAGACGAGGCACAGTAAGATTCTTGCTTGCAAAAAGAAAATCGATGAATTTACCGGCATCATCTCGATGAGGGACTTTTTGTTGAGGCTTAATAACGGCGAACCCTTTGAGATAGAAGATCTCATCATGGAGCCGATTGTCGTGCCCAACACACTTCGTGCACAGAAGGTGCTGGAGAATTTCAAAAACAACCATAAGTTTGTCGCAGTTGTAGTCGATGAATATGGAAGTCTTGAGGGCATTATTACGATACACGATATTTTCGAAAACCTGGTGGGTGCGATACCCGAAGAGACAGACGATGCTTGGGCCGATCCGCTTCTGTTTATGCGCGACGATCATTCTGCCCTGATTAGCGGAGAGGCCCCCATTGAAATATTGACGCAACTCGACGAAGATTTTATTGTCGATTTTGACAAGATCGATTATTCCACTGTGGCAGGCTTCGTTTTTGCATGCATTAATAAGATTCCGTGCGTAGGGGATAAATTTGATTACGACAAGCTGCATTTTGAAATTGTGGATGTGGATGGGAATAAAATAGATAAAATATTAGTAACAAAGAAGATAAAAGGTGATGGTGAAGCGATTGTTTGAGCATGAGTGCGGTAATGGAATATGTATATATTTCTGTTTCTGAAAAAAGGCATGTTAAATCCTAAAATTTATGTTTAATAACACATTTTTTTATTGGGCTATTTCCGAAATCTGTGTTAATTTTACACGAATTTTATACAAGATCAATCTTCATCAATATCTTATCTTTAAAACCAAGAAAATTACATGAACAAAATGTATAGCAAATCCGGTTTGCTGGTTGAAGCTTTTGAAAAAAATGTAGATGGCAAGCAAACCGGATTATACACTCTTACAAACAAGTCAGGCAGCGAAGTCACCGTCACCAATTATGGGGCGAAAGTAGTTTCGCTGATGGTGCCCGACAACAAGGGAACCTTCACCGACGTGGTGTTGGGACATTCCTCGATTGAAGAATACCTCACATCAGAGGAGCCTTACTTTGGGGCTGTCTGCGGCCGTACGGCAAACAGGATTGCCGACGGCCGATTTACGTTGGAAGGCATAGAATACAAACTGGCAGTGAACAACGGTCCGAACTCTCTGCATGGAGGCATAAAGGGCTTTAATGCTGTGGTTTGGGAAGTAAAGAAAGTGAATGCCAACAGCATTGAACTTTTTTATCTGTCGTCAGACGGAGAGGAGGGATTTCCCGGCAATCTGTCCGTCACGGTTACTTACACCCTGACCGAGGATAATGCCTTGGAAATATGCTATAGAGCGACCACGGATAAAACAACCATCCTGAACCTGACAAACCATTCTTACTTCAATCTGTCGGGCGAAGGTGATCCTTATGTTGGTGACCATCTGCTCATGATCAATGCGGACAACTATCTGCCCACCGATTCAACAGCCATTCCTTATGGTGATGCTGCTTCGGTAAAAGGTACGCCCATGGATTTTACCGAACAATGCGCAATTGGTGAACGAATCAACGATGATTTTCAACAGCTGCTCTTTGGAAAAGGATACGATCATACCTATATATTGAACAAGCCGGATGCCGTCGATGATTATACGTTTGCAGGTATCTGCGAGTCGCCCAAAACGGGCATCAGGATGGAGATATATACCACCGAGCCGGGTATGCAGCTATATACCGGAAACTGGATGACAGGCAATTTTACGGCCAAGAACGGACACAGGTATCCGGAGAGATCGGCGGTGTGTTTTGAAACACAGCACTATCCCGACAGCATCAACAAGCCGGATTATCCCCCGGTGATCCTGCGCCCCGAAGAACTGTTTGAGTCGAAGACGACCTATAAGTTCTCGGTCTGAACAAATTCCTGGTCTGAAAATGAAGATTCTTTATTATTATAAAACCATTAATTAGAGTATAAGAAATGACAAACAATCAAAACAAAAACATCGTTGCCATCATCACCATGATGTTCCTCTTTGCAATGATCTCCTTTGTGACCAATCTTGCAGCACCAATCGGTGTGATATGGAGCAACAAATTTGAGGGCTCCAACTTCTTGGGAATGTTGGGTAATATGATGAACTTCGCTGCTTACCTCTTCATGGGAATTCCGGCCGGTAAATTGTTGACGAAAATAGGTTACAAAAAGACGGCACTTGCAGCGATTGCCATAGGCTTTGTGGGTGTTTTTATCCAGTACCTGTCGGGTGTAGTAGATGCCAGCAGCACATTCGCTTCGTTGCCGGTAAACTTTGTAGTTTATCTGCTGGGAGCATTCATTGCCGGTTTTTCTGTGTGTATGCTGAACACAGTCGTGAACCCGATGCTCAACCTACTTGGTGGCGGTGGTAACAAGGGGAACCAGCTGATTCAGCTTGGGGGTACCTTCAATTCACTTGCAGGTACGTTAACTCCCATGCTGGTGGGCGCATTGATTGGCACCGTATCCAAAGATACTGCTATCTCCAATGTGAATCCCGTATTGTTTATTGCCATGGGTGTATTTGCGGCAGCATTCATCATTCTCTCCTTTATCCCCATCAGCGATCCCGACGCACACAAAAAGAGCAAAAATGTTGTGTATGAAAGTAGTCCATGGGCTTTTCGTCACTTCGTCCTGGGAACCATCGCCATCTTCGTCTATGTAGGTATAGAGATCGGCATACCGGGTACGTTGAACTTTTACCTTTCCAACATCACCGACAAGGGGGCAGGCCTGGATCCCTCCAACGCTGCTACTATAGGCGGTTTTGTGGCAGGCACCTACTGGTTTTTAATGTTAATAGGACGTTTTATCGGTAGCCTGGTGGGTGGTAAAGTTTCCAGCAAAGTGATGCTTACTTCGGTGTCGGTACTGGCGATGACCTTCATTGTTGGTGCAATCGTTTCACCAAAAACAATGACTACCTCCATGCCTGTATTTACCGGGTCATCATTCGCCATGACATTGGTGCCGCTGAGTGCATTGCTGCTCGTGCTGTGTGGTCTCTGTACATCCATCATGTGGGGAAGTATCTTCAACCTGGCTGTGGAAGGTTTGGGCAAATATACCAAAGCTGCTTCCGGCATTTTCATGATGATGGTTGTGGGTGGAGGAATTATTCCGTTAATACAAAATTGGGTAGCCGATAAATCTACGTATATGTTTTCCTATATTGTTCCTCTGATTGGCCTTGCCTATCTGCTTTACTATGCAATGCTGGGATCCAAAAACGTGAACAAGGATATCAAAGTGACCGATGAAGAAGAAGTAACTGCATAAGTTTCTCTCGTGACCCTGCAGTTGATGATTCAACTATTGAAAAATAATCTTATATATTGTGTGATATGAGCAAACATTTGACAAAACAAGAGATATTGGAGATATTTCTGAAAAAAATGGGTAACGGCACTCCCGAGGTTTATGCGTCTCCAGGACGCGTAAACCTGATCGGGGAACATACCGACTACAACGGGAGCTTTGTTTTTCCCGGCGCCATTGACAAGGGGATGACCGCTGCCATACGTTTCAACGGAACCGATAAGGTGAGGGCTTACGCGATCGATCTGGATGAGAGTGCCGAGTTCGGACTCAACGAGGAGGATCTCCCCAAAGAGGGTTGGGCCAGATATATTTTTGGTGTCTGCCGTGAAATCATCAAAAGAGGGGGATCGGTGAAAGCATTTGATACGGTCTTCACGGGTGATGTGCCACTGGGAGCAGGAATGTCCTCCTCGGCTGCACTGGAAAGCACTTATGCATTCGCGCTGAACGATATGTTGAGTCTCGGCATCGACAAGTTTGAACTGGCCCGTATCGGACAGAGTACAGAGCACAATTATGTGGGTGTAAAATGTGGTATCATGGATCAGTTTGCCTCCCTCTTTGGAAAGAAAGGGCACTTGATCCGGCTCGATACAAAAACGATGGAATATGCCTATTTCCCATTCGATCCGCAGGGCTATAAGCTGGTGCTGCTCGACACGGTGGTGAAACATGAACTGGCATCGTCGGCCTACAACAAAAGGCGTGAATCGTGTGAACATGCGGCACGCACCATTGCCAAACGGCATCCCCAAGTGGAATTCCTTCGCGATGCATCGATGGAGATGCTGAACGAGGTTCGTGCGGAGATCTCGGAAGAAGACTATATGCGTGCCCGTTATGTGATTGAAGAGACGCAACGTGTGAGGGATGTGAGTGATGCCCTGGAACGTGGCGACTATGAAACTGTGGGTGAGAAGATGTACGAAACGCATCACGGGATGAGCAAGCTTTACGAAGTGAGCTGCGAAGAACTGGACTTCCTCAATGAGGTAGCCCGTGAGCACGGCGTGACCGGTTCGCGCGTGATGGGTGGTGGCTTTGGCGGATGTACTATTAACCTTGTGAAAGACGAGCTTTACAACTCATTCATTGCAGATGCCAAAGAACAATTCAGTGCCCGTTTCGGCCATGAGCCAAAGGTGTACGACGTGGTAATCAGTGACGGCGCACACAAGCTCTGATTCCTGAACCATGCAAAAGGTTGGGAGCAGGACGTCGCACAGCGCCTGCTTCCGGCTTTTTCTCTTTTTTCTACTACCATCAAACGACCTTTTACTATCTTTATACCTTGTGTCCTATGTCTGCCAATTATTACCAAAACAATGTCCGTTTTTTGATTGCGGTGGATTGCATCATCTTTGGATTTCGAAAAAAAGAGCTGCATGTGCTGCTTACCCGCCGTCCCGTGGAACCGCTGAAAAATGAATGGTCCCTCATGGGAGGATTCATGGAGGAGAAGGAAAGTCTTACTCAGGCCGCCGAAAAAGTGTTGTATCGCTATACACAGCAGAAAGGTATTTATATGGAGCAGGTGGGAGCGTACGGAGAAGTAGACCGCGACAGTGGCGGCAGGGTTGTCTCGGTGGCATTTTATGCATTGGTACAGACAGAGAAGTTCAATACGTCACTCGCACGAAAGTTCGATGCCCGCTGGATCAATATCAACGACCTCCCGGAGATGGTATTCGACCATAACCGGATGGTTGGCGATGCACTCATGCTGTTGCAGTACAAAGCATCAAAGGAACCGGTTATCTTTAACTTCTTCGACGGAAAATTTACCCTTCCTTCGCTGCAGGATCTCTATGAAACCATCTACCAGATGCCCCTCGATAAGCGGAACTTCCGTAAGAAACTCGCTACGATGAATATACTCGACAAGCTCGAGATCAAGGACAAGGAAAGTTCGAAGAGGGGTGCGTTCTACTACTCTTTTAACCAGGAGAAATACGCGGCATTTCTGCAATCAGGCAAACGTTTCTCTCTCTGAAATATTCCTATTCCGGCCTGGGTTATTTTGCTCTGCTCCTGAATAGCGCGTTTATTCCCGCTCTTATTCTTTAATTTTTGAGATAGTAATTCACGGTAGTCACAACCCGCACATTTTTGATATAAGGAGTGTTTGCATCCCGGTCGGTGATGGTGAACTGTCCCTGCGACGCGTTTCGGATCTTACCCAGCCTGCTGCCCGAGTCGGTAGCAAACTTCTCAGCTGCAGCACGGGCGTTTTTGGTGGCTTCTTCGATCATCTGTGGCTTGATGTTGTTCAGTCCGGTGAATTCATAGAGGGTGTTGTAGCGGTAATCGCCTCCTGTTATGGCCACGCCTTGCTTAAGCAGTTCGGTCTGTCCGGAGATTAATTTACGTACCTTCTCCACATCGCCCGAGGTGACGGTGATCACCGAGGTGGCATTGTAACGATAGGAATGTTGTGTTTGGGTCGCGTAGCGCTCTGCTTCCATGTCGATGATCTCTGGTGGCGACACACTGATTTCTTCCCGGCTGATGCCGTTGGCCTCCAGGAAACCGATGATGGTTTTGTTCTTTGTCTGGATATTGGTATAAAGCGTGGTGAGGTCGTTTCCCAAATCCTTATACATGAGCGGCCATATCACCTTATCGGCCTGCACCTCCATTTCGGCAAGGCCCTTCACGGTCACCACGCGGTCTCGGTTAGTAAAATTGTTAATCCCGGCGTTTAGCAATATACCCGTCACCATTAATCCCGCGGCCAGTATTGCCGCTTCAAAAATCCAGTTTTTCATCTTGTTATATTTAATTGTTCGTTTCGGCAAAGGTAAAAATCTTTTGAAATATACAAGCTATTCTGTCAAAAACAATACAATAAACTGTACTATCTCTCTATCTTTCGGAAAAATCTTCTAAATTTGGCCTCAGATAATTTTATGACAGAGTCCGGATATAAATTATGGCACGACTGAAAAAAAGAACAGCCAAGCTGCTCGCTATTCTGGCCGGCACCGCACTGGCAATATTATTCATCCTTTTTGGCCTGTTTGTAGGCTGGGTCTATATCCTGGGTACTATTCCCATAATCACTATCGCGGCGGTTATTGTAATTACCGTATTGTGGATTCTCGGATTGGCCAAAGAGAAATAACAGGAGCCTCTATTCCAATAAGATCTTTTTGTACACTTCCATGTAACGCTTCGCCATAAACTCTTTGCTGAAGCGTTTCTCCACATGCACTCTGCAGTTGATACGATCAAGATTGTCAATTTTTTTTATTTTCTCGATCGCTTCCTCCATGTTTTCCGCAAGAAAACCATTCTTGCCATCGATAATCAGCTCGGGCATGCTTCCTTTATTGAACGCAACAACAGGTGTCCCGCAGGCCATCGCCTCCACAACAGAAAGTCCGAACGGTTCTCTAAAATTGATCGGATGCAGTAATAGTGTTGCATTTCCCAACAAGGTATCCCGCTTGTCGGGCCCTACGCTGCCAATATATTCAACCTCTCCCTGTTTCAGGAAAGGCTTTACGTATTCATTAAAATAAACCTCATCCTGAATTATTCCCGCAATGACCAGTCGCCGGTTCAGCGCCCGTGTAATCTCCACCGCCTCTTTTGTTCCTTTATCATGGTGAACTCTTCCGAAATAGAGTATATAGTCTCCTTTGGGTTCCGGATTGAAGGTAAACTGATCCAGATCTATGCCGTGATACACCGTGGCAGTATAATCAAGCTCCGGCGATCGGTCGGCATCGCTGATGGATATATAATGGGTGGTGTCGTTGTATTTTTTATAAACCGGCATTATGCGGGGTGATGAGAATCCATGAATGGTGGTCACTACGGGTGTGTTTACCATGCCGGAGTAGGTGAGTGGCAGGAAGTCGAACTGATTATGAATAATATCAAACTCACCGGCATGTTCAAAGCATTCCGAAATATGGAGACACTCCCACACTTTCGCATCAATGCTTCTATCCTCGTCATATCCCATAGGGCTAACTGCCTGCAGCTTTGCTTTTGTAACGGAGTTAGCGGTAGCAAAGAGGGTGACATCCACGCCGTTTTTTACCAATTCCTCGGTTAATAGCGATGTGACCAGTTCCCACGGGCCGTAATGAACGGGTGGGGTACGCCAGGCTATCGGAGCTAGCATAGCTATTTTCATACGATTAAAAATATTCAAACTTTTTCATTGATTTGATAATCTCATCCACGCTGACAGTGGCAAACTTGGTCACCACATCTGTGATAGCGTAAGGTAATACCAGGGTGCGGTCGAGAACCATCGCGCCACAGGTGTAAATCACGTTGGGTACATACCCGGAACTCTCGTTCCTGGCGGGAGTCAGCAACGGCTTATCCAGTCGCCCGATTACCTTCCGTGGATCATTCTTATCCAACAGTGCAGCTCCCAGTGAGTAGGTGCGCACCGGTCCCACACCATGGGTGATAACAAGCCACCCCTCTTCAATCTCTATGGGTGAACCTCCATTCCCTATCTGGGTGAGCTCCCAGTCGTAAGTCGGTTTCAGCAGTGGCTGATAATCATACCAGAAATGAAGATTATCAGACTGCATGATATACAACGATTCATTATCCTGGCGTCCTAACATCATGTACCTACCATTTACCTTCCGCGGAAAAAGTGCCATGCCCTTGTTCTTGGCAGCCGAACCGCTCAACGTAGAGATCGTAAACTCCTTGAAGTCATTTGTCTCCAGCATTTCGGGCATAATTTTTTTTCCATCGTACGCGGTAAACGTGGCATAATATGTAACAGTGCCGTCATCACGGGTAAACCGTACAAATCGAGCATCTTCAAGTCCGTTGCTTTGCGACGGGGAAGCCGGGTATATTGCCCGTTCTGTAATATCATCGGTGTCGAAGCGTAGCGTAAAGTTTGAAAGGGCCAGCATCCGGATATTGTTCATTGCATTAATCAATTCTGCCCGGTTATTGTCGATATTGCCATTAATCTGGTTATTCATTGCACTGCTGAGTTCACCGAAGGTAAACCGTTCGGGCAGGATTTCAAAAAGTGGCTTATTGAGTTCTGACAACATCTCCAGTTCATTTGCTTTTTTTAGGATGTCATTTTTTTCGTAGATATGATTCTTGCGTTCGGGCTCATAGATAACCGGCGAATTTTTACCAATAGTGATCTGGAAATTACTGTCTATCTCCCCCTCCATGAAGGTGATAGACGAGATATGCCCTTCACCGATAGCTCTCAGGCTAATGATGAAGCGGGTCGCCCCATCCTTGTCCTGCACGGGATGCTCTACAATGGATGGATTAAAGAGGGCGGTCGACTCCAACGCATATTGCTGAGTAAAATAGGCACCAATAAATTGTTTGTCTATGTCGGTCAGCTCCATATTGGAAGGGATGCGCGACTTAATATTTTCGTAATGTCGTAAGAAGATTGCCGTTGACATATCATGAGGCATCTCTAACCGCCTGTGCATTTTTGCTACAATTCTTTTCCGGTCCCTTTTGGGAGTGGAAAAAATACGAAAAAGTATATGTTCAACCTGCGACTCGTTACCCGGGACGAATGGGCGTACCAGTGTACGTCTTGAAGATGGAAGAATTCTAATGGGCAGTCTGTTTACCTGTATCATATCGTAATTTTTTTTGTTTCACGAAGATAGAGAGAAATGTTCAGTAATGACATCAACCAGGAAAGTGTGGATTCGGCTCCCTGATTCAGGTTCACTCCCCCGGACATCAGCCCGTCGCGACAACCGCCTGTCGAAAAATCGTAAACAAGTTCGCCGGTATCATTATCACCGGTGAACCAGGAAAAAGCTTTCATCGCGTAGCTACCGTACCTCTCGTCCCTGCTGTAGGACTCAGCTTGCAGGCAAGCATCGATCATGCCATTCGCCTCAAGTGGTTGCTGGTCGAATTGTGCCTTACGCTCCGGTGTCAACCACCCATCATTTCCGATAGGAGAGAAAATGTTACTTCTGAACTGATTGTCAATCAGCCAGTCAGTAATTTTCAACCCCCTCTGAGCCATTTTGTCATCCTTTAAATACCGTCCTGCTAAAATCAGTGCCTGCGGTATGCGGCTGTTACCATAGGTCACCTTTTGGTCATGCCACAGCCACTCATTGTCAATGGATTTGTCAAATAAGAGATATAACTGTCTCGCTTTTTCTCTCAGTAGCTCAATAACTTCCTGCTCACCATGTGCCTTGGCATGATACGCTAGTCCCAGTGTTGTATAAGCCAACGCACGTGGGTGGGTAATGCTTCTGGTTGCCCGAAGCCCCTTTTTAAACAGACTGTTCGAGTGAAGGTAAAAGTTGCTCATATTTGTATACGCAGACGTATATCCCAAAGCCCAAATAGCCCTGCCATTGCTGTCTTCGGTACCCTCCTCATCCAGCCACTCCCGCGAATAACTCATGAAGTTCCGAAACTTCCCCTTTTCCGGGTTAAATGCATAGTCGATATAAGAGAGGTAGATGCTTGTAAGTCTGTTAAGTTCGTCCACATTCTGCACATCGTTCTGAAGCATCACCGACAGCAAGAGGGCGCGTGCATTGTCGTCGGTGCAATAACCGTGTGACCGGTCGGGAATACTGTACCTTGCATGCTGCAGTATCCCAGTGTTATCAGTCATCAGCTGCAGATGATTCAGGTTGATGGGAGGATAGGTGAACTTCAACTCGCTTTCTTCGGCCAGTTCATACTCGGTTTTGGTAACCCCCGCTTCGTCCACCACTCTCTCCGCCAGATCATAATACTGTTTGCCGATGTTGGGCCAATAGCACTCTTTGGCAAGAGAAAACGCATTTTGTGCGACAGCTTCTCTCTTCTTATCGTCATCGAGGAGTTCATTAATTTTCATTTTCAACTGTTCAGAATCCCTGAAATCGAACAACAACCCCCTGTTTTCCGCCAACATCTCCTCGGCATACCAGAATGGAGTGGAAATAATGGGTTTCGCCGCCCCCATTGTATAGATAAGTGTCCCCGACGATATCTGCCTTTCACCCAGATAGGGTATCACATAAATGTCGCACATCTTCAGGTATCCAAAGAGCTCCTCGTTGCTTACGAAACGGTTAATAAAGAGCACATTGTTCTCCAGTCCCAGCTTCTTTACCAACCGGATTAGCGAGTGACGGTAATCTTCCCCTTCCTGCTTTATCACATGAGGATGGGTTGCACCAAGAACGATGTATACAATATCGGGGTGTTTTTTCACCACTTCGGGCAATGCCTGGATTACCACCTCTATCGATTTATTCTTGGAGAGCAAACCGAATGTGAGAAGAACCCTTTTGTTGCTCACTCCCAACTTCTTTTTTAGTCCGTCTACATCCAGATCCCCAATTTCGTGCACGCCATGGTGTATGTGCACACATTTTGATTCGGGAATTCCATAGACAGAGGTAAGCAAGTCGATTCCCTTTTTGGAGATGCTTACCAGCTTGTGCGACAAACGGGCAAGTTCGTTCACCACCAATCGCTGGTCCTCTGAAGGATTGTCGAGTATTGTGTGTAAAGTTGTCACCACCGGCATGCGTAGCCTTTTAAGTAGCTGGATAATATGTTTGCCGTCCTTACCGCCAAAGATGCCAAACTCGTGCTGCAGGATGACTGCATCGAACTTGTTGGTATGCAGATACTCAGCCGCGTTGATGTAGGAGGCCATATCATTCTGCTCAATTTCAAAAACCACGTCGGCCGGGTAACTATAATTGTTTAATCCATCGTTCATAGCCACTACGGCCGTAGTGACTCCATTTTCTTTTAAACCCTCGTTCAGGTCGTGCGTAAATGTGGCAATACCACATTTACGCGGGGGGTAATTCCCTATTAATGCTATTTTGTTCATTTTCTTTAAAATCATAAGTTTATAGTTTTTTTTAGTAAAAGTTGAAGGCTGGAGTATAATAAAACCGGGGTTCAGATAAAAATCAACTCCGGTTAACACTTTCTAAATTCTCCAGGACAATATACCCAAAAAAACATCGTGAAACAAATTTTTTTTTCTATCTTTGTGTCCTAATATCATACGGTATCTATACAACAAAATAATGTACGCACTATGCAGAGAGTTACACCGGTGCGGTTGATTCTTGAAAACGGTATGGTTTTTCAGGGAGAATCGTTTGGAGCCGAAAGGCCGGCATCGGGGGAGGTGGTTTTCAATACAGCAATGGTAGGTTATCCAGAAAGCTTGACAGACCCTTCCTACACAGGTCAGATATTCACATCCACATATCCTATAATCGGAAATTACGGAGTTCCAGCCAAAAGCGAAACATACGGAGTTTCCGATTTTTTTGAGTCCGGACGCATCCACGTGTCGGGACTCATTGTGCAGCACTATTCGGCTCAGTTCTCGCACTGGAATGGCTCCAGGAGCCTTGGAGAATGGTTGAAAATGGAAAATATACCCGGTATTAGCGGAATAGATACCCGAATGCTGACAAAGGTTCTACGTGAAGAGGGCTCTCTGTTGGGGAAAATTGTTTTTGGAGAAAAACCCGACTCAGGACAAGAGAGTGAAACCGAATTTTATAATCCCGGAAACGACAACCTTGTGGCGCAGGTGAGCTGTAAGGAAGTTATTGAATATGGGCAAGGAGAAAAGAAGGTAGTCCTTGTTGACTGTGGCACAAAACTGAACATCCTGCGAGAGCTGGTGAAGCAGGGTATGCGGGTAATTCGTGTTCCCTGGGATTATAATTTTAGTGCGATTGATTATGATGGGGTGGTTATTTCAAATGGACCGGGCAATCCCGATCATTGCCGGGTGACTATTCAACATATTCGAGAAGCTTTGAACAGAGATAAACCAATTTTTGGGATCTGCATGGGTAATCAGCTCCTGGCCAAAGCAGCCGGGGCATCTACGTACAAACTGAAATATGGACACCGCAGTCACAATCAGCCGGTACGCAGGGTGCGAAGCAACCAGTGTTTTATTACATCTCAAAACCATGGATATGCAGTGGATGAATCGCTTTTGAATAATGAATGGGAACCCTGGTTTGTGAATATGAACGATGGAACCAACGAAGGAATCAGACATAAGACAAAGCCCTTTTTTTCGGTGCAGTTTCATCCCGAGGCTGCGGGGGGGCCAACCGATACTCGGTTTTTCTTTGATGAGTTCGCTAGGTCAGTGGTCGCCAGCAAAGTATGATAAGTCATATGGTAGAGGAAAAGAACCGTCAGTAGCACAGAGAAATGAATATAAAAAAAGCACTCGTCCTGGGATCCGGTGCCCTCAAAATTGGGGAGGCAGGTGAGTTTGATTATTCCGGTTCTCAGGCATTGAAAGCACTTCATGAAGAAGGTGTGGAGACCATCCTGATTAATCCGAATATAGCCACGGTACAGACATCGGAGGGGGTGGCCGACAAAATATATTTTCTGCCAGTCACCCCTTACTTCGTGGAGAAGGTGATCGCACGGGAGCGGCCGGACGGAATCCTGCTGGCATTTGGCGGACAAACAGCGCTGAATTGCGGGGTACAGTTATACCAGGCAGGAGTATTTGAACAGTATGGCGTGGAGGTGCTCGGAACCCCAATACAGGCAATTATGGATACAGAGGACCGGGATCTGTTTGTGAAAAAGCTGAACCAGATAGAGATTAAGACGATCACCAGTTTTGCCGTACTATCCACCGATGAGGCGCTTGAGTCAGCCGAAAAGCTGGGATATCCTGTTATTGTAAGGGCAGCTTACGCTTTGGGTGGTTTAGGTTCCGGCTTCTGTAACAACTCCAACGAACTGAAAGAGCTTGCCACAAAGACGTTTAACTATTCCGCGCAGCTCCTGATTGAGAAGTCGCTGAAAGGGTGGAAGGAGATAGAGTACGAGGTGGTGCGTGACAGATATGACAACTGCATCACGGTTTGCAATATGGAGAACTTCGACCCGTTGGGCATTCATACCGGCGAAAGCATTGTGGTGGCACCCTCCCAAACGCTTACAAATTCAGAATATCACAAGCTTCGTGAATTGGCCATTCAGATAGTTCGCCACATAGGAATAATTGGAGAGTGTAATGTTCAGTATGCACTCGACCCCGAATCGGAAGATTACAGGGTGATTGAGGTGAACGCACGGTTGAGTCGCTCCTCGGCATTGGCGTCGAAAGCTACCGGTTACCCGCTTGCGTTTGTGGCAGCTAAACTGGGACTGGGTTACGGACTTTTCGACCTGAAGAACTCAGTAACCAAAACAACCAGCGCCTTTTTTGAGCCGGCACTGGATTATATCGTGGTGAAAATACCACGCTGGGATCTGGGGAAATTCAGTGGTGTCTCCAAGCAGATCGGATCCAGTATGAAGTCGGTTGGCGAGATAATGTCGATCGGGCGCACCTTTGAAGAGGCTATTCAGAAGGGGTTGCGAATGATTGGACTGGGCATGCACGGATTTGTGGAAAACAAGGAACTTGTTATTCCGGATATCGATAAAGCGCTGCGTGAACCGACCGATCAGCGTATTTTTGTGATCAGTAAGGCCTTCCGGAGAGGGTATACTGTAGATCAGATTCACGAACTGACAAGAATAGACCGTTGGTTTTTGCATAAACTCCGCAATATTGTGGATACGGCAGAGATGCTCGAAGAAGTTGAGCCGGGAGGTATCGATATTGAAAAAGAAAACAGGCAACAGGCAGGGAACGATTCTTTTTCTGATCTGCTGCGCCTGGCGAAGCGACAAGGTTTTTCGGATTACCAGATCGCAAGGGCGCTGTTCAAGGAAGCAGTGAATGAGAAGGATGCCCTCGCAGTCAGAGCATACAGAAAGAAACAGGGTATTCTGCCTGTCGTTAAACAGATTGATACGTTGGCCGCAGAGTTCCCGGCGCAGACTAATTATCTTTATCTCACGTATAACGGGGGAGAAAATGACCTGATTTATTGCGGCGACCACCGCTCGGTAATTGTTCTTGGTTCGGGTGCATACCGGATAGGATCGTCGGTGGAATTCGACTGGTGCTCAGTAAATGCGCTTCGCACCGTCCGTGATGAGGGGTATCGCTCGGTGATGATTAACTATAATCCGGAGACGGTATCGACGGACTACGATATGTGCGACAGGCTTTATTTTGATGAGCTGTCGTACGAACGGGTGATGGATATTATAGAGCTGGAAAATCCGCACGGTGTTATTGTCTCTGTGGGTGGTCAAATACCGAACAACCTTGCAGTGAGACTTGATGATTCTGGGGTAAATGTTTTGGGGACATCTGCCCGAAGTATCGATAATGCTGAGAACAGGCATAAGTTTTCCTCCATGCTCGACAGGCTGGGAGTCGACCAGCCGCGGTGGAAAGAGTTGACTACGCTTGATGCAATTCTTCAGTTTGTTGACGAGGTGGGTTTTCCGCTGCTTGTGAGGCCATCGTATGTCCTCTCCGGTGCTGCGATGAATGTATGTTCCAACCGCAGTGAGCTGGAACGGTTCCTTACGTTGGCAACCGAAGTGTCGAGCAAGTATCCGGTGGTTGTTTCGGAATTCATTGAAGATTCCAAGGAGATAGAGATGGATGCGGTCGCACAAAACGGGGAACTGGTGGCCTATGCCATATCGGAACACGTGGAATTTGCAGGCGTTCACTCCGGCGATGCTACCATTTTGTTTCCTGCACAGAAAATTTATGTGCAGACTGTTCGAAGAATCAAGCAGATAACCAGGCAGATAGCCAAAGCATTGGAGATATCGGGGCCGTTTAACATCCAGTTTTTGGCAAAGGATAACGACATAAAGGTTATTGAGTGTAACCTGAGAGCATCAAGATCCTTTCCGTTTGTTTCCAAGGTGTTGAAAATAAACTTTATAGAGCTGGCCTCTAAAGTGATGCTTGGAATTCCCGTAGAGAAACCCGAAAAATCTGCCTTCGAGCTTGACTATGTAGGAATAAAAGCTCCGCAGTTTTCATTTACCCGCCTGCAGAAAGCCGATCCGGTACTTGGTGTGGATATGGCATCGACCGGTGAAGTGGGGGCCATCGGTAACCATTTTGACGATGCCCTTCTCACATCCATGCTGGCAGTAGGGTACCGTGTTCCCCAAAAAAATATCATGATATCCTCCGGTGGAACAAAGTCGAAAGTCACCCTGCTCGATGCCTGCCGCCTGTTACAGAAAAACGGATATGCCTTATTTGCCACGGGCGGTACGCAAAATTTTTTGGAGGAAAATGGCGTAGATAGTACCTTCGTGGCATGGCCGGACGACGAAAACGCAACACTAAACGTGAACGACATGATTGCCGAAAGGAGATTCGATTTGATTATCAATATTCCCAAGAATTTAACGGAGAGGGAATTGACAAACGGTTACAAGATCCGTCGCGATGCCATAGATTATAACATTCCGCTGATCACAAATGCCCGTCTGGCTAGTGCCTTCATCAAGGCATTCTGTCGGATATCGGTGGAGGATATCGAAATCAGGCACTGGGGTGAGTTCAAATAAGCGATCGGTAGTTTGTGCATGGGAAAAAGATAGAATTTTAAAAAAGAAATCAATATATCAATTAATGGATCAAACAATCAAAAAAGTTATTTTACTGGGTTCCGGTGCCCTGAAGATCGGACAAGCGGGAGAATTCGATTATTCCGGCTCACAAGCCTTAAAGGCGATGCGTGAGGAAGGGATTGAAACGGTGCTGATCAACCCCAACATCGCCACCATTCAAACATCGGAAGGAGTGGCCGACACGGTCTACTTCCTGCCCATTACTCCCTATTTTGTAGAGAAAGTAATTCAAAAAGAAAAACCGGACGGCATTTTGCTTGCCTTTGGCGGGCAGACTGCTCTCAATTGTGGTACCGAACTGTACCAAAGCGGTACGCTCGACAAATATGACGTCAAGGTACTGGGCACCTCGGTGGAGGCAATCATGATCACCGAAGACCGCGATCTTTTTGTGAAGAAGCTCGACGAGATCGACGCCAGAACACCGCAGTCG
The DNA here is from genome assembly GCA_002408485.1 of Proteiniphilum sp. UBA5283. Classification (GTDB taxonomy): domain Bacteria; phylum Bacteroidota; class Bacteroidia; order Bacteroidales; family Dysgonomonadaceae; genus Proteiniphilum. Next base: position 13,662 of record DHSP01000058.1, on the reverse strand, counting down.
CATGCAGTGGAGAGCCTGGAAGATGCGCTCACTGCGGCCCGTGAAATTGGTTTTCCCATTATGGTGCGTTCTGCCTATGCGCTGGGAGGACAGGGGTCGGGAATCTGTGAAAATGAAAATGAGTTTATCGATCTCTGCAAAAGCGCTCTCTCCTTTTCGAACCAGATCCTGGTGGAGGAGAGCCTGAAAGGCTGGAAAGAGATTGAGTTCGAGGTTATCCGTGATCGCAATGACCACTGTTTCACGGTAGTACCCATGGAGAACTTCGACCCACTGGGTATCCACACCGGCGAAAGTATTGTGGTGGCACCCATCATTACACTTACCCAAGAGCAAATCGCTCTGTTGGAAGATATTGCCCAAAGAGTAGTACGGCATATCGGTATTGTGGGTGAGTGCAATATTCAGTATGCTTTTAATGCGGAAACCAACGATTATCGCATCATCGAGATCAATGCCCGTCTGAGCCGCTCATCGGCTCTGGCTTCCAAGGCATCGGGTTATCCGCTCGCCTTTGTGGCCACCAAGCTTGCGCTGGGGTATACCCTTGACCAGATTGGGGAGCAGGGTACGCCCAACTCGGCCTATGCGGCTCCGAAGGTGGACTACATGATCGTGAAGATACCACGGTGGGATTTGAATAAATTCTACGGTGTGAGCCACGAGATCGGCTCCTCCATGAAGTCGGTGGGCGAGATCATGTCCATCGGGCAGTCATTTGAAGAGATCATCCAGAAAGGGTTGCGTATGATCGGGCAGGGGATGCACGGCTTTGTAGGAAACCGGGAGATCACCTTTGAAAATGTGGAAGAGTCGCTGGCAAAGCCGACAGATCTTCGCATTTTTGCAATTGCCGATGCGTTTGAAAAGGGATACACGGTAGCCCAGATTGAGGAACTCACCAAAATAGACCGCTGGTTTTTGGAGAAGCTGGAAAATATATACAACTACTCAAAGGTGCTCGCTACCTACAGCAGGGTTGAGGAACTGCCAAAGGAAGTGCTCCTGGAGGCCAAGAGGCTCGGATTCTCCGATTTTCAGATTGCGCGCTTCGTGGAAGAACCGGCAGGCACTGTGGAGAATGAGTTGATCAGGGTGCGGGATCACCGTAAAAAGATGGGCATCATTCCGATTGTCCGGCGCATCAACACCGTGGCCTCTGACCATCCCGACAAAACAAACTACCTTTACTTTACCTATGGTTCCGACAAGGCGTATATTCCGCACAAAGAGGAGAAGGAAGCAGTGATTGTGCTTGGATCGGGTGCCTATCGTATCGGCTCGTCGGTAGAGTTCGACTGGTGCTCGGTGAACGCGGTACAGACCGCACGCGAGCTGGGATATGCTTCGGTGATGATCAATTATAACCCCGAGACCGTGTCGACCGATTACGATATGTGCGATCGACTCTATTTTGATGAGCTCACTTTCGAACGGGTAATGGATGTCATTGATTTAGAGAATCCGAAAGGGGTCATTGTGTCCGTAGGAGGTCAGATACCCAATAACCTGGCCATGAAGCTGCACCGGCAGCAGGTTCCCATCCTCGGAACCTCTCCTTTGTCCATCGACCGTGCCGAAAACAGGCATAAGTTCTCGGCCATGCTCGATGAGTTGGGTATCGACCAGCCCCGCTGGAAAGAGTTGACCAGCTTCGATGAAATCGATTCCTTCGTCGAAAAAGTAGGCTTTCCGGTACTGATTCGCCCCTCCTATGTCTTGTCGGGTGCTGCGATGAACGTGTGCTACGACAGAGAGCAGATGCATGTTTTCCTGAAGATGGCTGCCAACGTATCGAAGGAGTATCCCGTGGTAGTGTCCAGCTTTATGCAGAACGCCAAGGAAATTGAATTCGATGCAGTAGCACGTAACGGAGAGGTGGTGGAGTATGCCATCTCTGAACACGTGGAATTTGCCGGGGTGCACTCAGGCGATGCCACGTTGGTGTTTCCTGCGCAAAAAATCTATTTCGAGACCATGCGCCGGGTGAAGAAGATCTCAAAACGGATTGCCCGCGAGCTGAACATCAGTGGCCCTTTCAACATCCAATACCTGGCAAAGAACAACGACATCAAGGTGATTGAGTGTAACCTGCGTGCTTCTCGTTCTTTTCCGTTTGTTTCGAAAGTGCTGAAGCACAACTTTATTGAGACCGCTACAAGGATCATGCTGGATGCTCCCTATGCGAAGCCAGACAGTTCGGTTTTCGATTTGGATTATATTGGGGTGAAAGCATCGCAGTTCTCTTTCTCCCGCCTGCAAAATGCCGATCCGGTATTGGGTGTGGACATGTCCTCTACCGGCGAGGTGGGGTGCATTGGCGAAGACTTTTCCGACGCCATTCTCAAGTCGATGCTCTCTGTGGGATATAAAATACCCAAAAAGGGCATTCTCATCTCTTCGGGAGAGATGAAGTCGAAGGTGGATCTGCTGGAAGCCTGCAAGCTGCTTGGCGAGAATGGATACGATCTCTACGCCAGCCACGGAACCTGTAAGTTTTTGACAGACAACGGTATCAAAGCTACCGATGTGAACTGGCCGGACGAGGATGGGGAGAACAACATCAGGCAGATGATTGCCGACAAGCAGTTCGACCTGATCATCAACATTCCAAAGGATGTAACCCGCAGAGAGCTGACTAATGGCTACATTATTCGTCGCGGTGCGGTAGATTACAATATTCCGCTGATTACCAACGCACGCCTGGCAAGCGCTTTTATTACGGCCTTCTGTAAAATGGACCTGGAGGATATCGAAATAAAGAGCTGGAACGAGTATTAATTAACGAAAGTTGATTCTTCAGTCGTGGTATGTTTATCATGCCCGATACACATAAAAAAGACTGTTTCAAATGGAGAGACAGTCTTTTTTTGTGACAAACACGCAACGCTGAGGCCTTATATCTTTCGGCACGGGTCCTGATGGCAAAAGAGAAACAGTGATTGAATGTTATTTCTGATATTTAAATCGTTTAATGCTTCGTTTGGGTGTTTTTTCAAACTCCTCCTCCTGTATGCGTAAGGAGGAAATTTTACTGTAGTTGGGCAGCTTTGTGTTGATTTCTTTGATCAGATCCTCAAAGAACGGAGTGATCTGATTGCCGGCAATTCCCTGTTTTTGTAAAACATCAAAGTCAGGTACTATGAGGGCGACGATCTTCCTGTTCTCCTCGATGGCCAGTGACTCGTTCACGTAAGGTGATCCATTGATTTTCTCTTCAATCTCTTCCGGGTAGATATTCTGACCGGAAGGCCCCAGGATCATGTTCTTATCCCTTCCTTTGATGAAGACAAAATCATCCTTGTCCAGCAACCCCAGATCACCTGTTTTCAACCAGCCGTCCCGGGTAAAGGTGTGCTGTGTTGCCTCTTCATTTTTGTAATATCCCAGCATTACATTGGTGCCTTTCACCTGTATCTCACCCACAATATTGTGTGGATCATCAGAGTCGATTCTTACCTGCATCCTGTCTACAATCCTGCCGCAGGAGTGCTCTTTGAATTCCGTCCAGTAAGAGTAGGAAATCAGCGGTCCGCATTCGGTCATCCCGTATCCCACGGAATAAGGGAATTTTATCTTCCGGAGAAATTTTTCCACATCGGGGTTAATGGCGGCACCGCCAACCACCAGCTCAGTCAGTCTTCCGCCAAAAGCGCCCATCATCGACTTGCGTACTTTCGTGTAAACGACGGAATTCAGAAGTGGAACTTTAGTGAGTATCTTGGCCGCTCCTTGTTGTACTTTCGGAAGGACGCTCTTGGTCACTATTTTTTCGATAATGAGCGGTACGGCCAGCACCAGCTTTGGTTTCACCCTGGCAAACGCATCGAGCAATACTTTCGGCGATGGTGTCTTGCCCAGAAAATGGATGTGACAACCCATCGAAATGGAATTGAGAATCTCAAAGGCAAGCCCGTATGTATGTGCCATGGGCAGCATGCAGACAATGTTGTCACCCGAATGGATAAACTCAAGGCAGTCGTTTGCAAATTTGGTGTTTGACCACAGACTGCGGTAGGGCAGCATCACCCCCTTTGGACTGCTTGTAGTACCCGATGTGTAGTTTATCACTGCCAACTCCTCGGGCTTGTCGGTACGAAAGGCCAGGTCGTTGACAAAAAATCCCTTTTCGTATTTCTTTTCAAAATAGGCTGGGGCACCATTGATAAAAGCATTGAATTTATCGGAGGTGGTCTTCAACAGCGAAAAGTCATCGAGCGACAACACACTCTCCACTTGGGGGAGTGTTGACCCATCAATATTTCTCCAAATATTATCATCCACAAAGAACATTTTGGAGTCGGAGTGATCCACAATGAATTGTACGCTCTCCTTATCAAATTCGTGGAGAATGCTTACCGCCACAGCGCCATACGAGAGGGTGGCAAAAAAAGCGATTGCCCAGCGTGCGGAATTCTTCCCACAAATGGAGATTTTATCGCCTCGTTGTATGCCGGCAGCCTGGAAACAGTCGTGAAGCTGGTCAATTTCGCAGGCAAAATCTTTATAA
>DHSP01000058.1:2542-9016 GCA_002408485.1 Proteiniphilum sp. UBA5283 | reverse complement strand
TTTATAAGTAAAGGTTCTCCCCTCAAAGTCGGTCATCGCCGGTGCACTCCAGTTATTCCGGATGCTTTGTTCAATGATGTTTAAAAAAGAGTTCTGGGTCATTATTGTTTTTTTTATCAGTTTTTATCCTCACCCCGGATCTTGTTGTTACTTAAAATACAAAATATAACAGGCAGTTGTCCAGCTGTTTAATAACGTTATCGTCTGTTGTTCTAACAAGCAAACAAAGAGATTGTTTCTTGTCGATTATAACAAAAGGTAAACAAAGTTACAGATTTTGAAGATAAAATGCTCCTATTTTCTGTGAAAATCACATCACATGCTTAAATATGTCCTGTTGTGTCTTCATTTACTTTGGGCATACCCGTGCTTTTGAGAGCAATCAGCATAAAATTTCTTTTTTTCTGACCCTTCACCTTGATTCTCCCGGTAAAATTTCATTTTCATTTTATTTTATCTTACTTTTACAACTGCGTTTTTACTTTAAAAAACGATAAAATCTAATTAGTCATTTATAGAAAGATGCGATCAGCTCATTTTAACAAACTACAATTATACTCGTTGTTAACATTACGCGTGTTCATAGGATGGTATTTTTTATACGAAGGATTGGCGAAAGTGTATACTCCCAACTGGTCGGCATATGGTTATCTGATCGACTCAAAAGGTTTTTTTGCTCCGTTGTTTATCCAAATGGCCGAAAACTCCATGATGCTTGAGGTCGTTAACTTTGTCAATGTGTGGGGCCTCACGCTTGTCGGCTTGTCTCTAGTTTTGGGTTTATTCACCAAAGCAGGTTACATCGGTGCCATCCTCTTTCTGTCCATGTTTTATCTTTCCCATCCCCCTTTGTTGTTCACCGAATATATTATGCCAAGGGAGGGTTCTTACCTCTGGATCGATAAAAACATGATCATGCTAATGGCTGTCGTGGTGTTAACGTTGTTTTCCTCTCCGAAGATTATTGGATTGGACAGCTTGTTGTTCCGGAAAAAAACAGGTCGTTCCTCAAAAAAACGGAAATAACCGTGAACTTGCAGATCATTTCATTGAGGAAGAACAAAACATTTTAGCGATTTTTTATGAGCGAAGAACATAACGAGATACAGAAAGAAAACGAAGAGTTCCCCGAAAAAAAAGTTTCGCAGGGACGCCGCGATGTACTCAAGGCCATGGTAACAGTACCTGTTTTGGGTGCGATGGCCTATGGCGTGTACCAAAAGAAAAAAGTGGAGAATACCAGCCGCCATGCGGCCGAAATGTTCCGTTTTAAGAGCGATACAGCAGCGTACAACCCAACCTCCTCCGATGCACAGGTCATCAGGATCGGTATCATCGGGTATGGAATCAGAGGGTCGCAACTGATGCAGGCACTCGGATTTGCAACTCCTGAGTACGTGGATAACCTGAAGGAACAATCGAGAATAAATTCGGAGAATACCCGTTATCAGGACTTTTTGGAACAGGAAGACCTGCGGATTGAGATTACGGCTGTATGCGATATTTTTGATGTGTATGCAGAGGATGCCATCCGTGCGGGATCCAATATTTACCGGGAAGGAACGGAAGGGCGCTATGGCCGTGAACCGAAGCGCTATCTTCATTACAAGGAGTTACTGGCTGCTCCCGATGTGGATGCTGTAGTGATTGCCTCCCCCGACCACTGGCATGGAACAATGACCATGGATGCTATCAGGGCAGGGAAACATGTATATGTGGAAAAACCGTTGACATGGACGGTGCCGGAAACCTACGAGCTCCGTTCGCTGGTCAAGCAAAACCCGCATCTTGTTTTTCAGCTGGGTCATCAGAACCGACAGATTGAAGCCTATGAGCGTGCCCGCCAGATCATTGAGAAGGGTCTCCTTGGAAAAATAACCCTGATTGAAACCGGCACCAACCGGAACGATCCAAATGGTGCCTGGGTGTATCCGATTCACGAAAAGGCCAATCCGGGTAGCATCGACTGGAGACAGTTTGAAGGCGATCCGGAACGCATCAAGGAGTACATGGATTACATGACATCTGCGGGCCTGATAAAATATGTGGGTCCGGAGTCCCGTGATACATTCAGTCTGGAGCGCTTTTTCCGCTGGCGTTGCTGGTGGGATTACAGCACTGGTTTGAGCGGCGACCTCCTGACGCACGAATATGATGCAATGAACCAAATACTCAACCTGGGTATTCCATCGTCTGCCAGTTCATCCGGAGGCGTCTATTTCTTTAAGGACGGACGTACGGTACCCGATGTTCTGCAAACAGTGTTCGAGTACAGGGATAAGGATCTGACCATGCTCTATTCTGCCACGTTGGCCAATCAGTTCCGCCGCAGCAGAAAGATTATGGGGCATGATGCCACCATGGAGGTGGGCAACACGCTTACGGTAACCGTAGACCCGCGAAGTGAACAGTATCGCCAGAAAATTGATCAGGGCATTATCAAGCCGGGTGAACCTTTTTACACCTATGTGCCGGGACAAAGCGTAGACGCTGTTTCTACAGCCACAGAACGTTATTTTGCAGAACGTGGGTTGCTTTACTCTTTTATCAAAGGAAAACGCTATAACACAACCTTCCTTCATCTGAAAGAATGGATCGACTGTATCCGAAAAGGGCAACAGCCCTCTTGTGGCATCGACCAGGGGTTTGAAGAGGCGATCACGGCACACATGGGAACAAGAGCCTACCTTGAAGGAAGAACCATGTACTGGGATAAAGACAAAGAGCAAATTACCAGAGAATAAATTTAGATTAACTGAAAAATTAAAACCAAAAACAAAGTACGTATGTCGTCAAAAATTTCAAGAAGAAAATTCTTAGAAACCGGAGCCATGGCAGCTGCCGGCCTCACCGTGATACCTTCGTCGGTGTTGGGAAAGAGTATGGGTCACACGGCACCAAGCGACAAGTTGAATATTGCCGGTGTGGGTGTTGGAGGAATGGGGTTTGCTAACCTGAAAAACCTGGAAAGCCAGAATATCGTAGGACTTTGTGATGTGGACTGGAAATACAGCCAGCGTGTATTTGATTACTTCCCCAAAGCAAAGAAGTATTACGATTACAGAAAGATGTACCAGGAACTTGGCAAGAGTATCGATGCAGTAGTGGTGGCCACGGCCGATCATACCCATGCTCTTATTGCCGCCGAAGCAATGACCATGGGCAAGCATGTGTTCGTGCAAAAGCCGCTCACACACAGTGTGTACGAGTCTCGTTTGTTGACCAGGCTGGCTCAAAAGCACAAAGTGGCCACCAGCATGGGGAACCAGGGCTCATCGGGTCCGGGGGTGCGTCAGGTGATCGACTGGATCAGCGACGGACAAATTGGCGAAGTGACGAAAGTGGAAACATTTACCGACAGGCCCATCTGGCCACAGGGACTTATGACACCGAAACAGGCTGACAAGATTCCTTCCACCCTGAACTGGGATCTTTTCATCGGGCCGGCCAACAAACGTCCTTTTAATAATATTTATCATCCCTGGAACTGGCGTGGTTGGTGGGATTTTGGAACAGGTGCACTGGGCGATATGGCCTGCCACATCCTTCATCCGGTATTCAAGGGACTGAACCTGGGCTATCCGACAAAGGTGCAGGGATCATCTACTATGTTGCTAACCGACTGTGCCCCCAATGCGCAAATGGTGAAATATATATTCCCGCAGCGTAACAACCTGCCTAAGGTAGCAATGCCCGAGGTGGAGGTATACTGGTACGACGGCGGTTTGCTGCCCATGCGCCCCAAAGGTGTGCCCGCAGGCAAGAACCTGAACGACCAGGGTGGGGGTGTCATCTTCCACGGAACCAAAGACACACTCATCTGCGGTTGCTACGGTGTGAATCCCTGGCTGGTATCAGGCCGCAAGCCCAATTCGCCGAAGACACAGCGTGAGGTGACCCTCTCCCACGAAATGGATTGGGTGCGTGCATGCAAAGAATCTCCTGAAAACCGCGTTGAAACGGCTTCTCCTTTCATTGAAGCAGGTCCGTTCAACGAAATGGTTGTCATGGGCGTCCTCGCCGTGAGGCTGCAATCGTTGAACCAGGAACTAGAATGGGACGGTGAAAATATGCGCTTCACCAACATTCCTGCCGATGCAACCATCCGCACCATTGTGGAAGATGGTTTCAAGATTACCGACGGGCATCCCACCTTCAACAAAACCTGGACAGAGCCGGTGAATGCTATTGAATATGCGAATGAGCTTATCAAACATACGTACAAGAATGGCTACAAATTACCGGCAATGCCGTAACTGAAAGTCTAAAGGGGAAGAGCGACAGAGTTTGTCTGTTGTTGATCCCTTTTTTGCAGGAAGAAAATTATCAGTTTAATTAAAAGAAAATAGTTATGAAAAAGTCTTTTTTATTTAATTTACTCATGATGACAGCGATAGTTTTTACGTCATGCATCAATGTGAATGCGAACAAACAATCAAATGCTGAAGATGAAGCCGATTCTACCGAAGTAGTCGCCGACGAAGGTTGGATTACACTTTTCAACGGAACCGACTTCACCGGGTGGCGTGGCTATAACCGTGCCGACATGCCAGCGGCCTGGACCATCGAAGATGGCGCCCTCAAGATCAACGGGTCGGGTATGGGCGAAGCAGGAGCGAAAGATGGTGGCGACATTCTCTACGACCAGAAGTTTAAAAATTTTGAGCTAACCTTCGAATGGAAAGTATCGGAAGGTGGAAACAGCGGGGTATTCTATTTAGCACAGGAAGTAGAAGGCAAACCCATGTACGAATCAGCTCCCGAATATCAGATTCTGGACAACGAGAGACATCCCGATGCAAAATTGGGAAAGGATGGAAACCGCCAGTCGGCTTCACTGTATGATCTGGTGCCGGCTGTTCCCCAGAATGCCAAACCTGCGGGGGAATGGAATACCGGAGGAATTTTGGTCTACAAGGGAACCGTTGTGCATTCGCAGAACGGAGAAAATGTGGTTGAATACCACTTATGGACCGATGCCTGGAAAGAGATGGTTGCCGGAAGCAAATTCAAAGACTGGCCAAACTTCCTGAATGCAGGCGGTGAAAACCACGAAGGATACATCGGCTTACAGGATCATGGCGACGATGTCTGGTACAGAAACATCAAAATCAAAATATTGGATTAACTATTCACAAGAAGAACGTTGTCGCTTTCGGGCGGAAACATCCTTCGTAAAAAACAAATACAATGAAAAAACATTCAATTTTACTCAGTACAGTGCTCCTGTGCAGCTTGTTTCTATTCTCCGGCTGCAATCAGGGTCAGAAAAAAGAGGAAGTCCCTGCGGAAGCAAAAAAAGAAATCTACCTTCAGTTATACTCTGTGCGCGATGACATCAAAGCCGACTATGCCGGTACCATCGCCAAGGTAGCAGAAATAGGATATACCGGAGTGGAAGCTGCGGGATACAACGACGGCCAGTTCTACGGGATGGCTCCTGCCGATTTCAGGAAGTCGATTGAGGATGCCGGTATGGAGGTGCTCTCATCGCACGCCGGCAGACCTCTGGCAGAACCGGCAGCCGATACCAACTGGGAGGAGACGTGGGCATGGTGGGATACAGCCATTCAGGCACACAAAGATGCCGGCATGAAGTACCTGGTGGTTGCCTGGATCCCGACACCCAAGACATTGGCCGATCTACAGGCTTATTGCGACTATTTCAACCAGGTTGGCGAGAAATGCAATGCGGCAGGACTCCGTTTCGGATATCACAATCACAACTTCGAATTTACCGAAGTAGAAGGCGAAATGATCTACGACTATATGCTGAACAATACCGATCCTGCGAAAGTATTCTTCCAGATGGACGTCTATTGGGTAGGCGAAGGCGGCAAAAATCCGGTGGACTATTTCAACAACTATCCGGGGCGTTTTGAAGTGCTCCATATCAAAGATGAGCTGGAGCTGGGCAAGAGCGGTAAGGTAGATTTCGAAAGCATCTACAACAACGCAGAGTTAGCCGGGGCCAAATACATGGTCGTGGAGGTGGAAAGATACACCGGAACTCCTTTTGAAGGGATAAAGGAAAGTTACGACTTTTTAAACAACGCTGCTTTCGTGAAAGAGAGCTATTTAAAGTAATCAATCTCTTTGAAAGAACACTACTGCCCGGGACTTTTGTTCCGGGTTTTTTTGTCCCTCTTGCGAGCTGGTGTTGAAAACTTAACCCGAAAAAGTCCCTTCCTGAGGGAGAAAATGGCTATTTTTGCCGCTGGAAACGAAAATCCCGATGAGTGGTTATTCTTCAGGGATGCGAAAATGTTTCCGGTCAATTAATAAAACAATCATGCAATTTACAGCGAAACTGGTGGAGATCCTCCCGTTACAGACGGGTAAAGGACGGAACGGAGAGTGGAAAAAACAGGATATCATCGTGGAGACACCGGGACAGTATCCCAAAAAAGTGTGTGTGTCGGTATGGGGTGATAAACTTGACGGGGTGACCCTGAAACAGGGACAGGCATACGA
>DHSP01000058.1:1229-2325 GCA_002408485.1 Proteiniphilum sp. UBA5283 | reverse complement strand
AACTCAAAAGAAAGTGTTCCCCCGGAATTTATGGATGAGTTGCCTGCCGATGCGTTTCCCCCCGCTGCAGGTTACTACGACGAGCCTCCGTTTTAGAGCTGTGAGCGGCGCACGTTATTTGATGAAAAACACAAAGTGCAATCGTTCATGGTTGATCTGAGAGTGGGCATTTTTTAATCCATGGATTTGAGTTTTTGTAGACATCGTTGACCGCGGAATAGGGGAGATTTCACAAACATATTGTGGTGTAATTATTAAAAAACCCCTTTTTGGGGGTATTGTCCCAAAATCACAGGAGCTATTTTTGTGAAGAACAAATGGTTCATAACCCTTCTATCAACAACGTAAACTGATCCACAATGAAAAAAATGCTACTGCTCGCACTATTGCTGATTGGCACGAATATGGTGAAAGCCCAGGAGACTTTTTTCCCCACCCGGGAAGGTACCGAACTTGTCTACAAAATGTTTGATAAAAAAGACAAGCTGATTAGTATGATGCGGTACACCATCACCCATATCCGTACCGATGGGGATGACATGGAGATAACTTACCAGGTAGCCTCCATGAACTCAAAAGAAGAAATACAGTACAAAGAAGAGGTTACCATCTACAAAAAAGGAGATAAAATGATCGTAGATATGGGTAACTTTATCAATAAGGCGGCGTTTCAGCAGGATGGAGAAATGCCTCCTAACATTGAAATTACCGGAAATCAAATGGAAATACCTATTTCTCCGCAACCAGGAACATTGCTGCCCGATGCAAAGGTTGAGATGGCGCTAAAAATGGGCTTTATAAACCTGAAGTTAGCCACGAACATCACCAATCGCAGAGTGGAAAAGGTTGAAGACATATCGGTTCCGGCAGGAATATTCGCTTGCTATAAATTTACCAGCGATGTAACTTCCACAGTGATGGGGAAAAAAGTAAATTCTTCGCTGGTAGAATGGTATGCAAAAGGCATAGGAGTGATAAAATCTGAGAATTACGACAAACAGGGTAAGCTGGAATCCTATATGGTATTGGCAGAATTGAAATAACTATACCGATGACTCTGTAGTTGGCTGCCGATATAACGTATGATCTTTTTAAA
>DHSP01000058.1:0-999 GCA_002408485.1 Proteiniphilum sp. UBA5283 | reverse complement strand
AATTTTCTCCTACTCGATTGATTGCACAAGACTACATAGGCGGAATTCTGCCTATTTAAACATCGGAATTCCGATAAAAACTCATTATCAGATATTTATGCATATGGGTAAATCCCCATATGTAAATACATGTATTTATCACATCCGCTTTTTGCGTATGATATCGGGATTCCGATATGATACACCAATTTTGGGGTATTTAAAAGATCGGCCGAAAACTCAGCCGATATATATGTGCATGCACGGATTTACGGGTATGGCGATATACGGAATTCCGATAACGTTATTAAACAACGGTATAACGTTCTTAACGATTTGGCAGCCGAAAATTCGGCAGCGAAAAATTTAAACGGGTGGAATTCCGCTTATTATATAATTATATCAGTCCCACAGTTCGGGCACAAAAAACCGGAGTTGCTGGCTCCGGTTAGGTATATGGCAATGCATACTATATTGCTAATTGCTTCTTTACTTCATCCAACGAGTACCGTTTTCCGTCGTCAGTCAACTTGTGCAGTTGCACGGTCAGCTTATCCTGTATATCTTCTATGTCACTTGCGGTCAGTTCGCTTAATATCGCCTCGAAGGCTTGGATTACTCCTTTTTTCAATTGTGCTGTTTTCATCTGTAAACGTCCTTTCTGTGATTAATGTCAATTATCAATATAACAAGCATGTTGTTATTCAGTTCATATATAACCCTGTAATCCGCAACTCGCAATCTATAATATCCGCTTACGCCTTTTAAGGCCTTGACATTACCGCTTTCGTGCGGGTTTATCTGAAGTGCCTCTATCTTTTCAATTATCAACCGTTGATAAACGAGATCTATCTTTTTCAGACTTTTCAAGGCGTTACGGGTGAATTCTATAGAATACATATGCAAATATATGAATTATTGTTTGATTTCTATGCTTATGGGTTTCTTGCAATGAGGACAAATATACTTTTCTTTCGGTTTGTTCCGCCGGGTGTCTTCAAATAGATCAAGCAAATCAAC
>DHSP01000017.1:54927-69531 GCA_002408485.1 Proteiniphilum sp. UBA5283 | reverse complement strand
CGGCCATCGACGGCTTCCGGGGCCGTGAACGTAAGCTCTGTTTCACCGGCATTTCCCGTGGTTGTCGACATCGTCAACCATTCGACCTTATTTTTATCGGTAGTAACTTTCTCTGCCGTCCAGCTCCCTTTAGCCGTTACGGTAATGCTTGTGGAACCTCCTTTCATAGGGATAGCTACGTAGGACGACGATACCTGAATTTCATCAAGCAGCGTCACAGACTCTTCATCGTTACAACTAATCATCAAAGTTAGTATTGCGATGAATAATGGAAATAAATATTTGATTTTCATGTTGTCTATACTTTTAATTAGTTGAAAATATACTTGATACCAATTGAAGCATACCAGCACTGACCCAACGAGTAGCTTGGCGTGAATGTTTGGGTATCACCATTGATGGAAGAGGGCGTAGAGAAGGTAGCCACACCGTCGGCATCAACACCTTCGTATTTGAGGATACGAGCTTCCGTACCTATTTCCGGATTCAAATATTTGGCCACACCCCAACTATTGTTAAACAGGTTCATCACGTTTTTGACATCCAGGCTAAGCTGTAGCTTATGCTTGTCCTTGCCTGTATTGACAACAAAATCGTGTTTGTAGCTAAAGTCGATACGATGCACCCAAGGTGAGTAAACGCTATAGGCTTCAGCATACTTTCCTTGCTGGTTTTTCAAATAACTGTTGGCATGCACATAGTCCATAAAACGGGTTTGGTCATCGGGGGAAACAAAGCGGAATTGGTTCTTTGCGACTTCATCGTCAGTAGGTACGTAAATTGCATCGTAATTGTAACCGTCGCCATTGATATCGTTAACCATCATGTAGGAATAGTTTGCCCCACCGCGCCATCCTTCATAGATCAGGCTATAGTGATTACCGCTCTTATCGTGGGTAGTCAACGAAGCCACGAGACGATCGGGAGTGTTGTATTGGGAATTGTGTAGCTTGATGTGGTTGGGACCTTCTACTGTTGGAACATATGTAAATGCAGATTCAGCGTTCGATCCGGGCATACCGGTTACGTCTTTAGCAACCATGTGCGTATAGGCAGCCATCAGACTGAGCGATTCTGTTGGTTGCGCGTTGAGGGTGATATTGGTCGACCAGCCATAACCCCGACTGGTGTTTTCCAGCACAAATGCCTTCGTACCGGTACGATAACCATCGGGATAAATCGGGCGATTGTCCACGCCGTTGAAACGGGCAAAACCACCTACCGATGGAATGCTCCAGTCGGAAATAGAAACACCGTTGATGGTTTTGTTGAAGATTCCTTCTACCGTCACAGAAGACGGGAACGGTGTGGGGAATGCATAGTCAACAGCAAGCGAGGTTTTCCATACTTGTGGCATTTTGAAATCCGGATCTACAGCCGCAATAGCGGAAGGAACTGTCCCGTCTTCGGGTGAAATGGTTGTAGGATAACCCAATGAAGCCAATTTGTTATAAAGGGCAGAGATGGTCGCTTTTCCATTGGCATCTGTCACAAGGCCGCCGGCAAACTGCGTCATGTCAATATATTTATTCCCTTTATCGTCCTCCGTAAACTTACCTTTGTAACCATCAAAGACCTTGGTAGCAGCATTTATTTGTGCCTGATACTGCACCATTCCACCATTGGTAGGCATATTGGTGAAGAATACAAGAGGCAGGTTTCCAGAGAAGAGACCGGTACCTCCTCGCACCTTCAGGTTCCTATCGCCAAATGTGTCCCAAACAAAACCCACACGCGGAGAGAGGATAACACTTGCAGAAGGCCATTTACCGGTGTCGATATGACGGCCGGAATAATCAATATCGTAGATCGCCTTGTTCGTCATCAGGTCGTTGTTGTTGAAGAAAAGTCCATCGATACGAAGTCCGTATGACAGTTTTAGTTTTCCGCTCACACTCCAATCGTCTTGAGCATACAGGCCAATTTTATTACTTCTTACACGAGCGGCAGGATTGCTCTCTCCATCGTAGCCATACGTAAGGTTTACAATTTCAGGCACCCCTCCGTTTAAGAAGTCGTCGAGGCTCGTGTAGCGATAATATCCGGTACCGTTACGCATATAAGCATTGTCAGCCATCTTATACTCGTAGGCGATACCACCTATGATCTTGTGATTCCCCAGATAATAGGTCAACTCATCTTTAATGTTCAATACATTGTTGTGCACACCGTTGTTCCAGGTAAACAACTCATATCCCAGAGACATATAGGCTTGTTCATCTTTCAAAATATCGATGAAAGGGAATTCTGCTGAATTGGTTCCACGAAGATCGTCAAGCTTTGAGAATGTGGCCAGAAACTGGTTAGAAAGGTTGTCGGACAAGCGGCTATTCAAGTCGAAAGAGAAAGAATGAACCAGGTTGTCCATTGAATACATCGAGTTGGCAAATGCCATGGAGGCTTTAGACATTCGGGCCTCCGACACACGGGTACCCCCGTCCATGGAGGTTGCATTGGGTGATATCCACGAAAGGTTCTTCGTATAGTTGTAACGCAAAGCCAGACGATGCTGGTTGGTGATATTCCAATCCAAACGAGCCAACAGCTTGGTGTTGCTTTCGTCGGCGGGGAAGCTGGTGTAGGAACCCGTTTCGTATCCATATTCACTTCGCACGAAATCAGAAACTCTTTTCAGGTCGCTTTCTGTTGTGCGGGAGATATAGCTGTCCGGAACGGCAACACCATTTGTGGATGCTCTCCAACGATTAGCGATGGTGGGTGTTTTGGCCATCTCACCGTTTACGAAGAAGAACAGTTTATTTTTGATAATAGGGCCACCAATGGTAAACCCATAAGTGGTATTACGGTCTTTTTCACGGGCTCCCTGAATCTGCTGCCCCTTCACCGCATCACCGCGCATGTTTTCATTCCTATGATAGGTGTACGCGCTGGCTCTGAAGGTGTTTGTACCCGATTTAGTAATGGCGTTTACACCGCCCCCGATAAAGTTGGTTTGACGAACATCGTATGGAGCGATAACAACCTGCAATTCTTCAATCGCTTCAAGAGAGATAGGATTACCTCCACCAGGAAGCCGGTCACTCAGACCGAAGTTATTATTGAAATTAGCTCCATCAACCGTAAAGTTGGCCGTACGACCATCGGTGCCGGCAAAGCTCATTCCATTTCCTCCATAAGGTGAAAGGCGGGTAACGTCCATGATACTACGGCTTACAGTAGGTAAATTAGCGATCTGGTCATTGGTAATGTTGGTCACTGCCCCCGTTTTCTCTGTGGAGAATTTGGTGCGAAGTGCCGTAACCACAATCTCATCCAACGAAGTGGCTTCTTCTGAGAGCACCACATTCAATACATAGTTCTCACCCAGGCTCAACGTAATGTTGTTGGTTGTACTTGTACCATACCCGATGTAAGAAACTTCTACGGTATAAGGTCCGCCTACGCGCATACCGTTTAGGTTAAAGCGGCCTTCCAAGTTGGTTACCGTACCATAAGTTGTTCCTGAAGATTGGTGTGTGGCAATCACCGTTGCACCGATAACAGCCCCCTCAGCATCGGTAACACGTCCACTCATACTGGAAGTTGTTACCTGCGCATTCAATACAGTAGCCAGCAGCAATGAAAAGATTACTGCTATCGACCTCACTCTTTTTACCATAAATTCAATGTTTAAGTTATACGTTGTGAATAATAGAATGAATTTCCAGACAAAAGTAGTATAAATTTATCTAATAATTGTTACCTTTTTGTTGCGATTTTCATCTTCTTCATGCAGTCAATAAAACTGATTCTCACGTTTTTAATTCAAATTATCATTAATTAGACCGGAAAGAAATCAAATTGCAACAATCTGCACGGTTTAAACTATTTTTTACACAAATAAAAGCGTATAACTTACTCATTTCCATTTTCAGTTATACGCTTTTTCTATTTGCAATTAAAAAATCGCTCAGAAGATAGGAGATTTGGTTACATCATTCCACCCATACCGCCACCGCCCATCGGCATCTGCGGAGCAGGGTTCTCTTCTTTCTTATCTGTAATCACACACTCTGTGGTGAGGAACATACCGGCAATGGAAGCGGCATTTTCCAATGCTACGCGGGTAACCTTGGCAGGATCAATCACGCCTGTTTCATACAGGTTCTCATACTGATCACTGCGAGCATTGTAGCCGAAATCTGCTTTTCCTTCCCGCACTTTCTGCACCACAACAGCACCTTCTTTACCAGCGTTGGCCACTATCTGGCGTAGAGGCTCCTCGATAGCACGCTTAACAATTTCAATACCGGTGGTTTCGTCTTCGTTTTCACCCTTCATACCATCAATGACATCGATAGCGCGGATGTAGGCGACGCCTCCTCCGGGAACAGTACCTTCCTCCACGGCAGCACGGGTAGCGGAGAGTGCATCCTGCACACGGTCTTTCTTTTCTTTCATCTCTACCTCCGAGGCTGCCCCCACGTAGAGTACTGCCACACCACCGGCAAGCTTGGCAAGACGCTCCTGCAGCTTTTCGCGGTCGTAGTCGGAGGTTGTCTTCTCAATTTGTGCACGGATCTGACCAATGCGGCTTTCAATGGCAGCCTTTTCGCCTACACCATTCACAATCGTGGTGGTATCCTTATCAATGGTCACCTTCTCGGCGCTACCCAGCATCTCGAGAGTGGCATTCTCCAGCGTAAGTCCTTTTTCTTCCGAAACAACCACACCGCCTGTGAGGATGGCAATGTCCTCCAGCATTTCTTTTCTGCGATCTCCAAAGCCGGGAGCTTTTACGGCAGCGATCTTCAACGACCCGCGTAAACGATTCACTACCAATGTAGTCAATGCTTCAGAGTCGATATCCTCCGCGATGATCAACAGAGGCTTTCCGGTCTGTATGCCTTTTTCAAGAATAGGCAGCAGATCTTTGATGGCAGAGATCTTCTTATCGTGAATCAGAATCAGCGGATTCTCAAAATCCACCTCCATGGCTTCCGTATCCGTTACAAAGTAGGGAGAGATATATCCGCGGTCGAACTGCATTCCTTCCACCACGTCTACGTAGGTGTCGGTACCCTTCGACTCCTCCACGGTGATAACCCCTTCTTTGCTTACCTTCTGCATGGCTTCTGCAATCAGCTTGCCAATGGTTTCGTCTCCGTTGGAAGAGATCTTGGCCACGTTTTCAATCTTCTTAAGGTCGTCTCCTACCTCCACGGCTTGTTCTTTCAGGCTTTCAACCACCTTTTCAACCGCCTTGTCGATACCCCGTTTCAGATCCATCGGATTGGCACCGGCTGTTACGTTTTTCAATCCCACACCAATAATTGACTGAGCCAGAACAGTAGCCGTAGTGGTTCCGTCACCCGCATCATCGTTTGTTTTTGCAGCTACCTCCTTCACCAGCTGAGCTCCCATATTCTGGAAGGAATCTTCTAATTCTATCTCTTTTGCAACAGTTACACCGTCTTTGGTAATTTGAGGAGCGCCATATTTTTTATCAATAATCACATTGCGACCTTTTGGACCCAATGTTACCTTCACGGCATCTGCCAATTCGTCCACGCCTTTTTTCAATAGGTCGCGGGCATCCATGTTAAATTTAATTTCCTTAGCCATTTTATTTTGTTTTTAATTGTTTGTAAAAGCAAGATTGATTGAGTTACATTGATCTGTATGATCAGGAAAGAATTGCCAGGATGTCAGACTGACGCATGATCAGGTGTTGTACGCCCTCTATCTCAATTTCAGTTCCGGCATACTTACCATACAATACCTTGTCGCCCTCTTTCACGACCATTTCCTCATCTTTCGTACCTTTACCTACAGCAATAACTTCGCCTTTCAAAGGTTTTTCTTTTGCTGTGTCTGGAATGATAATTCCGCTTACTGTTTTTTCTTCTGCAGCAGCCGGTTTTACCAGCACTCTGTCTGCCAATGGTTTAATGTTCATATTCCTTAAGTTGATGTTAATATAATAGATATTATTGATCTAATTGACATAAGCTGAAATGCGAATTCTGTGCCAAATTTAATTATGAGCCTGTTTCAATCTGAAATAAAAAAATCTGCCGATGAATCTGTCAGCTTTTCTGACATAATTTCAGTTTTTAGATATTTCTCCAGCCACTGATCCTGCTCCCATAAAAGATGAAGCACATTTTCCCGCGCTGCGTACCCGTGACTTTCCAGTGGCAGAATCACCAGTCGCGCTGGCGCACCAAAGCTTTTCAGTGCCTGAAAATAACGTTCACTCTGCAGGGTATGAGTTCCGGAATTATTATCGGCTTCACCATGAATGAGTAGCAAAGGTGTTTTCATTTTGTCGGCATGCATAAAAGGCGACATGCTGTTGTACACCTCCGGTGCGTCCCAATAACTTCGTTCCTCGCTCTGAAAACCGAAAGGGGTGAGCGTGCGGTTATAGGCCCCGCTTCGGGCTATTCCGGCAGCAAAAAGATCGGAATGAGTCAGCAAGTTGGCTGTCATGAAAGCTCCGTAGGAATGTCCGCCAACAGCCACACGCCTCCTGTCTATATATCCCAGTGCGTCTACTGCATCTATGGCTGCCTTGGCATTGGCCACCAACTGAGCTACAAACGTGTCGTTCGGCTGCTCCTCCCCTTCGCCTACGATGGGAAAAGAAGCATCGTCGAGTACTGCATATCCTCGTGTCACCCAGTAAATGGGATTTCCGTAAGAGAGGTAAGTAAAGGTATTGGGATTGGCCGCACTTTGCCCGGCACTTTTTTTATCCTTGTATTCGGTGGGGTAAGCCCACATTATCAACGGTAATTTCTCCTTCTTCTCCCTGTCATAACCGACAGGCAGATACAATGTCCCGGTAAGCGCCACACCATCTGGCCTGTTGTAGTTGATAACCTCTTTGTGAATCCCTTCAATACTTTTAAACGGATTCCCGAACGAAGTAAGCGGAATATCGGCAACTTTTCCTTTGATGTTCCGGATATAGTAATTAGGGTATTCAGTGGGTGACTCGATGCGAGTGATCAATGTGCCCGCTTTGCTGTCGACAAACGAAATCAAATCTTCGGCCTTACTTGTGACAGAGGATTGATAAATCCGGTTCTTTTCCAGAGTTTTCAGATTGAGAGCGTCAACAAATGGAAATTGACCTCGAGAAGTATAGCCCTCACCAAAAAGGTAGGCAGTGTGTCCGTCTATCTTCAATACATAAGCGCCCCACTCATTTTTTTCTACCTGAAGTGTGCCGGGATCACTGTATATATCCTGATAGTTTCTGTCGGTAATGATGCGGGGAAGCCTCTTTGGATCAGAGGGATCGAACAGGTACATCTTGCTGTTACGGGTATTCCACCACCTGTCAATTACCACTGCGTACCGGTCGTCTCCCCACCTGATAGCGGCAAAACGGTTGTTCATCTTCATCACCGAAAATGGACTATCCGTGAAAGGAGCGTCAAGCTGAAACAACTCGTCGCGGTAAGACACCTTCACCTCCGGATCGCCCTTGTCCAGCGCCTCCACCCAGGCGAGGGTTGCCGGTTTGTCGGCACGCCAGTGGATGCTTCTTTTGCCTTCAAAGGTAGCCATAAATCCCACGGGGAGCTTGTCGAGCAGCGGCTGCCGGCTGAACCTCATCAAAAACTGGCCATCGGCAGTGTATATATCTGTTTCGTTGGGAAAGCTGTAGTAAGGAACCTCATAAGAAAAGGGATGTGAAAGCGTGGTCAGCAACAGGTGCGTTCCATCGGGTGAAAACGTTTCGCTTACATACATACCTGCTTCCTTCCAGACCAACTTTGTTCCGTCAATCCCCACTTTGTATAATTCTGAGGTCATGAGGTTTTCGAAATTTGCTTCGTCCAACGGACTTTTCAGCAGGTCCTGGTAGGTACGATTTTGTGAGACCTGCCCGTCGCTGATCGACACAACAGGCCCTGCGGGGAGTGCTGATTTTTTATCGGAGAGCGGCGCCCGACCCTGAGGTATCACCCTCACCAGCAGGCTCTTGCTGTCAGGGAACCAGGTATAGGGAATACCGGCGTTGGCATTTAACACAGAATTTGTTAATTTCACAGCTGTCAATGTTTCCAGATCAGCAATCCACAACTCAACCCCATTGCGTACCGTGTGAGTAAATGCAATCTTTGTCTCGTCGGGAGAAAAAGAGATATAAGCAATACGTGCCTGTTCCGGCAGCCCCCCGATACAATGTATCTCCCGCTCCGTGATTTTCTGGTAGCGGATATCGTGATAATAAGTCAGCGTACTTGAGATGTTGGCGTCGGGATTAATTCGCAGTCCCCCAAGGCGCAATTCCGGCTGATTCAGGTCGGGAAGAGTCTTAAAGGTACTTCTGTAATAAAACAACATCTGTTCTTTTTTACTGTCCATCTCCACCACGGGGGGTCTGTCTATATCCACCAACTCCAGGATCTCTGGCGGTGGAGTCTGATATACTATTTTCTCTTGTGCTTGCAATAACGCAGTCATTATTAAAAAAAGGGTGAATAAACGGGCCTTCATACGATGATAATAATAATAATATTATTATTCCAAAGATACCCTGTATGATCTTTTGGTTGGGCGATTATCATGTCCGTTTCAACTCCAGAGATTTTAAATCTTGTGAAAAATGGTCGCCGACGCCTGCGCTGCAGGCATCACGACCATATCGTTGATATTTACATGAGGAGGGCGGGAAACAATAAACCAGATACAGTCTGCAATATCGGCAGCCACAAGACTCTCATACCCTTCGTACACTTTATCGGCCCGTGACTTATCTCCATGAAAACGAACAAGAGAGAACTCCGTCTCTACTGCGCCCGGACAAATTTGGGAGACTTTGATGCTATGGGGCAGCATGTCCATGCGCATTCCTTTGGTAAGTGCATCCACGGCGTGCTTGGTAGCACAATAAACATTTCCGTTGGGATAGACCTCTTTTCCGGCAATGGAGCCTACATTGATTATGTGTCCGGAATTGCGTTCAATCATTCCGGGAGCAACAGTTCGTGTAACATAAAGCAAACCTTTCACGTTGGTGTCAATCATGCGCTCCCAGTCGTCCATATCGCCATCCTGTATCGCGCCAAGGCCTGCTGCCAGTCCTGCATTGTTCACAAGCACATCAATCTTTTTCCACCCTTCGGGCAGCTCTCCGAGCACCTTTTCCACGTCGGCCTTCTTTCGCACATCGAAGCAAAGCGCGAGCACTTGAACATTTTCTGCTTCCAGTTCGTTTTTTAAAGAAAGCAAACGGTCTTCACGACGGCCTGTGATGATAAGATTCATTCCTTTTTCTCCAAGCTTATGAGCTGTAGCACGACCAATACCGGAAGTGGCTCCTGTAATTAATGCTATTTTAGGCATAGTTTTTCGCACGGGTTTATGGGATTAATAAAATTCAAATTTACGCCAAATAATTCTTTATGCACTGTTTTATCTAAAAAAAAGTGTATTTTTACACAATCAAAGCGAACTATAACAACTAACTATGGAAGCTATGGAAGAAAGTTTCGTTACTGTAAAAACATTCACTTTTCCTGCCGATGTGACCATTGTACAAACTTTCATGGAAATGAGGGGAATAGAGACATTTATGAAGAATCTTACGGCCAACAGGTTGTCGTATTCACTCGGAGAGATCGAGATGCAGGTAAGGTCATCTGATTTTGAAGAGGCAAAAGCTGCACTTATCGAGGGCGGATTTGCAAAGCCGGAGGATTTTCAGTTTCTTTGATGATAACTTATAATTTTGCAGGTAGCAGAGCGAAATGATAAAACAGCCCGGGAAAGAAAATAAAATTATTCAGTACAAGTACATCCTGATCGGACTAATCATCCTGTTGGGACTGATCATCTTCAGATACACACGCCCTTACATGAGTGGTTTTCTGGGTGCGGCAACCCTCTACGTGATTGTGAACGGCCAACAAAAATTTCTAACCCAAAAGCTCAACTTAAAAAAATCACTGAGTGCCTTGCTAATTGTGCTTGAAGTACTCTTTTTCATACTTATTCCGCTCACAGGACTGGCTTTTCTGGTCATTGACACATTTTCCGGCATCACCATTGATCCGGAAGCTATTCTTGCCAAGGTAAACGACTTTGTAGACTCGCTCGAAGAGAGACTGGGCTTCAACATCTTCACACCCGAAAACCTGGCCGCCATTCCAAGAGCAGGCACCAACATCCTTCAGGCATTGGGAAGCAGCGTTTACTCCTTTGCCATCAATGTGATTGTGATTCTCTTCGTATTATACTACATGCTTTTCAGCAACGATGAGTTTGAGAAATCCATCCGGGAGATATTGCCTTTTAAGGAAGAAAACAAACAGATAGTGGCCGAAGAGACACGACTGATTATTCAGGCCAACGCCATCGGTATACCCCTTATGGCAATTATACAGGGTGTTTTTGCATACATGGGATACCTGCTTTTCGGAGTGGAGAGTGCGCTCCTCTACGCAATACTCACAGCTTTCTCTACCATTCTTCCGCTGGTGGGCACCACCATTGTATGGACGCCTATTGGCATCGGACTACTGCTGAGCGGCGATTATGTAAATGGTATCGGACTGTTGTTATATGGCTTTTTCATCATTGGCGGTGTCGACAACGTAGCACGTTTTCTGTTGCAAAAAAAACTGGCCGACATCCATCCTCTCATCACCGTGTTTGGCGTGCTCATCGGAATTCCCATGTTCGGGTTCTGGGGCGTTATTTTCGGCCCCCTGCTACTCTCCCTGTTTATTCTCTTTTTCAACATGTACCGGCACGAGTATGTCCGCGGCTCCAAAGCACAACCACGGGTAACTACACGCTACAAGACACGCAAAGTGAAAATTCCCGGCTACGATCCGGCCCAATTGAAAACTAAAATTAAAAATGAGACTGATGCCTCTGAGAAAGAATAAACTGCTGCTTCTGTTCCTTTTGTGTGCGGTTTTATTTCTGGCATGGAACTGTCGTTCGGGACAACATCAAGATAACAGGGAAGACGAAGCCAAACCCCTATCATCTGTGGTTATACAGTACGCAAAAGGTTTTAAAATTGACCACTTCGCCCATTATACGAGGGTGATCTTGCACAACCCCTGGAGCAACACCAATGAATCCTATGCCGTTTATTACCTCTACAGAGACAGTTCAACGCTACTGCCGACGAATGGCACAAAGTTGAAAATACCTCTGAGCTCACTCACAGTCAATACTTTCTCCTACCTTGCGTTTCTTGATTTGTTGGATGAACAGGGTGCGATTACCGGCGTAACAGATGGATTTCGAATCTATCATCCCGGCATCCTGCAGAAGCTGAGAACGGGTGAAATTACTGACCTGGGCGACCCTTTTCATCCCAACGTGGAAAAGACCCTGGCCTTAAAGCCGCAAGCAGTCATCAGCTCTGCTTATGCACAACGGGACAACTACAGCGAACGGCTTATCGATGCGGGATTTCCAATCATCTATTCCCTGGAGTGGATGGAAAACTCTCCCCTTGCCCGTGCGGAGTGGATTAAGATGATCGCCGCCTTTTTCGATAAGGAGGCAACGGCCGACAGCATCTTCACCGAAATAGAACATCGCTATCTTCAACTACAGGAAAAAATTAAAAACGTATCAACGCAGTACACAGTGATGACTGGCGATAATTTCCAGGGAACGTGGTACGTACCGGGCGGAAAGAGCTTTAATGCGATTCTTTTCCGGGATGCTCAACTCGATTATCTCTTCAAAAACAATCGGGAAAGCGGCAGTATCGGACTGGATATTGAATCGGTACTAACCCGGTTCGGCAAGGCTGACTACTGGTTTGGTTGCGAAGCCGACACCTATGCTGAGCTGGCAGATAAAGATGCTAAATACCTGTTGCTGGAATCGGTCAAAAAAAGACAGGTCTTTAACAATCACAACCGGGTTACCCCCTCGGGTGGAAACGATTATTTCGAAAGTGCCGTTGCCAACCCCGACCTGCTTCTGTCGGACCTCGTGAAAGCGGCCTATCCGGAGATATTACCCCATTATTCGTTCACCTACATTAAGCCTCTGGAAGAGCTGTCTGCCCGTGAAAAATAAAACTGTCATATTTATCCTGTTGATTATTTTGCTTTTGGTGGCATTTATCGGCGATCTATTTACCGGCAATGCCCCCATTTCCCCGGGAGAGGCGTGGGTCGCTCTCTTCGGCACTTCAGGCGATACCATCATCGATGAGATCATCCGGAACTACCGGCTACCAAAAGCCATCACGGCCGTTATCGCCGGCAGTGCTCTTTCCCTGTCGGGCTTGTTGATGCAAACACTCTTTCGCAATCCCCTTGCCGGTCCCGACGTACTAGGCGTAAGCGCAGGAGCCGGCCTGGGAGTAGCACTGCTTACCATGCTCAGCGGAACGGCAGTCTACCCATTCATCGCAGCCATGGGCAGCATGGCGCAGATTGTTGCCGCCATTGCCGGTGCAGCTGCAGTATTGATACTGATTCTGGGCGTATCGGCAAGAATCAAAGACTCCATCACCATCCTGGTACTGGGAATGATCTTTGGATACGTTGCAAGTGCACTCGTTACCATTTTACAGAGTTTCTCCGACCCTGATTCATTAAAGGTGTTTGTCACATGGACTTTCGGCAGCCTCGGCGGTGTCACCTGGAATAAAATGCCCCTGCTGCTGATGCTTGTGTCCGTCGGCATCATGCTTGCCTGCTTTCTTCAAAAAACGCTCAACAGCCTGCTGCTTGGTGAAAATTATGCCATGAGTACTGGGTTAAATATCAAACGGGCACGGGTGTTTATCATTGCTATTGCTGCCATCATCACCGGCGCCGTCACAGCATTCACTGGTCCCATTGCGTTCGTAGGGGTCGTCATCCCTCATTTTGCCCGTGCCTTTTTCGGAACCGTAAATCACAAAACGATTCTTCCTGCGACCCTCCTGTTGGGAAGTATCCTCCTGCTTACGTGCGATATTGTTTCACAAATCCCTGTCGCCGGCAGAACCTTGCCAATCAATGCCGTCACGGCTGTCTTCGGTGCGCCCATGATCGTATGGATTGTATTGAAAAGAAAAAAATTATAGTTCGCGACAGCGAGAAAATGCTCGACACAGACAACACAAACTCCCCCCTCTCCTTCAGTAACGAAAACGTTCTTTTTTGAACAAAAATACATTTCCAATTGTCTAACATAGGGTAGAACGAATGAATCAGATAGGACTTGGCACTGTTTTTGCACCTACAGAAAGTAGACATTCCAATTGCCGACGCTAAAAAATATAAAATAGTGGTTATATGGATGTTACAAACAGCCCACCGGATACCGGGTGAAATAAGATAATTGGGGTCGTTTAAAAAATAAAAAGTTTATATTTGTAGTCAATAACAGAGCAAAAGAAGAAGGAAAAAAGATAATGGACAATAACTTTTCTCAGCGAATAAGAGACATAATGGCATACAGCCGTGAAGAAGCTGGACGGCTTCAGAACAACTACATCGGGCCGGAGCACCTCATGCTCGGCATCCTCCGCGATGGAGAGGGGCTGGCTATACAGGTACTACAGGATTTTGATATCGATTTGCATATCTTAAAGGATTATATCGACTCCCACGTTCGTTCCATCCAGGAACCCTACGACGGAACAAGTGAACTTGTGATCAATAAAAATACAGAAAAAGCGTTAAAGATGAGTATTCTCGAAGCACGCCTCACAAAAAGCAAGGAGACCGATTCAGAGCACGTCCTGCTTGCACTTCTAAAAGAAAAAAGTACCCTGATATACGATATTCTCACACAGTTTCAGCTTGATTATTCAAGTGCTTTCCTGTATATTAAGAGTATCCTTGACAACCGATCCGAAGGAAAAAATGAAGAAGCCAACAGCGGTGCACAATCGCCGTCTGCGGGCGCCAACTTTACGGACGACGACGACGAGGATATGAACGACAAGTCATCCTTTAACCCTGGGGGCGGCCAGGGTACATCTTCCCAGACTAAGGGCGGCGGATCCGATACTCCCGTACTCGACAATTTCGGGACAGATATCACGCGCGCTGCACTGGAAAACCGGCTCGATCCGGTGGTGGGACGTGAAAAAGAGATTGAGCGAATCGCACAGATCCTCAGCCGTCGCAAGAAAAACAACCCCGTGCTCATAGGTGATCCCGGCGTAGGTAAATCTGCGATTGTGGACGGGCTGGCACTTCGCATCACTCAGAAAAAAGTATCGCGGGCACTGTTCGACAAGCGAGTGATCGCACTCGACATGGCATCAATTGTGGCCGGGACCAAGTACCGCGGTCAATTTGAGGAACGCATCAAAGCGATCCTGAACGAGCTGTCTAAAAACCCAAACATCATCCTCTTTATCGACGAAATCCATACCATCGTAGGTGCGGGGGGTGCTGCCGGATCACTCGATGCGGCCAACATGCTGAAGCCGGCACTGGCTCGTGGCGAGATCCAATGTATCGGTGCCACCACGCTGGATGAGTACCGAAAAAACATCGAGAAAGACGGTGCACTGGAACGTCGTTTCCAAAAGGTGATCGTCGACCCTACCACACCGGAGGAGACACTACAGATCCTGCGCAACATAAAGGAGCGTTACGAGGATCACCACAATGTGCGTTATACAGACGAGGCATTGCAGGCATGTGTGAAGCTGACGGACCG
>DHSP01000017.1:47553-54687 GCA_002408485.1 Proteiniphilum sp. UBA5283 | reverse complement strand
ACCATCGAACACCTGGAGGCGGAATTGAAAGAGGTGGAAAAACAGAAAACCGACGCCGTAAAGGCGCAAAAATATGAGCTGGCCGCCAGTTACCGCGACAAACAACGGCAGCTGCTGCTGGCACTCGAAGCCGAAGAAGAGCGCTGGCAGAAGGAGATCAAGGAGAAGCCGGAGATGGTGGACGAAGAGAAAATAGCCGAAGTGGTGGCCATGATCTCGGGAGTACCGGTACAGCGTATTGCACAGGCTGAAGGACAGCGGCTGCTTGAGATGCGGGAAGTGCTAAAAAGCAAGGTGATTGGCCAGGACGAGGCAGTAAACAAAATCGTGAAAGCCATCCAACGCAACCGCGTGGGACTGAAGGATCCAAACAAACCCATCGGCACCTTCATGTTTCTTGGGCCAACGGGCGTTGGAAAAACGCACCTTGCCAAGAAGCTGGCAGAGTTCCTGTTCGACTCACATGAAAATCTTATCCGGATTGACATGAGCGAGTACATGGAAAAATTTAACGTATCGCGTCTTGTGGGAGCACCTCCGGGCTATGTGGGGTACGAAGAGGGTGGACAACTGACCGAGAAAGTACGACGCCGCCCCTACTCCGTGGTATTGCTCGACGAGGTGGAAAAAGCACATCCCGATGTTTTCAATATCCTCCTTCAGATCATGGACGAAGGGCATGTGACGGACAGCCTGGGACGGAAGATCGACTTTAAAAACACCATCCTGATCATGACCTCCAACATCGGGACAAGGCAGTTAAAAGATTTTGGACGGGGCATAGGTTTCAATACCGGCAACGATGTGAGCGATGCCGAATATTCGCGCAGCGTGATCCAGAAGGCACTGAACAAAGCCTTTGCGCCCGAGTTTCTAAACAGGGTGGACGACATTGTGATGTTCGACCAGCTCAGCAAAGAGTCGATCTACAAGATCATCGATCTGGAACTGGCAGGTCTTTACAAGCGTATTGGCGACCTGGGCTTCAAGGTAAACCTTACAGAGCCTGCAAAAGAATTCATTGCCAACAAGGGGTATGATGTGCAGTTTGGTGCACGACCGCTCAAACGAGCCATCCAGAAATACATTGAAGACGAGATGGCCGAACTCATCATCCGTACCGGCATGAAGGAGGGCGATACGGTGCTGGTCGATTTTGACAATGAGAAACAACAGATTGTGATGAATGTGCTACATGGAGATCAACAAAATGGCAAAAAAGAAAATGAAAATTGAGGTATGGACCGACATCATGTGCCCATACTGCTATATAGGCAAAATACATTATGAAAAAGCACTTCAGCAGTTCGATCATGCCGATGAAGTGGAGCTCGTATGGAAGGCTTTCCAGCTTAATCCCAACCTGCCCGATAAAGGAAACGGATACCCCGTCAGGGAGTATTTAACCCAAACGGCCGGGTACCCGGAAGAGAATATCGACCGTATGTTTGACGGTGTGAAACACCTTGCCGGGGAAGTGGGTGTGACATTTAATCTTCCCAACGCTATTGCTGCGAATACGCGTGATGCCCACCGGCTAATTAAACTGGCTGCAAAGAAAGGGCTGGATACGGTTGTACTGGGGAAACTGTCGAAAGCCTATTTCGAAGAGGCAAAAGACTACAGCGACTGGGAGTTGCTCGTATCAATAGGCACAGAGGCCGGATTGGAAGAAAATGAAATCCGCGGGATGCTCAAGAGCGACGACTATCTGTATGAGATTAAACAGGACATGCAGGAGGCTGCCAACCTCGGCTTCGACACCGTCCCTACTTTCCTGATGGACAGAAGGCAGGCCATTGTTGGTTCTGAACCTATCGACCTTTATATAAAAGTGTTGAACAAGGCATACAACAACTGGAAGAAACGCGAAGAAGAAGAGACCATTGTGGAAGTCACCAAAGGAAAATCCTGCAGTGTGGATGGCACCTGTGAGATTTAGACCGATGATGAAACCAGAAAGTAAGGAGTTAGTTTAAGGAGGTTGAAAAAAATGACAACAAGAACCACTCCAGGACTCTTAAAGAAAAGTGAAATTATTTTGGTAAAGTGCTGAAATATGGAGTTTTTACAAATTATACAGAATGATACTGAGTCTTGGAACAAGGTATGGAAATTATACGAAGAGAGTTTTCCGGTAGCAGAACGACGAAAAGTGGGAGATCATCTGCTCGCCTGCGGCGATGATCGCTTTTCCCCACTGTCCGCCTGGGAAGGCGAAGAGTTAATCGGACTCATGTTCTTTTGGGAATGGGATTCATACCGGTACCTGGAGCACCTGGCAGTAAATCCGTTACAGCGGGGACGTGGTTATGGATCTCAGCTGTTGAAGCATCTGCGTGATTCGGCACATACCATTATTCTGGAAATAGACCCACTCAGCGACGAACAGTCAGTGCGCCGGTTGCAGTTCTATGAGCGTGCCGGATATACTCTCACTCCGTACCGGTTTGTCCACTTACCTTATCGGCTTGATACAAAAGCGCAGGAACTGCTTATTTTGAGCTACCCAGACATGATTACCAAGGAACAACACGACGATTTTCTTCACTTTGTCAACGAAGAGGTTATCCAGTATTGCGAAAAAAAAGGAGATCAGTAGAATCCACACAAAAGCGATAACTTGCCACGAACAGGGGCAAAACCAGGGCGGCTGAACAGCGAAGAAACAACACGAAGGGAAGGACTGTGTCAGGGATTCAAAACGGAATGCACAAGCCTCAACGTTTGATTTACAAATAATCTATCCCGTTTCGACCTGGGTCGAATAGGATAAACAATTACGGTCACGGTCTCTTCGCCTTCCATTTTCAGATACCCTCCCAATCCCCAGGAGGTCATTCTAGCATCTGTCCTGAATTTAAGTATTCGGTTTTTTCTGTCAGAATAAGAGATGATCCATTGACGATCGATGCGCTGCATCACCTCGTCGAAAGGACTGTCTGATCGGCCTTTAAATTGAAATACGGCCTTCTTCTGTCCGGAAAACGAGGGAGGTTCAAGCTTCTCTGATTCCATATAATCCAATCTCTTTGAAAAAAAGGCGGTAATTAACGCGGGAGGGATCACTCCCACAATTAAAAATACCAATACGCCCTGCCAGGCTTCCACCCTCATTCCCCACAAAAAATACACCACAACTTGAATTCCGATATAAAAAATCAGAAAGATAGACACCCAGTAAAGAAACAACCTGATAGTAAATCTCATAAGTTAACTTTATTGCTGCTCTTGCGTCAATTTTTATTTCACCTGAGGCATGACGAACTCTTCGGTAATATTGATATCTCTGAAACCCATCTCCTTCAGTAAGGAGGTAATCGCCATTTTAGCCTGTTCCGTTGCGTCTCTCAGGATACCCTGCTTGATGGCATCGTTGATCATCACATTTTTCTCCCTGGCCAGAGCCTCATTATAATCCGTTATTTTTATCGGATTGAATGCATTCTCGCTTTCGTTATACACCTCTACCGATTTTTCATCAATCACCGTATCCAGAATTTTAGGCTTGGGTATGGAAACATGTACCGTTGAGTCGCTTTTCACGTCTACTTTTATCCGGCTCAAATCCACTCCCGCCTTTATGTAGCCGTTGTATTTCAACAGGAAATACTTCTCTGTCAGGGGCACATTGATATTCAGTATCTTCTTATAGTCCTTGTAACCGATCACCCCCGTATAATTGTGTTTCACCAATGCCAGCTCCTGCATATAGGAGATCCGGCTCATCACGGTAGAACTGTCGTACCCTCCTTCTTTTTTGTCTCGTGTGTTATGCACCAAAAGAACCAGAGCCAAGATTACAGTCGTAAGAAAGAAAAAAAGTGTGGGTAGCGTTATTTTCCTCATACAATATTATTAATTTTCCTTCATCACAAAAATAGTCATAATGTGGTAAGAAAAAAGATTTTGACTATTTATTTCTTACTGGCAAAGAAAATATATTGTTAATTTTAAGTTAACAGGCTCACTCAGAAGTAAAGTTTTACCTATATTTGTTTACCAAACCATTTTACGGACTCAACTTCCGACATAAAAAATTCAACACCCTGTTTAAGGTAATCAGGAAGCGACCTGTTTTTGTATTGTCTCTTCCTTTTTCCAAAATTACCAGACGATAAACAGCCATAATTACAACAAGAATGAAATTCAAATACACACCTCTGATTTTTTCCTTTTTTCTTCTTTTTTGTTCTTCGAACGAACCTGTTTACCCAAAATCAGAATTATCCACCAAACTCTTTGGAAAAACAATACCTGCGCATCCAAGATTACTCTTCTCGGAGGAAGAGGAGATGCTTGTTAAGCAATTGAGTAAAACCGACCCGTTGTTGAACAATCTACTTCAGTTGTTGAAGTCTCAAGCCGATGAATTGCTCTATGCACCTACGATTACTCCACCCAACAACCTGAACAATAGCAGGGAGCACGTACACTGTATCATTACACTGTCAGTTGCATACAGGATGTTCGACGAGGATAAATATGCCAGAGGGGTCGAGAAACTATTAATCAACCTATGCCTCTATCCTGGTTGGAATCCTGATCACTATTTAGACGTGGCAGAAACTACTACGGCTGTTGCAATAGGCTATGACTGGTTGTACAATTTTCTGAGCGGCGACACAAAGATTCTGATTGAAGAGGCTATTGTTGAAAAAGCATTAAACCTGTCAATACCTGAGTATGAAAGATTATAACAGAATATCCGATTGGAAATAATTCATTTTATCAAACATGAAAAAATATATTTTTACTTTCCTTTTTTTAAGCATCATGTTTTTGCAGGCGAATGCTTATACAGAAAAGAACCTGCTACAGAAATCCGCTTCGTTGGAACAGGTGAAATCGGCCCTGATACTCAATCAGCAATGGGTACCCTATCCCGCTTATACAGATCGTGCAGGCTGGGAAAAGATACTAGGTGAAACAACCAAGGCCCAATTAATTAAAAATGGGGAAAAGGCTCTTTCACACGAATGGGAGCTGGTGAAGCTGACCGATTACCTGGAGTACGAAAAAAGTGGGAACCGGCAAATCATGGAGGCTCCCTTAGGCAGGAATCTCCTGGCTATTACTCACCTGCTTCTGGCCGAACTGGCTGAAGGAGAAGGCCGTTTTATAGACCAATTGATGAATGGCGTCTTTGCAGCCTGTGAGATGACCTCCTGGGTACCTTCCGCCCACCTGACGCTTCAAAATTCAAAGCGTACCATCCCCGATCACAACGAACACGTGATCGACCTGACGTCCGGAGATATGGGATCTCTACTTTCCTGGACTTACTACTTTTTTCATCGCGAGTTTGATAAGGTAAATCCAATCATCTCGGAGCGCTTGCGTCACGAATTACAGGAACGCATTCTCGATACATACATGAATGAGGATCGCTTCTGGTGGATGGCCTTTAATTTGAAACCTGGCGACATGGTCAATAATTGGAATCCGTGGTGTAATTTCAATGTGCTCCAGTGTTTCCTGTTGTTGGAAAACGACCAGGAGAAGCTGGCAAAAGCCGTTCATCGGACAATGCGTTCGGTAGATGAATTTATCAATTACACCCACGAAGATGGCGGATGTGAAGAAGGTCCTTCCTATTGGGGACACGCAGCCGGGAAAATGTATGATTACCTTCAGATCCTTTCGGATGGTACCGGTGGCAGGATTTCCATTTTTGATAAGCCCATCATCCGGAACATGGGGGAATACATTGTTCGTTCCTACGTGGGAAACGGTTGGGTTGTCAATTTTGCGGACGCCTCCGCGAGAGGTGGCGGAGATGCTCCGTTGATCTACCGATATGGAAAGGCAGTAAAGAGCCATATGATGATCCAACAAGCCGCATACCTGAATAAAAACAAACTTTCCACGAGCCGTGACATATTCCGTTCCTTACAAAACATATTGTATGCTAATGAACTAAACAGCCTCGGGAGCACACAGCCCAGACCTTCCTTTTCATGGTATCCGGAAACCGAATTTTGCTACATGACCAATAAATCCGGCTTTTTTATCGCAACAAAGGGAGGCTACAATAACGAGAGCCATAATCACAATGATCTGGGCACCTTTTCTCTCTATATGAATAATACGCCCATTCTTATTGATGCCGGTGTGGGAACATACACACGCCAGACCTTCAGCAGCGAACGCTATGCTATCTGGACCATGCAAAGCAAATATCATAATCTCCCGACGATTAACGGGGTACCCCAGGCATTCGGGTCGCAATATAAAGCGATGAATACTTCGTTTAATCCAAAAAAGATGTCCTTCTCCACCGACATTGCAAGAGCCTATCCGGAAGAAGCCCGGGTGAAGCGATGGGTGCGGTCGTATTCCCTGTCCAATGACAAGGTATTGATTCAGGATGACTTTTCTCTGGAGGAGGCTACCCACGCCAACGAAGTTCATTTTCTCACATGGGGTGATATCGACACTTCGGAAAAAGGGAAGGTGAAGATACAGGTGGAAAATCAGAAAGCTCTTTTGTCATATGATAAAAATGACTTCGACGTTTCGCTGGAAACGATTCAATTAGATGATCCCCGGCTTTCGAATGTGTGGGGGAACGAAATCTACCGGCTAACACTTGCTGCAAAAAAAACGAATAAGCGAGGCACCTACAGATACACCGTACAACAAGTAAAATAAAAAATTATCTGTCTGATGAATCAATAAGTTTTCCCGGGCAATGGGAGACAAAGCTCCGTTAAAGACTCGCCAATGCCGTTGCTATCGAAAAGCAATAAATTAGCAACGACTCATATGGAAACAAGAAGATATTTTATCAAAAAATCGGTACTCGGCGTCGCCGGTTTAACCCTGGGAAGCACCATGAACAAGTCCGCAAAAAGCTAAGCAAGGATAATGGATGCCGACGACAGAATTAAAGTTGGGTATTCCGGTTCTCTAACCGTTTTAAAAGTTCATTGGGAAAATCGTTCCTGAAGTATGACACAGAGATGAATTTCGAACTTTATACAGTTTGCGATATCTGGGACCGACGACGGGGGAACCAACTACGACACAATGACTGCCGTATTTGATTATGGACAGGAAAATGAAAAAAGCCGGGTGACGGCTTTCAGGTAATTTACTCATCACGATAAAACAACGCATCGGGAGGTACCA
>DHSP01000017.1:40428-47316 GCA_002408485.1 Proteiniphilum sp. UBA5283 | reverse complement strand
AATTAGTTTGTCTATATTTGTCGTGAAATTTTCCTTTCATGAATTCTTTTACCGACATACATCGTTTCAACCAATTGTTTAATGAATATTACGAACGTTTTATTTGTTTTGCACAAGGATATGTAAGAGAGAGAGAAACTGCCGAGGATTTTGTTTCGGAAGCTTTTACCCTGTTTTGGGAGAACCGGGAAAGCCTTTTCTCCGACACGAAGCCTCAAGCCTATATTTTAACTATTGTAAAAAACAAATGCCTGAATCACCTACAACACATCCAGGTAAAGCAGCGTACTGAAAACATACTATGTGAACATGAGTCATGGCGATTATCATTAAGTATAAACACACTGCGAGCCTGTGACCCGGAATTTCTCTTTTCAGAAGAAATGGAGAGGATCATTCATGAAACCCTTCAAAGTTTACCCAAAAAGACACATCAAATATTTGTATTAAACCGGTTTGAAGGTCTTTCATATCATGAAATTGCAGAAAAAATGAATCTAAGCTGCAAAACAATCGAGTACCACATTTCAAGAGCATTGCGTGAACTTCGTATAAATCTGAAATATTTATACATCCTTATACCTTTCTTGTTTATTTTTTGTTAAAACACATTTTCAATTTAGGGTAGTTCTTTTCTTAACTGTTATCTATATATACAGAAAGAATATTTACTCGATGGACAGGGAGTTATTATACCGCTTTTTTGAAGGAAAAACATCTATTGATGAAGAGAAAGTAATTCGTCAGTGGTTAGACCAATCCGTGGTAAATGAGAAGACCTTTATTGAAGAACGTAAAACGTATGACGCACTGCTATTCACATCGCGTGAAGTTGTAAGCAAACAAAAGAGATTGCCCGAATCCACTCCATGGATAATAAGTGCGGTTGCAGCGGTCGTTTTACTTCTCATTGTAGGCGGTTTATATTTGTTCAATAACAATAATTACCCGGAGCAGTACAACACCATTCTTGTCCCCCCCGGACAACGAATTAATCTTATTTTGGCAGACAACAGCAATGTCTGGTTAAATGCAAACACTACATTTCGCTATCCTAGCCAATTTTCAAAGAAGTATCGTACCGTCTATTTAGACGGGGAGGCCTACTTTGCAGTCAGCAAGAATGAAAAAAAACCTTTTATCGTGAAAACCAGTCTGGGTGATGTGCAGGTTACAGGAACGGCCTTTAACGTTGAAGCTTACAGCCAATTTAACCACTTTGAAACAAGTCTTTTTGAAGGAGGTGTGGATGTATTTAAAGAAGGAATAAAATTAACCTCATTGAAACCAAACGAAAAAGCAACTTTTCAGAACAATAATCTGGTTATCTCTGAGATAATCAATACTGATAAATATCTTTGGCGACAAGGGCTTATCGCCTTTAACGATACGAAGTTAGACGAAATACTCTTATCGCTTGAAAAATATTTCGATGTGGATATTCATATCGATTCCAAAAGTTTACCCCAGCACACCTATACAGGAAAATTCCGCCAGTCAGACGGTGTTGATTACGCACTACGTGTACTACAGAAAAGTATCCATTTTACTTATGTAAGAGATGATCACACCGGTAAAATTTACATTAAATAACAAATTTAAAAACTAATACATATGAACTAGGGGACAGACCAAAAAAACCGACAGGTGCTGCAACACCCATCGGTTGAAATGAAAATCAACACAATTAATCTATTAACTGTATTAACTTAACAATTACAAATGTATGAAGAAAAACAACTCATCGGGCACTAATTTAACCGAAAAAGTGCCTATTAAACATTTTTTATCGATTATGCGAACAACCTTTATTCTATTGTTTACCTGTGTCTTTTGCACTATGGCTGAAATGAGTTATACACAAAATGCCAGGGTAACAATCAATAAGCGCAATGTAGCTCTGAAAGAGGTACTAAACGACATTGAAAAACAGACCGATTATCTATTCATCTACAATAATGAAGTAAACACCAACGAAAAGGTGTCGGTCAGAGCGAATCAAAAAGCTGTTTCTAATGTGCTAACTTCCTTATTGAAGGATAAAGATCTTGATTATTCCATGGAAGGAAATCATATCATTCTCACTGTTGTTGATAAATCAAAACTCACTTCAGAAGAAATGAAAATAGTTGCTCAACAACAAAAGAAAACAATAACAGGAACCGTGACGGATAAAAATGGCGAACCGATTATTGGTGCAAACATAATTGAATCGGGAACTACAAATGGGACTGTTACTGATATTGATGGGAATTTTTCTCTGTCTGTAGAGGATAATGCTTTCATACGAATTTCTTATATCGGTTACTTAGAACAAAATATAAATACTGCAAAAAAAACGCACCATGAGGTAATTCTGGAAGAAGATACCCAAGCTCTGGATGAACTAGTAGTGGTGGGATATGGTGTAATGAAAAGAAGTGATTTAACCGGCGCAGTTGCATCTGTGAAAACAGAAGAATTAAATAATATTCCTGTAGCAAATATCATGAATGCTTTGTCTGGAAAAATTGCTGGAATAGATGTTGGGCCTGTAACTCGACCTGGAGGTTCACCATCGGTATTAATTAGAGGCAGACGTTCGATTAATGCGGATAATAGTCCGCTCTACGTTGTTGATGGTATTCCAAAAAACTCAATTGATGATATACCAGTCAGTGAAATTCAAAATATTGAAGTTTTAAAAGACGCTGTATCTGCTTCGATATATGGTTCTAGGGGAGCAAATGGCGTAATCCTAATTACCACGAAAGGTGGCAATCTTTCTCAAGAAAAAACAACAATTAATTTTGATGCTTTTTACGGCTTAAACATGGTAAAATTACCTGACTTAATGGATGGTAATGAATATATATCTTATCGTCGAGATAGAGCTCGCTTTGACGCCTATCGAGGAATTGGTTGGGATACAGGCGCACCGCTTAATGACGATCAAACCTTTGATGCGAAGGAATTAGGATCTGTAAATAATAATATTTTTACAGATTGGAAGAAACTCCTTTATAAAGAATCTACTGCTAGTCAAGAGTATAATTTGAGTATTGAAACTTCCGGAGTAAAAAACAATGGTCGTTTCTCTATAGGATTTAGAGATGATGAAGGTTATTACCCCAATAATGGCGCGAGACGATTAAGCCTGGGTTTAAGACAAGAGCAGCGTATTTTTAATTTCTTGAAAATAGGAATCAATGCACGCTACACAAATTTAGTTCAAAATGACGTTGAGCCCGGCGTCATGCAAAGTTCGGGTACGGTGACATATAATGCTCTCACATATTTGAATCCATTAATAAGGGCCTACGATGACGACGGTAATTTGATAGAAAATGTGATTAACATTTACGCAAATCCGCTTCTCGATTTTAACAATCCATATCAAGACAAGCTGACATACCACAGATTGTTCGGTGTTGCTTCTTTATATGCTGACTTATTTAAAGGGATGACCTTTAATTCTAATTTTGGTTACGAAATTGACAACCGGCTAGGAGATGTTTTTTATGGAAAAAACACGACTAAACGTTACATTGTACGTGATAGCGAAGGAGCCTACGCAGAAAAAAATAATTCGTTCAATACTGATTTGACTTGGGATAATATTTTGAATTACACGCAGACTTTTCAAAAACACAATGTGAATGCGACTGGTGTAGCCAGCCTTCAAAAAGGGGTTAATAAATACTTTCAAGCAAAGGGAACAGGCTTGCCAGATGATGGTTTGGGTAATTGGAACTTATCAGAATTAACCGGAAACATTCGAAACGAAAGTTCATACAGTCAAAAAACAATCGCATCATTAATTGGGCGTTTTCAATATGGCTATGACAACCGATACTTATTGAATTTCTCTATACGCTCTGATGGCGCATCGGTTTTAGCACCCGGCAATAAATGGGCTACATTCCCTGCCATCTCTGGTGCCTGGATAATCAATAATGAAGATTTTTACAAATCAAATGTGCTTACCTCATTGAAAGTCCGGCTTAGCTATGGCTCAGTAGGCAATGCAGCAATAAACCCATACGAGACTTTTGCGGGGACAAAGGCACGCCGAACCAATTTCGGTAATACATTATTAACCGGTTATATGTTAGATGGGTTAGTGAATAAAAGTTTGGGTTGGGAGATTTCGAAAACAACAAACGTTGGATTAGATTGGGGATTGTTCAGAGGACGCATAAATGGTTACATTGATGCTTACAGAACTTATACCTCTGATTTATTATTTATGCGTTCTTTGCCTAATTTAAGCGGTTCTACGGAGATTTGGCAAAACATCGGTGAAACCAGCAATATTGGGTTAGAATTATCAATTAATTCTACGAATATTACAACCAAAGATTTTAAATGGCAAACAGACATTAATTATTCGTTTAACAAAAGTAAAATTGAAAAATTAATTACCTCGGAAGATATGCCCAATAACAATTTATTTATTGGAAAGCCATTGAGAGTATATAATGATTACATCCTGGATGGAATCTGGCAAGTTAGCGAGGTTGATGAAGCTAAAAAATACGGAACATACCCTGGTTATCAGAAGTTAAAAGACATAGCTGGTCCCGATGGAGAAGGTGCCGATGGTTCTATCAGCAGCACTTTTGACAAAAAGATTCTTGGACAAAGAGATCCCTCGTGGATGGCATATATGCGGAATTCTTTCACATACCAGAATCTGAGTTTGTCGTTTACAATGAATGGAAAATTTGGACACATGATTCAGATGGCTGGCACAGGTTGGAGCAGTGCTCTTCCATTAAAATTGTTGAACGATTATTGGACTCCCGATAATCCCAATGGAAAATATCCATTAATGGCTTTATCAACCACCAATACATTAGATGGATTATGGAGATATAGAAAGGGTGACTATATTGTTATGCAAGAGATATCCCTGGCATATCGTTTCAAATTAAAACCTTTGAATAATGTCAATGTGAGTTTTTTAGCTCATAACCCATTTTTTATCTACAGAGCTGCCAAAGATTGCATTGATCCAATGTCTCCAAGTTCTGACTGGACGGTCTGGAAGTCTTATGCATTAAAATTTAACGTTACATTTTAAATTAGATTATTATGAGAACGATAATAAAAAAAATTACCATTATCAATTGTATAATTCTTCTAGGAATTCTCACTTCTTGTGAAACATTTTTAGATGAAGAACCCAAAGGTCGTTTAGATGAATCATTTCTAAAAACCGAAAGTGGACTTAAATCACTGTCTGTAGCTTTATACGAGAGAGCACATTATCAAATATATACATTATTACATCTGGGCGCAGCTGGTACGGACGAAATTACTTTCGCACAAGAAAGAACTGCGGAACGCATGACACTTTATCAAACTGATGTCTTAGTAGAATCCAGCGAAGTAAGAAATGCATGGAGATATCTTTATGAAATGCTGAACAACTGCAATTATGGTTTATCCATTATTGATGAGGTCCCATTTAATTCACAAGCGGATAAAGATAAAATAACCGGAGAATTCAATTTTTTCAGAGCCTGGCTTTTCTGGATAGCAGTAGAATTATGGGGTGAAGGTGCTCACTATACGTTAACCCCAACAGAAGGAGTGATAACAGAAGGATACCAAACTACTATCGATGTATTCTATAAAACTATTTTAGACGACATTAGCATTGCTGAACAAAAACTTCCCGCTAAATCTAATCTGAATGGTGAATTAAATATAGATATTGCCAACGCACTTAAAGCCAGAGTTCTGATGTCACTCACTCAGTATTCAGATTCCATTATTAAGTCTACTGGATACTATACTTCTAAAAATGAAGTATATTCTGCAGCAAAAAAAATTGCAGACTCTTTCATATCATCATCGAAGTATGGACTATTAGATGATTATGCCAGTGTTTTCAATGTTAATAACGAAGGCAATAAGGAAACAATTTGGGCGCTTCAAATGACACTCGACCCTGTATATACACTTGAATTGCATATACTTGCAAGGGACTTCACGGCCAATCCAACATTTAGTTTAAGAGAGAAAAAATCGCTGCTTAGTGGCTATGGTTTGTATGAACATAGCGGGTGGTATGGACGGAAAATGGGATCCTATATGGCTACATATTATTATGCGACTCTCTTTGATGAAAACGACAAAAGATTGGAAGGGACTTTTGAAACAGTATATCGTAAACTTTGGAATTCTGCAACAAATAAATATGACGATATGGGTGTTCCCATGAAAGATGGAAAACCAACTGATACAATTCTCTATCGCCCCATGCGTGAAGTCAGTGAAGAAGAGGCTGCGGAATATAAGAAGCGTGGTATTTTCGTAGATGGTTTAAATTTAATCTATAAAGGGGAAAACAAAAAACCTGGAGGTGGATACAGATCAAATGAACGCATGTACTGTAATACAATTACCAAATATTTAGATCGTAATCGTACTGCACCCAAATTAGAGAAAAGTGGGAATGATATCATCATATTCCGATTGGCTGAACAGTACTTGATTGGAGCAGAATGTGCGTTATTTTTAGAGGGAAATAATGCAGCAAAAGTATATATTGATAATCTACGCAAAAGAGCACGCAAAACAACAAATTCTTTACCTGTAGTAGCATCCGATATTGACATCGACTATATTTTAGATGAACGCACCCGGGAATTAGGAACGGAAATGATTCGATGGTTTGACCTGAAAAGAACCAATCGTTTCGAACGAATACCTCAACTCAACCCTGATTGCGAATTCTTTGATATTAACATTCATAAATTAAGGCCTATACCAAATTCTGAATTGGAGTTGATAACTAATTATCCAGAAGGATTTAAACAAAATCCAAATTATCCATCAAAAATTAGTCAATAAAAAGTTGTCAACGGTTGAGTTGAAATAGCTTTACACTTGGTAATA
>DHSP01000017.1:26568-40210 GCA_002408485.1 Proteiniphilum sp. UBA5283 | reverse complement strand
CTACAAAAATTGAAATATTCTTTCAGCCTTCATCTGCAAACTATCTCCAGATACAACTATATCATCTTCCATTTCAAAACTGTATAATCTATTTTGTAAAAACATCATTCCCCCACCCGTTTAGTCCATAGTACAGATTGAACGAACCTAATATTATACTATATGCATAAAAAAATTGTTTTATCCCTTTTATTGATATTATATTCACTGTCATGTTCGCATAAAATTGACAATCATAAACCTCTTAAAGTTGATGAAGAGGTGAAAGGGTGGATCATCCTATCTGACAATCTTCAGGAAAATATGTTTGTAATTGATAATGCTTCAAAATATGAAATTAATCATTTACAATTATCACATGATCTTATTCACGACTTAAGACATGTTCGGATTCTTGAAAGGCTTGAAAAAGCTAACAAACTGATTGAACATGCACATGCCAAAGGAATCCAAGAGGTTGTATTATGGGACAGGTCATTGTATAATCTGGATTATTATCCTGAACGATTTAGAACCGGACCAAATGGAACGATAGATTTGGATAACCCTGCTTTTTGGGAATGGTTCAAAGATGATTACCGACAAATGCTTGATTTAGTACCTAATATACAAGGATTAATTCTTACATTTATTGAAACTGGAGCTAGAGTGGAAGATCAATATTCTGTGAAATTAAAAAATAATCAAGAAAAACTGGCTGAGGTGGTAAATAATATTGCATCTGTTGTTATTGGAGAACGAGGGTTAAATCTTTATGCAAGAACATTTTCTTATACCTATGAGGAATATGAGAATATTGTTAAAGCAATCGAACTATTTGAATACCCTGAAATCAGATTAATGATGAAAGAAACGCCCCATGATTTTTTTCTTACCCATCCAAATGATTTTTTTGCTGGCACAATTAACAGGCCAACAATTATTGAATTTGATGTAGGTGCAGAGTTTAATGGGCAAGGTGTCGTAGCAAACACTTGGCCTGAACATATTTTATATCGTTGGAGCGATTTTTTAAAACGTGATCATATTATAGGTTATGCAGCACGAACAGATCGCTATGGAAACACAAGAGTATTAGGACGCCCCTCCGAAATTAATCTTTATACT
The DNA here is from genome assembly GCA_002408485.1 of Proteiniphilum sp. UBA5283. Taxonomy (GTDB): domain Bacteria; phylum Bacteroidota; class Bacteroidia; order Bacteroidales; family Dysgonomonadaceae; genus Proteiniphilum. The sequence continues at coordinate 39,103 of DHSP01000017.1, read as the reverse complement.
TTAAAAAGATATTTGGAAGATCGAAGTTTATCTGCCGATGATATTTATAATGAATACATAAGGAAAACATATAACGAAGAAGCTCTGCCTTTTATCAAGAACGCTTTTAAGAATTCTTTTGATATTATTACATCAGTATTCTACACACTTGGGACAAGTACTACCAATCATTCACAACTAAATTACGACCCATATGCATCTCATTGGGCTCGTCACGTATCTGGAAAATGGCTTGATCCACCTGTAGTTTTTATAAAACATGGAATTAATCGCGAATTTCATTATTGGAAAGATATTGTTAATACACTCGCTCCGGATTGGGCTAAAGCCGGCGGGACTCAATTATACGAGATCCCATGGGTAACGGATAATGGGTGGTTGACTCGTGGAGAAAATATGAATGAGGAATTTCTTTCTTACATTATAACTGAAAAAGAGTATGGTGTAAAATTAGCCCAAGAGTCATTAAATCAAATTAAAGATGCTGAACCATTTTTATCTACAGAGCAATATCAAAACTTGTTTAACTATTTCAATCGTACGATGTTAACAGCACAGTTACATAAAGCTGTGAGCACGCTTTATTTTGGATATAGAATATATGCAAGAGGGCCATCTTATCATAGTTCAAATTTGATGGAGATAATTAGTAGAGCTTTGGATGAAAGCAAAGAAATTTCCGAAATAATTAAAAAATATGATGACGAAGTTTCAATTGGACAATGGAATTGGAAGAAAGATGCAGACATTGCTCTACAATATTGTGAATGGATCGAAAATGGGACCTGGCCTGATGAGACTCGGGGATTTTCAACTAATTTAAATGGTATTATTTTCAAGAAAAGCAATTAATAAAATCTTTAGAAAGAGTGAAGAGTTTGTCGATAGTATTCAGAGAAGGGAGAGATTACGTGAATGAAGATCACGATAATAAACCTTTCCCCTTGGTCAAGGTTAACAATCTGAAAAATATTACTATGGAAATGTTTCCACCTGAATATGATTATGGAACACTTTAAATTAAAAAATATGAAAGCATTAAAAATAATTCTCCTTCATTTTCTGGTTTTATCATGCTTTTCAGTAAATGCTACCGATATAGGCGGGCAAGTTATCTTCAAACATGATAAAATAAATCAAAAAGTAGATGTATTTATTGATAAAAAATATTTCACTTCTTATTTGTACTCGAACGATCTGGAAAAACAGGTTCTATTTCCAATTTTCACAGCGTCGGGGAAGGATATTACGAGGGGATTTCCACTTGCTCCAAGACCTTTTGAGAGAACCGATCATCCACACCATATCGGGTTGTGGTTTAATTTTGGTGATGTTAACGGCCTGGATTTCTGGAACAATTCTTTGACAATTAAGCCTGAAAATAAACACAAATATGGTTCCATAAAATTCATCAAAATAAAAAATATAAACGCTTCAAAAGGGAAGTTACAAACATTGGCAGCGTGGATAGACAATGAAGGAAAAAAACTTTTAGAAGAAAATACTACTTTCATCTTTAGCGAGAATAATGGTCTCCGCTCAATTGAAAGAATTACCCAATTGACATCAAAACAAAAAGAAGTCATTTTCACTGAAAATAAAGAGGGTCTTATAGGACTTCGTGTCGACAGGGCTTTTGAAGAGCCTTCTCAAAAAGCTGAAAGATATTTAGACTCAAATGGGAATATGACAGAAACTCCTGTTTTAAATAACGAAGGGGTTAACGGAGTTTACCGAAATGCTGAAGGTGTGACCGGAAGTGATGTTTGGAGCAAAAAAAGCAAATGGGTGGCGTTACATGCTGATAAGAGTGGAGAAATTATTACCATTGTCATGTTCGATAACGAGAAAAACCCCAACTATCCTGCATGGTCTCATGCTCGGGGATATGGTCTTTTTGCTATGAATAATCTTGCAGGTAAAGCTGTAGATAAGGATTCTCCTTCCGTGAAAATTACGCTGAAAAAAGGAGAAAAGATCACTTTCCGACATAAAATTATCATCGGTGGAAACCTTTCTGATTCTCAAATAGACAATATGGCCAACAATTTTAATCGTTGAAAATATATGAAGAAGTCGGAAGGAACTGAAGTTGTTAAAGAGGTAAATCATTCCAACTTCCGATTGCCGGCAGACATTTTATCACATGAGAATAGAATATGAAGGGCCTGAAATCATTATTCAATATGAAATGTTTAATCAACTTTTCATATTGCCGAAAAACAGGAAAGATCCGTTCCCGGCACTTTTAATGAAGATTTTAGGCTCTATCTTGATGCATTGAAAAGAACAGGATAGAAAAGTGAAATCTCAATCGAATCTCGTTGGCTGGATTTTGACACACAGATACCAGTGGCTATGGAAAGATTAAAAAACAATTTAACAATTATCAATATGGAAACAAGAAGAAATTTTATCAAAAAATCAGCACTTGGAGTGGCCGGAATAACGTTGGGAAGTACGATGAATATGTCGGCAAAAAGTTATGCCAGCATTATCGGAGCCAACGATAAAGTAAGAGTGGGTATATTGGGATTTTCCAATCGATTCAAAAGTTCGCTCGGAAAATCTTTTCTCAAATATGCAAAAGATATGAACTTCGAACTTTATACCGTTTGCGATATCTGGAATCGCAGACGGGATGAAGGACAGGCATGGTATAAGGAACAAACCGGAGGCAGCATCAGAACTGCCAGAAACAGCGATGAACTATGGTCCCAAAAGCCCGATGCTGTGATTATCAGTACGGCCGACTTCCAGCATGCGCTGCACACTGCTGAAGCGGTAAGAGCCGGATGCGACGTGTATGTGGAAAAACCGTTTGCAGAAACGATGGACGATGCCAATTTCGCACTGAAAGCTGCAAAAGAAACCAATAAAGTGATTCAGGTAGGCTCTCAACGCCGCAGTGGAACCAACTACCAAGCTGCTTACGACTACATCAATTCGGGAAAATTCGGGAAAATCATTGCCGTGGAGATGACCTGGAACGTAAACCAGCCGGGACGCTGGCGCCTGCCCCAACTGACAAAAGAAATCAGGGAAAAGGATACCGACTGGAAACGATTCCTGATGAACCGTCCTTACGAGGCATGGGATCCCCGCAAGTATCTCGAGTATCGGCTTTTCTGGCCATACTCTTCCGGTATTCCGGGGCAATGGCTCGCTCATCAGATAGATACCGTACACTGGTTCTCGGAACTTGAATATCCACGGTCGGTTGTAGCCAATGGGGGCATTTACATGTGGAACGACGGAAGGACCAACTATGATACGATGACTGCCGTCTTTGATTACGGACATTCAAAAGAAAAAGAACCGGGAGACGGATTTCAGGTAATCTATTCATCACGGCAAAACAACGCATCGGGAGGTACCAAGGAGTGGTATTTTTCCAACGGAGGGAAACTGGATCTCGATACCAATATCGTAAACAACGATGGCGGGCTTACCGAAAGGCATGCTTCAGCGATGGACATGAAACCTTTTATGCTTGAAACGTTCGAACTACCACAAATAACTGTAGAAACCGACTCAAATACCGGATCCGATCCACTAACAAATGCCCATATGAAAAACTGGATGGATTGTGTAAGAGACAGTAACGTGAAAACAAATGCCCCTGTGGAGGCTGGATACAGCCACTCCATCGCCGATATCATGGTTACAGCAGCCCTTCGTACCGGACAACGTGCTACCTTCGACGAAAAATTAAGGCAAGTTGTTGCAGGAGGAAAAGTGTTCAAATATTAATGAATAAGAAAAATAGGATATTATGGAAAAGAAAAAAACAAATTTGTTTACGAGAAGAGATTTTTTAGCTATAACCGGAGCTGTTGCGGGTACTTCATTGATTGCCCCCCTCTCCGGACTTCAAGCAAGTAACGTGAAGGTAAATCAAAAAAACAAAATCAAGAAGAAGATTGCTTTGGTAGGTACCGGAAGTAGGGGTACCTCAATGTGGGGAAGCAGTTTAGTAAAAGACTATTCCGATTATCTTGAATTCGTGGGTCTCTGTGACAATAATCCAGGCAGACTAGCAGCCGGTAAAGAAATTATCGGAACTTCATGCCCAACCTATACCGATTTCGACAAAATGATGATCGAAACCAAACCGGATATATTGATTGTCACAACAGTAGATAACACACACGATCATTTCGTAGTAAGAGGGATGGAATTGGGTGCCGATATTATTTGTGAAAAGCCAATGGCTACAGATGAGAAAAAAATTCAAGCCATCATAGACGGAGAGAAGAGAACAGGAAAAAAATGCCGGGTCACGTTCAATTACAGATATTCGCCCCATCGTGCAAAAATGTGGGAACTTCTGCAGGCGGGAGAGATCGGAGAGTTGACTTCTGTTGATTTTCACTGGTATCTTGACACTTCACACGGAGCTGATTACTTCAGAAGATGGCATAGGCTTGTGGAGAGAAGCGGTTCGCTATGGGTACACAAGGCCAGTCATCATTTTGATCTTCTGAACTGGTGGGTCGATAGTGATCCGGAAAGTGTATACGCCCTGGGAGAGTTGAATTTCTACGGTAAAAACGGGACTTATAGAGCGGAGAATTGTCGCAATTGTCCTCATACTGATAAATGCAACTTTTACTATGATATTCTCAAAAACCAAAGATACAAGCAACTGTATGTTGATAACGAGAAATATGACGGTTATTTAAGAGATGGTTGTGTATTCAAAAATGACATTAATATTTTTGATAAAATGGCGGCCACAATCAAGTACATGAATGGCGTTCAGGTAGCCTATTCTTTAACGACATATTCGCCTTATGAAGGTTATCGGATAGCATTTAACGGAACGAAAGGAAGAATGGAGGCATGGATACAGGAATCCAAACCTACTTCGGATGTGAACTATGATGAAATCGTCTTATTTAAAAATTTTGGTAAGCGGGAATACATTCAAGTACCTTTCGGTACATCAGGCCACGGAGGAGGTGATTCGCTGCTGAAAGATCAAATATTCATACCCGACACAAAAGATCCTTTCAGACAATCAGCCGGAGTAAGAGATGGCTCTCTGGCTTGTTTAGTCGGGATTGCCGCCAGAAAAAGTATTGCATCCAAAGAACCGGTTATGATTAAGGATTTGACGTCAATCGTACCTAAAGTAAAGAAAGAATAAACATAAAAGAATTAAAATTGTACTACCTGTGATTTTTAGCATATCCTAATTTCTAAAGGCAAAGATATGCTGAAAAGGGAATAGAGTCATTCAAAACATTCCACAAGGAAGAAAAATTAAAGATCATGAAGACAATATAATAAGAAAAATTCAATTTTAAGTAACTTCCTTGAGGCCGTCTCATAACACAAAGATGAGATGGCCTTTTTTAGTTTTTTTCCTAACTTAGCGGATTCAAAGAATCAATCAGACCCAAAACTATAAAATATCAAACTAACAATGACCTCTAGAAGACAATTTTTAAAAACGATGGGCGGCATAACCCTGCTCACCATCGTTCCCCGAAACGTGCTGGGAAAAGGCATGATCGCTCCAAGCGATGAACTAACCAAAGGAATTATCGGTGTGGGCGGAATGGGCCGTAGCCACATACCATACGATAACACCCGTGTAGTGGCCATGTGCGACGTGGACAAAAAACACCTCACGGAAGCTGCCGCAAGAGTGAAAGATAAGATAAACCTGTACCATGACTTTCGCGATTTAATCCTGGACAAGAACGTGGATATCGTACACATTGCCACCCCGCCACACTGGCACGGGATCATGGCGGTGGAATCAGCAAAGGCCGGAAAAGACATCTTCTGCGAAAAGCCGATGACACGCACCATTGGTGAAGGCAAAAGGATACGGGAAGCGATTGCACAGCACGGGAATATCTTTCGCCTGAACACATGGTTCCGCTTCAAAGATCCTTTTTACGGATTGGGCACACCGGTTAAACCATTGAAGAAACTGATCGACAGCGGCATGCTGGGATGGCCTCTGAAAGTAACCATCAGCAAACATACCGGGTTCGACTGGAAATTTTATTGGGTAGGAAAAACACACCTGGAGCCGCAAGCCATCCCGGGAGAACTGGATTATGACATGTGGCTGGGACCGGCACCTTATAAACCTTATAATGCACATCGCGTACACCAGACCTTCCGCGGATACTGGGATTATGACGGCGGTGGCTTGGGCGATATGGGCCAGCATTACATCGATCCGGTACAATACATGCTGGGTAAGGATGGAACCAGCCCCGTAAAGGTGGAGGTGGATGCACCCCAACAGCATCCCGATGCGGTAGGGACATGGCGATCCATCACCTACACATACGACGACGGATGCCAGATCATCCTCTGGGGCGGAGATTACGGAAAGCCCGACACTCCCTACATTTCAGGGCCAAACGGAAATGTATACAAGAATTTTGTATGCGACATTCCCGACTGGGAAAAGAAACTGGCCGATTTTCCCGAGCCGGAGGCACAAAATACCAATTTCATTGAATGTATACACAACAGACAAAAGTATGCATTGAACGAAATAAACGGACACCGGTCATGTACCATCGTAAACATGGGCGCCGTGGCACTCCAGTTGAACAGGACACTCGAGTTTGATCCCGTGAAGGAGATGTTCGTCAACGACGAAGAAGCAAACCGGCTGGTAAATCAACCCACCCGTGCACCGTGGACCATTTAATTTTTATGATAATAAATAACCGTATGAAACATATACACCTTTTTTTCATCTGTCTCGGCCTGCTGATTGCTGGCGGAGTGCAGGCTCAAATGCCGGCAGGCAGGACAAAAGCCACCATTGTGGCCGATGTGTTGGCACAACTACCGGCCGAAACACCTCAAAAATACAACCAAACGATTGCAGACCTGGCCTCTACCGGAGAAGAAGGTTTGCTCGATCTAATCGGCAGGATGAACCCTCCCGGGAACAAAAGTAACGAAGCCACGGAATATGCCATTAGCGGATGGACACATTTTGTGGCAAACGATCCTGAAAAACGCTCTGTTGCCGCTAATGCTTTTGAAAAAGCATTGAAACAACCGCTGGATAAAGAGATAAAAGCATTTGTGATCCGTCAGCTCAGAACCATTGCCACGGACGACAACGTGGACATTTTATCCGGTTTCCTTACCGATATACAGCTCTCAGACCCGGCCTCACAAGCTTTGGTAAGCATTGGGACGGACAAAGCGCATGCATCACTACTGGATGCAATAAAAACTACGGATTCCGACCCCATCCTGTTGAATCTGGCAAATGCCATTGCCCAGACAGACCACGCTGCAGCAGAACCCAAATTGTTGAATCTTTTCGGAAAAAGCACCTCGGAGAAATTGCAAAAAGTGCTCCTGAATGCTCTTGCCCAAACTGGCACAAAAGAGTCGCTCAATGCATTACGGAATGAGGCAGCAAAGACAAATTTCTCGTATAGCAGGAACAACGCGACTGCATCATATCTTACTTTGCTAACACGGCTGAATGCATCCGACCCAAAACTGGTGAATAAAGAGGCCAGGAAGTTATTGTCTGTTGCATCGAAGCAGAATGCACAAGATCTGAGGATTGTTGCATCGGAACTACTTCTGGCGCAGCCGGCCACAAAAAAAGAGGCCTTACTGAAGAGTGCCCTTAAAGATGGGGACCTCGCTTATCTTTCCGGGATACTGAATGTGTATCCATTTCAAAAAGATAAGAAGTCGGTCCGCCTGATTCAAAAATCACTTTCTGTAAATCAATCTCCGCAGGTACAAACAGCACTCATCTATTGGCTGGCAAACCACGATGTGGAGGGTTCGGCAACACTCATAGCGCGTCATATTCACTCGTCCGATGAGATGGTACAAAAGGCGGCAGCACTCTCTCTGGCGAAAACGGGTGGCGACGAGTCGCTTTCTGCCCTGACAGGTTTGCTGAAAAGCAACAACGAGGCAACCGTGGCACTGGCGAAAGATGCATTATCGACTTTCAGGGGCGACATCTCCCACCCTCTTGCGTCTGTCTTTGACAACTGCGGGGATTTGGGTAAAAAAGCTATTTTGGAACTCATCTCCCTTCGCAAGATGAGAAGTCAGTATCATCTTGTCTACAACCAAATGTCCGGCGACAACGCGGTTGTAAAATCCGCCGCTGCCATCGCGTTGAAAGACATCGTCACAGATAACAATTTGCCCGATCTGTTTACCCTCCTGGAGCAGTCTGACCCGGCCTTTGTCCCGGATCTTCAACAAGCTGTCAACGCGGCATTAAACTACCTGCCGGCAGAGCAACAGCTAAAGTTGGTATCGGAAAGGATGGAAAAATCCACCAGCAAGTATCTGTACTACACCGCACTGGTTAACAGCGGATCACAAAAAGCAATTGACGTTATCACCAAAACATATGCTTCGTCAGCGGGAGCTGAAAAGAATGCAGCTTTTCTTGCGCTCACCGCATGGAAATCGTTTCATGTGATCTACCCCCTTCTGGATATTGCCCGGCAGAGCAAAAACAACCTGGAGCTGGAGAAAGTGACCGATGCATTGATTTCAACCATTGCCAAATCGGGTGAAACCGGCACAGTCAAATATCTCTATCTGCGGGAAACGATGCAGTTTGCCCAAAAAGACAAGCAGAAAAACGAGATACTGAAACTTTTGGGAAATACGGGGCAGTATCAGGCAATGCTTTTCGTGGCACTGTTCTTGGATCAGCCCTCACTAAAGGAGGCTGCTGCTCAGGCAGCCATGAACATTGCCATCAACAATCCGGCCTTTGCAGGCGCGGAAACAACTGCCATCCTGAACAAGGTAAGCAAGACACTCAGCAACCCCGATGCCGATTACCAGCGTCAGTCCATCAATAAGTACCTGACAGAAAATGCCGGCGAAGAAGGATTTGTCTCCCTCTTTAACGGTAGGAACCTGGAGGGATGGAAAGGATTGGTGGAAAATCCCATCAAACGGACGAGAATGAGTCTGCGGGAACTGGCTGCAGCGCAGAAAAAAGCAGATCAGGAGGCAGAGGAAAGCTGGATTGTGGAGAACGGAGAACTCCTTTTCACCGGGAAAGGAAATAACCTTTGTACCGATAAACAGTACGGCGACTTCGAAATGCTGGTCGACTGGAAGCTCTACCCCGGCCCTGAGCCCGATGCAGGAATTTATCTCCGCGGAACGCCGCAGGTACAGATCTGGGATACTGCCCGGGTAAACGTGGGTGCCCAGGTTGGCTCCGGTGGGTTATACAACAACACGCAGAACCCCAGCAAGCCGCTGATGGTGGCCGATCAGAAAGTAGGTGAATGGAATACATTCCGCATCCGCATGGTCGGCGAAAGGGTATCGGTGTGGCTGAATGGTGAGCTGGTGGCCGACAACGTGATTCTCGAAAACTACTGGGACAGAAGTCAGCCCATCTTCCCGGTTGAACAGATCGAACTGCAGGCACACGGCAGCAAAGTGGCGTACAGAGACATCTTTCTGAAGGAGCTTCCCCGTCCGGAACCTTTTGAGCTTTCTGCAGAAGAAGAAAATGAGGGTTTCCGCATCCTCTTCGACGGCAGCAGCCTCGATCAGTGGACGGGCAACAAGAAAGACTATGCAGTAGAAAGCGGTCTGATTGTGCTGCACCCCAGCAAGGGCTCCGGCGGCAACCTGTATACCCGCGAGCAGTTCGATAACTTTGTGTTCCGTTTCGAGTTTATGCTCACACCGGGTGCCAACAACGGACTGGGTATCCGCACCCCGCTTGAGGGTGATGCCGCCTACGTGGGCATGGAGCTCCAGATATTGGATAACGATGCACCGGTATACGAGAAACTTCAGGTTTATCAGTATCACGGATCGGTTTACGGCGTGATTCCCGCAAAGAGGGGCTTTCTGAAACCCACCGGTGAATGGAACTACCAGGAAGTTATTGCGGACGGCGACCATATCAAAGTAATTCTGAACGGTACAACCATCCTCGACGGGAACATCCGTGAGGCATCCAAAAACGGAACAGTAGATCAACGGGATCATCCCGGGCTCCTCAACAAGACCGGACACATCGGATTTCTCGGACATGGATCGAAAGTAATGTTCAGAAATATCCGGATCAGAGAATTATAAAACCGTTGTGTTTGCATATGGAGGCCGTATCAAAATGAAAACCGGTCTCTAAGGACTAAATATTTGGTGCATTTCTCCAATACCAGAATAAATAAACAAACAAGAGGGTGAAATCACATTTGTGGTACACCCTCTTTCGTTTACAGTTGGTGTCCCAGCCTTAAACCTGCCCATACAGCGAGGAGACCTAAAACAATACTCGCGGAGGAGTAGAGTACAAAGAGACCCCATTGGTTCATTTCCATCAACCGCAGATTCTCAAAGGCAAAGGTTGAAAAAGTGGTGTAACCGCCACAAAAACCGACAATCATCAGCAGACGGAAAGACTGACTCCCGGGATGATGCGCGAAGATCCATCCTGAAAACAAGCCAATCAGCAGGCATCCTGCAATATTGGCGATAAAGGTACCCACAAACAACCATTCATGGTGTATATAACGGGATGCAAGCCGGGAAGTGACAAATCTAAGCATGCTGCCAACACCACCTCCGATACCCACGAAGAGCAAATCTTTCCACATAGCGTGCGGATTTTTTGTGACAAAGATATGGATAATTATGGAGAAACGGGGAAACAGAAAGGTATACCCGCAAGGCTATCTTCCTTCCACTTCTGTTAAAATGATTGCTATAATACATTCCCGGCAACGGTTTTTCATTTTTTAAATAAAAAATAACAGGTTGTTCCTGCAAAATACGATATTTTATGCATAGTTTTGTAAGCTATGTTAAATGCATGCACAGGAAATCAAAATACAACAACATAAAAATCCAATCTACTATGTCAACAACAGCCAAATTGTACTCTTTAAACCTCAGTAACACGAAGACTTATCTGTTTGCAGCGATATTTATTGCCGGCAACCTGTTATTACCGCAACTGGCACACCTTGTACCGCAGGGAGGATTTATTTTCCTGCCAATTTATTTCTTCACGCTGATTGCTGCCTATAAATATGGGATCCACGTGGGTCTGCTCACGGCAGTCCTCTCTCCCCTGGCAAACAGCCTGCTTTTCGGCATGCCTCCTGTAGCAGTATTGCCTGCCATCATTATTAAATCGGCTATCCTGGCTGTTGCTGCTGCAATGGCCGCAAAGCATTTTGGGAAAGTGTCGTTGGTGGGTATTTTACTCTCCATCCTGGCCTATCAGGTAATTGGAACCGGTATTGAGTGGGGCATAACGCAAAACTTTGCAATTGCCATTCAGGACTTCCGTCTGGGTCTCCCGGGAATGGCTATCCAGCTTGCAGGGGGGTATCTGGTCCTGAAAGCTCTTGCCAAAAAATAATGATGACGAAAGGTAAATCTTTTGAGGAGGTCATGCAGCGGTTTCGTGAGACCACGTTCCACGAAACCTTCGACATGATTGTCGCCATCGCCAACGGAGGAATTATCCCCGCGGCAATCATCAATCAGCGGCTTAACATCGATATTCAACTATTAAAAATAAATTTACGCGATCCCGCCCAGAAACCGAAATACGACATGCCACAACTGGTGGCACCCATCGACTTCGACTTCCGGAACAAGACCATCCTTCTGGTGGAAGATCGCATTAAAACAGGAGCGACGGTGCAATTCGCCATCGATCTTTTACAAGACGCCAGGCAAATTAAAACATTTGCAGTGAACGGCACGGCCGATTACTCACTGTACGACGAAGCCTGTTTCAGATTCCCATGGATAATATGAACAAACGCACTCTATTTCTGACTCTGTGTCTACTGACCGCAATCGCGCTGTTGGCCGAAAACAGACAACCTGCAGAAAGAAACGATACCGTTCGTCTGGATGAGGTAATTGTCACAGGCACCATGCCAAAGGTGAACCTGCGCAACCTACCCATGAGTATTTCGGTAATTTCGGGTTTGCTGATAGACGAGCGTATGCAACCCTCTCTCCTCCCCTTGCTTACTGAAGAGGTGCCGGGCCTATTCATTACACAGAGGGGTGTAATGGGCTATGGTGTGGCTAACGGGGCAGCTGGAGGGATGAGCATCCGTGGTATCGGCGGCGCTCCTACGTCGGGAGTGCTCGTGCTGATTGACGGTCACCCGCAGTACATGGGGTTAATGGGACACCCGCTTGCCGACAGTTACCAGTCGATGATGACGGAACGAGTAGAAGTGGTTCGTGGCCCTGCATCGGTTCTTTACGGATCGAATGCCATGGGAGGCGTGATCAATATCATCACAAAAAAACAGATACAAGAGGGACTACAACAATCTGCCCGAATCATGTATGGAAGTTATCAGACATTGAGTGCTGAAGTAACGAACGGATGGAGAAAAGAGGGACTGCAACTCATCGGCAACATCAGTTATAACCGTTCCGACGGCCAACGGGAAAACATGAATTTCGATCAGTGGAACGGCTATGCAAAGGCAGGCTACGATATTTCCCGCAACTGGAAAAGTTTTGCAGATTTGAATATCTCCCA
>DHSP01000017.1:20132-26354 GCA_002408485.1 Proteiniphilum sp. UBA5283 | reverse complement strand
GCTGCCGTGGAAAACGAATACGGCGTTACTTCGGGAGCTGTGAAATTCTTTTACAACTTTGGCTCACACAAGATAAACGATGGCTACCCGGCCTTCACACCTTCTTCCCAACCTGTGCAACCTCCCCTGCATCGCTTTCGTTCAGATGACCAAATGCTTGGATTTTCAGCCTACCAGTCGTACGCCTTCATCGAGGGAAACAAAACAACTGCCGGATTTGACCTCCAACGGTTTGGCGGTAAGGCCTGGAACAAGTTTCCAGACGAGACAGATAATGTAGAGCTGGCCGATGTACATTTGAATAATAGTGCGGCTTATTTGAATCTGCAACAGTCGCTTCCAGGTAATAAACTGACTTTCAACGGAGGAATAAGGCTGGATTATCACGAGATCAATGGCGCGGAATGGATTCCGCAACTGGGACTCAGTTTCAATCCTTCACCATCGACTGTACTGAAAGCAATTGTAAGCAAGGGATTTCGGAATCCTACCATTCGGGAATTGTATATGTTCCCGCCACAAAATGCAGACCTGAAGCCAGAACGGCTGTGGAACTACGAACTATCTTACCTGCAAACATTGTTCAACAATCAGGTAAGCCTGGGAGTAAACCTTTTCTATGTAGAAGGGGACAACATGATACAACAGACTCAACCCGGTGTAGGCAAATGGGAAAACAGCGGAGAAGTAAAAAACAAGGGCATTGAATTAAACACCACCTGGCAGGCAACTCACAACCTGCGTTTCTCTGCAAATTACAGCTATCTGAATATGACCCGTAAGATTCTGGCTGCCCCCGAGCATAAGATGTATGCGAGCGGGAATTATACAAAAGGAAAATGGATGTTCTCCTCAGGTCTGCAGTACGTGGGTAATTTATGCACAAGCTTGAATCCTGAAATCCGGGAAGAGCATTTTCTGCTCTGGAACATCCGTGTCCACTTTCGCATGTTTGACTGGCTGAACCTGCTTCTGCGAGGTGAGAACCTGCTTGATCAGGATTATGAGATCAACAATGGCTACCCCATGCCCGGTATCACCGTTTTCGGAGGCATGCAGGTAAATATTTAATCGGGTACACAAACTCTCTGTTCAGGACAAACTATCCCAACAGAGGTACATTTCAATATTTTTGAGAATGACAGAACGAATCACTGGAACATCAAAATAAACTTTATTATGGACAGACGAAATTTCTTACGTGCAATAGCCCTCACAGGAGCAGCCATCACGACGATGAAAGAAGCAGATGCAATGAGCATACTGACCCAGTCATTTGAAACCAGCCATGCTGCTGCCAAATATGACCTGGTAGCTGTGATGGGTGGTGAACCCGAAGCCATGTTCCGCAAAGCGATCGCAGAGATGGGAGGAATGAAAAACTTCATCAGCAAGGGCGACAAAGTATGTGTGAAACCCAACATCGGATGGGATCAACCGGTGGAAATGGCAGCCAACACCAATCCCAAGCTGATCGCGGAAATTATCAAACAATGCTTCGACGCCGGTGCATCGGAAGTAACCGTCTTTGATCACACCTGCGACGACTGGCGCAAATCGTACAGCAACAGCGGCATAGAAGAAGCCGCGAAGAAGGCAGGAGCAAAAGTGGTACCCGCACATCAGGAGTCCTACTACAAAACGGTTTCGATACCCAAAGGGAAAAACCTGAAGAGTGCAAAAATACACCAAGCCATTGTGGACAGCGACAAATGGATCAACGTCCCTATTCTGAAAAATCATGGAGGTGCACAGCTGACGATCTCCATGAAGAATTATATGGGGATAGTATGGGACAGGGGGTTTTTCCATGCCAATGATCTCCAGCAATGCATCGCTGATGTATGCACCTATGCCAAACGCCCCGTCCTGAATGTGGTTGATGCCTACAGGTTGATGAAGACGAGTGGTCCCAGAGGCAAATCACTCTCTGACGTGGTACTATCGAAGGGTTTGTTCATATCGCAGGACATCGTTGCCGCGGACACTGCCGCCGCCAATTTCTTTAATCAGGCCCGCGAAATGCCGATTGAAAAGGTATCGCACATTACCAAAGCACAGGAATTGGGACTCGGCACCATGGATCTCGACAAACTGAATATCAAAAGGGTTCGTATATAGTTTTCACCTATTATAGAATCCCAATTTATAATATCTTATCCACTACCGACCAGCATGTTATAGATACACACCTCTATACTTGTCTGTTTGGCAAACTGACCGAAAAAAAATCTCTATGTTAAAAAAGACACGTGTGGTCCTTTCTGTGGTCCTGTTCACACTCATTACCTTATATTTTCTCGACTTCAGGGATTTTCTCCCGGAAAGTTTTAGTTTTCTGGCCGAGATACAGTTTATACCCGCCCTGCTGGCAGTCAACGTCCTGGTGCTTGTATCCCTGGGGGTGCTTACCTTGCTTTTTGGCCGGGTCTACTGTTCCTCCATCTGTCCAATGGGCATTTATCAGGATCTGGTAGCGTGGCTTTCCAAAAAAATTACTCCTAAAAAAAAATATAACTACAGCAAGGCGAAAAGCATTCTGCGTTGGAGTATACTAGCAGCCACAATTTTGGCATTTATTTTTGGATTCGCCTTTCTGGTGGGGCTCCTTGACCCCTATGGAGCATACGGGAGAATGGCCACACACCTCCTGCGTCCGGCCTATCTGGCTGGAAACAACCTATTGGAAGCCATATTCACCCATTTCGATAATTACACGTTTTACAAGGTAAGCATCTATACGCTGAGCCTTTTTTCATCCGCTACTGCCCTGATTACGCTCGGGGTGATCGGTTACCTGGCATGGCGCAACGGCAGGACTTATTGTAATACTGTTTGCCCGGTAGGCACCACGCTCGGCTTTCTGAGCAAATACTCCCTGTTTAAAATTCGGTTTGTGGACGAAAAATGCAACACGTGTGGTCTGTGCGCCATGAAATGCAAAGCATCGTGCATCGATTCCAAAAACAAACAGATCGATTACAGCCGTTGTGTTACGTGCTTCAACTGTATAGAAAGCTGCCACCGTGATGCCATGAAATACAGATTTACCCTACCGGGTAAACAAAGACCGGCTGCCGCTGTGCCGATATTCAGTTATGCGAAAGAGGAAAAAGCGGAGAATTTAGTGAAGCCGGTGGACGCTTCCAAGCGCCGCTTTCTGTCGGCATCGCTGGTCACCGGTTTAGCCGCTGGAAATCTCATCGCGCAGGAAGTATCCAATGGTCTGATTCAGAAAAAAGAGCCAAAAAGACAGACCCCTATCGCTCCTCCGGGGGCAGTATCCTTCAATCATTTGCGGGAGAAATGCATCTCCTGTCATCTCTGCGTAAGCAAGTGTCCGAGTCACGTGATCAAACCGGCTTTTATGGAATATGGACTGGGGGGAATCATGCAACCCAAACTTTATTTTGATCGTGGATTTTGCAATTACGATTGTACCATCTGCGGAGAAGTGTGCCCCAGTGGAGCCATTCAGCCATTGACGAAAGAAGAAAAGAACCATACACAGATGGGAAAGGTGCAGTTCATCGTCGAAAACTGCATTGTATATTACGATGAAACAAGCTGCGGAGCCTGTTCTGAACATTGTCCCACCCAGGCAGTTCATATGGTTCCCTATAAAGGCTCATTGACGATACCTGAAACCGACACTTCTATCTGTGTCGGTTGCGGCGGATGCGAATATGTCTGCCCGGCCATCCCTTATAAAGCTATTTACGTGGAAGGATTGACGGAGCAGAACATCGTAAAAATTGAAAAGGAAGAGGTTGAGGAAATTGTCATTGATGATTTTGGGTTCTGAGATCAATCCATTCGAACTCTCAAAGGCCGGCGGTGAATAAATAAAATTACTTTATGAAGAAGATATTGATTGTTCTGCTTTCACTGTGCGTTCTCACCCCTGTAGCTGCTCAAAGTGGAATAGAAAGGATATTGCAGGAAGTAGAAAAAAACAACACGTCGTTACAGGCGTTGCAAAAAGAGATCGAAGCGCAAAAAATTGGAAATAAAACCGGTAACTACTTACCCGATCCGGAGGTAGAGTTTGGCTACCTGTGGGGTACGCCAACGGAAATAGGCAACCAGAAAGATTTTGGGATCAGTCAGTCATTTGACTTCCCCACTGCTTACGGATATCGTAACAAGGTTGCAAATCTAAAAAATGAGAACCTCGATGGGCTGTACCGTTCTGAACGAATCAATGTGCTGTTGCGCACCAGGCAGATTGCCATTCAACTGGCTTACCTCAATGCGTTGTCAAAAGACTACAACAGAAGGGTGGAGAGTATCCGGACCATTGTCGACTCCTACCAGAAGAAGTTTGAACTGGGCGAGGTCGATGCCATAGAGAAAAACAAAGTCTATTTGAATTTCATTGCCTGCGTGAACGAGAAAGAAAAAATTGATATCGAACGGAAATCACTTTTGAACGATTTAAAGGCTCTGAACGGAGGCAAAGAGATTCAATTCAACGAGACAGAAATTCCGTTTACACCTCTTCCCTCAAACTTTAACGAATGGTATGCAGTAGCAGAATCCAAAAGTCCGGCCTTGCAGTATCTCAGCAAACAGGTCGACATCAGCAAACAGCAGGTAAAACTCAGCCGGTCATTGAGTCTCCCTAAATTAAGTGCCGGGTATGCCTCCGAAAGAATTCTGGGCGAAAAATTACAAGGTGTGGTTATCGGCATATCCATCCCACTTTGGGAGAACAGGAATAGAGTCAAAGAAGCGAAAGCGGATGTGCTTTCGTCCGAGTCGGCACTGGAAGACAACAAGATTCAGTTTTACAACAGGCTGCAAAGCTTATTCAATAAATCGGTCAGCTTACGGGATTTGGCGCTGAAGTATCGCGATGCACTTTCTTCCTACAGCAATGAACCACTTCTTAGAAAAGCACTCGATACAGGCGAGTTCTCCCTGTTGGATTACTTGCACGAAGCAGAATATTACTATGATGCATTGAACAGCATGTTGGAATTGGAACGCGATTATGCCCTCTCGGTGGCGGAATTGACAGCCATTGAGTTATAAATTGATAAATTTATTCGGATAAGCTTACACAGTAGAGTACATTTAAATCATACAGGTATGAAATTCATCGTATTATCGTCATTCTTTCTTATGGCCTGTTCACTTCTTGCGCAGGACATACAGTTGCCCACTCCTGACAGAACGGGAGGGAAGCCATTGATGCAGGCATTGAACGAACGGAAATCAACTCGCTCCTATCAAAACAAAGCGCTGACCCTTCAACAGCTGTCTGACCTGTTATGGGCGGCTAACGGATTTAACCGGGATGATAAACGTACAGCACCTACGGCAAACAACCGGCAGGAGCTGGAGCTGTATGTGGCCATGCAGAGCGGCCTCTATTATTACGACGCCCGGAAACATTTGCTGAAAGAGGTGAAGAAAGGTGATTATCGTGCTGAGACGGGCGTACAGGATTTTGTAGCGCAGGCGGCCCTCAATCTGATATTCGTCTCCGATATGGAAAAAGCTTCGGGCAGGCAATATGCCTACACCGACTGTGGTTTTGTGTCACAGAATGTCTATCTCTATTGCGCCTCTGCGGGACTGGGGTCTGTCGTGCGTGGCTCTTTCGACAAAGAGAAAATCGGCAAGCTACTCAATCTGAGCACCCGTCAGGAAGTATTGCTCACGCAAACCGTCGGGGTTCCCGACTAACCCGTCCACTCAACATGGCGAGGGCTTTTTTTGAAACAATTATGAGATATAATTGTTATGACTTTATTATATTTGCACTCTTATTGCAAATATTCGGATAGAATCATATATGAAAAGAGGAGTCGCCATACTGCTAACAACGATCATGCTGCTAACCGGTATTCAGCCGGTATTGTCGCTGCATCTTTGCGGGGGCACCCTTTTTTCGGTATCTTTTCACGAAGAATCCGAGAGTGGTTCTTGTTGCGAAATGCCAATGCAGGCCCCACAAGAGATCTCCGCCAGACAGAGGCAATCAGCCACAAACGCATCCTCCAGAGTCGATGTTTTTCACGAAGACTGCTGTGATTTCCAAACCCTGGAAATCTCCACGGACGATTTCAGTCACGATGTTGCGCAACAATCTACCCAACTTCCGACACCGTTAACTTACGCGGCTTGGGCAACGATCACCTCACTGCTGCAACCCGTTATTTCCGATACTTCTCTTCATCTCCGGCAGCTGTTTCCACCTGTCGGTCTGAGCAG
>DHSP01000017.1:17760-19853 GCA_002408485.1 Proteiniphilum sp. UBA5283 | reverse complement strand
GTCTGTAATTTATAAATCAAATCATTCAACATGCTTAATAAAGTCATTCAATATTTTTTGAATAACAGGTTTTTTACAATTCTGTTACTCATCGTCATCATTGTATGGGGAATCTCCACGGCGCCATTTAACTGGCACAGTCTGCTGCCACGCGACCCCATACCGGTAGATGCCATCCCTGACCTGGGTGACAACCAGCAGATCGTTGCTACCGAGTGGATGGGCCGTTCTCCTAAAGATATTCAGGAGCAGATTACCTACCCGTTGACCACTTCGCTGCTGGGTATCCCGGGTGTGAAAACTATCCGAAGCACGTCCATGTTCGGGATGTCGTTTATCTACATCATCTTTGAAGAAGATATCGAATTTTACTGGAGCCGATCCCGTATCCTGGAGAAACTCAACTCCCTCCCGCCTGGCACGCTGCCCGACGGCGTACAGCCCTCTCTCGGACCTGATGCAACCGCCCTGGGACAGATATTCTGGTATACCCTCGAAGGACGAAACCCCGAGACCGGTGAACCTACCGGAGGGTGGGACCCCGACGAGTTGAGGACAGTACAGGATTTTTATGCCAAGTATACACTCTCCTCGGCAGAGGGAGTGGCAGAAGTTGCCACCATCGGAGGTTTTGTGAAGGAGTACCAGGTGGAGGTGAATCCCGATGCTCTCCGGGCCTACGACACCACCATCATGGATGTGATGAACGCCGTACAGAAGAGCAATCTTGACATTGGCGCCGAAACGGCCGAGATCAATAAGGTGGAGTACCTGGTCCGCGGGCTGGGATACATCAGGCATGTGTCTGACCTTGAAGAAGCGGTAATAACCGTCCGGAATGGCGTGCCGGTAAAAATAAAGGATGTGGCCTTTGTCACCCTGGGACCCGCAACCCGACGCGGAGGGCTCGACAAGGAAGGAGTGGAAGCCGTGGGCGGCGTGGTGGTAGCCCGTTACGGCTCCAACCCGCTTCATGTGATCAATAACGTGAAAGCAAAGATCGACGAAATGGAGTCGGGCCTCCCGCAGAAGACCCTGCCCGACGGCACCGTGACCAAAGTGACGGTAGTTCCGTTCTACGACCGCTCCGGACTGATCCAGGAGACCATCGGCACCCTGCAGGAGGACTTGTCGCACGAGATCCTGATCAGCGTCATCGTGATCATTGTCATTCTCATGAGCCTCAAAGCCTCGCTGATTGTATCCGGGTTATTGCCCCTGACGGTATTGCTCACTTTTATTGTCATGCGTCTCCTGCAGATCGATGCCAACATTGTCGCCCTGTCCGGCATTGCCATTGCCGTAGGCGTAATGGTGGACATCGGCGTGGTGTTTGTGGAAAACATTATTCAGCATATGGAGAAACCGGCAAACAAGGAGATCACGAAAGGTCAGGATTTTGTTAACCTGATTTACAGGAGTGTCAGCGAGGTGTCGGTACCCACCATTGTGGCCATGCTGACCACCATCGTCAGTTTTATCCCCGTCTTCTTCCTGGAGGCACAGGAGGGCAAACTTTTCAAACCATTGGCCTACACGAAAACCATCACGCTGGTGAGCGCACTGGTATTGGGTATGACCGTAGTACCCACCCTGGCCTATTACGTTTTTTCAATCGGTTTCTCTTCAAAGAAAGTGAAGAGGGTATTCAATGTTCTGCTTATTGCGGGCGGCATCGTGTGGTATGCTTTCTCGGGCACATTCCTGGTGCTTTTCATTTCTCTCTTCGGATTCACCAACCTGCTTGCCTACAAGTGGAAAAATCCCAAGACAACCACCTATATCAGTGCGGCAATTGCCGTTCTGGCTGCCCTCTATCTGCTTACCTCGAAATGGATGCCCGTTGGTCCTCACAGCGGCTTTGTCGTGAATTTCATTGTCGTGATTGTCAGCATTGCGCTGATCCTGGCCTTTTTTGAGACCCTGATTTCAAATTACGAATTCCTGATCCGCTGGTGTCTGGCCAATCGCTGGAAGTTTATGATCCTCCCCGCATTCACGTTACTTTTGGGTGTGACGATCTGGTTTGGCTTCGATTCGCTTTTTGGGTTTGTGGCCAAAGGTTTTGAGACAGTAGGCTGGAAATCGTTCCG
>DHSP01000017.1:16895-17569 GCA_002408485.1 Proteiniphilum sp. UBA5283 | reverse complement strand
ATGCCCAGCCTGAACGAAGGATCTTTCCTGCTGATGCCCACCAGCATGCCCCATACCGGCATTGAACAGAACCTACAGTACATTGAAACACTGGATAAGCGTATCAGCAATATTCCCGAGGTGGAGACAACCGTGGGGAAATGGGGACGGGTCAATTCGGCACTCGACCCGGCACCAACCCAGATGTTCGAAAACACCATCAACTACCGTCCCGAGTTTATCATCGACGAGGATGGCCATCGCCAGCGCTTCAAAGTCAACCGAGACGGAGCCTATGTCCTGATCGATCAATCCACCTACAATCCCAAGGACGGATTCAGGCTGATACCGGCCGATAGTCTGATTGCAGACAGGGGAGGTGAATATTTCAGGCAGTGGCGCCCGGAAATCAGGAACGAGGACGACATCTGGCAGGAGATCATCAATGTGTCCCACATACCCGGGCTCACATCGGCTCCGAAACTGCAACCCATTGAAGCACGTACCGTGATGCTTTCCACGGGCATGCGCGCCCCCATGGGCGTGAAGGTGTCGGGACCTAACCTGGATGCCATCGAACAAGGGGGTAAAGCGCTGGAAGAGGCGTTGAAAGACGTACCTTCCGTCTTGCCCTCTACCGTGTTTTACGACCGCGCAGTGGGAGCTCCCTACATTGAAATCAACCTGAACAGGCA
>DHSP01000017.1:7495-16687 GCA_002408485.1 Proteiniphilum sp. UBA5283 | reverse complement strand
GGAATGCCGCTGACTACCACGGTGGAAGGACGCGAACGCTTCCCGGTAAGGCTGCGTTACCCCCGTGAATTGCGGGAAAATCCCGACGAACTGGCCCGTATCATCGTGCCGACCGCTACCGGTGCACAGATCCCGCTGGGTGATGTAGCCGATATCACCTACACCCGGGGAGCACAGATGATTCAAAGCGAAAACACCTTCCTGATAGGGTATGTGATCTTCGACAAGGTTGCCGGCAAAGCTGAAGTAGATGTGGTGCAGGAAGCCCGGAAAGTGCTGCAGGAGAAAACAAAAACCGGTGAGCTGCAACTTCCGAAGGGAGTCTCCTATAATTTCGCCGGAAATTACGAACAACAGGCACGTGCTGCAAAGCGGCTCTCCATCCTGATTCCTGTCTGTCTGATCCTGATTATCCTGATTCTTCATTTTCAGTTTAAATCGTTCACCGCAGCCTTTATCCATTTTTCCGGCGTATTTGTGGCATTTGCAGGCGGTTTCATCCTGCTATGGCTCTACGGGCAACCCTGGTTTCTGGATATCAGCCTGGGTGATGTCAACCTGCGCGATGTCTTTCAGATACACCCCATCAACCTGAGCATCGCGGTGTGGGTCGGCTTTATTGCCCTGTTCGGTATTTCCACCAGCGATGGTGTGCTGATGGGATCGTTCATTCACGATACATTTCTGGAGCGCAACCCGCAGACAAAGGAGGAAATAAGGGAGGCAGTGGTGTTTGCCGGGTTGCGCCGGGTTCGTCCGGCTGCCATGACCACTTCCGTCACACTCATCGCGCTGCTGCCGATCCTTACCTCCACGGGAAGGGGATCGGACATCATGGTACCCATGTCAATACCCACATTCGGTGGTATGCTTATTCAGACAATGACAATTTTCATCGTCCCTGTATTGCAATGCATCTGGAGAGAATGGGCCATCAGAAAACGGGGACACATCAACGAATAAAATACAAACGTTATGAAGCACAATATAAAACTCTTTCTAATCGCTGTCCTGGTCACAGGTTGTAGTCTGGAATCCATCTCCGCACAGGAAAAGGATTCGCTCGACCACTACCTTGAAGTCGCCGGCAGAAATAATCCGGGACTAAATGCCAGTTTTCTGGCCTATAAGGCATCTCTGGAAAAAGTACCGCAGGCAGGCGCCTTGCCCGATCCCGAACTGAATATCGGCTTTTTCCTTAAACCGATGGATATCGTGGGTGGACAACAGATTGCCGACTTCTCTCTCATGCAGATGTTCCCCTGGTTCGGCACCCAAAAGGCGGCGCAAAACGAAGCCACCCATATGGCCAAAATGGCGTATGAACGGTTCAGGGAGACAAGGGACAACCTCTACCTGGAGGTGCATACCCAGTGGTACGTTCTTTCTACATTGGTGGAACAGCTCAATAACAATCGGGAGAACCTGCAGCTGTTGAAACAACTCGAGGAGCTTGCCCTTCGCAAAGTATCCTCTCCGTTCAGTGGTTCTACTTCAGGTTATTCTGTACCTGCTCCTTCTCCGGCGACAAAAAGCAGCAGCTCATCACCAACTGGCGGTGGCATGGCGGGGATGGGTTCGATGGGAGGAGCTGCCGCTGCTTCGGGTACCGCATCCGCAATGTCCGGTATGGACAGCTCCAGTGGCATGTGGAGCGGTATGGGCAGTTCCGTTCCCGGCATGTCGGATGTGCTCCGCATACAACTGGAAATGGCTGAAATCGAAAACGGCATAGAAAGTATTCTTTCAGAGATTGTAGTCGAAAAAGCCAAATTTAACGCATTGCTAAACCGCCCAGCCGATGCGGAAGTAGTACTACCCGACTCCATTATGAAAGTACCTTTTCTTTTTGACGAAGGGGTATCCATGAGTGAGATTGAGAGCCAAAACCCCATGCTGGGCATGTTGATGGAAGAGGAACAGGCTTTCCGGGCAAAGGGTGAGATGGAGAAAAAGATGAGTTATCCCATGTTCGGCATTGGGCTGCAATATATGCTAATCGGCAAAAGTGCGGTCACATCGGTGGATCAGGGAATGAATAACGGCATGAGCGGAATGGATATGGTCATGCCCATGGTTTCCATTACTCTCCCCCTGTACCGTAATAAATACAAGGCACAACAACGGGAAAGCCGGTTTATGCAGCAGTCTGCCCGGGAAAAGTATAACAATACGCTAAATATTCTTCAGTCAGATCTATTCAAGCAGAAACAACAACTCGACAACGCAGAACGGACGATTGCACTATACCAAAAGCAGGAGCAACTGGCACGGACAGCCTATCAGCTGGTGGTGCAGGAGTTTGTATCGGCAAAGAGCGATCTCACCAACGTGATCCAGCTGCAGCGGCAACTGCTCGATTATCAGTTACGGCAAGCTGAAGCAATTGCCGAATACAACACAAGGGTGGCCTCTATCCGGAAATTACGTTCTTTCAATACATCAAACAATTAAAACAGCATCATTACTATGAATAAAAATAAAATAAAAGAGATTGGTAATCATCCATATTTCAGGTATGGATTGATTCTGTTGGCCGGCCTGATCCTCGGGTGGCTTATTTTCTCCGGAAATAACCGGAATCATTCGTCACAGCATGCAGCTACCCAAGAAGAAGCCCATAATCACGGAACTGAGCCAACCATCTGGACCTGCTCCATGCACCCACAGATCAGGATGGAGGAACCCGGTGACTGCCCCATTTGCGGGATGGATCTGATTCCTCTGCATACCACCGGCTCGGGAGATGCCTCCATCGACCCGGATGCTATTCAGCTTTCGGCAGAAGCGGCTGCCCTCGCCAACGTGCAGACCACGGTCGTCAGCAGGCAGAACCCCGTGAAGGAGGTCCGTCTGTATGGTACCATCCAGGTAGACGAGCGGCTCACGCAATCGCAAACCGCCCACGTGAGCGGACGCATCGAAAAGTTGTACGTCTCTTTCACCGGCGAGAGCGTGCACCGGGGACAACCCATCGCCACCATCTACTCCCCGGAACTGCTAAACGCACAGCAGGAGCTGATTGAAGCGGTAAAAATGAAAGATCTGCAGCCAGCTTTGCTGCAAGCAGTCAGAGAGAAGCTACATCTGTGGAAGCTGACCGATGAGCAGATTGCGCGCATCGAACAGTCGGGTAAAGTTTCACCGCTGATCGATGTAGTCGCTACCACAAGCGGAATTGTGATATCAAAAAATGTGAACCAGGGTGATTATGTGAATACCGGCACTGTATTGTTTGATGTGGCCAACTTATCGCAGGTATGGGCAATATTCGATGCATACGAGTCAGACCTTCCCTTCCTGAAGGTGGGCGACCGGCTGAAATATACGCTGCAGTCGCTCCCAGGTAAAACATTCTCGGGGAAGATATCCTTTATCAATCCCATCCTGGATCCTTCCACTCGTACCGCAAAGGTGCGGGTGGAGACAACTAACCCCGACATGGAGCTGAAACCGGAGATGTATGCCAATGCTCTCATCAACGCCCCACTGAAACAATACAACAATGAAGTTGTTATTCCCAGGTCGGCCATTCTGTGGACCGGTAAGCGTTCCATCGTTTACGTGAAACAACCCGATACGGAAACACCGGCTTTCCTCCTCCGGGAGATTGAGCTGGGACCGTCGCTGGGAGACGCCTACGTGGTATTGTCCGGTATCAGCGAAGGAGATGAGATAGTGACCAACGGCGCTTTCACCATCGATGCGAGTGCCCAGCTGGCCGGGAAACGGAGCATGATGAACGACGAAGCAGGACGAGCCGTAACAGGGCACGAAGGTCACTCGATGAATGGAACTGCTCCTGCAAGTACAGCACCTGCCACGGAGCACGGAAGTCACAACATGCAGACTACTGCTTCGGACGGTAAACATGTGATGCTGACGGTGCAGGGATTATGCGAGATGTGTAAGGATCGTATCGAAAAAGCAGCAAAATCAGTCAGTGGTGTCACTTCTGCAAGCTGGGATGTCAAGACAAAACAGTTGCATCTTAATTTCGATCCCTCAAAAACAACGGTCGATGCTGTTGCCAAAGTGATTGCCAAAGCCGGGCACGATACCGACAAGTTTAAAGCCGATCAGGCCACGTACGATGCTCTGCCGGCATGCTGCAAGTACAGAGATTAAATAATCAATTTATTCAAATTTTAAACGGTAACAAAAATGAAAACAACAATTTTAGCAACGTTTGCGCTGAGCACACTCTTGCTCATTGCCTGTAATTCAGGATCATCCGGCAAAAATGATTCAACACCAAATAATGAAATGGGACAGATGGAAATGGACGCCCAACACAATGAAACGGATCACATGACATCCGGCCAAGCCCACGAAAAACATGCCATGTTGAATGTAAAGGGAAGTTGTGAAATGTGCAAAGACCGTATTGAAAAAGCGGCAAAGGGAGTGGCAGGTGTTTCTTTTGCAAGCTGGGAGATGGAGAAACAAGTACTGCATTTGAATTACAATACCGATAAAACGTCGCCCGACGACATTGCAAAAGCCGTGGCCAAAGCCGGGCACGATACCGACAAGTTTAAAGCCGATCAGGCCACGTACGATGCTCTGCCGGCATGCTGCAAGTACAGGAAATAATTAATTTAATAGTTTTTTTGTTGAAGGGGGAAGCATCCGCAGGGGTATTTCCCCCTGATTAAAATAAACTGAGATGGAACGCACAAATGTGTTTTAAAAGTGCCGGACATCGGATGAACTTTTCCAGGAGCTGGTTAGCCTGATTGTCATCATCTTGTATTAAGTCTGGTTATCGAATTACAGTCACATCGTTGAACATATAGGAATTATCACTGACCCTTAAGGGCAAGGAACTCTGTGTGGTTACATTATGGAGAATGACTTCTTTTGTCTTGACAAGCGGATACGTTTCCACATAGGTATCATCAACCATTTGCTTATTGAAATTTGCAAAAATTGCCGGGCCCTTATATCCTTCCGGATGACCGGAATCCATAATTTTAAGGTTTTCAATCGTAATTCGTTCCGGCATATAGCAGGTATACCCAAAATCATGCTGACCTGAATTGGATCCGCCAATCAGGTTCACGCTGCCCGATTTCACACTACGGGGTACAAAGGTGCAATTGCGGATGATGAATTCACCTTCCCAGGTGCTACCGTAATCGGAACGAAGATTGATCAGGTTTGTACCGCGAATGGTGGAATTCTCCACGACAAAAGTTCCGCTGCCAATGGCATTTATCCCCTGATGCCCCAGCGTTGAATTTCGGATGGTAGCATTGGCCACACCCATATGGGCATCAAATCTTGAAAAGATACAATGATCGTATACGACATTCTTGCAGTAGTTGGATCCCATGATTCCCCAATATTCCGGATTGTTGATATCATTCGTCTGGCTACAGTTCTCGAAGGTAATGTTAAGAGCCCTATTGATGTTTATATCATAGGTACCCATTGAGACCATGGTCCCTGCCGATCCAATTGTACGGTATACTTTG
The DNA here is from genome assembly GCA_002408485.1 of Proteiniphilum sp. UBA5283. Taxonomy (GTDB): domain Bacteria; phylum Bacteroidota; class Bacteroidia; order Bacteroidales; family Dysgonomonadaceae; genus Proteiniphilum. Next base: position 11,207 of record DHSP01000017.1, on the reverse strand, counting down.
TGACCTGTCAGAATGGTATTTCTGACTGTCACGTTCATGCAGTTGCTGATGCTGATAAAACCATTATACGGCGCGCCGTGGTCTCCTTCGCCGGTGATACGGTGTTCGAGTCCGTCAACAACAACGTTGGAGCGTCTGATCGCAATCCCCCGGGCATAGTAACTATATTTGGAATTCTCCCTGTTTGCAATGGTGGTGAATTTTCCTCCAGAAACAGTCAGTACTGTCTCATCGACCGGGAGAGCCGTAATTTCCGTGATCCGATCAAAATCCCAGATTATGGGGGTGTTGCTATCCACATTACCGTTTTTATCGACAACAAATACATCCGTCTGCGAGGAACCGTTGTTTTGATTGGCTCCATACCGGATATAACGTTTTACGTTGGAATCTGTTACCGTCACGAGACAGATGCCCGGCAGTGAAATATCCAATCGACTCTGGTTTCTTTTCAAAGAAGTAATATTGGCGGGCTTGAATGACTGATTCGTAGAATTGATTGAGAAAACGTGGGCATTCCGGTCTTCCACGCTTGTATCGTCAAAGATAAAGGTAGCCTTTCCGAATTCGGTATCGGTCTGTATACTGACAGTGTGTTTTTTGCCTCCAATGTAATAAGTGACCCCGTCGTCTGCTTTGACTTTCAGGTTGTGCTGATTAGCAAATGCATGCGTTGCAGCTATGGCTTCTATATCGTCCGTTTTTCCATCGCCTTTGGCGCCAAAGTCGCTGTACCGGACCCATCCATTCGAAATAAGCCTTTGAATATCCGCCTGAGAGAGTCTCTTTTTTTCAGGTAATTTCCCGGTTTCACCGGGTTGATCCACGTTGTCTGGTATGGTTTGGCAGGACATCTGTGTAATGCTACACAGGAAGGCAACGAAGAAAACAAACAGATATATTTTATTCATGAGAAAATATTTGTATCGATCTTAGAATATTTATAAACAAATTTACAAAATATTTTCTCTTTCAGCGCATGCACGTTTCCAAATAAACCTAATCCTCCATTAAAAATAAAAGCGGATCGGTGAGATATTCCATCACATCGGATATGAAGCGGGTTGTTTCGCCGCCATCCACGATGCGATGATCCACGGAGAGCGAGAGCGGCATGATGTGTCCGATCACAATTTCATTGTCTCTCACGATGGGAGTTTGCAATATTCTTCCAACACCCAGGATGCCTGCCTGAGGGTAGTTGAGTACTGGCGTGGCAAATATTCCACCAATGGACCCAAAGCTGGTGATCGAAAAGGAGCCTTCCTTCATCTCGTCGAGCGTCAGTTTTCGTTTCCTTGCTTTATCGGCCAGCTCTCCAAGCAGCCGGGCAATATTGAAAATAGAGAGTCGGTCGGCATCCCGGATAACCGGCACCACCAACCCGTCGGGTGCATCTACCGCAATACCTATGTGGCAGCGGTTGCGAATGACCATCCGGTTGTTTTCCAAATCTATTTGTGAATTAAGCTGCGGATGTTTCTTCAATGCCATAGCCACTGCTTTCACGATAAAGGGCAGGTAGGTCAGTTTCACACCCTTTTCGGCAAATTTTTGTTTGTATTTCGACCTCACGGCCATCAGTCCCGATATCTCCACCTCTTCGAAAACCGACATATGTGCCGCATTATGTTTGGCATGCAGCATGTTTCGGGCAATCGCCTTCCTGATTTGCGTCAACGGGAGGTAGGTCACATCATCCGTAGGAACTGCAGGAGCGGCTTGCGTTGTTCCGGCCTTTTGAGAATTGGCATTATAATGAAGGATATCTTCACTTTTTACCCTGCCGGAAGGGCCACTGCCCGGCACCTTGTTGATATCGATGCCCATCTCTTTGGCCATGGCCCTTGCCACCGGTGTGGCCAATGCCTTTCGTTGCTGTTCGGATAAAGTTTTGCTTCGTATAGCTTCATTGCTTACCGGCAGTACAGAGTCCTTTCCGGCCACTTCCATGGTGCCGACCACCGCACCGGCATCTTCCTCCGTTTCGTAGACAGGCTCCACAGCCACTTTTTCTTTTATTGTTTCCTCGTGATCGTTCTCCCGCGGTACACCGGCCTCTTCTGTCTCAATGTCCACGAGAGGTGCCCCCACTTTAATCACATCTCCCGTGTTGCCGTATAACAGAGAAACAACACCCTTTCTGGGGGAAGGGATATCGGCCACCACCTTGTCGGTTTCCATCTGTACAAGCGGGTCACCCTCGTTCACCTGTTGCCCTTGCGTGACATACCATTCCAGGATGGTGCCTTCTTCCAGCCCCTCGCCTAAATCGGGGAAATTAAATGTATATTTCATACAATCACTTGATTTTTACTCTTTAAGGTGTATAAGACTCATCATCACCCTATTCTTGTACAAGAATAGCTTTTATGCGTGAACAATTCTCATGCTCGTTTCATACGGATTATTTAAAAATTGAATGTTTTCTCAATTTCGTAAAAAATACGCTCTGGTGAGATAATAAAATATTTTTCTCCCTGTGCCAGAGGGACGATGGTATCAAAGCCCATCACCCTGCGGGGAGGCGCTTCAAGATAGAGAAAAGCCTCTTCGTTGGTGATGGCAATCAACTCCGACCCCACGCTAAACGACTCATGTGCCTCGGCTACCACGACCATCCGACCTGTTTTCCGTACCGAATTGCGGATGGTCTCCCTGTCGATGGGATAGATGGTACGAAGGTCAACCAGCTCCACTGAGATGCCGGCCTCTTCGGCCATGGCAATGGCTTTCTGGCACTCCCGGATCAGTGCGCCGAAAGCTACGACCGTCACATCGGATCCGTCCTGAATCACTTTGGCTTTGCCCAGAGGGAGGCTGTACTTTTCGTCGGGTACCTCCTGTTTTATGGCACGGTAAATACGCTTGGGTTCCATAAAGACCACCGGATCGTTGCTTTCTATGGCCGATATCAGCAGTCCCTTTGCGTCATAGGGCGTTGAAGGCACCACCACTTTCAGTCCCGGGATGTGGGCATAAAGCGCCTCCGGACTGTCGGAGTGATGTTCCAATGCGTTGATGCCTCCACCGTACGGAAAACGAATCACCATGGGGACGGAAAACTTACCGCGCGAACGATTCTGCATCCGAGACACATTTGACGCAATCTGGTTAAAGGCTGGGTAGGTAAAACCTTCGAACTGCAACTCCACTATGGGCCTGAGTCCAGAGACAGCCATTCCCAAAGCGGTACCCACGATGCCCGACTCCGCCAGCGGCGAATCGAACACCCGCTCCACCCCATATTTCCTCTGCAGGCCTTCGGTCACGCGAAAAACTCCCCCCTCCACGCCCACATCTTCACCATAGACAACAACGCTCTCGTCTTCGTTTAATTTGATATCCAAAGCGTTATTAATCGCTTTTACCATGGTCATCACACTCATTTCCGGTTCTCCTTCCAACGTAAGAATTGTTCGTACTCTGTTTTCTGTCTCTTCAGTTCGTCCGGCATATCGGAAAACATAAATTTAAACACATCTTCATGGGGATAGCTCTTGTTTTGCTCGGCGTCCAGAAACTGTTGATTGATCTGCTGCTTGTACTCTTCCGTTAGCTTCTCCGGATCAATATTCCATATTCCTTTTTTCTCCATGAAGTGCCTCAGCCTGATTAGCGGGTCGGTCAGCCCCCACTCTATTTCCTCTTCCTTTTTTCGGTACTTGGTCGGATCATCGGAGGTGGTGTGCGCTCCCAAACGGTATGTAAA
>DHSP01000017.1:6699-7268 GCA_002408485.1 Proteiniphilum sp. UBA5283 | reverse complement strand
CCGTCCACTTTGATGCCAGGGATGCCGAAGGCGACCGATTTTACGGCCAGATTAATTGATTTTGTCTGTGATTTTACCGGTACAGAGATGGCATATTGGTTATTTTGAATAGTGAAGACCACCGGCACCTGCCATACACCGGCAAAGTTCAATGCCTCACTGAAATCGCCTTCCGAGGTACCTCCATCGCCAATGAAAGTGAAGACGGTCTCGTCTTTCTTTTGGTATTTCACAGAATAGGCGATGCCGGTGGCATGGTGGAGCTGCGTTCCAATTGAGATGGCAATGGGCAGCGTATGATGGGCATTTTGAAAACTGCCCCCATGTTCGTTCCCCAGGTAAAACAGAAACATCTCTTTCATCGTCACCCCTTTGGCCAGCAACGTACCCATTTCTCGGAAAGCAGGTACCAGCCAGTCCTCTCTCCTTATGTTCATCCCGGCTGCGATATGGATCGCTTCCTGACCCAGATTGGGCGTATACGTAAACATGCGTCCCTGACGTTGGTAGGAAATGGCCATTTCGTCGGCTGTCCGCTCATAAAGCATCTGTTTATAAGCATCTATAAC
>DHSP01000017.1:799-6499 GCA_002408485.1 Proteiniphilum sp. UBA5283 | reverse complement strand
ATGACTGACAACATCTTATCTTCTAATGGATTAAAGTCACGAAAAATTGCAGGTAAATTGTTTTGGATCATTTATCTGTCTATTAAGAACGAATATAAATATCAGCTGTGATTATTAGCTCTGTATATAACAGTCCGATAAATAAATAGTTCTGCACAGAGAGTAAAAAAGAGAAAAAATTCAGCACTCCTCTTCGCCACTTCTTCCCGAAAAACGCACCTTAGCCGCTTTGATAATCATATCAGCTGTACCTTCAACTCCAAAAAGAGAGGTTTCCACGGTCATATCGTACACATTGAGATCATCCCATTCTCTCCCTGTATAGTGCCGGTTGTAACTGCTTCTCTCTTTGTCTTTTCTCTCCATTACCTTCTCTGCATCTTCCGGTTTTAGCATGTAATCATGTACAACGCGCTTCTTTCGAAACTCCTGGTCGGCGTGGACAAAGACATTGAAACAGTTTTTGTGTCCTTTCAGTATAAAGTTGGCGGCGCGTCCCACAATCACGCAGGATTCACTGGCCGCAATATCACGAATCACCCGGGTTTGTACCATAAACAGCTTGTCGTTGGGCGGAGTAGCCTCATTCACATAAGCGTAGTTCTGATTGTAAAGCTTATACAACAGTCCATTCGGCAGCTTCTGTTCATGTTTCTCCACATACTCAGGTGTAAAGCCGCTTGCTACTGCAGTCAAATCAATCAACTTACTGTCATAAAAGGCAACACCCAGTTTTCGGGCAATACGCTCACCCACTGCATGGCCTCCACTACCATACTGCCGTGAAATGGTGATCACAAAATTATCGGTTGTCATGTAAGGTTCTGCCACAAATTCCATTGACTTCGAAGTTGCCAGGAGCCTGTCTACAAAGGAGATTCTTTTCCGATATAACTGTACGATAGCTCCCACGAAAATTGCGGCGATTACGGTACCCTCACGAACACCTTCAAGCCTTCCATGAAACAACAGTACGCAGATCACAGCAGTGGCAACGATTGTAGAGTCGATGGCAACTTTGATTTTTCCAAAGTTTTTTTGGAACGTCTCGGAGATAACCAGGGTGAGCCCCTCACCCGGCAGATAGCCCACATCGGCTTTCAGTTCCAGAAAAATACCAAATGCCATGACAAAACAACTGAGAATAATTGTCAGCAATTGCCAGATGTAATGATCAGGAACCAGTGGTTGAGTGAGGTACAGGTTCAGGTCAATAAAAATTCCGAACAACACCAGCAATGGAATTTGCAATAGTTGAGCTGTACCAAGCTTGCCTTTGAGGATAATGACCTGAATCAACACCAGTGTCGAGTTCATCAGGATAGCAAATGTTCCCACCGTAATCTTTGGAAGGATCAGGTTAAACACGTAAGGAATTGATGAGATGGGACTGGTCCCCAAATCTGAACGGATAGACAATGCTACTCCATGCGAAATAATAAATATGCCCGCCACCAGTAGCAGGATACGTAATCCTATTTTTTCTTTTCTCATACACTTAATTTACACGAAGGAATCCTGCTTCGCCACGTTCCGTACAAAACGAGTTTCGCAACTCGTTTCGCTCGAATGACAACCTGTTTCGTGGCACAGCTTCCGGAAAAGCTACAGATCTGCCTTCCAAACAAAAGTAGTAAAAAAATTAGCAGAAAAAAAATACCACGACAATACAACCTTCTAGTACGCTTCTGGTGAACATTCTTCGCAAAAATCACGTTCTAGCCTACATAAAACAATCTAGACAAAGTAATCCGTATAAAGTCAATAATATTGCACTCGATGAACACAAGGCACTTGTTTACTCTTTTCATTTCCATGGTCACATTTTTTCAAACCGGATGTAATCCCGGCAGAGGGGCTGACAGCAACAGTGTGGATACAACGGCCGTAAAGGAAGTCTCCACCATCGCTTTGCCGGAAGAGAGGAGGGTGCTGACCGAAGATGACATCTCCCTGAAGAAAGCGCTGCAATACACACAGTACACGTTGGATGACCAATATCCCTATCAGGATACGGTCCGGCACTTTCAATGGGGAAAAATAAAGGCGGGGATTGCTCATCTTGAAAATGCGGTAGCCGAAGGAGGCAACTGGGGAGTTTTAAGCAATTACAGGAATTTAAACAGAGAAGCACCCACAATTGAAGATTTTGTGAGAAACGATTACGGCCGGGTATCGGACCAATACGGTGTTGAACGATATCAGTCGGTGCCACTTTTCAGCACCCATGGTGACACCACGCTGGTACGATATGGCCGCGACGGTTGGTTAGTAAAAGTTTTGGGCAGCGACACCACGGAGATGATCCGGATTGCCGGTGTATCTCTGGAAGGAGAATATTTATTGCCGAAACGTTATCTTATTTCGTGGGGAGACAGCATTCGGTTTAATAAGGTGATTGCAGTAGACGTCACTAACCAGAATATTGCCACCTTAGAAAAAAGTGGCGATGAATGGCATATATTAAGTATGAACCCGGCAACCACGGGACTCCATAAACCGCCGCACGCCCATGAGACACCCACTGGTTTTTTTGCCATACAGGAAAAGAAAGAAAAGATGTATTATGTGAAAGATGGCACTAGCGTGATTGCGGGTTACGCACCTTACGCTTCCCGCTTTACGAATGGGGCCTACGTTCACGGTGTACCGGTGCAGTATCCGAATGAAAAAATCATTGAGTACAGCTCCTCGCTGGGAACAACCCCCCGGTCTCATATGTGTGTCAGAAATGCATCGTCGCATGCGAAATTTGTATACGACTGGGGCGCAATCGGTCAAACAATCGTCATTGTGATCGATTAACAATCATATTCAGGAAAAATTGTATCTTTGGCGATACTTTTTCCAAACTATATTATGCGCATCTTTCTCATCTCAATTGTATTTTTTGTTTTTTCTGCCCTTGTTTTCCCTGTAGGAACAAAGGAAAACAGAAATGACATCACTGAAGTCAATTTCTCCACATCCGGTTGCGAGCTGCTTTATGAACAGATGGAACTGGAGGGGTTGGTACATTTTGACGCCTTCAAGGCAGCTTACACCGGTTATAAAAAGTTAAACAAACAGAATAACCCCCTGCTGACAGTAATCGACTTCAATCTTCCTTCGTCCGAAAAGAGAATGTACGTACTGGATCTGGAGAAAAAGAAAATACTTTTTGTTACGTACGTGGCTCACGGGCAAAACAGCGGGGAAAAATACGCCACCTCTTTCTCCAACAGGAATGGGTCTCATCAGAGCTCGTTGGGTTTTTACCGGACCGCCGACACCTATCAGGGAGGAAACGGGTATTCTCTGCTCCTGGATGGTTTGGAAGAGGGTATCAACGACCAGGCAAGATCCCGTGCCATTGTTATTCACGGGGCTGATTATTGCAGCGAAGAGGTCATCCGGTCCAGTGGACGGTTAGGTCGTAGCTTTGGATGTCCGGCGTTACCCAGGGAATTGACAAAACCCATTATTAACACCATCAAAGGAGGCTCGCTGCTCTTTATCTATGCCGACCAACCCGGGTACCTATCCATAAGTAAAGTGCTATAAATCAAATGATTTTATGTTTGCAACTTCACCAGCAACGCTGATGAGTGCGATAAAACATACAGCAGCATCGTCAAACCATCCATGCAAAAGGTATTAATTCAAATAAGCTTCTACCAATGATACCCAATAAGCTGCACCAAGCGGTAAGAGATCCTGATTAAATACATATTGTGGATGGTGTACCATGTAACCTTCACCATTCCCTGCCATTACGTAGTTTCCCGGACATTTTTCGAGCATAAAAGCAAAATCTTCACTACTCATCAGTGCATCTGCATTTCTGACAACACTATCTTCTCCAAAAGTTCCGGCCGTTACATCGGCAGCCCACTTCGTGTTCTCGGGCGTGTTCACCAACACCGTTCCGGGAACACCTTCCCTGATTTCATATTGGCAATTAAATGCTTCGGCTTGTGATTTGGTTATATTGCGAATTCTATCAAGCACAAACTTACGCACTTCATTATCCATATTTCTGATACTTAATTTAAGCAAAGCCTTTTGTGGCACTACGTTACCTGCATTTCCCGATTGGAAAGAGCCTACATTTACCACGGTCTGTTTCCAGGGAGACACATTACGACTGACAATAGTTTGCAACGCCATAACCAGTGACGCACCACATACTAGCGGGTCAATCCCCAATTCCGGCATAGAGCCGTGAGAGCCTTTCCCGGTAAGTTCAATTTCCCAGTTATCGACGGCAGACATGGTTTCTCCTTCACGGAAATAGAATTTTCCAAACTCCAACCCGGGAATATTATGCATGGCGTAAATCGCATCTACGGGGAAACGTTCAAACAATCCGTCGGCGATCATCGCGGGGCTTCCCTGCATGGTTTCCTCACCCGGTTGAAAGAAAAAACGTACGGTTCCATTAAAGTTCTTGGTTTCGGCAAGATATTTAGCGGCTCCGAGAGCCATAGTCGTATGCCCATCGTGCCCACAAAGATGGGATAGTCCTTCTTTGGTACTTTTGTAGGGTAAATTATTATCTTCCTGAATGGGCAGCCCATCAAAATCGGCACGAATGCCAATGACTTTATCGCTATCACCTACCTTTAGCGACGCTACAATACCGTATTTTCCAACGCCTTCTACCAGTTCATACCCGCCAAACGATTTTACCACATCAGCAATATACCTGGCTGTATTTTCCTCTTGCATGGACAGTTCCGGACTCTTGTGCATTGTTTCCTGCCATGATTTTATCTCATCTAGTGAGTTTTTTAATGCGTCCAACAGCTTTGTGTTCATTTTATTAATTTTAAAAAAGTAATAAATGGTTTGGTTTTATATCGAATCCGTCTTTGGTCTTTTTGATAATTTCGGAATGGTGATCATAATGCTAAGGATAGCCATAACAATCATCAGGAGGTTTACACTCAAACCAATAGTAGCCGCCTGGCGTACTACTACATTGTCCTGACGTCCTACAAAAGTCAATACACCTTCTAGCCAGTGAATATGGTCGCCTATATTGAATGCGGCAAAAACACCCGCAGAGATAGCAACCCCAAGCGCAGCACCCAGTGAAGATGCCATTTTGTAAATACCTGAACCGGCTCCGGCCTGGTCCTCCGGCAAGTTAGATAATGCTGCATCAGTGGATGGCGTTGCGTAAAATGCCAGGCCTAATCCAAACAATGTGTATGCGATGATGGCAAGTATTTTATAGGTGCCGGTCATGACATTGGTAAACATAAGAAGGATGATAGCCAGCCCCACAATGAGCGCCCCCCAGATCATGGGCTTCCGTGCTCCAAATCGCTGCAGCAGCTTTTCACCTGTACGGATGAACAAGACAATGGCAATGGCATATCCTAATGTGAGCATTCCGGCATCTTGTGCAGAAAGGTTACCGCCAACCTGTAAAAGCATGAGTGACACGATCAACATTCCGGCAGTACCGTTGAGCAGGAAGTTAGAAATGGTGGCACCCGTAAAAGTCATGTTATGAAACAACTTAAAATCTATAAAAGCCCCTTTTTTCCCTTTTTCGATATAGAAGAATAAGATTGAAAAGAGAAGAGTGGCTGCAATTAAAACAATACCTGCAACGCTGGTAAAGCCTAATTGTACTCCTTTGGTCACCAATATTTGCAAGGCAATCATTGCCAGCATGAATGTAACGATACCGGCATAGTCACTTTTATT
>DHSP01000017.1:0-590 GCA_002408485.1 Proteiniphilum sp. UBA5283 | reverse complement strand
CAGCAGCGGCAAAGAAAATCCATCGCCACCCTACATTGATCATCAATCCGCCAAAGAGTGCAGCAAAACCCGAACCACCCCATGATCCCATAGACCATAATGAAATGGCACGCTGCCGTTCCTTACCTTCCCAATAAGCTTTTACCAGTGCCAAACTTGCAGGCATAATGGCGGCAGCAGAAAGTCCCTGAAAAATACGGCCAAGAATTAAAACCGGGTCAGCGGCACCCCCTGCCGGGGTAAAACCGACCATCAGAGAGCCGACGATACTAAAATAAAAACCGATACGAATCATTTTCACTCGTCCGATCTTATCGGCCAATCCTCCGAATACAACGATAAAAATACCTGAAAACAAGGCTGTGACAGATACTGCAATGTTCATCACAGATACATCCATGTTGAGATCTTTCGCCATATCCACATTGATGTTCAATGTCGTTTGTGCAAACAGCCAAAACGCCAGGACGCCGAGAATGATGCCAAATAACAATTTATCATTTCCTTTGAATTCTACTGAAAATAAAAAAAAAAAAAAAAATTTTAAAAAAAAAAAAAATTTTTTTTTTTTTTTTTTTATTTTAAAATAA
>DHSP01000005.1:6777-7458 GCA_002408485.1 Proteiniphilum sp. UBA5283 | reverse complement strand
ACCGCAAGGCTCAAGAGGTCAATCCTGGTGGAGTGCCGCTGCAAACGACAAGGCCTCTTGGACACTCTATTCATATAAGTTTACGTTCATTCAGAACGGCGTGCAGCTGAAGATTGAAAATTCCGGTGACGGATACGGAAGAAAAGCCGTTTCGTCCGCCGCAGGATTTAATGTTACGGGAACGAGCGGCGATGATGCTTTTTTCCCCTATCCGGGCGGCGACTATACGTTCTCTATCGACGAGAGCGGTAGGCATCCCAAGCTGACCCTCTCCGGAAATGCTTTTATGGGTTATTATTGCGGCCATCAAGAATACGAAATCGTGTATCAGACCGAAGAGGTAATGACATTGGTAGTACATAACCAGGTGGAACAACAAGACTGGTGTTTTGTTTTCTGCCGTGAAGACCTCAATGTGCCAGCGCCGCCGGTAGCCAAGGAGCTGAAAGCGATTCCGCTGAGTGAAGATTTTGAAGGGGATGAAATACTGGCTTTCAAACTGGAAGATATGGGGGGTGCAACAAAAAGTGCCGTGATTGGTAATCCTGTACCGCTACCCATCAATGAATCCTCGAAGGTGTACCGTTACTGGAAGTCGACCGGTTTCTACAGCAACCTCTCCTTCACTGCGCCTGATTATAAATTCGATCTAACGACACAGAACAAAGTCAGGGTGAAGGT
>DHSP01000005.1:0-6545 GCA_002408485.1 Proteiniphilum sp. UBA5283 | reverse complement strand
CAGGATGGCGATCATCCGGCCCCGTGGGAAGGACAAACCGAAATGGTGATCGCAAACCTGCCAATGGACAAGTGGCTGGATCTGACGTTTGACTTCTCCCATGTAGCCGGCCGGAAGGATTATGACCGGATCGTGCTTCAGTTCGGTGCCGAAGGACATGCCGGGCCGGGCTTCTTCTACCTGGATGACTTTGAATTTGGTGAATAAAACAGATAAATTAATTAAGAGGCTGCCGGTGCAACAACCGGCAGCCTTTTCAACCCACATGAGAAAAATGAATACGATATGGATCGTGCTGGCCCTGATGATGGCAGCCTGCGGCGGAGATGACCCGTCGCCCATCACCCCTAAGCCCGATGTTGTGGTGAAATGGGAGATAACACCGGCAACCACACAGTTCTCCGCAAAGGGGGAGATCAAAAACATTGTCGTGACGGCCAATGGCGACTGGACAGCAACCTCTGGCCAGTCCTGGTGCAGCCTCACACCCGTCAAAGGGGGGAACGGACAGACCCTGGTAAAGATCAGTGTTACGGCCAACCCGAAAGAGGAGGTGCGAAACGCAGAAATCACTTTTACTTCCGGAAAGTACAGCCAGAAATATACAGTTTCGCAGGACGCCGGCACCATCGGAAATTATGTGCCGACAGGTTATAACCTCGTCTGGGCGGAAGAGTTTGATGCCCCCCGGTTGAGCAGCGGCAAGCCTGCCCTACCCGACACGCAAAAATGGTGGTACGAAAACCTTCCCAAGGGTACGGTCAACAATGAACTGCAGACTTATGTGGGGGGATTCAGGGGCACCGACACGGTGGCGGCAATCCACGACGGTACGCTGAAGATCATCGCCCGCAAAAGCGGAACCGATATCATCTCGGCGCGCATCAATACTATTGAGAGCTGGACTTACGGTTACTTCGAGGCTCGACTGCGGGTCCCGGGCGGCAAAGGTACCTGGCCCGCCTTCTGGATGTTGCCGGAAAAAGAACCCCTCAACTGGCCCCTCGACGGGGAAATCGACATCATGGAGTATGTGGGTTATGATCCCGGGTGGATACACGCTTCTGTGCATACAAAAGCCTACAACCATACAATCGGAACCCAGAAAACCGCGCGGATAGAGGTTAAAACTGCCGAAACAGCGTTCCACATTTACGCGGTGGAGTGGACCGCAGACTATATAAAGGGATTCGTGGATGGCGTGGAGTATTTCCGGTTCAACAACGACGGCACCGGAAACAAGGAGACCTGGCCCTTCAACGTGCCCTTCTACCTGAAGCTGAACCTGGCATGGGGAGGCAACTGGGGCGGCGCGCAGGGTGTCGACGAGTCGAAGCTTCCCGCCACCTACGAGATCGATTATGTGCGGGTGTATCAGAAGTAGAATCACGAAACAAAATATATAAACATGAGCTTAGCTTATAGCTGAATGCTTAAAAGAATAATAAAATGAAAACGAACAAAATATTCTTTTTTCTCCTTTTCATTCTGTTACTGACTGCCTGTAATGGTGGTGTCGGAAAAACCGGGGGGACCCTAGACGTCGGTATGGAGAAAAAGATTGATAGTATCCTGGCACAAATGACGCTGGAAGAGAAGGTGGGACAGATGGCCCAGTTTACCCTCGATCTAATCGGAAAAGGAGGAAATGCCTATCTTAGCGACGAACCTTTTGAGGTGGACAGCGCCATGCTCGATACTGTAATCGGAAAATACAAGGTGGGTTCTATCCTCAACACGAGCAACAACCGGGCCCGTACTATCGAAGTATGGGAAGAAATCATCCGTACCATTCAGCAAAGGGCATTGCAGGAGACGGGTATTCCGGTAATCTATGGCATAGATGCCATCCACGGTACTACATACACGGCAGGAGGAGTCCTCTTCCCGCAGGCCATCGGTATGGCGGCTACATTTAATACAGGACTGATGAAAGAAGGATCGCGCATCACTGCTTATGAAACACGGGCAAGCAACATACCCTGGACCTTCGCGCCAACGATGGACTTGGGAAGGGATGCACGCTGGTCCCGGCAGTGGGAGAGCTATGGCGAAGATGCATATCTCAACACACAGATGGCGGTGGCATCAACTCTTGGCTTTCAGGGCGGGGATCGCAACAAGGTAGGGAGCCAGCATGTAGCTGCCTGCCTGAAGCATTATATGGGATACGGTGTGCCAGTATCGGGTAAAGACCGTACTCCGGCGGTTATCCCGGAGGGTGATCTGCGGGAAAAATACTTCGAGCCGTTCCGTGGGGCCATTACTGAGGGTGGAGCCCTTTCGGTGATGGTGAACTCGGGGATCATCAATGGAGTCTCTACCCATGCCGATCACCGGCTACTTACGCAATGGCTGAAAGAGGAGCTGGGTTTCGATGGGGTGATTGTGACCGACTGGGCGGATGTGCAGAACCTGCTGAGCCGCGATCATGTGGCAGCTGATTACAAGGGAGCTGTCAAAAAGGCGATCAATGCCGGTATCGATATGGTGATGGAACCCTACAACCTCGCTTTTTGTCCCACCCTGGTACAGTTGGTGCAAGAGGGGCAGGTACCTATGAAGCGTATTGACGATGCGGTACGCCGGGTGTTGCGATTGAAATTCCGACTTGGACTTTTCGAACGGCCTTACTGGTCATGTGAAGAGTATCCCGATTTTGGAAATAGCGGGAACGAAGGAATCGCGAAATCAGCAGCGGATGAGTCGATTACCTTGCTGAAAAATGAAAACAATATCCTTCCGTTACCCGTTAATGCCCGTATTCTTGTAACAGGTCCCAATGCCCATTCTATGCGTACTCTTAATGGAGGGTGGAGCTATTCCTGGCAAGGCGAAAAGGCGGAGGAGTTTGCGCAGGACTACAATACTATCTACGAAGCGTTGCAGCGGAAATTTGGGGCCTCCAACGTGCGATACGAACCCGGCGTCACTTATAAAATGGATGGACAGTACTTCGAGGAGAACGCACCCGAAATAGCAAAAGCCGCCGTAGCAGCCGGAGGAGTGGACTATATCGTGCTTTGCCTGGGCGAAAACTCCTATTGTGAAACACCCGGAAACCTGGATGAACTGAGTCTCTCTGAGAATCAGACAGAATTGGCCCTGGCGTTACAAAAAACCGGCAAGCCTGTAATCCTGGTACTGAATGAAGGACGTCCACGGCTGATCCGCAAGATTGAACCGGGTGCAATGGCAGTCATACAGGCCTATCTGCCCGGAAATTTTGGAGGGGATGCGCTGGCGGATATCCTGAGCGGCGATGTGAACCCGAGTGGAAAACTGCCTTACACCTATCCGAAATACGAACAGGGCCTGATTACCTATGACCATAAACCCAGTCAGAATATCGATGGAAAGATGGAGGGTGCCTACGATTACGGGGCGCAGACGTCGGTACAATATCCGTTTGGCTATGGACTGAGCTATACCTCTTTCGACTATACCAACCTCCGCGTGAGCGACATGCTTTTTACGGCGGAAGATGTGATCTCCGTATCAGTAGATGTTACCAACAGCGGAGCCCGGGAAGGAAAAGAGGCCGTATTGCTCTTTAGCAGTGACCTGGTGGCATCCCTCTCTCCCGATGTGCGTCGCCTGAGAGCGTTTGAGAAAATCTCACTCAAACCGGGAGAGACCCGGACGGTCACTTTCGAACTAAAAGGCGAAGCACTGGCATTTGTCAATGAAAAGGGACAATGGACGCTGGAAGAAGGTGAGTTTATGCTGCAGGTTGGCGACCAGATCGCCGGTATTCATTGCACGGCGACAAAAACATGGGAGACACCCAACAAATAAGATGAACTATTTCGTTAAGCTAAATGAGAAAAGCTAAATTTGTTCGGACTTTGTCATAGCGAGAAAATGCCTAATAAATAGGAATATAAAATTCAAAACAGTTTCTTGGTGAATAACTGGCGACAGAATTGATGTAACGGGAGCACTTTTGATAGAGGTGCTCCCGTTTACTTGTTATTGCTCCCGGCTAGGTTCTACGGCAGGGCCTATCCTTTATTTTTTCTTTTTCTCGGCTTTTTGTCTTCCTTAAAATGAATCATGCGTGATTCAATTCCATATGCTGTGATATAGTTATGGATCATCTCAAGAAACTGTGTACCGAAGCGTTCTGCTTTAACCTTCCCGAAACCGTGGATCTTCAGTAACTCTTTTTCTGTCTCCGGCAGGTAATCGGCCATTTGTACCAGTGTTTTTACTGATGCTACAATGTAGACCGGTAAATTCTCCTCTTTGCTGATGCGGTTACGGAGTTGTACCAGCTCGCTTAGCAGTTCGGGATGGATCGATTTCAACTGTACCCCTGTTCTGTCGCGGCTGTACGAAGTGAAAGAGAAAGGAGGCTGCCTGAACTGACGTCGCGCATTGTAGTACGACTCAATGTTGAAGTTATCGGAAGTCGCGGAGATCAGGTGTGCCTTCAGGGCTGCTGCCGAAAAAAGGGAAGCGATGTCCTCATCGTATTGCTGTGCATTTGCCTTGCTGTCGGTGGTTGCAGCCGATTCCTGCAATGTCCGTAACAATATCCCAATTTTTTCGGTGAAATAGGATGAGGATGCCCGGAGCCGTTCTGCAAAAAAAGCCTTGTCGACAGGTATTTGTCCGGTGATATGTTGTAGTTGTATCCTGAATTTGCCAGCTACCTGCTCCAGTTCCGTCAACTGATTACAGATCTCGCTTACGAAAGGAACGGTTTCTTCGCTGAAGGAAGATTCGTTTTCCTTTGTATCGGAGTACCACGAACGTGCCGTCTGAAGAAGCGGTTCGAAGTCGTACAGTTGCAGTAGCAGGTTGATGCTGAACTGCTCCTTTGCCAACCGCAACTCTGCGGCAACCCGGCTTTCTTCTGGTTTAGACGAGGAGAATCGGACAACCTGTTCATCTACCCCTATGCTGTAACGGTTAATCGGACTTTTCAATACCAGGCTGTCGAGCGACCGGCAACGGCTCAGTGCCACATACACCTGTCCCGGTGAAAAGGCTTTCCCCGCGTCGATGATGGCCTTATCGAAAGTAAGTCCCTGGCTTTTGTGGATGGTGATGGCCCACGCTAGCCGCAGGGGTACTTGTTTGTACGTGCCGATGATTTCCTCTTCCACCGTATTGGTCTCGGGATGGGTGGTGTAGCGGATGTTCTCCCAGAGTACTGGTGATACGGTGATTTCTTCCGTGTCGTCCGGACATAGTACGGTGACACTCTCTTCCATGATGCGTGTGATCGTGCCGATTTTTCCGTTGAAATAGCGCCGCGGTGCTTCCATGTCGTTTTTCACGAACATCACTTTGGCACCCTCTTTCAGTGTGAGAACCCGCTCTACTGGAAAAGCATTCTCCGGGAATTCCCCTTTCACCACTGCATGATATGGATGAGCGTCTGTGTTGATTTTTCCCAATTCGGCGGTATTGATCGCATCGGCGCTGAAATTGTGTGTGGTGAGCGTGATATAATTTTCGTCGGGCGTCGGGTTAAAGTGGGGATCATAACGGTTTTGCAGTAACTCGAACCCTTCTGGTGAAAGTGAATCGTTTCGTACCTGGTTCAACACATCGATAAAAAGGTCGTCGGACTGCCGGAAGATCCTGTCGAACTCTACATAGACCGGTGGGTGCTCCTGAATGACGTGACTGTGGAAAAAATAAATCCCCTGGTAGTACTCCGACAGAATCCGCCACTCATCGGCTTTGGCTACAGGTGACAATTGGTAAACATCCCCTATAAAAACCAACTGTACGCCACCGAAGGGTTCAGAACGCCTGTGACGCACACTGCGAAGCACCGTATCGATGGCATCCAGCACATCAGCCCGTACCATACTTACTTCATCAATCACCAACACTTCCAGCTCACGGATTACACGACGCCGTGAGCTGTTCATTTTTATACGGGTGATCAACGCTTCGCGTCCGGCAGGCGTTGGCGTAAAAGGGGTAAACGGCAACTGAAAGAACGAATGGATGGTCGCCCCGCCCGCATTAATGGCTGCTACACCCGTTGGCGCTACCACGGCTACCTGTCTCGTCGTTTCCGCACGAAAATGGCGCAGAAAGGTTGTTTTTCCCGTGCCGGCTTTTCCGGTGATAAATATATTCCTGCCGGTATGGGTTACAAATTCTTTCGCACATTCATAGGGATTGAGATCATGCATATAATTTCTCACTTATAACATAGTTCTTTTCAGGAAAAGTTTGAAAAATGGATCAGTAATAAAATATTCACTGTCAATCTTATCGATTACTCCGTCATTTGTAAGTCCTCTTGCAGCTCTTTGCAAGGTAGCTGAACTGGGTAAGCGGTGTGTTGTTTTATAGGACTCTGAGAAAATGTTTTCTCCACCAGTACACAATGCAATCAATAATTGCTTCTTGCTTGTGGACTGATTTTCAAATAATTCCATAAAATAATCACTTTTCATTGCGATAACTTGTAAGATACATCTATCTACTATTTCATGAGAGATGTCGGCATGATGTGATACATTTAACCAGATTTCAGAAGCCAATTGTTGAATATAATGTGGGATATTGGCAGC
>DHSP01000031.1:7507-13834 GCA_002408485.1 Proteiniphilum sp. UBA5283 | reverse complement strand
GATCACTTGAAATCGGACGACTTCTTTGGTGTGAACAATCACCCCACCGCTACGTTTAAAATAACCAGAGCGGGTAAATTCAATTCGGATAAAGCACTTGTCACGGGCTTGCTGACCATTAAGGGAAAGACAGAGAAGGTATCGTTTGTGGTAAACAGAAAAGGGAATGTTTATTCGACACAACTGAAGGTAGACCGCTCTAAATTTGGTGTGCGATACGGTTCCAAATCATTCTTTAACAACCTGGGTGACAAAGTAATTGACGACATGTTCACGCTGGACATCAAACTGGTTTTGAAATAAAAACGTACATAAAAATAATCGTATGAAAATAGCAGTCACAGGAGCAACCGGACATTTGGGTACCTTTGTGGTGAAAGAGTTAAAGAAGAGAGTTCCCAATGAAAACATCGTGGCGCTTGTCCGCACACCGGAGAAAGCATCGGCCCTGGGGGTAGAGGTACGTGCTTTTGATTATAACAAGCCCGACGTAATGACCGAGGCACTCGCTGGTATAGACCGGCTGGTACTTATCTCAAGCAACGAAATAGGACTGCGTGCCAGCCAGCATTTCAATGTGATAGAGGCAGCCGGCAAGGCCGGTGTAAGATGGATCGTATACACCAGCCTGTTGCATGCCGACTCCTCCACATTGAATCTTGCAGGGGAACACAAGGCAACGGAAGAAGCCTTGAAAGCTTCCGGAATCGGTTACACCATTCTGCGCAACGGCTGGTATACCGAAAACTATACCGGTTCCATTGGAGGTGCATTAGCAGGAGGTGCCTTCATCGGCAGTGCCGGCAACGGGAAAATATCATCTGCCGCCCGTGTCGATTATGCCGAAGCAGCAGCAGTGGCTATAACCGACGAATCACACAAGGGAAAAGTGTACGAATTAGCCGGAGACGATTATTATACACTAGCTGATTTAGCGGCCGAAATCTCAAACCAGGCCGGGACAAACATCCCCTACAGAAACCTGACTGAAGCTGAATATACCAGGATTCTGGAGAGTTTTGAAATTCCTGCGGGGTTTGCAGCTGCCATCGCCAGTTGGGATGTTTCGGCATCGAAGGGTGATCTTTTTGATGACTCCCGTCAGCTCTCCACATTGATTGGCAGGCCAACCACTCCCCTGTCTGAATCGGTGAAAGCTGCCTTGTAGGCTCCGCTGAATCCGGAAGGAGATGCAACTCATTGAAGCCATCGCATGCCGTTAGGGTATGCGATGGCTGTGGTAATTTAGCGTAAATTAAAATCTGATAGTTGAGATTGAGATAATAATCAGGTACTTTTGTGAAAAAATTCAATGCGTCATTCAGCATTGAGGATTTATTCAAAAGTAATTTACTGACTGTATGCAAGATAAGGATTTAGTCCGCATAAACAAATATTTCAGCGAAATAGGGTATTGCTCGCGTAGAGAGGCCGATAAGTTCATCGAACAACGACGGGTCACCATAAACGGTGTTGTGGCGGAGATGGGTAGCAAGGTTTCGTATCACGACGAGATACGCCTCAACGGGAAGCTGGTCGTGGGTGAAAAAAGCGGTGAAGGCGAAGGAAGGAAAAAGGAACATGTCTACATTGCGTTGAACAAACCCAGGGGGATTGTCTGTACAACCGATACCCGCAGGGAGAAAAACAACATCGTTGATTTTGTTAAATACCCGGAACGTATCTTTCCCATTGGCAGGCTTGACAAGGATAGCCAGGGGTTGATTCTGCTGACCAGCGATGGGGATATCGTGAACAAGATTCTACGTGCAGGAAACAACCACGAGAAGGAGTATCTTGTCAGGGTGAAATATCCGATTACAAAAACGTTTATCCACAAAATGGGCAACGGGGTACCCATCCTGGGTGTGGTGACGAAGAAATGTGTCGTGGAACAGATCGATAAGTTCACCTTCAAAATCATCCTTACCCAGGGACTCAACAGGCAGATCAGACGCATGTGCGAATACCTGGGTAACGAGGTGGTACAGCTGGACAGGTACCGCATCATGAATATCGATCTGGATATTCCGACCGGGAAGTGGCGCCATTTAACCGAGAAGGAGCTGAACGGCATCTTTAAAATGGTCCGCTACTCATCAAAGACGATGGCGGGTTCGGAGAAAACCATCAGTCGTTGAGCGTGAAACGCAGGCCGAGGCGCAGATTAAAATGAAGCGGGTTGTCTTTATAAATGGTCTCTAACTCACTGCTGTTTTTAAAATAATAGGAAATACCGGGCTCTGCATAGAGCCCGATGTTGTTTGAGATCTGGTACCCAACTCCGAGTGCTGTGTTAACGGACCACTGCAATTCCCGTGAAGATATGCTTTCACGGGTAGTTGCTTCCAGCTTGTTGTCGAGATAGTAGTGGGATGTCAACCTGCCGGCTACAATCTTCTCCACAAGACCACCCGAAGAGAGATAGGTTGTAATTTTATTATTTTGCCAGAAAGTGTATCCAACGTTAACAGGAATACCAATGTAATGCAGCGTCTGGCGATCGTCGTAGTAATAATTGCCGCTTCCGGCACGCAGCTCCGACGAGAGTAGTGTATAGGTCAATCCGCTTGCCACACTCCATCGTTCGTTGAAATTGTATCGTAAGGTGATGCCCAATGTAATGGGTTGATGATGTTTCACGTCGGTATACACTTGCTCCCGGGTGAAATTGGGCAGAAAATGATACTGTTCCTCCACTGTTTCGGCAAGTGCAAATGTGCCATATCCGGAAAAGGTCTCCGATGCACCAGAGGGGAAGTTAGACATGGAGAGGCTGGTTTGCCATTTTGGTTGATTTTGATGGTCTCTGCGAGCGTTCATTGCGAGTAAACGATCGTTGCCATTGCCGGTATTTAAAGCAGGCTTGCCAGCGTTCCGTGTTGAACCATTTACCCTGGTATCCACATCGGAATCTTTGGCGATTGCTTCCTTTCCTTCCGGGTGTTCCTCATGGATATCTTTTTCAACAGTTTCGGGGGCATTACTTTCTTTACTTCCTTCTTTCGCGGCAACTTCGTTGTTTCCTTTCGCGGCAAGCAGCACCTCGGGTTCACGGTATAGCAGTTTTGAGGTACTTTCTGCAGTGAATTGTTCCTGTTGCGGAACCACCGTGACCGTTTTCCCGGTGAGCACGGCCTCTGTCTCATTCTCCCTATAGCTCACCCGTACGAGGAAAAACAGAATAACTGTCGCAGCCGCCACTGCCACAACCGCTCCTATACGCACGGCCCTCATCCGGCCATTGTTGCTGCCTGACCTCTCTCCGGGCAGGTTCCACACAGTGATACGCTGTTCAATGCCCTCCCACAATCCCTCGGGTGCAGGCTCCTCGTGACGCTCCATCCGGTCGCGCAGTTTATCTTGCCATTGATCGTTCATAGTGTTTTTTTTTCAACCGGTACAACTCTATCTCTTTAACCAGTATACCCTTGGCTCTGTGTAATTGTGAAGCGGAGCTGCTTTCTGCAATATTCAGTATGGATGCAATCTCTTTGTGACTTTTTTGCTCAAGGACATAGAGGTTGAAAACAGTCCTGTATCCGGGCGGAAGGGTACGGATCATCTCCAGAATAGCCGATGCCGGAATATCTTCGAAGTCCGGCTCCCGATCTTCTTCCGGATTGGGTAAATCCCACTCCGGGAGGCTGGTGAACTGCATTTTTCCGGCTGCTCTGATATGCTTCAATGCTTCGTTTACTACAATGCGTGCCGACCATGCCCGCAGCGATCCGGCTCCCTTGTATTCAAACGTCTGGATGGCTTTGAAAATCTTCAGAAAACTTTCCTGTAAAACATCCTTGATGTCTTCCCTGTTTGAGATGTAACGAGCACATACCGCGGTAAGATACCCGGAGTGATCATCGTAAAATCGTTTCATGGCAACCCGGTTGCCTTGCACAATTTGCCGAATGAGTTCCCGCACGCTGTTTTCTTCTTTAGTCATTTACCAATCTCGTTCGGACACATAACACCATACGCTCAACCGATAGTATGGTAAGGTTGTACTTATAACAAATGTACAACCTTACCTGTTTCTTCAGCAATAAAATTTTGCAAGGTTACTGAAGGGGTGCATCGTTTTCAGAAATCGGTTTTATTGCAAAGGAATGACACTCCTCTCGGCGGCAATGGCGGAAGATGCAGGTGTTGCAGCACGGGTGCGGTAGTCGAACTCCATTGATTTGTCGGTGTTGAACGACTTCCATTTCAGCTTCAGTTTCACCGTTTCCCCTTCCGTATCGGGAAGTTGATCCAGTCTGAAGGCAACCAGGCCATCCCCTATCCTGCCCGACACATCGCCATTGGCATTGTGTTTAAACTCTACCTCGTAGGGGTTGTCGGGATTGTTGGTGGAGATAAGATTAACGTAGTGGGTGATTCCCTGATGACTCCACATGGTTCGGAAACGCAAGGTCAGGTAGCCATCTTCGGCAATGGTTACCCAATCGGGTACAATCTCTACAGGATCGGCACCATATACCTCATCATTTTCTGCTCCCAAATTGGGAGCCATTGCTTTCGTTCTGATGCTGTCGATCCAGTTCACTCTGACAGCCTGATCATACTCCTGACTGGGATCGTCTACTTCATCGTAATTTACCAGAGCCCTCACCTCTTTTGAATCAAAGGGGTGCGACGTTACATTCACAGGCAACAGGGTTGTATTGTCGTCCAACTGAAAAAAAACAGTTTTGTCGGCGGCCTCCTTCACTGTTACGAGTGCATTGGGGTACAAGCGGTTCACCTCATCGTCATCGTCCAGACAAGAAGGCAGAATGAGCATGCCGAGTAATATTCCCGTTGCGAAAAGTAAATTGGTAATCTTCATAATTTTGTGGTTTTAAACGTTACGAATTCTTTTGTTTCAACCATTAAACCCCGATATTGGAAAACCTTGCGTGATAATTTGTTATTTTTTCTAAAAAAAAAGACATTCGAACAAGAGAATAAGCAACGTCGTGTATATTTGATGAAACCTATTCACTGATAAAACAATTCAATTATACAATCTGTTTTATGATGGATTGTCGATATTCACTCGTGGGCACAAGCCATGATGAGTAAAAAGAATACGAATATTCGACCTGTTGAATTAATTGTGGAATCATGTGGGTACATACTAAAGAGAGCCAGGATAAAATAACTCCCGAAAAAGCGCTGGAGTTACTGAAAGAAGGCAACAAGCGGTTTCTGAACAACCTGAAAATGGACAGGAACCTGTTGACACAGGTGAATATGACTTCTGACGGACAGTTTCCCTTTGCTACCGTTTTAAGTTGCATCGACTCTAGAACATCGGCAGAGCTGATCTTCGACCAGGGACTGGGAGACATCTTCAGCATCCGCATTGCCGGCAACATCATCAACAACGACATTCTCGGCAGCATGGAGTATTCGTGCGACATTGCCGGATCGAAAATAATTGTGGTGTTGGGCCATACCAAGTGCGGAGCGATCATCAGTGCCTGCAACCATATCAGAGCAGGTCACCTGACAGGATTACTGGAAAAAATAAGGCCGGCAATTGACAGGGAAGTGGCCACCAAAGAGGACCGGAGTGGAGCAAACAACTGCTTTGTCACCAACGTAAGCATGATCAACATCCGCCTGACAATGAATCAGATCCGGAGGCAAAGCCTGATTCTCAATCAGCTTGAGAAAGAAGGTAAAATTCTCATTGCAGGCGGGATATACAATATTGATTCCGGAGAAGTGAAGTTCTTCGATTAAAAAGAGGTTTCAGTATTTTATGTTTTTAAACAGCACACGATTTTCCCGTGCTTCGTTCAACCGGATGAGAATCTTATCCCTGCTGTATCCTGAGAAATCTGTATCTTCGTTTCCCATGATCAGGTTTAGAAGGGAGCGGAGCTCCTCATCCGAAAACTGTGCCATGATCTCGTCGAACGGTTCTTTGGAGCCAATCTCAAAGCGGATGAAGGCCAGTCTCGATTTTGCCGAAGGGAAGTCGGGTGCAATCTTGAGCAGCTCTTCAAGGTAGGCGGCAGCCTGTTCGTATTTTTCCTGTGCCACGCTGATATTTGCCAGTCTGTCGATGATATCTTCGTTGCCTTCGGAGAGGAGTGCCGCCTTCATATAGGCTACCTCAGCCTGTACGTAATCATCGTGCTGAAAAGCCAACTCTCCTTCCAGCATGTAATAATCGAGTGTATCTTTTTCCGGTTCCGGAATTTGCAAAAACAGTTCTTCTGCTTTTTCAACATCGCCCTTATTAATGTATACAAAAGCCCTTTTTGCCAGGATACCCGTACTACCGAAAGCGACCTCCTTTTTATCGATAAGTTTCATCATCTCATCATACTG
>DHSP01000031.1:6623-7285 GCA_002408485.1 Proteiniphilum sp. UBA5283 | reverse complement strand
ATGGCTTCGGGCGCATTGTCGTTCAAGTAGAGAGCCATGGCCTTCATTTTTAACAAACCCGTATCCCCTTCGTTGATGGTCAGTGCAAAATCAAAAGCATCGATGGCTTTATCATATTGCCCGTTCATGGAGTAGAGCTTCCCGATATTCACCCATCCGTCGTACGAATATGGATCGATATCAAGCAGGAGGTTGTTGTATTCAATGGCTTTCTCAAAGTTGCCCTTCATCTCGTAGGCATAGGCCAGGTCCACGATGACATCGGTATTCGACTCATCAATCTTCATACTTTCTTCGAGAAACGCGATGGCCCGGTCAAACTTATCCACATCGTTGAGCAGATACCCTGTTTCAGTGATAAAATAATAGAGGTCATCCACCGACAGCTCACGCTCCAGGGTATTGTTGATCAGTTCATCGGCTTCATCATACCGGTCGGTGTGCAACAAAGACTCAATCTTCAGCAGAGAGAGTTCCACATCACCCTCCTCCGATAACTGTCTCATGTAATCGAGCGCTTCTTCATACATTTCAGAAAAAACGAGAGTCTTTACTTTCAACAACATCAGCTCGGGGCTTCCGGGATGCATCTTCAACCCTTCCGCGATGACCTCCTCGGCTTCTTCGTTGTCTCCTCCGGCGTTGTAGTACTCGGCCAGCAA
>DHSP01000031.1:0-6328 GCA_002408485.1 Proteiniphilum sp. UBA5283 | reverse complement strand
GAGTCTTTGAGGGCAACCGTGCGGTTGAAAACAAGTCGTTCTACGGTAGAATCGGCATCCACGTTGAAGTAGCCGATGCGCTGAAACTGAAAGCGGTCGAGGGGTTTTGCATCTTTCAGATACTCTTCCACCTTGCAGCCTGTTTTCACAATGAGCGACTCCGGGTTAATCAGCTCGCGGAAGTCCTTTTCTTTTTCTCCTGCCGGATCTTCCACCGTGAAGAGGCGGTCATAGAGCCGCACTTCGGCATCCACGCTGTGTGGTACGGCCACCCAGTGAATGGTACCTTTCACGCGACGGTTTGCTTCCGGCATGCCGCTTTTTGTCTGCGGGTCGTACTCGGCGTAGACCTCGGCAATGTTCCCCTCTTCATCCTTCCTGCAACCGGTACATTTCACAATATACGCATTCTTCAGGCGTACCTCATTGCCCGGCGTAAGACGGAAATATTTTTTGGGTGCTTCCTCCATGAAGTCATCACGCTCAATCCAGAGCTCACGCGTAAACTTCACGTTACGGCTGCCCATGGTCTCGTCTTCGGGGTTGTTGATTGCAATCATCTCCTCTTCCTGGCCTTCCGGATAGTTGGTAAGCACCAGCTTCACGGGATCTATCACGCCCGAGACCCGCATTGAACTTGTGTTGAGATTCTCCCGTACGGCATGTTCCAGCAACGACATATCGTTGATGCCGTCGTATTTGGTGTATCCAATTTTATCGATAAAGCTGCGGATGGCCTCCGGGGTGTAGCCACGGCGACGCATTCCACACAGGGTGGGCATGCGGGGATCGTCCCATCCCGACACCAGCTTCTCCTGCACCAGCTGCAGCAGCCTACGCTTGCTCATCATTGTGTACGTAAGGTTCAGGCGGTTGAATTCTGTCTGTCGGGGACGATAATCGCTGTCTGCCAGCTGGTCGATGAACCAGTCGTAGAGAGGCCTGTGCACTTCAAACTCCAGAGTACACAGCGAATGGGTCACCCCCTCGAAGTAGTCCGACTGCCCGTGGGCAAAGTCGTACATTGGATAAGCCTTCCAGGTGGTTCCGGTACGGTGGTGCGGTATATGGATTACCCGATAGATGATGGGATCCCGGAAGTGCATGTTTGATGAAGTCATGTCGATCTTTGCACGCAGCACCATCTTCCCTTCGGGTATCTCGCCGCTGTTCATTTTTTCAAACAGTTTCAGCGACTCTTCGATGGGACGGTCGCGGTAGGGGCTGGGGGTACCCGGCTCGGTAGGCGTTCCTTTCTGGCGTGCAATTTCCTCGGCCGACTGTTCATCGATATATGCTTTTCCCTCATTAATCAGCTTGACGGCAAAGTCCCACAGCTGCTGAAAGTAGTCGGATGCATAATAGACGTTCTCCCAATGAAATCCCAGCCATTTAATGTCTTCCATGATGGAATCTACATACTCCACATCTTCCTTCTCGGGGTTGGTATCGTCGAAGCGGAGGTTACAGATGCCGCCGTAATTTTGGGCAATGCCGAAATCGATGCAAATAGCCTTGGCATGACCGATGTGCAGGTAGCCGTTCGGTTCCGGCGGAAAACGGGTTTGTATGCGCCCGTTGTTCTTTCCCTCCTTCAAATCGTTTTCGACAATCTGTTCAATAAAATTGAGACTCTTCTTGTTCTCCTCCACGATGGAATTTTCTGTTTCTGACATATGGTCTATAAATTAAAACTCTCAAAAAAATCGTTTTCCCGCAATTCTTATATCGACACCCTCGCGTAGGGGGCCACGTCGGGAGCGGCAAACTCTCCGTTCAGATATTTGTAATAGCCCGAGATGGCTACCATCGCCGCATTGTCGGTGGTATAGGCAAACCGGGGGATATGAATCTTCCAGCCATATTGGTGGCTGTATGCTTCAAAGGCGTTTCTCAGCCCCGAATTGGCCGATACACCTCCAGCCACGGCCACTTCATCTATGTCTAAATTAACGGAGGCCTGATAAAGCTTCTCCATCAGAATATCGATAATGGTCTTCTGCAGCGACGCACACAGGTCGTTCTTGTTTTTTTCGATAAAGTCGGGATCCTTCTTCAGCTCATCCCGTAAAAAATAGAGGAACGACGTTTTCAGTCCGCTGAAACTATAATCATATCCTTCGATACGCGGCTTGTTGAAGATGAACCGCTCCGGGTCACCCTGTTTAGCCAGCCTGTCTACCACCGGCCCCCCGGGATAGCCAAGTCCCATCACCTTGGCGCACTTGTCGAATGCCTCCCCGGCTGCATCGTCGATGGTTTTCCCGATGATCTCCATCTCATCGAACGATTTCACCAGAATGATTTGTGAGTTTCCACCCGACACCAGGAGACAAAGAAACGGAAATTCGGGCTGATGGGTATCCTGCTCATCTTCCTTGATAAAATGAGCCAGCACATGTGCCTGCAGGTGATTTACCTCTACCATGGGGATGTTGAGTGCCGAGGAGAAACCTTTCGCAAAGGAGGTGCCCACAAGCAGTGAGCCCAGCAATCCAGGACCGCGGGTGAAGGCCACTGCAGTCACTTCCTCCCTGGCAATTCCGGCCTGCTTCAGGGCATCGTGTACCACGGGAATGATGTTCTGCTGATGTGCACGCGACGCCAGCTCGGGCACCACACCACCGTAGCGCTCGTGCACTGCCTGCCCGGCAATCACATTGGAGCAGATGACTCCGTCGCGAATCACTGCTGCCGAGGTGTCGTCGCAGGAAGATTCTATGCCTAAAATTGTTACCATTTCAGCTGATTAAGGTACAAAGATAATACAAAAATAAATTTATCCACCCACCATCCCTTTTGTTTCCACAAGCAGTTCGCGCGAGACATGGGCGATATTGTAGATCAGGCCGGCTCTTCGGTTGGCTTTGTCACTCTGCAGCTTTTCGATGCTTTCTTCCCAGCAGATGGCCGCCTGAAGGAGTGTTTCGAGGCGCGACTCATCGGCAGACCCATTCAGCATTTCGGTCACGTAGTGAAGTACTTCGCTGATGTCGCGACAGAATTCACGTTCTCTCTGGGTCAGATACTCCGCATGCTTATGTACCCCAAAGGCAGAGATATAAGAGAGCAAGGCGTGATTCAGATTGGTGAGGTTGAATGCTTTCTCCTGATAGAGGCGGGTCTGTCGTGGCTCCAACCGCATTCCCTTCCAGGCGGAAGTAAGGGCATTGTCGGCATTATAGGCCGTACGCCGGTTATGGAGATAATCTTCTTCCGTGACTGAGCCTTCATAGATACTCTCAAAATAGCGTTTGTTTTTGGTCACCGCATTCAGCAGCAATCCCGGGAGCTGCCTGTATTGCCAGTCGGGCCACACAAACCGCACTACCAGATAGGCAATGGTGCCGCCTATGAGCGTGTCTATGATTCGGGGAAGCATGACTGCGACGCCCTGATCGGAAAGGATGTTGAATGCAGCCAACACGTAGACGGTAATAAATATGGCAGCCACGATGTAATTTTTCTTTAACCAGTAGAAGAAGAAGTAAATGGAGGTGATCAGGAGCAGAATCTGCCCGGCGAGCGTTGGCAGCAGATGAGCCAAAGTCACTCCCAGGATCACCCCGATGAGTGTACCAAAGACACGGTGAAAAAGCCGCATCCGGGTGGCACTGTAGGTCTGTTGAAAGACAATCAGCGAAGTCAACAGGATCCAGGCACCTTTATCGATATGCAACGACTGCATAACAGCGTATCCCAGCAGCCAGCTCAGTGTGAGGCGTACGGCAAACTTAAAACGGGGATGGGCCGGGTTTAACAACGAGCGAAAGCGGGTACTCTCCGGCTTGCGGGAAGTAAATACCGTCACATCAATCTGTGCACTGAGTGTCTCTTCCTCGCGCAGGTTCTTTTCGAGGCCTGCCAGGTTTTTCATCAGCAGCGACAGGGTCAGGTAATGCGGTTCTTCCCGCTCCTCTTCCAGCATCTTTTGCAGGGCAGACAATGTCCACTCAAGGGAGAGCGGATGTTTGTACGGCTGATCCGTCAACAGTGAATCGCTGAAGAGATTCATGGCCTTTGCAATCTCCCTCATCAGCTGTCCAAAACCCTCCAGCAACCTGATATTGCTTACTTCTCTGCTGAGCAGGTCGTACTGTTCGTGGCTGGAAATTGCCCGCTCCTGCATTTCCTGCAACAGGAACCACTTCCGGTAATAGATATTTACCACCGGGCGAGCTTCTGCGCTGCTTTCTGCCGAGTAGCTGTAGAGGTTGTTTTTACAGCTTTCTATCTGCTGGGCCAGCTCAATATTTTTTTGTGCCAGCTGGGTCCTGATCTGCATCTGCACCTGTGATTTGCTGGGAAAAAGACTCGCTTTCAGGTCGATGTATTCCGAGAGGTAATAAAAACCGCGTGCCAGCTGTTCCTTGAGCAACCTGTATGGGCGGGATTGCAACAACAGGATAGAGACAAGGGAGTAAGCAGAGGCGCCGATGGTGTAGAGCACAGGCTGGAAAAACCACTTGTCGGCATTGCCGGCTCCCAGCATCGTATAGACAAAAATAAGAAGGGCTCCGAAAGTAACTCCCTGCATCCGTGCGTTTAATCCACCTGCCAGGGTGAGTAAAAAGGCCGCAACGAATATCAAAAGGGCAAAATAGGGGGGGAAGGGCGAAAGCAGTTCCACCAGGCTGCTGGTGATAAAAAAGAGGAGCAGGGCTGATCCAGCCGACTTGGTCCGTCCCCGGGGATGTACATCGGTTTCACCGAGTGCCATGGCCACCACACCCAATGCCATGGTCGTGCCGATAAAAGAGTTGTGAAACAAAAGCTCTGCCGGTATCAGCAAGAAAGCGATGGATGCAGCCACTTTCAGTGCCCACAGGCGGTTCGGATTTTTCCAGAAAACGTTGATCCAAACATGAACGATCTGCTCTTTAATCACCCTTATCCGGTAGTTCATATATCATATCATTACAGCGTCACATCCACTCTGATCTTTCCGAGCAGCGCATCCGGATGATCCCGGTAGGTAAACCGGTGCACGTACTCCACCCGCAGGAGCCCCAGGAGGTTGGTGAGTCCCACGGCTCCCTCAACATAGGGAACAGGACCATACTTGTAGGAGGTGGCGGGAAAATTGTAAAGATCCGGCGTGGTGGCGGGATCGTTCTTCTTACCCAACCTGCCGTAGGATGCCCGCAGCGAGATCAGCTCTCTTACCTGCAGCCTGTCTATGGCAGGAATTTTTGCCAACAGCAGGTAATCCCCCACAAAGGTGGTCCGGATTGTATATTGTTCATCGGCCATAAACTCCAGGGCATGGTTCAGAAAAAAGGCATTGTTCTCGATATTATGCCGTTGTCGTTGATTGGGATAGGCCAGCAACGGAAAAGGCACCTTGTTCCATATCTTCATCACCTCCCCCACGGCATCGAGACGTCCCGCAGTTCCCAGAAAGAAACGCTTCTGCACGGAGAACTCCGATCGGTGCCAGGGCTTCATTTCTCCGAAGAAGTCGTAATTTCCGAACGTATGGGAAAGGAAGAAGACGGGACTGCCCATCTCAATGGGTTTCTTCAAACGTTTATGCTGCACAAAGGCTTCCCGGAAGGAATAACGGAACAACAGCCCCGCTTCCGTTGTATGCAAGGCATCGTCTGCCAACACAGTGCCGCCAGCCTGGCTTTCGAAACGCAGATCGCCCTGCGGTACCAGCCGTGCTCTCCGCAACCAAACTGTATGAGCAAGGCCGTTATTGTATTCTTTTTCGTAGTTCACCTCTGCAAAGTTGCGGTAGGTGGCTGCGTTCTCCGAACGTCGGTAGGTAATCAGCAGCAGGTTGTTGGGCGAACGGGGATGCATCTCACCCGGTGAGTAGAGGTCGCTCTCATATACCACACTCAGGTTATTTTTCGGGTACTCCTCCTCGTGGTATACTCTCTTGTCGAAAGCATAGATTGCCTCACCGTGGTACTTAAGTTTCTGGTCTTTGAAGCCATAAGCAGCATATCCTTTCAAAAAAAAATGAGGACTGAACCTGGAGTTGGAGGCAAGGCCTGCCCTCAGCCGGACTCCTTCAATGGAGTTGTAGGTGGGGAAAGTCTGGATTCGTCCAAAATCAAATTTGTTTGTTTCCGGGTTTCCAAGAGGAATCCAGTCGTCCTTCACAAAATTGGTTGCGCGGTTGAGAAAGGCCTGGAAACCGCCGCTTTTCCCTGCCACCAGACTATCCTGCACGTTATATGCTGCATCAATCACCGTTCCTTTGTGGAGGGCGTTATACCCGTAAAGAGTGCCATATAAAACAAAAGTCAGTGCAAAGAATATCGTTTTTCTCATCGTCATGCTACCTTCCAACCTGAGGCTGTCTCAAAATAAAATT
>DHSP01000074.1:7930-15488 GCA_002408485.1 Proteiniphilum sp. UBA5283 | reverse complement strand
GGTGCATCTATTTCCGAACAGACCTCACCGTCTGGCTGTCGCTCATGGCGCACTTTCACCACTCCGTATGGCGTGGGGAAACTGCCTTCTACCCACTGCAGATCGCCCAGATAGGGCTTCACCTGCAGGGTACTGCAACCCGGCTCAACCACCGTGATGCCCAGCACATTCTCCGTGAGCCAAGCGGTCACCCCGGAGGACCAACCATGGCAGAGACTGTGGCGGAAGCTGGGGTAGCAGTAATCCCCGAAATCGCCATGAATATCGTTCATCTCCTCCGGCGTAAGCTCGTCTATCCGCGCCGAGTTCTCCATCCACTCGATGTTAAAGTCTTCCCAGAAAGTGGTGGCACCCATGTCGAGCATTCCACCCCAATAGTCGCTGATGATCTGCAGCGCCTCATCCTGCATGCCGGCCAGTGAGAGGGCATCAAGCATATAGAGACCGTAGAAGGTGGAGAAGCGCTTAGCGCCATCCACCGCCACCACCTCCTTGCTCGCGATTGCCGGATCCAGCGTCCCCGCTACCGCCATCAGGGCGGCCGCCTGCTTCAAATCATTGTGGGGCATAATCTTCCGGTTCAGCTTCCGGGCAGCTCCAGCGGCCACCTGAGCAGATCGGTTCTCGTCCAGCACCCGGCACAACTTCTCGGCATCTCTCAGAGCCCATGCCAACAGTGCCCGGTAACCGGCTTCCACTCCCTCCTTGTTGGGTGTGGAGGGCCAGTCCAGAAAGCGGAAAGGGCTCAATGTCTCGGTGCCATCTTCGGCAATTTTGCCATTGATCAAATCAATCAGGCCGACAATATATTCCCGGTGACTATTCAAAAAATCGAAATCACCATTCTGCATGTACCAGTCGTGGTGAATAATCAGGTACCACATCGAATAGGAGCTCATTCCGTTCATCCACTGCGGCAGGGGGTACTGCTCACAGGCCAGGTCGAGGCTTCTGGGGACCACCTCGTTATATCCGAAAACAGAGTTAATTGCTTTCAGCTCCGGGTGAAAATCGCCCAACCAGACCAGCCGGTCGCGCTTGATGCCGTCCCAGAGATACTCTTGCATGTTCAGGTGGGTGGTGTAGGCCCCGGTGATCCAGATAGAGTCGAGACGTGGGTTACTGCTTTTGAATGACCCAAGGTAAGGAATATCTCTGTAGCGCAATATGGCGCGTGCCTCCTTGAGGTTGATGGTGGTACCCGGCTGCAGCAGGTCGATGCGCACGAAGCGAAACCCCGTGTTACCAACTTCGATCATCCCAGTGCGGGGGATCTCCATGATGATATCCCGTTTGGCATGATCATCGGTAGAAAAGCCCATCAGCCAGTCGGAGTTGTAGGTATTGCTATTGGCTTCTCCTACCGACTCTCCGAAGCGGATCCGCACCAGCGAAGGCTCCCGGCGGGAGGAGCCGCCCATCACCAGCTGGAGGCCGCCATGCAGCTCTTTGCCATAATCCAGCAAGATGGAAGCGGTATCGGCAAGGGTCGTTGTCATTGAGCAGAAGCGGGTTGTACGGCTCATGTCCGACTGACTGTTGCCCGGCTTCAGCAGGACCTCGCTGTTTTTAATCAGTTTCCTGGAACTGTCAGAGATCCACAGAACCCTGATAGGGGAAATAAAAATGCGTGTCAGCTCATCCTTTTGTGCAATTTGATTGTATTCAGGGCCGAAGATCGGGGGAAGCTGTGCGTTACCGGTGGTCATCAGCAGCATCAAAGCAGTTATTGCAAACAAACTTTTTCTTTTCATATTGCCATCCTCTTTTTTTACCGGGTTTCATCAGTCACCTCTGCATCAACCGGTAAAAAATGTTTTCTCATAAAGTCAATAAATATATCGTAATCACCGGGCAGGGTACCATGTCCTCCGGCGTGCATGTAGTAACCCATATCATGGAGAATCGGCTCACCCGGGGCAGGCATCTCCGTTCTCTCCAGTCCCCTTTTGCCGAAGAGACGGTAAATCGGTTCGGCAGCGACAGCAGCCAGGAACTCACCTTTGGGATCGGACCAGCCGTCGCTGTCGCCCGTTTGCAGCAGGAGTGGGCGGGGAACGATCAGGGCCACCAGCATGTGTGCATCCACGGGCGACTGGTGTGGATCATCGCCATAGCGGGCACGGTTGCCGCAAAACTGGTAGAAGTAGCGTGTGGGGGCGATCATGTGGGCGATGGTCTCACCATAGTTGCGTCGTGAGAGCGCGGCTCCCCCTTCTCCCGAGCAGCTGGCGATGATCATGCCAAAGCGCTGATCGAGGGCACCGGCCCACAGTACCGTTTTACCCAGCCGGGAGACACCATGCAGAGCCACTTTCGATGCATCGATATCAGGATCCTGTTCCACGTAGTCCATTGCGTAACCCAGTCCCCATGCCCAGGCAGAGATGGTGCCCCACTCGTCCGGGGCGGGCCATTCCCGGCCGGCGGGCAGGTAATGGCCTCTGACGCCATGGCGGATGCCATCAGGAAAATCGGGCTCAATATCACCATAGTAGAGGGTAGCCACACCAATCCCGTTGGAGATGAACTTCTCCACATCGAGGCCTCCTATGCGGGGAGCTCCCGGGCGTGGCTGTACCGGCATCCTTTCCCCTTCCCTGTTCCAGAAGGAGCCGGGAGCCAGGCCCGGATCATCTACCATCAGGGCGTTGGGCATGAAGCTGATGGTCAGAAAGAGCGGTACCGGTCCGGTTGCCTCTGCCGGCAGGTAGATCACCATGTCGGCCTGATGCCTTGCCGTATCTTCGGTGAAGTAAAGCCTCACCTGCTTTCTGACAGCCTTGCCATCGAAGGCAGGGCTACCCGCATCAAAGAGGCTTGCTTCGCGCGGCACCCGCTTCGGGCACTTGCCGAACTGCTCCACTTCGAAGAGACGGAGCAGTTCCGGGCGGCGTTGCTCCATCCATTCCCTGGCATCGGTCACCCGCCTGCCGCCTTGCAGGGCAAAAAGGTCGGGCAGCACCCAGCTGCCCGTCTTCGTTTCATCGTAGTTGACCGGGATGCCGGCAACGGTATCCTGTTGTGCGCTCAAAAGGGTCTTTGAGAAGAGCATCAGGATGATCAAGCAAATCGGAAGGTTATTGCGTGTACACATGAGTGTAGGCCACGTTAATGAGTCAATCCAGCCCCATTTCAAATTTTGCAAAGTCGATAAACCGCCCCAGGGTATTCACAAACGGCTCCTTGCCATTTGCCGATGATATCCACAAACTTATCTGTCTGCCCGGTTTTGAGATAAAGATATGCTGGTTCCCATCGTCTTTTGTCTGATCGAAGTCATCCGGATTCACAAAGATCGCGGAACCCAGCTCTACCTGCTCAGCAGCCACATCTTCGGGATGCAACCCCCAGGTAAATATACAATCCTCCTCCACAACCACCTGCTGTCCCTGGTGATAGTTGATACCGGTGACAAATGCCACATCATCATCAGACAACGCGAAAGCTTCCACCTTCGCTTTTCTGAAACCGGAATAGACGGTCACCCTCACCAGAATATCCACTTTTCGGTTCAGGTAGGGCACATCTTCCGACAACATCTCCATATAGGAAACCGATCCCTCTTTCACCACCCTTGCCGTTCTGTTTGAGACTGGATCCAAGGGAAGTACTTTCTCGCCATCCCACAAGCGGATACCGCCAAGGCCGACGGTGGGTCCTACCTTGTAGTAGTCGGCTCCCTTTCCTTCGAGCTGCTGCTGTGGTGTGGGATACCATTTGTATGTACCCAGCTCAAGTCCGGGCGTTGCTTTCGAATAGACATCGATGGCCGCTTTCTTGTCGAAATACAACCTCAGTGCCAGCCATTCATTTTCAATGGCAGGACCGTGATGCCCCAAAGCACGATAGAGATCGCCCGACTCCGACGAAACCTGATTGAGATAAGTGGCACTATCGCTCCGTAAAAAAAGACTCACATCGGTCATGTTTTGGGCTGCAAGAAAAGAGGCTTGCAACAAAAACAAAAATAAGAACAGTTTATTCTTCATATAATCAATTATTATTTAGCACTTTGACTTACACCTTTTGATCAACACTACAAACATAGGGAATAAATATCGCCGCATCTATTTATTTTTCCTGTTTATCACTTTTCAACCACTTTTCAGGTACCGATACAATGCAGATATCCATTGCACGGCCATCTTCCGAGATCATTGCCGACTGGATTTCAATTTTCGTGCCGTCGGGGCTGAAGGTGGGGTGTACATGGTCGGCAGCAGTGCTCTTATGACCAGCCGTTAGCAGCATCATTTCGCTCGTTTCCCGATTGATGAGATAGAGCTCGCGTTCAAAGTTATCCCCCACGGCAAATCGTTTGTCGGGTGATCCGTGGACATGCCAGAATCCGCTGCCGTAAGGAATCTGCCCGGCAATGGACATCTCCCTGGTCCGGATGTTCACGATTCCCAACCCGGTAGGCTTCTCACGTGTCCCGGAAGGCCCCCATGCTGTCTCTTGTCCCGGATTGGCACCTTTCACGTCCGTTCCTTCCGGTCTGCTTTCACCTTCGACACCCGGAATGGGGCGATGCCCCAGTATGGCCAATGCCACCTCATCGGGCGAGATCACTGCTTCGTGGGTGATCCACTCGTATTCCGACTCCGGATAGAGGGGACGCAAACCAGAACCATCGGCATTGACAATCCAGGTACGTTGTGGGGCCTTTCCGCCGGTTTCCCAACAGAAAACGATCTGTCCCGGCATCCAGGGATTGCTTTGAATGTGTCCCACCTGGAAAGGGACGGAAACCACATATTTTATTTCACCTGTATGAATATTCATTCCGGCAATACCTGCGGGGCCGGCCCCCATGTTGCGGGGACCGAACGGTTTGGCGATTTCGACACCTCCGGGAAGGTGCTTTGAAGCCTCCTCCTTCCCTACACGGAACCAAACCCACTCTTCACCCCCATCGAGCGCCATGTCACCCCCGGCCTGCATCTCCGGAGGCGTTATTCCGCAGATCCGTTCATATGCCGCAGCCGGCTTCAGGTTGCCCGACTCCGAGTCGGAAAAAAGCTTTTCCAGATTGATCTCCACCACCTCAATAGCACCTGTTGCCGCATTTTGGCCACGTGGTTTGCGCATGTAATAGAGCTTCATCGATTTTCTGGCCACACTCAGCATGCCGGAAAACCCTCCTTCGGTAACCTGAACCATTTCGCCGGTTGCTTCATGAACCGCCATTGCCTCTCCCGGCGCACGCTGCGAGTGGAAAATCACCCATTGGCCATCCGACGTCCACTGGTTGTGAGTGGGGTAAATTTTTCTTTCGCCAGCCGTGCTGCTGGTCAGGAACACCAGGTCTACCCCGGTTATGGGATCCCTGACAACTTTCCTCTCAGAGGGAAAACGGCTTCCTATTTGTGCTTGCAGAGACAGGGGCAGGATAAAACAACCCAACAAGATTGATGCAATACCCGAAAATTGTTGTTTCATATGGAATTGTTGTTTTTAATTTTCATTCTCCCAGATAAAATGAGGGTACGGGAGACTGTTGATAGCCCATTGTCCGTACAGTGATAGTCTGTCGGTAAGTATTGTCTTGCAGGAGTGTTATCCTGCGGTCGTTAGCAGGAATTGTTGTACTATAAATGCGTAATTCGCCGGGTAAAGCAGTGACTATTTCCTCACGCCAATCACCAAACAGATCGGCAGTCATCATAATACGTCCCTGAAAACCGTTTTGTACTTCCCCCTGTTTATATTTCATCACCGAGATTCCTTCACGATCTCCTGCAATATACTGACGTACCTTGCCGGCATCCCACCAGAGCCAGTCACCCGTTGGTGGCACATCTTCTCCTGAACCAATGAGATTTCCTTTTGCATCAAACAGATATTTGTTGTCATTACCGGGCACTCTCATTGCTCTATGTCCTTTCGGATCTTCACCGGCAAAACTCTCTAATCCCGGAAGTGATGGATCTATATCTGCTACCATGCCTGAGCCTATATGTACAGTGCTTTCACCAACACTCCATACCAGCTCACCTGTTTTTGCATCACGAACACATATGCCAAGTCCGTCTTTGTCATGCAAAGCCTCTACAGCCAAAAATATCTCGAGACCTGGGCGGGAAGGATCAATATCGGTAACATAGACCTTATCAGGGTGTCCCAATCCGGCCGACCACAACAATGTGCCATCATCGTCCAAAACTGCACTACCAAGAATAATTTCATCACGGCCATCTTCATCAACATCATTCACCAGCATAATATGTGCACCCTGACTGCGTACAATTGGATTTTCCTCGTCTCCGTCCCAGCTCCACAGCTTTGTAAGCCGACCATCAGCAAATTGATATGCATCTACAAACATGGCTTTATAGGTTCCCCGGGCTACGATCAGACAGGGTGTTTTGCCGTCAAGATAGGCCACTCCCAATTGATTGCGGTTTTGCCTGTTGTAGTTTCCCAGCCGTTCTGTACGGGCTGGCCAGTCGGCTCTCGCAATTTCCTTGCCGGTCATCCCATCCCAGATTGAGATCCACTCCTCACCTTGGTAAACGGCACCGTCAGCATTCCGTACTCCGGCAGGTGCCGTCTTCACTGCAATTTCAGCTTTTCCGTCACCATCAAAATCGTAAGCGATAAAAGGAGAATACCATACACCCGGTTCAATTCCATCACCCAGGTCGTTGCGCCACAGAAAAGTGCCATCATTCAGATAAGCCTCTATCTTATAGGTCACCTGTGAGGAGTCGGGTCTCGAACCCGGATCCTTACTCACATTGGGTTGTATAAGTACAAAATCAAATTTGCCGTCACCATTCAGGTCGGCAACCCCCAGCCTTCTCCGTCCCGGGACCACATCATCTTGCAGAGGTATGGAGATATAGGCAGGTTCTTCCACCGATTTTTTGGCAATCACGGAAGCTCTCTCCGAGGGTGTTCCATTTCCTTTTTTCCCTACAGGAATAACCCAGTATTGATCTGTCTTATTTCCAGCTTTCCGGTCTACAAAGTCTGTGGTAGTGGTGACGGGTCTTCTGTTCAGTTTAACAGAACGATTGCCGGTACCCCTGTACACATCAAAAGCTACATCAACAGGATCCGACTTTAATAGTCTCCAGCTCACATACACGTTGTTATCTTCATCCTCAATCGCGATAACCCCTCTGTTTAACCTGTCTTCAATTCTCTCCTTTGCAAAGCCATCTACCTTAGGCTTAAGGGCATGGTTTGGCTCAAGTATTTCAATATTATACAATAGTTCGCGAGGATCCTGAGAATAAGCCTGCGCAGTAAACAGCAAGAGGCAAAAAGTAAAAGCTATTTTATTCATATTCCGTTTTTTATATTGTTGGTCGATAGTTATTAACTGTCTTTTTACAACGTGATGAAGTTATTCCACAAGAGGAGCTGACAACTCTGTTTTTCCTTCCACATACTCCGATGCAAGCTGATGAAGCTCTTTCACAACATCCTTATATTCTGGATCATTAACCAGATTACGCAATTCATGAGGATCATTGACAGGATCAGTCAGGTAAGCACCTGAACCTAAACCAAAAAACTCAGCATAACGCCATCGCTCTGTACGAAC
>DHSP01000074.1:0-7648 GCA_002408485.1 Proteiniphilum sp. UBA5283 | reverse complement strand
GGATAAATATCCACCAGTTCAACTATTCGAGGCGATGACTTCCCATTCCCTTTGGCTCGCGGGTCATGAATAATAAAGGGTATACGGGTACCCTGTTCCCATAGTGAACCGGCTTTTGACCATTTCCCTTTTTCACCAAGCTGATATCCGTGATCGCTCCAGAATACAATAATCGTATTCTCCCGAAGTCCCTGTTTTTCCAACTCCGCCAAAACCCGTCCTACATTCCAGTCCACATAACTTACGCAAGCCAGATAGGCATGGATCATATCACGTGCCTCTTCAGGCGAAGCCGTCCTGTTTATAAACAAATCCGCATTGTTTGGCCTGATAGATCCTTGTGGAAAACCATGAGGAACCATTGGCAATGATGCAAAATCAGGAGGTAGTTTTATGCTGTCTGAATCATACAAATCAAAAAACTCTTTGGGGGCAACAAACGGTGTATGTGGTTTAGAAAAACCGCAGGCTATAAAAAACGGTCGACCGCTCTCCCTGCTTTTCCTGATATATTCTATGGCCCTATCGCCCACTCTTGTATCTCCCAGCTCTTTTACAGCCTCACCTTCCACTGCTTCCCAGCGGTCTGAACCAGAATAAACCTCCACACCGGGTGTGAGTTTAGCAGGCTGGCGCCGTGCTTGACTATAAGCCTCTTCATCCGATACATACGAAGGAGGATTTGTATTTACCGGCTCGCTATACCTGCGAGCTTCACCACCCTCCGTCCATGCCTCCGTATCGTCGATTCCGCCATGGAATACTTTACCCGTGCGGAGCGAAGCATACCCATGCTGTTTAAAATATTTTGGTAGACTTACCCATTCCGGGAAGGTGGCCCCAAACCATTCACGGTTGCTATAGAGACCGCTAGTGGTTGGGCGACGTCCTGTAAGAAGGGATGCACGTGACGGACCGCTCAGGGGATACTGACAATAGGCTCTTTCAAATCTCACCCCTTTTTTTGATAAATCATCCAGATTTGGGGTAACTGCCATCCGGCTACCATACGCATTTAATTCTGTCCTCATGTCATCAGATATCAGGAACAGAACATTCATAGGCTTTTTAGAATCACTGTCAGATGCAGGCCTGACCACAGATTGAGAAAAGACGTTAGTAAATGATACCGAACCGATTAACAATCCAGCGGTATAGAATTTCGTTTTATGGATATGTATTTTCATGACGCACCATTCTCTACATGAATATTGAGCAGCAATGAATATTGCCGCTCAATATTAAATAAACACTCTTACTAATCTAAACGATAAATCCTTAATTGTAACCCGGATTTTGGTAAGCTGCCTTCGCTGTCTCATCCAGCAGTTTCCCGCTTTCATCGGTAAGCATATCCATAAATGCCTGCGGGAATGGCTTGAATGTATTGAAAGGCCTGAATGCACCCTTCCCGTTTCCGGTCTGACCTTGTGTGCCATTCACATTATCAGAAACCGGCCAGTGATTTTGAAGGGTTGACCCCATTTGCTGGTGCCACATTATTCTGTCGGCCTGAATTCCTGCATGATGAATTCCTTCATATAGCGTAAGCTCTCCAATCATCTCTCTGGTCAGCTCATTGTAAATGAAATGAACGAACCTTTGCAAATCAGTTTTTGCGCTTGAGGGATAATTCTCTGCAATTGAATTGGCTGAAGTACCGTCCCAGTAAGTAGCATCAATTCTCATATCGGAAACCCTGTTTTGGGTTACGGTATAAGGATATTGTTTCTCCGAAGAGCTCAGCTCCTCCGCACCCGGGTATAATCTTGCAAGAACTTCCGCACGATTCTCGCCAGGCTTGTATGCTGCTCTTTCTCTTACTTTATTAATATCATTAATAGCTGAAGCAAAATTACCCTTACGCCCATACGCTTCTGCTCTTATCAGGTATGTCTCTGCTATTCTGAACATTGCCACATTTCGACTTCCGTACTCTGAGTTTATGGCTTCTCTGTTCACGTCGATGTGTTTTTTTACAGTAGCAGCAACACCAATACCAAATTCTAACCCTACGTTGTTTGCTTTGAAATCATCACTTGCATCTCTTCTGTAATAATATTTATTTCCATCTTTTGTCCAACGTGGATATAACACATAAGGCTGCGCTTTCGCTACGTCAATCGGGATAGCTGTCTCTTTTGTGTTTTCTAAAAAGACAAGACCCAAATCTCCTTTTCCTATCTTACGTTCTCCGGCAACAGCTGGACGTCCATTCCACGATTCGCGGTTATACGTAGGTAAAATGTTTGCATTAAAATATGCCGCCTCGTCAGCAGACCATTGTTTTGTACCGTTTTTTGGATCTTTGTAACTGTAATAATCAACATCATTAGCTCCTTCGGATAGCATGGCCTTGTACTCTATAAGGAATGTCTTTTCGAACCGTGAGTCCGACTGTTTATCTGTAAACACATCATATCCCCAGTCATTGGTTCTCATCCTCACGTTCTGATGCCCATATTCCCATGTACGGTTGGGTAATCCCCAAAGTGCACGCACATAATTACAGGTCATGTAGCATTGAAAACGCATACCGTAGCGGGTATTGGCCAGTTTGGGACCAAAGGAAGCAGCTAAAATAATTTCCGAATTGTTTTCAGAAGGATATGAACCTTTTGCGGTAGCAAAAATATCGGCGTAATCTTCGGCCAGTTTGTAATTAGGACTATTGATTACCTGTGTTGCAAAATAGATACATGAATCAAGATCTGTTGCTACATTTCCTTTATAAAGCATTCCCAAATGAGCATTTGCATTGGAATGATCAATAGTACCGTCAGCTTTCCTGTACTGTTTGAAGTCAGCCCCCTGCGCTCTTTGCAGATAAAGTTTAGCAAGAAAGTGTGCTGCTGCACCTTTTGATACTCTCTCTCTGCCCTCTGTTGACCCACCTTCAAATACTGTAGCGGGAAGATTATCATAACAGTATCTCAAATCACCAATAATCTGCTTGTAGATCTCTTCAGATGTTGATTTAGGGAAGTTGTACGAAGCAGGCAACGAGTTGTTACTTTTCAAAGTCATATGAACATCACCCAGCGAAGTGTTTAACATATAATATACCCATGCTCTGGTAAACAGCGCTTCTGACATTCTTTGAGCTGCATATTGCTTATCTGTAGCAAAGCGTCCCATTGCTTTTCCCTCTCTTATTGTTTCTATTGCCCTGTTGCAATTATTTACTGTAGGGTAGCCTCCCAGTAGTTGCTTGGCGTAATATCCCATCAGATTGTTGGTATAGTTACCAGCCCCCCCGGCAGGTGTCCATACTGTGGGAGAATAAATA
The DNA here is from genome assembly GCA_002408485.1 of Proteiniphilum sp. UBA5283. GTDB lineage: Bacteria > Bacteroidota > Bacteroidia > Bacteroidales > Dysgonomonadaceae > Proteiniphilum. The sequence goes on along the minus strand of DHSP01000074.1, from coordinate 4,359 downwards.
TCCCATGAATTATCTCCTCTTATTTCAGCATCCGACCCAACGTGAAACATGTAAGATCCTTCTTCCCATCCATATTTCCATCTCAAGGCATCGTACGTTCCGTTTATGAGTTGTTCCAACCCTTTCTCAGTATTAAAATAATCCTGAGTTATCGTAGACACCATCTTTTCTTCCAAAAAACTATCGGAACAAGATAATATTCCTATAGATGATAATAATATAATTATAATGTACTTTTTCATAATTGCTTTCATTTAAAATCCGAATCTTAATCCAATTACATAACTACGCATCAATGCAGTGTTGTTGGTTTGTCCTCCTGCCATAGCACCAGATTTTGAATCCCAACCATTCACATCATCGGGGTTGATACCCACTTTTACAAGGTCGCCTCCAAAAATAAATGGATTAATTACCTGTCCGTATAGCTGCATATTTGAAAGATTGTATTTCTTTAGAATCTTTTCAGGGAATGTATATGACAACGATATATTTCGAACAGCCACCATGTTACCACTAACATAGTTCATTGCATCTGAACTACTGCTATGTACTTTGGTAGTAGGTTGTGGATATCTTCCCGATGTGTTTTCAGGACTCCACACATCTTTTTCCACTCTTCTGCCATAAGTTTGCAGCAAACCGTAATAAAGGTTTCCAATGCGTGCATAAACAAGGAAATTAAGCTGCAGATTCTTGTATGTAAAAGTGTTCGTGACACCTCCTACCCATTTTGGCCTGTTCGATCCAAGTATTTTAGCATCATCGTCGTTAATTTTTCCGAATCCATTATCCATTATAGTAATTGTCTCTCCAGAGGCCAAAGTATAGGTAACCGAACCCTCAGTACCTGCAGGAACCACCTCCATAGGCTGCTGATCAACAATCTTGACCTGACCCGGAATATAGGTCAATTTTCCTACTGTCTTGTAAATATCCATCAGGTAACGATCTTCTTCTGTATCCTGCCACAAGCGATCATACTGATAGTCTCGCATCACTCTGATAGGTTGTCCTATAAACCATCCGTTACTCTTATCATCCTGTTTACCATTGGCCAGTTCCACGATTTCTTCTTTATTGGTAGACCAGTTGAAATCTGTTTCCCAAGTAAAATCGGGGGTACTGATATTTACAGTTGACAAATTAACCTCGAATCCTCTGTTTCGTGTTTTACCAATATTTGACTGAATACTTACATACCCTAAAATTGCCGGAATTGAACGATCCATGAGCAAGTCGGACGTATTTGCCTGATAATATTCTATCGAACCGCTCACCCTGCTTTTAAACAAGGCAAAGTCCAATCCCAGGTTTGTCTGAGCAGTCTTTTCCCAGCCCAATGAATAGTTCGGCATCACGGATGCTTTTGCTCCTGCGACCTCTGTATTGTTGAATACCTGGTTAGCTGCCATCAGTGATCCGGATGTACTGTAAGCACCGACTGCAGAATTACCTGTAACACCCCATCCGTATCTAAGTTTTAACTGATCAACCCAGTCTATTTCTTGCATAAATCTTTCTTGCTCCAATTTCCAGGCAACAGCCAGAGAGGGGAAAAAGTCCCATTTATTTCCGGGAGCCAGCACAGACGAACCGTCCCAGCGTCCTGTTGCAGTGAGCAGATATTTATCCAGTAATGAGTAATTTACCCTCCCCATGTATGAAGCCAATGCATATTTTGAAAAGCCCGAACCATAGCCATGCGGTTTTCCTACTGAATTATCTGATAATGAATACCATAAAGCTGACGAATAGAGCAGATCCTGCGATCTCACCCATAAGTTTTCGTTTCTTGTTTCCTGAGCCGATTGCAGCAACGTTACATTTAACGCGTGCATATCATCCCAGTTTTTATTGGCATACAGCAAATTTTCCAATACCCAGGAAAAACTGGTTGCATTTCTGTTGTATCCTGTCATGGGTGCCGATGCTGGTGGTTTTGAACCAATAGGATTGGTATAGTCTTTATCATAAAAACTACCGTTGCGGGTATGTCTGAACTGAGCTCCCAAGTTCATGCGGTACTTCAGCCATGAAGTTATGTTAATTTCAGCAAAATTACTGCTCATCACAGAATATGCTCTGTCTTCGTTTATTCCGTTTTCAATATTCAGCAGAACATTATCTCCCGAAGGACCAAATCCGGAACCAGGATTCATGAGATTACCATTTTCGTCATATGCCGGAGCGTATGGCAGCAATGCCAGTGCCTGACCATAAGAGTCTTTTGCGGTAGAGTTGCCGGTATTATTCATCATCCCATAATTCTGAATGGAATAGTTTGCATTTAATGATGCTCCTACATTCAGCCATTTAACCGGATTTACGTTTCCGTTGATGTTAGCGGTAAAACGTTCATAATCCTGATCAACCATCGGTGATTCCTGATTCAAATAGGATACAGACATATACAGTTTGGATCTGTCGGAACCGGACGATAAAGATATCTGATGGTTATTGGTAATACCGGTGCGGGTAACCAAATCGGTCCAGTTTTGATCAAACAAATTGGCAGCATTATAAACGGGCACCTGATCGGCATAACCCAAAGCTTTCTCTGCTGCAGTAGCGGGCCGTAACACCTGATGGCCACTGGAGTCAAGCTGATAGGCTGTACCCAAGATTCTGCGCATATAGTTCTGGCTACCCATAAAAAGCACCATATCTCTCTCCATATCAGGAGCATTGCCATATGCTCCGCCATAAGTTCCTCCGTTGATATATGCCGATCGCTGCCAGTCAAGAAGTTCACCAGAATTCATATAATCAGTCAATTCATCGATCCGATTAAACGAAATCGAACCATCGTAACCAACTGTCACTCTGCCTTCTACTCCTTTCTTGGTTTGCACCAGAACAACACCGTTCGCACCTCGGGAACCGTAAATTGCAGTAGCGGATGCATCTTTTAATACCTCAATGGAAGAAATATCATTCGGATTTATATCAGCCATCGAACCCGATGCCAAAGGGATTCCGTCAACCACATACAGAGGCTCATTAGAAGCATTGATAGATCTGTTTCCACGAATTCTGATGGAGGCCAGTTCTCCCGGCCTGTTATTGGAGCTGATATCAACACCGGTAACTTTTCCCTGTAGTGCCTGAAGTGCATTCTGTACAGGCCGTTCCTTGATCTGCTCTTCCGTAACCCGGGATAAAGCACCGGTTACATCGCTTTTCTTCTGAACGCCATAACCTACAACGATTAACTCATCGAGCGTTTGTGTATCCTCCCTGAGGATAACCTGAATATTGGTTTGGCCAGCCACAGCTATCGTCTGAGTTATATAACCGATATAGGAAATATGTAAAACAGCGTCATTCTGGACATTGCTCAGCGTGAAATTTCCGTCTATGTCCGACGTAGTACCAGTTGTTGTACCCTCTATGATGATCGTAGCACCAATTACGGGCATTTTTTTCTCATCAATAATATTACCTCTGACCGTTTTTGTCTGTGCAAAAACTGAACCCGGCATTACTGACAAGAAACATAAAAGCAATCCAAATCCTATTATTCGGAAGGGATCACAACTTTTTTGTGTTTTCTGACATTTTTTCATTCTCATTTTATTAAAATTATTAAACTCATGTTTTCTATATTGATATTGATATAAACATAATTCCTGAAATGATGCGAGTATAATCTTCCAACATTCTCCCTTTAAATGATTATTTCATTATTATTTCCGGAATATGGAAAACAGACTTCTCAATTAACTTCAACACGATCATCAAACACTGCATCGAGATAATAACAAAACTGATTATAACGATTTAAGTGCTCGTTTTAAAGAAAAAGATTTTCAAATAGTAAATTATGTATCAGTTCAAACTTAAATAAAAATAAAAATACAGGGACGATCAAAAAAGGCAGAAGGATTAACTCCTTTGACGCAACAAATATAGACAACAATTGTTAACTTCATATTGATAAAAATGACTTATAAACTATAATATTTGACATTTATCACATCAACCCGATCTTAAAATCAACTTCCTTTTGTCATCAACAGCGTGTCGTTTGTAATTCTGTTTAATTTTGCATTCACTGTCCTGTTTCTAATCTACATTTAGTATAAACCTATTACATTACAAGACAATTACTTGGCCTGTATCTGGACTGATATCCCCTTATTACCGGCTTATTATCCCCATATATTTAAATGAAGTGGGTATAAGTATAATATGACGAAATATAAAAGAATTCCCAGAGTAAAACATGCTTATTAATCTCCTATTAGGCAATCAATTTCGATTGAGACCTGACTGAGTATAGTTTATTTTGAGGATTTTCAGCAAATGCAGTAATTATTCAGTTGACCCAAAATATCATTTTCCTTATCTTTTAAA
>DHSP01000023.1:6870-26863 GCA_002408485.1 Proteiniphilum sp. UBA5283 | reverse complement strand
TAACAATATTGATTATTTATGATGAAGGCTAGTAGTGGAAGATATCACTTTTTGACTTCATCACTTTAGCCTTACATGAAACCGAATACAGATGAGGGTGAATCACAATGTGATTTCACCCTCATCTGTCGTAAAATCGACTCCTTAACAGCAAATTAATTCATTCGGTTGATTTCCTTATCACCGGCGCCATTGCCTTTGTACCGGTTCTTAGCCGTGTTGAACTGATAACGCACCGTGAATTCCAGCTCGCGTGTATCCCACTTTGAGAACTGGTAAATATCGAGCCGGTCGTTATAGGCGAAGATGCCCATCTTCTGACCGTGGAAGAGGTCGTGTCCCTTGAGTGTAAGCGAAAGACGGTCTTGGAAAAGGAATTTGGTGATGCCTGCATTAACCACGTACTGGTTTTCCGTTGTACGAAAATTTTGGTGAAATCCCTTACCCTGGAAGCGCCCATCAACAGTAATCAGAAAACCCTTCGGTAGCGAGAATGAGTTATTGAGTGAGGCAACAAGTACGGGGCGGTTCATCCGTACATGCTCTCCTCGTATCTCCATATCGAGCCATTGGGAGTTGAGTCCGATGCTGGCCTGGGGACTCCATATTCCTACCTTGGGAGAGGCTGTCAGAAAAGCAGACAAGCTGGGCATATTATCCAGGTTGATCAGCGAGAGCAGGGTGACTGCCGGATTCTCTTCCAGTTGTTCAGCCCATTGAATGATGATGTCTTTCTCTTGTTTATAGGAGACCGCCAGTTGCAGGAAGCGCCAGGAGCCCATCAGCGAGACATCGTGCAAGGTTGAAGGTTTCAGGAAGGGGTTTCCCGTCTGCATGGTGAAACGATTGGCGTAGAAGATGTTGCTTCCCAGCTGCCAGTAGGCAGGACGAATAGTCTTGACGGAATAACTCATCTGCAATTGCACGTTGCCAAAGCTGTTGCTGTAGGTGAATGCCGGGAACCATTGGGCGTAGTGTCTGCTCTGTTCGGCATTTCTTTCGCCATCTGTAAAATAACCCCACTTCACATTTTCGTGACGCAGGCCTGCCGTGAACTGGCCCAATGAAGTGGAGTGGCTGTACTCGGTAAAGAAAGCCAGGTTCTGGTCATGAATGGCCGTGTTGGAAGAAGGAATCACCGGGTTGCTGGTTTGGTAGTCGTCTTCACGCCGCGTCTGGGTAAACTCGTTGCCAACCGTAAGGGTACCGCCCAATAGCGGATATGTGAGAATGGCGCGGCTTGCAATCAGTCGGTTGTGAATCTGGTTGGCAGAGTGGATCAGGCGATCGTCAAACTCCTCGCTGGTCTCGGTGATATTGGAGATGGAGGTCTGGCTGCTGCGGTAGAGGTCACCGTTAAAATCGACTGTCAGCTTGCCGAAGGTGCCATTGTAGTATCCATTGATCCGGTGGCGGGGGCGCTGCTCCTGCTGCTGGTTGTCGCGACTCACCCAGCGGTCGTAGAAAAAGCCGTTGGCAAAGACATCGCTGGTAGTATTGGCCGTTGCTCCGTTATTTCCAGGGAAGGTGGTCAGGGTATACTTCACCCCTGCCTGATGTTTGGGAGAAAATTCATAATTGATGCCGCCCACGGCGGTGAAGGGGTTGGAGAGGCCATCTACCCTGAGCTGATTTTGCTGTGTCCAGAGGGTGTCTACGTAGGTACTCTGCCGAATGACGCTTTCCTGCAGGTAGGCATATCGTTCGTACTTGACGGTACCAAAGAGGTCCCAGCCGTTGTTCCGATAGTTGATGTTGAGTTGCTGCCGCAGGTCGGTATTCTCCGTCTGCAGATAGGTGGATCGGAGGTCGAACCCGAAGCCATCACCCACTTTACGTACGGTATAGATACGGATAATTGCTTTCACGGAGGCGTCGTAGCGCGCTCCGGGATTGTAAACAATCTCCACCTCCCGGATATCGGCAGAGCTGATCCGGTCGAGCTCCGACTCGTCGCGCATCTCCCGGTTGTTGATGTAGATCTTGGCGGCTCCTTTGCCGAATATCTCAAAGGCGCCGTCATCACCCGTTACCGCCGGGAGCCTTTTCAGTACATCGTTGGCGGTACCCGCCTTACTCAGCACCGTGTTCTCCACCGAGGCCACCAAGGCATCGCTCCGTACCCGTATCCGGGGTAGATCGCCGTTGACCACCAGCTCACCCAACTCGGTGGTTTCAGGTGACAAGGCGATAAGTTGATCTTTTGATGCCTCCACCATCCGGGTTTCGTACCCGACAAAGGATACTTTGAGAAAGGCGTCACTGCTGTAGTTAGCATTGAGGGTAAACTGACCCTCCTGGTTGGTAATGGTTCCGGCAATCAGCGCGGAGTCGGGTACGGTATAAAGTGCCACATTGGCAAATTCTATGGGATTGCTGTCAGTATCCTGTACCGTACCGTGTATCTGTGCATGAATGGGCAAAAGAATGCCGCCCAAAAGAAAGAATAGAACTATTTTCTGTATCATAACTGTTTTTTGTTTGAATGGAAAACCGTTGAGTTGCCGTGAAAGGAATTGATTGCGCGCGGTGAAATTCCTGCATCGGGTGTTATCACTTTTTCTGGTGATATGACACACGCTCTATTCTTTCGGTTACAAAAAAAATCCGCTCCCCTGCCCGTCTTGTTAAAACGGGGTTGGGGAGCGGAATGGTAATGATATAAATCGTACCCGACGGTTACTCGTCCATCAGCACATGCATGATGTCGCAGGCCGATTTGGTGACGGAGGTTCCGGGGCCAAAGATGGCTGCTACGCCGGCACGGTAGAGAAAATCGTAGTCCTGCGCGGGAATCACACCCCCGGCAATCACAACGATGTCGGGGCGGCCCAGACGCTTCAGCTCTTCGATTACCTGCGGCACCAGTGTCTTGTGTCCGGCAGCCAGCGAAGAGACCCCCAGCACATGTACATCGTTCTCCACAGCCTGACGGGCAGCCTCAGCCGGTGTCTGGAACAGAGGTCCCATGTCCACGTCGAAACCACAGTCGGCATAGCCCGTAGCTACCACCTTGGCACCTCGGTCGTGCCCGTCCTGGCCCATCTTGGCGACCATGATCCTGGGCCTGCGCCCTTCTTTCCGGGCAAACTTATCGGTAAGTGCACGCGCTTCCTCGAGCGTTGCATCTGCTTTTGATTCTGATGAATACACGCCTGAAATTGTTCTGATGATTGCATTATAACGTCCCACTACCTTCTCGCAGGCATCGGAAATTTCACCCAATGTTGCACGCACCCGTGCTGCTTCTACCGACAAGGCAAGGAGGTTGCCTTCTTTGGTTTCCACACAGTGGGTGATGGCATCCAGCGCTTTTTGTACCGCTTCGTTATCGCGGGTCGCTCTCAGCTGATTCAACCGCTCTACCTGCTGCTTACGCACTTCGGTATTGTCGATATCCAGAATATCGATGGGGTCTTCCTGTTCCAGTCTGTAGCGGTTTACGCCGATGATTGCCTGTACGCCGGAATCGATACGGGCCTGTGTACGTGCGGCAGCCTCCTCAATACGCATCTTGGGAATGCCTGTTTCGATCGCTTTGGCCATACCGCCCAGCTTTTCGATCTCTTCAATGAGGGTCCATGCCTTATCTACCAGCTCCTGGGTGAGTGATTCCACGTAATAGGAACCGGCCCACGGATCTACCTGCCTTGTAATCTGCGTCTCTTCCTGGATGTATATCTGGGTATTTCGGGCGATGCGAGCCGAGAAATCGGTCGGCAACGCAATGGCCTCATCCAGCGCGTTGGTATGGAGCGACTGGGTGTGTCCCAGGGCAGCAGCCATCGCCTCTAAGCAGGTGCGTCCTACGTTGTTGAAGGGATCCTGTTCGGTGAGCGACCATCCTGATGTCTGTGAGTGCGTGCGCAAAGCCATCGACTTGGGATTTTCAGCACCGAAGCTCTTCACGATCTTCGCCCACAGCAGACGTCCTGCCCGTAACTTGGCAATCTCCATGAAATGGTTCATCCCGATACCCCAGAAGAACGACAATCGCGGGGCAAACTTATCCACCGGAATGCCTGCATCCATGCCAGCACGAAGGTACTCAATTCCGTCGGCCAGCGTATATGCCAGCTCAATATCGGCGGTGGCACCGGCCTCCTGCATATGGTACCCCGAGATGGAGATCGAGTTGAACTTGGGCATCTTCTGTGAGGTAAACTCAAAGATGTCGGCAATAATTTTCATGGAGAATTCAGGCGGATAGATGTAGGTGTTGCGCACCATGAACTCCTTCAGGATATCGTTCTGGATGGTTCCTGCCATCTCTTCCAGCTTGGCTCCCTGCTCCTGTGCAGCCACGATGTAAAATGCCAGGATGGGCAGTACGGCGCCGTTCATGGTCATGGAGACCGACATTTTGTTCAGAGGGATACCGTCAAACAGGATCTTCATGTCTTCCACAGAGCAGATGGAGACTCCCGCTTTACCCACGTCGCCCACCACTCGCTCATTATCGGCATCGTAACCGCGATGTGTGGGAAGGTCGAAAGCCACGGAAAGTCCTTTTTGTCCCGATGCCAGGTTACGGCGGTAGAAAGCGTTGGACTCTTCAGCCGTGGAGAAGCCGGCATACTGACGGATGGTCCAGGGACGCATCACATACATGGTAGAATAAGGCCCGCGCAGGTAAGGAGCTATTCCGGCAGCATAGTTCAAATGCTCCATGCCCTCGAGGTCCTCTTTGGTATACACGGGTTTCACCGGTATCTGTTCCGGTGTGAGCCAATCGGCTTTGATTTCATTCTTTTCAGCCCACTCGTTTGCGTCGACGGCCGAAAAACCATCCGATTGAATGTCTATTTCCTTAAAATTAGGTTTCATATTATTTGGACTTGTTTTTTATTTTTTATTTCCGATTACAAATTTCTGAGTTCTTATTTCCACATCGTTAATATTGCTTATTAATTCACGTTCTGTATGTTGATTTTGTAACATATTCAATATTAAATGTAGGGAGCAATAAAATTGGCTACTGCCAGCAAGAGACTGAATATCAAGACCAGTTTGGCTGTTTGACCATCAAGAAAACAGATAATCCCCAAATCATTCATCGTGGCCCTTTTTATGGATTTGATGTTTCGGATCGCGAGCGGGAAACTAAACAGCACCAGAAACGCCAGTGGGCTAAGCAGCTTTCCCATAACCGCGAAGGCGATCACCAGATAGGAGACCAGCAACAAGGTTTGGTAAGCAACCTGAGAACCTTCGAGGCCCAGAATCATTGCCCGGGTACGAATACCGGCAGCCTTATCCTGCAGCATATCGCGGGTATTGTTGGCGTGAAGGATAGCCACAACAAGCAATCCGGTGGGAACGACCACCAGCAGGGTCTTCCATATAAGCTGGCCGGTCATCACATACACCATTCCCATGGCAATGGAAAGCCCATAACAAACGAAGATGAGGAGATCACCCAACCCCGCGTACTTGAACTTATAGTACAGTGTGGAGCTGATGATGCCAATGCCACCAATGATCAGAAGGGGCCAGCCGCTCTTCAAAAAGAGCCACACCCCCACCCCAATACCCGCGAAGAGCATTGTATAGCCGTAATAAAGAACCGTCCCGGGCTTGAACAGGCCTTCTACAATCAGGCGCCGGGGACCGGTTTTCTCTTTTACATCTACCCCACTCACAAAATCGTGGTATTCGCCAATCAGGTTGCCGGCAAGATGGAACAGGACAACACCCAAAAGAGCCACAATGCCATTGGCCCGGTTCACTTCGCCAATTGCACCTGTCTTATTGAGATAAAACACATAAGAAAGGGCGACCAGCGCCGGAGATACCGAGGCGGGAAGAGCCCACGGGTGGGCCACCAGAATCCAGTTTTTTAATTTTCCTTCTCCGTCCATTCTGCGGCTTTCTGTTTGTCTGTTGTCTGCACTCAGCTTTCTGCTTGTCAGTTGGTGATGGATTATTCTGAATCTTGCATCTCGATTCTTGATTCTTGGTTTTAGAATCTTAAATCACAACAGTTTCTCGTTGAACATTTGCAATGTTTCCAGCACGTTGCTACGAACGTGGATAAAATACTCAATACCTGCTGCTTTCAACTCGTCCATGCATGCAGGGGCGCCGGCTACCACAAACAATTCCTTGCCGTCCTTGAGCAGGTTGAACGCTTCGGGGGCATACGTGACATATTCGTCGTCGCTGGAACAAAGCACCACCACATCAGCTCCTTGTTCACGGGCTGCCTGTACGCCTTCTTCCACGGTGTTGAAACCGAGATTGTCAATCAGGTCATAACCGGCCGAGGCGAAGAAGTTGCTCGAAAACTGTGAGCGAGCCAGACGCATGGCCAGGTTACCGATGGTGAGCATAAACACTTTGGGTGTTTTTTCACTTTGTTCGGTCGCCAGGCGTAATGCATTGAATGCATCGGCAAGACGCTTTGTATTGAGCTTCTTAAGGGGTGTGGGGGCATCATTTGCACCGCAGCCACAGCCGTGCGATTCTTTGTCTTCCATTTTCCCGGCAACAGTCTCCCGAAAATTGGGGTACTGGTTGGTGCCAAGCAATATCTCTTTGCGGTTGGCCGCAGCCTGGGAACGGGCGTCCGCAGAAGCATTGATTGCGTCTTGCACGGTGCCGGCCTTCAGGGCAGCATAAAATCCTGTTTCTTCCGTTTTAAGGAAGAGCCTCCATGCCTGCTGAGCCAACGAATCGGTAAGGGTCTCTATGTAATAAGAACCTGCAGAAGGATCGGTTATCTTATCGAAGTGAGCTTCCTCCTTCAGTAGCAGTTGCTGATTCACGGCAATGCGTTCTGCAAAAGCAGTAGGTGTTTCAAACGTCTCGTCGAAGGGGCGCACTGTCAGTGAATCTACAGCACCGATGGTGGCCGACATGGCTTCGGTTTGTGTGCGCAACAGGTTCACATAGGGGTCGTAAAGCGACTGGTTGAATTGGGATGTCGTTGCGTGTATGTTCATCTTCGCTGCACAACGGCAGGTACCATCCACGGCTTTGTTGTCGCAATCGTGCGCACAGGGAGGCTTGTGGGCGTTCACGATCTCGGCCCACAACCAGCGGGCAGCTCTGAATTTGGCAATCTCCATGAAGTAGTTGGAGCCCACACCAAATTCGAACTTTATTTTTTTGGCAGCTGTAGAGGGATCAATACCGTTCTCTATCAGCTCCGACAATACCTGATTGCCGTATGATAAGCTGTAGCCCAGCTCCTGGTAACTATATGCGCCAGCATCGTTCATTCTGTTGCCGGTCACGGAGATGGCGCGGTAGCGTGGAAGAGGTGCGGTAATCTGTACAAGCTCCACTGCTTTTTCCACCCAATTGGGTTCGTCCATTCCTTTTTTCAGAATCTTTCTGAAGGGGTCAAACTCAATGGAGCCAAAACACTCCATAACATTCAGGTTCTGCGCCTTGACATAATCGACCACCAACCGGGCCATTTCAGCAGTACGCGAAATGCATGTACGGAAGTTCAACTCCACCTTGTCGGGTGCTATACCCCGAAGTAGAATCTCCATATTTTCTGCCGAAAGTGCATTCTTCGGCAAACGGAAACCAAAAGAGGTAACTCCGCGTTCCAAAAGTGCCAACGCTTTTTTGTTGGCTTCGGCAAAATCCTGCACATCGATCTCCTGACGCACATACCACACATTGTCCTTTTTGGTGCCACGAACATAGGGAAATTGCCCCGGTAGGTTCTCCAAGGCGGGGAAACCTTCTACGTCTTCTGCACGATAGAAAGGATTTACTTGAAACCCTTCGTTGGTTCTCCACACCAGTCTTTTTTGAAAATCAGCCCCTTTCAGGTCTTTGGTCACTACTTCCATCCACTCTTCGGTGGTGACGGGAGGAAAATCAGTGAAAAGTTTTTCTCTCTGTTTACTCATATTGACTTCAATTATTATTTTGATGTTTTATCTTATGCTTTACATGTTCCAAGAACTACCTGGCTGCTGCAGAAAGAACAGACAAAAATAGGATAATTTATGCGCTTTAAAAAGCATTATCCGGCTTATTTGTTCTTACTCAGCAATAAAAAGCCTAGGGTGCCTCTTTCAAATCGACAAGCAGTTCCCTGATTTTTTCGGTCACAGCCAGTACGTAACGGGCACCCTTCTCGGCTGTCGATTTTTTCGGGTTGCCAATACCGGTATCCGATGAAATTTCGTCCCAGTGACGGGGCATCCACCCTATTTTCTTATCTATTGCAGCTATTTTCGAGGGGGACACACTACCATCTCCGGCCTGCTCCATTGCGACAAGACCCGGATGGTAGTGAAGCATCACGGAAGTTTCCTGTTCGCCGGCATGCTCATCGGGTTTCTCCTCAAAATACTCACCGGTAGGAACGATGCCGTACCAGTCGGCCACCACCACCCTGAAATCGGGAAATGTCATCCCCAGGTCCCTGATATATGGCTTGAAGCTGTTTCCACCATGTCCGTTGATGATGACCAGTTTCCGGAATCCTTGTCCGTGAAGGGAGGTCACAATATCGGCGAGAATCGCTTTCTGTGTTTCACTACGGGTATGAACACAAAAAGGCTTGTTCCACTGTCCCCCGTTTTGGGATCCAAACCAGACGGGAGGCAACACCATACAGGTTACACCCTGCTCGTAGGCCTTGTCGGCACTGTCGCAGGCAATCTCGTAGGTGAGGATGCAGTCCGTCAGGTATGGGAGATGGTAGTTGTGAGGCTCAATTGCTCCCCAGGGGAGGATGGCCAGGTCGTATTTATGCTCTTTTACTTCTCCGTAGTTGACAAGCGGCGCACGAAGGAAACTATTTTTTGACATACACTTGTTTTGGGTAAAAAAATCACATTGATATCAACCCGTTACGGATACAATAGAAGGTAAGTCCCGAGACAGTTTTGATACCTGTTTTGGCAATAATATTTTTACGGTGCGTAAGGACCGTATTGTGGCTGATATTCAGTTCGTCGGCAATCTCTTTGTTGAGATAACCTCTCACAATGAGTTTCAGTATTTCCGTTTCACGATTGGTCAGCTGGCGGTCGGGGTCTTCCTTTTGGGAATCGTGTTCGTTGGAAATCGTGTCTTGCAGCTGCTTTATTCCCGACAAGTCCAGCTCACTCAGCTTAGGCCGGAGAACCCTGTCACGCAACCTGTTATGAGCCGCAAGGTCTTTTTCAAAAGAGTGCAGGGAATAGATTACGGCATAACTCAGGTTCTGGTTGTGCTCCACCGAGAGGTGCTTGATGAGAATACTTTTCAGGTCGTGCAACAAATCGTCCGGGAAATCATCGGTATACTCGGTATGTTTTTGCAGGTGATCGGTCATCCTCTCCTTGAACTTCAAAAACAACATGCGTAGCATCCCCAGTTCTTTGTTATCGGCGCCACTTGTGGCAATCAGCGCATTGAGGTGAACCTCAATATTGGGCACCAGATCGTGGATATAATTTTCCACCGTATGGCGAAAGTAGTCGGCAATTGATTCGGCATCAAACAATGGAAGCGATGCATCGGGACTATAAGATTCATCGAGGTAGACATTGAGTACCGTCAGAATGAAATCGGGATTCAGTTGAAATTCCTCGCATAGATCCCCCACAGTTTTATCGCTCACACCAATCCGTAGGCCAAAACGGTTCAGTACGGGAATTAATTCATTATGCTCAGCGAGCACATCGGCCATCACACTATGAGGATTCAGCAAGGGCACTTATTCAGTTTTTTGGGGTTGATTTGATTTTTGCCGCAAAATGGCGGTCACGCTGGCGTTCTTTGTAAAAATGCTTCACGGCGTCTATCGGATGGAGGAACAACATGGGGGGGCCTGCAGTACGCATCACCTCTTTTATCTTCTGACGCATATCGCTTTTATAACAATGAATGGGACACGAGGCGCAGGTGGGTTTCTCTTCTCCGTACGGACAACGTTCCAGTCGCTGGGACGCATACGTCAGCAACGCGTTACATTCATCACACAGCTGTTTTCCGGAACCATGCATGGATCGACAATAAATGGAGATCATCCTGGCGACGACTTTTTTTTCTCCAGCGTTCATTCGCTCTACTTTTATTGAGTCGTAAAAGTAGCGATTTTCTTTCTCCTTGCCAAATATAATACCCTGTTCTTCGGAGGCATCGCCCTTATTTTTTGTGCCGATCTTCCTGCAGGCGGACGTTTTGCATCTGGCGAAGAATATGAGACTGTCTTCTTTTCATGTAGGATGATGGATTTTTGGAACTGTAGATCATGGGATTGGGCAACGTGGCTGCAATCAGGGCCGACTGAGAAGACGACAACTTCTTTGCTGTGGTGTTAAAATGAAGGCGTGCTACTGCTTCGGCTCCGTAGATTCCCCTGCCGGTCTCCATGCTGTTAAGGTAGACTTCCAGAATCCGCTCTTTGGGCCAAATTAACTCTATGAGCAAGGTAAAATAGGCTTCCAGCCCTTTCCGGGACCAGGAAGAACGGGGCCACAAAAAAAGGTTCTTGGCTGTTTGTTGAGAGATGGTGCTTGCACCCCGGGCCTTTTTGCGGATTTTGTTCTCCTGCAGGGCTTTTTTAATTTCCACACGGTCAAATCCATGATGAAGATAAAAACGTTGGTCTTCCGACGCAATCACGGCTCGTTTCAGATGATCGGAAATCTGATCGTAGGAGACCCATTTATGATGGAGACGGGGAGTCTCGCCCTGAGCAAGAGATTGCACCACGCGGATTCCCATGAGCGGTGTAAAATAAACCGGCACAAAGCGGAAAAGCAATACTCCCCCGATGGAGAGTATCAAAAACCACATGATCAGCTTCGCAAAAAAACGCACTATTTTTCTCATCAACGCACCTCTTTGAATTTGAACCGCAAAGTTAAAAAAAAATCAGAGAAGGAGTCTCTACCGCAATAAGAAAGGGTTTATATTTAATGATCTGTCGATGATCGCGTTCGCTGTCCGATATCGGTTTTATTTTTTCCGCGACAACAAATAATCTCCGGTTGCTGTCTTCTCAATAAAGTAGCCTTGGTTCAGCTTTATCTCCCATCCTTCCCCGGTAACTTTGTCGCCCATGATTTCGAGCGGCTCGGAAACAATTACCCATCGCCAGTCCGATCTCAACAATGCCCCTCCGCCCTCCACAGTAAGTATGCCCCATTGATCGCTTATTTGAATGGACGGATACACTATTCCCTCATCCTCATCCAGGGGAATCACATTTTGAAAATCGAACGAAAGGTTTATCTCTCCCAGACGGATTTCCAAATGCGGAGACTCTAAAAACTTTTCCCGATACAGATCAAGTCGTGCTCTGTGAGAAATCTCCCTCTTCCGTTCTTCTTCGGCAATAACCCTTCCATTGTATTCCTCTGCCAGCTGTTTTACATAGGATAGCAGAATAATGCGCATATCCATTCCGAAAGAATCCGAAAAGAATACGGTAATATCTGTTTCTGTGTCGATTTTCTTGTTCCAGTAATTGTCTTTCTGATAAAGAAAAAAGCCGTACACCGGAACCGTTTCATAGGCAAAGGAACGAACATAGGAAGGGAGCTCTTCAAATGCAGTAATTCGGGTAATGAGGTAATTCCGCCACTCCCACTTATCGCGTCCACTCATCATTTGTCCGGTATAGGTAGCCAGCCCTTCCATCAGCTCAAGGCTATTCTCCGAGGTTTCCGCCCCTCTGAAAAGCAAATGCCGGTATTTACGGAAGATGAGAGCATTTCGCAGATGCTCCTCTGCCTGGGGCAGACGGCGGGCTTGCAATGCCTCTCGGAGAGCAGCTATTTCGAGTCTCAGAAAAATCCGCCCCTCCTTATCGTCCAGATGGACATTCTCATCTCGCAGGAATTCAAAGCCCAGCGATGATTGAGCAACGTGAAACAGCTCGTGGGTCATGAGATCCACCCTGTCGTGTTTCTGAAGGGGCAGAGGTAGTTTTACCATGGCCCAATGGACACCATTCCAGGGAGTATCGGTGTTGGCAATGGTAATTTCGACAGGCAATATACCGCTGAAAACGCCTTCTTCGGGTTTTAGTATTCCTGCCTTGTCCGCCACATTTGCATATACCTGCCGCGTTTCGGGATCCACGATAAGAAGGGGACCGTAGATATCTTTGTCCCACAGGTCGGCATGCTGCTTTGTGGCTTCTCTTACTTCACTGAAATACAAAGAAATGCTATCTACGGGAAGTTGCGTTGCATGTGCACCGGCGACTTCTAAGAGTAAACTCATCAGCCATATTCCAGCGTGGTATTTCATTGTCGCGTTATGTCAGTCACCGTCAGTTTTTTTCCTTTTACAGTAAACCGGATGTTCATTCCGGCAAAAGTAATCCCGTATACCCTTTCAGGATCATCCTGATAGGAGGGCCTCGGATCGTTGGCCAGGACTTCCTTCAAAGCGGTGCATTTCTCACCGGGTATCTCTGCCAACAAGGCTTCGGGCAAATCGACCGACAGTTCGGACTCCTCAAGAGGTTCGACAAAACCACTCACAGCATCGGGATGGCTGTCGGCATACACGATGTAGGGTTTTATATCGTAAATAGGCGTCCCGTCCATCAGATCGGCACCCAGGACATGCAACACAGGCCCTTCCGGCGTTCGCAATTCTATTCGCTCAAGCCGCACCGAAGAGAGCCCGATGGGATTCGGCCGGAAAGGAGAGCGTGTAGCAAAGACGCCCAATCGTTTATTGCCACCAAGACGTGGCGGACGCACCATGGGCGACCAATCCACCCTCAGCGTTTCGGTAAATTTCCAGATGAGCCAGATGTGGGAGAACCCCTCCAGCCCGCGTAACGCTTCGGCATTGCGATATCCGGGTTCAAAGACAATCCTTCCTTTCAGCGTCTCAATCATTCCACTCTGTCGGGGAATACCAAATTTGGTGGAAAAATCGGTATGTATGCGTGCAATTATTTTCATACGACTATTTTACTCATCCTTCACGGAGTATGAAACTCGTAAATAATCACATCATTGGACGTAAAGACATGATCATGCTCTTTTCATCCATCCTCCTTATTGCTGCATTATTTTCGCCGACAGGCGGGTTACCCATTTTCTGGGCAAAAAACGAATACCAAAGGGAGCCAGTTTGTTCATCTGACCGTGAATGACGACAGGCTTGCCTCTCATCATCGCCTTATACCCCAGCGACGCTACTTCCCCGGCACCAGCAATCCGTACATGCTTCACCAACCGGGAAGCATTCATCTTCGACACTTCACCGAAATGGGTGCTTGTAGGGCCGGGACAGAGGGTGGTCACACTGATCTGCTCCTGCCCAAACTCATGGGCCAGTGCTTCCGAGAGATGGAGTACAAACGATTTCGTGGCAAAGTAAACGGCCATCATGGGCCCCGGCTGGAATGCCGCCGTTGATGACACATTAAGGATCCTGCCGGCTTTACGTCCTTTCCAGTCGTTGGCAAAAAGATACGTAAGATGGGTAAGGGTTGTTATGTTGAGGGTAATCATCCTTTCATGACAATTCCACTCTGCATCCAGAAAACGGCCATAGTTGCCAAAGCCGGCATTATTCACCAGATAATCGGTATCGATCCCTCTTGTTTTCACTTCGCTGAAAACAGCCTGAGCTGCATCAGGTTGAGAGAGGTCGGCCGCAACGATATGCACCGAAACAGCGTAGTCCTCCTCCAGTTCTTCTTTCAGCGTCACTAATAAATCGGCACTGCGGGCGACCAACACCAAATTACAGCCATCCTTAGCAAAAAGAAATGCCAATTCTCTCCCTATTCCTTTCGAAGCGCCGGTAATCAATGCGGTTTTACTCATTATCAATCAATTTGGAACAAAATTAAACTATTTTCTTTCATTCCTGTCAAACATACAGATAAATTTGAAGAGATTTCACCTTGCCGGGGCAGGGCGAAGATGAGATTGCAGGAAACAGGAAAGACCATTCATGAGGATTTCCTCTACTAATTTCCTTGCAATATTTAATTAAATTGGGTTCTAATTGATCGGGCGTACGCTGATTGTGATAATTGGGGTACGCTCTTTATATATACTAGGTCCGCTTGCGCGATTTATCGATGCGGAGAAAGATAAAGAGCAGGATGGTAAATCCCCACAACGAAGAGCCGCCGTAGCTAAAAAAAGGCAGCGGAATGCCAATCACCGGCATGATGCCGATCACCATCCCGATATTGACAAGCAGGTGAAAGATGAATATGCTCACCACTCCATATCCGTATGTCCGCCCAAAAGTAGTGGTCTGCCGTTCGGCCAGGTTCAGCAACCGCAGAATAAAGGCCATAAACAGAATCAGAGTAAGGGTGGATCCGATAAACCCGTGCTCTTCACCAATGGTGCAGAAAATAAAATCGGTATCCTGCTCGGGCACATATTTTAATTTTGTCTGAGTCCCGTTGAGAAAACCTTTCCCTGTAAGCCCTCCCGATCCGATGGCAATCTTTGACTGGCCCACATGATACCCAGCCCCACTCAGATCCTGCTCCATGCCCAGGGTTACCTTGATACGCATTTGCTGATGCGGTTGTAACACGTCATAAAAAACATACTCTACCGACTCCAGAAAAACAAGCGATCCCAACATAAACAGGAATATGTACAAATAATGCTTTTTACGGTATCGGAAAAACATATAAATGAGGTAGACGGCAACCAACGAGAAGGCAATCAGAGCAGTGATTCCCCAGTCGATCTGTATCGAAAAAAGGGAAATCACATAGGCCGCAAAAAAAGTAACGCCCATGAGTAAAAGAGTGAATAAAGCTGCTTTCATCCTTTTCATGTAATTCCATACCATGGCACCAGCAAAACTGATGATCAGAATGATCGTGATCAGTTCTCCTTCTGAGAAGAAACCGATTTGTACGTCCGAGAATTTTACTCCCAGAACAAAATAAATGACCGACGCTATTCCCATAAAAAGAACTCCACCTGGAAGCCCTTCCCTATACATTACCAATAGGAAGCTCAGGTAAACCAGTGCCGTTCCCGTTTCACTCTGTGCAATTACCAGCAATACGGGTAGTAAAATGATGCTGCTCACCATGAGTAGGTTTTTTCGTTCCATCAAACGAAATCCGTACGAATTGAATACTCTTGCCAGTGCCAGCGCAATGGTAAACTTCATAAATTCGGCAGGCTGTAAACGTACTGGTCCGATGATCAGCCAGGAACGGGACCCATTAATCTCTTGAGCCACAAGCAGGGTGATTACCAGCAGACCGATTCCTATCAGATAAAAAAGAAATGCATAGGTTTCATAAAAACCAACTTCTATTTTTAGCAAAGCAAATGCCAACAGCAGGGAAGTGCCTATCCAAACCAGTTGCATCCCAGCCCTGCCCGACAGATCGAACAGGCTGGTCGCATTCTCCAGATCAAAACTGGCAGCATAGATATTGAGCCATCCGAGCAACACAAAAAGAAGGTAAAAGCCGACCGTGACCCAGTCCACTTTTCCTTTTTCTACGATCTCTCTGCTTCCCTGATAAACCATGTTGAGGGGGTCTGTTACTAAATTGTCATTTTGCCGGCAGATTGCGCGTATATACATAAGGCAGTATCACCCTGTTGATGATGGATGTTTCCAGCCATTTGTCGCTCTCGGGGATCTCGCCTGCAAAGAACTTCTGCATCATGAGCCGGGCAATAGGCACAGCATTGGTGGCACCAAACCGGCCGTTTTCGACCACCACGGCAATGGCAACCTGTGGATTATCTTTCGGGGCAAAACCCATAAACAGGGAGTGATCGTCGCCATGGGGATTTTCTGCCGTGCCGGTTTTTCCGCACACCTCCACCAGCGGGGCCAGGTTAATGCCGCGACAGGTACCGATGGTAACCGCATCGGCCATGCCATTGACAGTTACTTCAAAATGTTCCCTGTTGATTCCGGTTTCATGACGGGTAGTAAATGACGGGTCGAGGGCTGCCCCCCTTCGTTCGCGCACCACATGCGGAGTATAAAAAAAGCCTCTGTTAGCGATTGTCGCTCCCAAATTGGCAATCTGCAGCGGCGTAGCCAATATTTCACCCTGCCCGATGGCAATAGAGATGATATTGTGAGCCACCCATCGATCAGTTTTAAAGACATTGCTATAAAACTTACTGTTGGGAATAAAACCTCTTTTTTCCGAAGGGAGGTCCACCCCCAGCGGGTAGCCAAAACCCATGTTCACCATATGGTCCCGCCAGGAGTCAAAAGCATCGGCGGTGCTGCTGTATTTGGTCCTGTTTCCCAGCATGCCGTTAAGTCCGTAACAAAAAAATGAGTTGCATGAGGTGGCGAGCGCATATTGTATTGCCAGCGGAGAAGCATGCCCGTGACAACCCGGCCTTCCTCCCAGGGGGGGATATCCGCCGTAGCAGGAATACCTTGTTTCCGTGTTGATAATTCCCTCCTGCAGAAATACGAGACCCTGCGTGGGTTTAAAGGTAGACCCCGGGGGATAAACTCCCGCTACAGACCGGTTTATCAGTGGTTTATACGGATTGCTCTCAAGCAACCTGTAGTTCGTGCTGAAATCTTTTCCGGTGAGGATGGCAGGATCATAGGTCGGCGCCGACACCATACAGAGGATTTCTCCTGTCGCAGGCTCAATCATTACAATACTACCCACCTTATTGTGCATGAGCAGCTCTCCGTAGGCCTGCAAATCGATATCGATAGCCAATGTCAGATCCCTTCCCGAAACAGGCGCCTTATCCTGCTTCCCATCGTCATACCTCCCCTGCACTCTTCCGTGGGCATCTCTAAGCAATATTTCCACTCCCTTTTCGCCACGTAGATCCTCCTCGTGCGATAGTTCTATTCCCGATTTGCCCACATAGTCGCCCCGCACATAATAGGGATCGGCAGCCATTTTATTTTTGTCCACCTCTGCCACATAGCCGAGTATGAGTCCCATATTCGGATAATTATATTGCCGTTCCGTTCTGCTCTGTATATAGATGCCGGGAAATTTGTACAACTTTTCCTGGAGCAAGCCGTATGCTTTCACATCGAGCTGCGACATAAAAAGTTGCGGCGTGTAGGAAGAATATCCTGGGTTTTTGCGGCGGTCTCTCATATCGGCATTCAACGTATGAAAGCGCTCCATGTCGATATTCAGTGTACGGCAGAAGTCGAGGGTGTCGAACTTTTTCATTTCCCGCACGACCATCATCACATCGTAGGTGGGCCGATTGTAAACCAGAAGGTTTCCTTTCCGGTCATAAATAGCCCCTCGTGCCGGATAAAGCGACCTGCGTAAAAAAGCGTTGCTATCGGCATAATCGCGGTATTCGGGACTCAGTATCTGCAAACGAAACAGTTGAACCAGGTAGACAACGGCAATGATTACCACCACCGCGGCAATCACATGTTTTCTTTTTGCCAATGCGTTATACTTGCTCACCTCGTTTTCTTTTAAAAATGAAACTGTCCAAAGCAAAGATTAATAGGATGGAAATAAAAGAGGAGGAGGCTATGCGTAGCAAGGTGCTCATCAGATTAAAGAGAGTGAACGACTCGATAAAAAAAAGCAGGGTGAGGTGCATCAACACCATCAGGATGGTAAACCGAATGAAGGGGCCTGTTGCCGTGTAGATGCCCGGAACAAACTCATCGTACTCTTCTTTTTGAAAGAAAAGGTTCATGACTGGTTTTCTGAATGCTGCCACAATGGTGGTAGCCGCAGCATTCATGCCAGGTGTATTCAAAAAAACATCAACGATCAGTCCCATCAAAAAACCCGATATGATCACATAAAAAAGGTTTTTGCCCATCGGCAGCTTCAGCAAAAAATAGAGATACAGCACCGGGGTAGCAATACCGAAGAGGCCGATCCTGTTTAACAGCAATACCTGCAACAGGATAAGCAACACAAACAACACAATTTCATAAAGATAACTTAGTTTCATTGCTTCAAAGTCTCTTCAAGGGTTTGCTGCTCTTCGTAAAACATATCGTTGATCACCAACACATCCTGCAGGGTGTAAAAATTGGTTGCCAGATGTACGTTGAAGGTGTTGAAGTTATCGTCACCCGACTTCCCGGTATTGCTCACAAAGCCAATAATCAGATTTCTGGGAAAGATACGTGAGAAGCTGGTCAGCACCGTATCCCCTTCGTGAAATACTTCGTGTTTGGGCAAATCCTGCAATTGCGCCTGACGAACATTGGTTCCGTCCCACGATATGGAACCGTAATTTTCGGAGTTTTTCAACCTGGCACTCAAGCGGAACTTGGGATTGATGACAGGAATAACGACCGAGAAGTTGGGTGAAACATTTGCCACCACACCCACCACGCCTTGTTGCGAAATCACCCCCATATCAGGCCTGATGCCGTGCGACAGTCCTTTGTTGAGTGTGATAAAATTATTTACACCGGAAAAACTCAGATTGACTACCTCGGCGGGAATAAAGTCAAACTGTGGCGTGGTTATGGAATCGGGGGCAAACGCTTCCACCACCATAGAGTCGGAGGCAATGACGCTGTCCAACAGTGCCTGCAGGTCATAATATTTCTTTTCCAGCTCCGCGTTGCGTTCCAACAGCTGTGCGTTGTTCTTCTTCAGATAAAAGAACGAGGTAATGTGATTGCTGGTGTCATAAAACCAGCCGGTCACATTGTTGGCTGACGTAAGATATACACTCCGTTGGTATGAATTATGTGCAAAAACGAGATAGAAGCTAAAGGCAACAAGCAATATTGCCAGCAGCCAGTGACTGTTTCGGAGGATGAAGTTGAAAAGATTTCGCATGCAAGCCTGCCATTGTCTGTTTCTTTAACCAATAGCTTTATGTCAAAAGCCGACAGCGTCTTATCGCATCAAAAAGGTAAATTTGTCGATGTTCCTCAATGCAATGCTAGTGCCTTTTGCCACCATATGCAGCGGATCATCCACCACCCTGAACGGAATACCTATCTTCTCCGTCAACCGCCTGTCGAGGCCACGCAACAGCGCCCCACCACCGGTCAGATAGATGCCGTTGCGTACAATGTCGGCGTACAGCTCGGGAGGAGTCTGTTCCAGTGCACTCAGTACTGCCGAATCCACCTTCGATACCGACTTCTCGATACAATGAGCAACCTCCTGATAAGATACAGGTACATCCATCGGCAGGGAAGTCATCCGGTTAGGTCCATGCACCACAAAATCTTCCGGAGGATTATCCAGCTCAGTCAACACCGACCCTACCATTATTTTAATTTGTTCTGCCGTACGGTCACCCACCTTAATGTTGTGCTGACGTCCCATATAGTCCTGAATATCTTCTGTGAAATCATCTCCGGCTATCTTAATCGATTTGTTGGAAACAATTCCGCCCAGAGAGATGACGGCAATCTCTGTTGTGCCACCGCCTATATCCACAATCATATTTCCTTCTGGCGCTTCCACATCGAGCCCTATTCCCAAGGCGGCAGCCATAGGCTCAAAAATCATGTACACATCGCGTCCTCCGGCATGTTCAGCCGAGTCACGTACGGCACGTATTTCCACTTCGGTACTCCCGGAAGGAATACAAACCACTACACGAAGTGAAGGAGAGAACAATCCTCCCTTATTCTTGTTAGCCGCTTTGATCATTCCGCGGATCATCTGCTCCGCAGCATTAAAATCGGCGATCACTCCATCTCTCAGTGGCCTTACTGTACGTATATTTTCGTGTGTTTTCCCATGCATCTGCCTGGCTTTCTCGCCCAAAGCTATCATTTTGTCGGTTTTGCGGTCCAGCGCAACAATAGAGGGTTCGTCGAGTAATATCTTCCCTGCGTTGTTCACAATCACAGAATTGGCAGTTCCAAGGTCCATCGCCAGTTCTTGCGTAAATGAAAATAAGCCCATACTATTTTATGTTATTAGCTCTCAGCACTTCGCTTTCAGCCTTTTTGTTTAGTGTTTAAAATGTCTCACGCCGGTAGTAACCATTGCTAAACCATGCTGGTTGCAATACTCTACTGACTCGGCATCCCGGATAGACCCTCCCGGTTGAATTACAGCAGTGATGCCCGCCTGATGTGCTATTTCCACACAATCGGGAAAAGG
>DHSP01000023.1:0-6666 GCA_002408485.1 Proteiniphilum sp. UBA5283 | reverse complement strand
CTGGAAGTCTGCCCTGTACCACTGGCTATGAGTTGTTTGTTTTTGACCAGCACAATGGCGTTCGACTTGGTGTGCTTCACCAAAACATTGGCAAACAGGAGGTCCCCGGTTTCGTGCTCACGGGGAGCGACGTCAGTCACCACCTGCAATTGTTCGGCAGTCTGCACACTTGCGTTTTTATCCTGAACCAGCACGCCATTTAAAACAGAACGGTATTGAAGCAATTGTGTAGCTTTCTCCGGCGATTTCAGCACCAAAATTATACGATTTTTCTTTTGAAACAAAATATCGAGCGCCTCTTTATCGTATGAAGGGGCAATAATCACTTCAAAAAAGATCTCATGAATAGCTTCTGCCGCTTCTTTGTCTACCGGCCTGTTTGTAACCACAATGCCGCCAAAGGCCGAAACCGGATCGGCAGCCAAGGCTGCTTCCCAAGCTTCTTTCACTGTAGGACGACACGCCATACCACATGCGTTGTTATGTTTGAGAATGGCCAGGGCCGTCTCGTTAAAATCGGCTATCAGAGAAACAGCTGCATCAATATCGAGAAGGTTGTTATACGATATTTCTTTGCCATGAAGCTGTTCAAAAACCTCGTCAAAGTCCCCGTAGAACATGCCCTTCTGGTGTGGATTCTCTCCGTAACGGAGTTGTTTACCGCCGTTCAGAGCCTGACGAAAAGCTGTCCTCTGATCCCCGTCAAAATAATTAAAAATCGCAGTATCGTATCCCGAAGAGACTTTAAAAGCTTCCTTTGCAAACCAGCGGCGATCATCCAGTGTTGTCAGACCCTGCTTTTCTTTTATCAGATCTAACAGTGGTTTGTATTGATCTTTGGAGGCCACAATTAGTACATCCTTATAATTCTTTGCTGCACCGCGAATGAGTGAGATGCCGCCTATATCGATCTTTTCTATGATCTCCTCTTCCGATCCTCCCGTGGCCACCGTTTCCTCGAAAGGATACAAATCTACAATCACAAGGTCGATGGAAGGGATGTCGTACGATTTGACCTGTTTTTTATCGGACTCATTGTCCCTCCGGTAAAGAATACCGCCGAAGATCTTGGGATGAAGTGTTTTCACCCGTCCACCCAAAATAGAAGGATATCCGCTCACCTCCTCAACTGCTTCACACTCGTAACCCAGCGACTGAATGAAATCTTTTGTACCGCCGGTGGAAATAAATTTGATGCGTAAATTGTTTAGTTCCTGAAGAATCTCTTCTAATCCCTCCTTGTGATATACCGAAATGAGGGCTGTTTGAATTTTCTGTGACATTTTCTGCCTTTTTGACTCGTTATTTTTAAAGGAGTACAAAGGTATGAAATCTATCGGTCTTTTTCGAGATTTGATTCACGAGTTTTGTGAATTTTTGAGAAAATGAAGCTATTACCCATCAAGTAAAAACAAAAAGCAGCCAGCAATCACTTGCTGACTGAACCGGCATGGCATAAACAAGAGGAGGGGGTACCGCTTCGTGCGCCCCCCCAATTTAAAAAACCGCTTTCTGCACTAACAGAAAATGTTATCGTACTTCCCAGCCCAGGGCGCTTGCACCCAGCACCGCTGCGTCGCTTTCTTTGAGCTCGGAAAACATCAGCTTCACCTTATTCTTGTAAATGTTCAGCAAATTTTTCTCCATACTTTCGCGGATAGGATTCATGATAAGGTCTCCGGCCCTTGCCAAACCGCCAAAGAGAATGATTGCTTCCGGGCTGGAGAAAGCCACAAAATCGGCAAAAGCTTCGCCCAACATCTCTCCGGTAAACCGAAAAATCTCCTTTGCCATTTCATCTCCCATCATAGCTGCATCAAACACATCTTTTGATGTAATGTCTTCGACAGGGATATTTCGAAGCCGTGTCCGAGTATCGGGTCTCAGTTCGAGATACTCGCGTGCCGTCCTGGCCACTCCCGTTGCCGAGGTATAAGCCTCGAGGCATCCTGCTCTGCCGCAACCGCACATGCGGCCATTGTTAC
Source organism: Proteiniphilum sp. UBA5283 (assembly GCA_002408485.1). Taxonomy (GTDB): domain Bacteria; phylum Bacteroidota; class Bacteroidia; order Bacteroidales; family Dysgonomonadaceae; genus Proteiniphilum. Next base: position 4,681 of record DHSP01000023.1, on the reverse strand, counting down.
GCCGCACAATCACATGTCCCAGTTCACCGGCAAAACCATCATGGCCGTATACCAGCTGTCCGTTCACCACGATGCCGCTTCCTACACCGGTACCAAGCGTGATAACGATGAAATCTTTCATCCCGCGGGCTGCCCCGTAGGTCATTTCACCAATGGCCGCAGCGTTGGCGTCGTTGGTAAGTGCTACCGGGATGCCTGTACGATCTTCCAGCAACTGGGCAAAAGGAATCACACCTTTCCATGGTAAATTAGGGGCAAACTCTATGCTGCCCGTAAAATAGTTGCCGTTGGGTGTACCGGCACCAATTCCTTTGATCTGATCTTTAGTGGTGACTTCAGCAATGATTCCGTTTATCAGTTCAGTAAGTTCATCGAGATAAAGTTCCACTTGCGAATGTTTAGCCGTTTTAATGCTTCCGCTCATTAAAATTTGTCCTCTTTTATCCACGATGCCGGCAACAGTATTTGTACCGCCCACGTCGACACCTACTACATAGGGTTTATCCATGATTCGTCCTTATTAAGTTAGTCAATGATGTTTGAAAATGATTAATTTGGACAAATATAGGGTTTTTTCGTTAAACGAATTTTCTGTACGCCAAAAAAAACACTTTTGCTGCATTATCCGGTAAGAGATTCTTTGGCAAACAGCCATCGATAAGAAACTGATAAAATTAGATGCAGACAGTCTTCCTCCTTTGATATTTTTGTTTTACATTTGCAACTTTAAATAATGATTTATCGGTCAAGCCCTTTAATTAACATCAATTTTCAACGGAAAATCGACATAATTAACACAATTAGATACATTCGCACATAAACTCAATTTTATATATTTCACGAAACGAGCATGGCTGTCATTTTTCACGCAGAATAATGACAATTTGCAAGTTACACGCGACCTTAGCGTTAAAAAAACAATGACGTATGAATGAAATTAAATTTTATAACGGGGAAAATATCCCGTTAGAGCTGCACAAAGTAAGGGTTGTGCAAAAATTATACTTAGTAGCCATCGAGAGAAGGCTGGAAGCCCTGCAGGAAGGCGGGTTCAACACCTTCAGGCTAAACACCAAAGATGTATTTCTGGACATGCTCACCGACAGTGGCACCAACGCTATGAGCGATAATCAGATGGCCGCCATGATGCAGGCAGACGATGCCTATGCGGGGTCGCAAAGTTTTTTCCGCTTACAGAAAGCTGTCGAAGATGTATTGGGTAAAAAATATTACTTGCCGGTACACCAGGGACGTGCAGCCGAAAACATTTTATCAAACGCCTATGTCCGGAAAGGCAATCTGGTGCCGATGAACTATCATTTTACTACCGCAATGGCACACATCACTCAATATGGCGGAAAAATTGCGGAATTGCTGTACGACGAAGCCTATGTAATCAACTCCTCCCACCCTTTCAAGGGCAACATGAACCTTGAAAAACTGGAAGAAATCATCAAGATACACGGAGCCAAAAATATTCCCTTCATTCGCATGGAAGCCTCTACCAACCTTATCGGGGGACAACCCTTTTCGGTTCAAAACCTGAGGGATGTAAGGGCTGTGGCCGATAAATACAATATTCGCCTCGTCCTGGATGCCAGCTTGCTGGGAGAAAATGCATACCTGGTCATTCAGCGTGAAGAAGAGTTCAGAAACAGCACAATGGGTGAGGTAATTCAAACCATGACAGGGCTAGCTGATATTGTATACTTTTCAGCACGCAAACTAAGTTCTTCCCGCGGTGGAGGTATCTGCACAAACAACATCGATATTTACCGCGAACTCGAAGCTTTAGTCCCGCTGTTTGAAGGCTTCCTCACTTATGGCGGTATCTCAGTCCGTGAAATTGAGGCAATGGCCGTAGGATTGTATGAAACACTCGATGAGACCATGATCAGCCAGAGCCCGAATTTTATCGCCTACCTGGTGAATTCTCTCGATGCGCATGGCGTTCCCATGGTTAAACCAGCCGGTGTGCTGGGTGCACACGTCGATGCGATGCAGGTATGCGCCCATATTCCACAAAAAGAATATCCCGCCGGATCACTGGCTGCAGCCCTCTATCTGATATCCGGGATCCGGGGTATGGAGCGCGGGTCTATCTCGAATCAACGGGACGAGTATGGCAACGAAACGTATGCCGATATGGAGCTGGTACGTCTGGCAGTACCCCGACGTGTATTCACTCTCTCACAAATTAAATACGTGGAGGACCGAATGAGCTGGCTTTACGAAAACCGGGAATTGATTGGCGGGCTCCGATTTGTGTATGAACCACCAGTACTCCGCTTCTTTATGGGAGGGCTGGAACCAGTGAACGACTGGCCACAGAAACTGATTGCGAAGTTTAAGGAAGACTTCGGGGATAGTTTATAAAATGTATTCAAAAAAGGAAGGGATGCATCCCTTCCTTTTTTGTTGCAAAAACATGTTACAAAACATATAGAAACATTTTTTTATTTAAAATTCACCTAATACCTTTGTCGAAACAATCAGCACAGTACAGAACAGCACACCCTATCTTGGCGGTGAAACTTACGCACGATGGATTTCAAATTTGACGGGAAGAGCACAAAGGTACAGCAACTGGCAGAGTTTATTCAGGATGCCATTGCTGCAAACGAACTAAAGGTTGGGGAAAAAATACCTTCCATCAACCATTTGAGTCGACAATTTTCCGTGTCAAGGGATACCGTATTTAAGTCGCTTTCTGATTTACGGTTACGCGGCGTAATTGACGCCATTCATGGGAAAAACTATTATGTGGCGTCTCACACCAAGAGCATTCTGTTGTTGCTTGACGAGTATTCTCCCTTTAAAGAGGTCTTACACACCATTCTGGTATCCAAATTACCCAAATCTTACAAGATAGATCTTTGGTTTCATCAGTATAACGAGCATCTGTTCAACAACATCATCCATGAATCGATAGGCAAGTATAACAAATATCTCGTCATGAATTATGATAACGAAAAGTTTTCGGATGCATTATCGAAAATAGACAAGAAGAAACTGCTGCTTCTCGATTTCGGAAAATTCGACAAAAAGGGGTATTCCTATGTATGCCAGGATTTTGACAACGGGCTTTATGATGCGTTAAGTTCCATCAGGGATGAACTGAGAAAGTTTAAAAAACTGTTTTTTGTCTTGAACAAAAAACACAAGCATCCCCAGAGTAGCAAAACAGCATTCAGCAACTTTTGTCTCGACAACAAATTTGAATTCGGAATCCTTGATGAAATATTGGAAAAATCAGTAATTCAGGAGGGATTTTTCTACCTGGTTATTAAACAGGAAGATGTGGTAAAGATTGTAAAACAGGGACAAAGCGAAGGATTAAAGCCGGGAAAAAACTATGGATTACTGGCTTATAATGAAAATCCATTCTTCGAGGTGATTGAGAACGGCATTTCCAGTATCGGGATCGACTGGCACGAAATGGGTAAGATTGCAGCTCAATTTGTACTGGACAACCAAACAATACAAACTTATTTGCCCACGGTGATCAAAAAAAGAGATTCGTTTTAATCAAATTTACTCAATTTTATCAACTCTATGAAAACAAAATCATCCGTACCCATATGGAAATCAGCACAATTCTGAATTTAAAAAATAAGTTTCATTTTCACACCAGTTATACCAGAAAATAAGTTTCCAAAAACATAATTTTATAAAAAATTTAATTTATCAACAAAACCATGTATCAATATCCAAAAATAGGTATTCGTCCTACCATTGACGGCCGCCAGGGTGGCGTGAGAGAAAGCCTTGAAGAGAAGACAATGAGTCTGGCAAAATCGGTTGCCCGACTCATTGAATCTAACCTGAGGAACGGTGACGGCAGCCCGGTTGAGTGTGTAATAGCCGACAGTACCATCGGCCGCGTAGGTGAAAGTGCCGCCTGTGCTGCAAAATTTGAACGCGAGGGAGTTGGCTCTACCATTACGGTCACATCGAGTTGGTGTTACGGGTCAGAAACAATGGATATGAATCCACATTACCCGAAAGCTGTCTGGGGTTTTAACGGGACGGAGCGTCCCGGCGCCGTTTATCTGGCAGCTGTCCTGGCAGCTCATTCTCAAAAGGGCTTACCGGCCTTCGGCATTTATGGCCGTGAAATACAGGATATCTCCGACAATAGTATTCCCGAAGACGTTGCAGAGAAGTTGCTCCGTTTTGCCCGTTCCGCACAAGCTGTGGCCACCATGAGGGGACAGTCTTATTTATCCATTGGAAGTACCGCCATGGGTATTGCCGGTTCTATTGTGAATCCCGATTTTTTCCAGAAATACCTGGGCATGCGGAACGAATCGGTCGACTCCACCGAGATTCTCCGCCGGATTCAGGAAGATATATACGATCAGGAAGAATTTGCAAAAGCGATGGAATGGACCTCTACATATTGCAAAGTGAATGAAGGGGCAGACGACAATCGTCCCGAGAAACAGAAAGACCGGGCAGGCAAGGACAAAGATTGGGAGTTTGTGGTCAAGATGACCATCATCATCCGTGACCTGATGAAAGGAAATCCCAAACTGAAAGAGATGGGATTCAAGGAGGAGGCGATCGGGCACAATGCACTCCTGGGAGGCTTTCAGGGCCAGCGGCAGTGGACCGATTTTTTGCCAAACGGTGACTTCAGCGAGACAATACTGAATAGTTCGTTCGACTGGAACGGAAT
>DHSP01000062.1 GCA_002408485.1 Proteiniphilum sp. UBA5283 | reverse complement strand
TGAAGGATCCGGGATCAACGGAGTACATTTTCCGGCACTGCACTACACTTTCTCCTTTACTCGCTCGTATAATACTCCAAATATTCAAGACGTAACATCGACTCAGATTAAAAGGAAATACGGGCTAAAAAAGGAAACATCAGAGTTGTGGTAGCACGGCAAACTACAGTTTGTTATATCAACGACCGTGAAATGCCTGCAGATATTTATCGATGTAGAGTTGCTTTTCTTTCAATCTGTATTGCTGGATAAAACGGGGGTGCTCCAGAACCGTAAGCCGGTCGAATAACTTCTCTTCGGCATTAAGCCTGCGGATATAGTCTGCATTCTTCTTTCCGAGGATAAACACTTCGGTCGTGTCGAGTCCCATACCGATGTGTTTATGCAAGGAGTCGATCATAAACTCCTTCACCGACTCAAACAATTCCGGATCATCATAATAATTTGCATTGAGCCATGCACCTCCTGCTGTCTCCCTGATAATAGCCAGAGGAAATGGGGAATTAATATAAAAATTCTGATAGAAGCGGGCTGTTCCACCATATGCCTCGATCATATCATAAAGAAAGACCGAGGAGACCTCGTGCGTGCGTGCCGATTTCATTTGAATATCACAGGCGCTCTCCAGCCTCTTTGTGTCCGTAAAAGGTACTCCGGTCACTCCCGCCCCATTGCGGCTCGGATTTATCCCGATAATAAAGCGCCGTTTTTCCGTATCGTGGTAATATTTGTGGTAAAACTCGTCCATCACCTTCATGGTTTCAGGATTGTCCATAAACGGGTTCATCACCCGAAAGCCCTCCGGCAAATTACCGGTGTACGTCAAATGACGGTTGAATGCAATTACTTTGTCTGCGAATGTCTCCATAATTCAAAGATAATATGCAGAAATTGATTTCGGAACAATGCATTTAAAGCATTTTTCTCAGCGCTGCCCTGTCGTTGATTTGAATATCACGCCGGTTCACATTAATCATCCCCTCCTCTGCCATCTCCATCATCACTTTTACCAGCGCGGGACGCGAAACGCCAAACAGGCGAGCCATACTTTCTTTCGATGTTTTCAACCGAAATGACTTTTCCCCTTCCGATTCTTTCAGCAGGTAGTATGCAAGCTTCGCACGGATGGTACGCAGGGAGACCAGCCGCAGTTTCTCGGAAAGAAAAAACACCTTGTTGGAGATATATGCCAGAAATGACATCATAAAACACTCGTATTTTCTCATCAGAAAATAGACATTATCTCTCGGTATTACCGCAACAGTACAGGCTGTATTGCAAATGGCAGATACGGGAGAGCGATTATCCGAAGAGAATAGAAATCCCGTTGCCATCGGATTGGGCGCCCTGATCTGTTCTACTTTCATAAAGTCGCCTTTCTCATCGGCCATCTCTGTTACGATCTCGCCCATAATCAGGACGTAGAGCGAATCATAACGAACCCCCCGGGCAACAATCACGTCTCCCTTCTGATAACTCCTGACTGAAAACCGCACGTCTTCCAGAAAGGAGTCACGTTGTTCATCGGGAATTGAACTGCACAAGGGACATTGAAAGATCATGCGGCGATAATCAAGTTCAGGGTGCTGTAGTTTCATTTTTTCCTTCCGGTATTTTATTATTGTTGACAATCAGGCTCAGACGGGATTATCTGCTTCTTCCTCATTGATTTTTCGATTGTACATTTCTCTTCCTCATTTTTTACAAATGTCATAATTATTACAGTTTTTTGCAAATATTATTCCTTTCTTTGTTATTGACAGATATATTTAAAGCGTTTAACCATGAGCAAGCTGCGGTTCTTTTGGAATGAAGTCAGGCCCCGCGGAGGATGGAAATACCCTGCCATCATTATCTGTGGCGCTTTCGTGGGGCTCTTCGTGTATACTTTTTTTGCTTCCCGTGCTTACAGCTATCTGTCAAACGATCCGGCCACATGCGTAAACTGCCACATCATGGGGCCCTACTACGCCACCTGGATGCACAGCTCACACGGCAGAAATACCACCTGCAACGACTGTCACGTACCCCAGGACAATAAAATCAAAGGGTATTACTTTAAAGCGACAGACGGATTACGCCATTCCGTCATTTTCACTGTACGCGGCGAAAGCCAGGCGATTCAGGCCATTGAAGCCAGTTCTCAGGTAATCATGGACAACTGCATTCGCTGTCACACCCAACTCAATACCGAGTTTGTGAATACAGGGCGCATGGGTTACAGAGAAATGAAGGATACCGACGGAAAAGCCTGTTGGGACTGCCACAGAGATGTGCCTCACACACGGAGCAGATCGCTCTCCTCCACTCCAAATGCACGTGTACCGATGCCGGCAAGCAATGTGCCGGACTGGTTGCTGGATATGGTAAAGAATGCCGAAATGAAAAAATAAGGGCCAGGAGCCAAAGTGCAAGAACCAGGATATAACGAACAAGAACGAAAAGCCGGACACTGAATTCAATATATACAATAATAACACTATGAACAGGAAGAGGAATAACAACAGGATGAAGCCATGGGTAGGCTGGCTCCTGTTTTTCGTGACAATGGGTGTGGTTTTCCTCCTTGGAATGCTGGCAGCATCCGTGACGCAACGCCGGGCAGAAATTGCGAGCGTGATGAACAACAAAAAGGTTGAAATCACCGGAATCGAATCGCGCAATGAACTGTTCGCCGTAAATTATCCCCGCGAATACGAGACCTGGGCGAAAACAGCCGACACCACTTTTCAAAGTGAGTTCAACGGAAGCAGCGTGAGAGACGTCCTCGAACAGCGCCCGGAAATGGTTATCCTTTGGGCCGGATATGCCTTCTCGAAAGATTACGGTACCCCAAGAGGACATATGCATGCCGTGGAAGATGTGCGCCATACCCTGCGGACCGGCGCTCCCATGACGCCGGAAGAAGGGCCGCAGCCTGCCACCTGCTGGACCTGCAAAAGCCCCGACGTACCCCGCTTGATGGACTCTGTGGGAATTGCCGAATTTTACAACAAAACCTGGGCACACTGGGGACAGGAAATAGTGAATCCCATTGGATGTGCCGACTGTCACGATGCCGCCACAATGGATCTGAAAGTAAGCCGACCCGGATTGATTGAGGGATATGAGGCCATGGGTCTGAATATCCGGGAAGCAACCCATCAGGAGATGCGTTCGCTGGCCTGTGCACAATGTCATGTGGAATATTACTTCACTCCCGAAGGGAAATACCTGATCTTCCCCTGGCACAACGGCATCACCATGGAGGGAGCGGAACAATATTACGACAGCATCCGGTTTACCGACTATACACACGCACTCAGCAAGGCACCCATCCTCAAAGCACAACACCCCGATTACGAAATATTCAAAACAGGGATCCATGCACAGCGGGGTGTTTCGTGTGCCGACTGTCACATGCCTTATATTTCCGAAGGAGGAATCAAATACAGCAGTCACCACGTGAGAAGTCCGCTGGCAAGCATAAACAACACCTGCCAGGTATGCCACCGGGAAACAGAGGAAGATCTCCGCAACTCGGTTTACGAACGGCAACGCAGTGCCAATCAGATTCGCAACCTGGCAGAGCAGGAGCTTGCCACCGCCCATCTGGAAGCACAGTTCGCATGGGAAAGAGGAGCCACAGAGACACAGATGAAAGAGGCGCTGCAATTGATTCGTCAGTCGCAATGGCGCTGGGATTATGCCGTGGCATCGCACGGAGGAGCGTTCCACTCGCCGGTAGAATATCAACGTATTCTTTCCCTGAGCCTCGACAGGGCCCACAAAGCCCGTTTTGAGATATCCAAGGTGCTGGCGGCACTCGGCTTCACCGGCGACGTTCCGCTGCCCGACATCTCCACGAAAGAGAAGGCACAGGCATACATCGGGTTGGATATGCAAAAAGAAAGAGCCGACAAGCAAAACTTCCTGCAAACGGTCGTTCCCCGTTGGCTCGAAACAGCCAAAGCCAACAAACGGCTGGCAAGTCTGAACTAACATAATGAGAAATAGATTCGAGTCCGGATTTTGGAGGACACAAAAACATTTTATATTGATTACGCTGAGTGCATGAAGAGTAGATCCCGCAAAATATGGGAGCAGCCATGGGGGTATGCAGAAGGTTTCATCGTGGCGGCTGGCATCCTTTTAACGGGCTTGATGCTACAGTTGACCGTCGGGAACATCGAGCCTGCTCTCTTTGCATCGCCGGTCAACGTGATCATGGGAGCCTCTTTGACGGCAGGGCTGATTGCTGTCTACTTTCTTCTCCCGCAAAACAAGGCAATAAAGTGGTTATCCGGCGTTTATGCTGCCGTGCCGGCCATCGTCGTCCTGCTTCTTCTCTGCATGATACTGGGACTCACTTCACAGCTTCCACTCAGCACAGGTCGCATGCAGGCAAGCGACAATCTGTTCTCCCGGCTCGGATGGGCTCAGATGACCACCTCCTGGTCATTTATATTGCTCTGCTTTTACATTCTGATAATTCTGGAACTCACTTTGCTCAGAAGGACCCGCAAGAAACAATCGTGGCGCGATATCGGCTTTTACCTGAACCACCTGGGATTGTTTGTTGCTCTTCTGGCTGGCTTATCGGGCAGTGCCGATCTGAAGCGGTTCACGATGAGTGTGCAAGAGGGGCAGGTAGAATGGCGCGGTACCGGACAGTCCGGAGAAACCATAGAATTACCGGTAGCCATCCAGCTGGACACGTTCCGGATAGAAGAATACCCTCCCAGGCTGGTCGTCGTTGAAAACATGACAGGGAAAATACTACCCGCAGCACATCCCGAGAGCTATCATTTTGTGGAAATTGGCAAAACAGCCCGGCTGGCAGACGTATCGCTGGAAATTATGGATTACCTGCCTCATGCTGCCATATTGCGGGACTCCACCTTTGTCAATGTAGTACCCATGATGATGGAGGGCGCCGGCACCGCCATCAAGGTGAAAGCAGCCAAGCCAGGGATGGAGCAGCCAGTGGAGGGTTGGGTCAGCAGTGGCAGCTACCTCTTTCCCCATAGCACATTGCCGGTTGATGAATTCACAAGCATAGTGATGCCACCGCAGGAGGTAAAAAAATACAAATCGTTTGTGACCCTGTATTCTGAAAAGGGGACCAACCTTCAAGCCGTGATTGAGGTAAACAAACCTCTCACTGTGGAAGAATGGATGATTTACCAGTATAGCTACGACAATTCGAAAGGGAAACATTCAGATGTCTCTATCTTTGAACTGGTACGGGATCCCTGGTTAAAGGTGGTTTACACCGGTATCTTCATGCTGCTCGCCGGGGCGCTGTTCCTGTTTATTGCGGGACCTAAAAAGAGGACGGCATGAGTTGGGAACTATTTATATATTTTGCTGCAGGGGCACTGTTATTCTGGATTATGGGCGCCATCGCGGCACTTGGAAACAGACACAGGGCGCTGTCCATATTATGTACGACTGCCGGACTGCTGGTCTTCGCGTTTTTTATTGCCGCGCTCTGGCACTCATTGGAAAGGCCACCCCTGCGCACCATGGGAGAAACAAGACTCTGGTATTCTTTCTTCCTTCCCATAGCGGGACTACTCACCTATCTGCGCTGGAACTACAAATGGATACTATCCTTCACCACGCTGCTCTCCGCCGTCTTTATCATGGTGAATATCACGAACCCGGACATTCACAACAAGGTGCTGATGCCGGCACTGCAAAGTCCCTGGTTTGCCCCGCACGTCATCATTTATATGTTTTCCTATGCCATACTGGGCGCAGCTACACTGGGCGCCCTCTACTATCTTGTCAAAGAGAAAAAAGTCAGCAACCCCGAACGACTCATGCAGATGACCGATGAGCTGGTATACGCCGGAACGGCCTGTATCACGCTTGGCATGCTGATGGGAGCCATCTGGGCCAAGGAAGCATGGGGTCACTACTGGAGCTGGGATCCGAAAGAGACATGGGCTGCTGCCACCTGGCTGGGATACCTGCTTTACATCCATTACCGGCTGAAAAAAAATGCCTCCCCTAAAGTATCGATGATCCTCTTACTCGTAGCTTTCATGTTGCTGCAGATATGCTGGTATGGTGTGAATTATCTGCCGTCGACACAACAGAGTGTGCATGTCTATTCGTAGTGGCAGGCTTGAAACAGCAAGAGGTCCCTTTGAAGACAAAACTTCAATTTTCTCTATTTTTTACGTAGGAAGATTCTTTTGTGTTGTAAAATTGAACTATCAAATCCAAAATGTGTAATTTTGTACCGGATTTATTTCGCAATTCACCAATAAGGTTATCAAAACCTCCACAATAAAAACCGTGTAACATGTCAACATTACGATTTAAAGCTGTAGTAGAAGCGTCGAAAAGAGTACCCGTCGAGATTGCCGTTCCCGGCCAGTTACCCTCTGAGTATTTCGGAAAGTATGTGTTCAACAGAACACAGATGGCGAAGTACCTCTCGAAAGAGACAATGAAAACCGTTCTCGAGGCGATCGACCAGGGAACCACGCTTCATCGTGAAATTGCCGATCATGTGGCAGCCGGCATGAAGATGTGGGCTATCGAAATGGGGGCGACTCATTACACACACTGGTTTCAACCGCTCACGGAGGGGACAGCGGAAAAACACGATTCGTTCATCGATTACGTGAACGGCCCCGACGGGGGAATCATTGAACGCTTCTCAGGCAAGTTGCTTGCTCAGCAGGAACCTGATGCATCGAGCTTTCCCAGCGGCGGCATCCGCAATACCTTCGAAGCTCGCGGGTATACTGCCTGGGACCCATCATCCCCTGCATTCATCATAGACGACACGCTCTGTATTCCTACTGTTTTTATTTCCTATACCGGCGAGGCCCTCGATTATAAAACACCACTCCTGAAGACCTTATCGGCTGTGGATAAGGCCTCTGTGGATGTTTGCAGGCTTTTTTATCCGGATGTGAAAAAGGTCTATTCTTTCCTGGGTTGGGAACAGGAATATTTTCTGGTAGACCAGGCATTGTATGCAGCCCGGCCCGACCTGAGCCTGACGGACCGCACCCTTATGGGGCACGAAAGTGCCAAAAATCAGCAATTGGAAGACCATTATTTTGGAGCAGTTCCCCCGCGTGTGGCTGCGTTCATGCGCGAAGTGGAGTTTGAAGCTTACAAGTACGGCATCCCTTTGAAAACCCGCCACAACGAAGTAGCTCCCAACCAGTTTGAACTGGCGCCTATTTTTGGGGAGACAAATTTGGCAGTCGACCAGAACCTGCTGGTGATGTCTCTCATGCAAAAGATTGCGACCAAGCATCATTTTAAGCTGTTGCTTCATGAAAAGCCTTTTGCCGGGGTAAACGGATCGGGAAAGCACAACAACTGGTCACTCTGTACCGATACCGGCATCGGCTTGTTTACACCAGGCAAAACGGCCAATGACAACCTGTTGTTTGTCACGTTCCTGGTGAATACCCTGGTAGCCGTTTACAAACATAATGCCTTGCTGAAAGCCTCCATCATGTCGGCCAACAATGCGCACAGGCTGGGAGCCAACGAAGCTCCTCCGGCAATCATCTCCGTATTCCTCGGGAAGCAGTTATCGAACGTGCTCGATAAAATTGAACACAGTTCGGAAGACAACGACATCACCGTGGATGAGTTGAAAAAAATGAAATTAGGCATCTCCCATATTCCGGAAGTACTGATTGACAACACGGACAGAAACAGGACCTCACCGTTCGCATTCACTGGAAACCGCTTCGAGTTTCGGGCGGTGGGTTCATCGGCCAACTGCTCATCAGCCATGACAGCATTGAATGCCGTAGTTGCCGCACAGCTGATTGATTTCAAAAAGGAAATCGATGCGAAGATGAAAAAAGGGATGAAAAAGGAGCAGGCCATCTTCGACACCCTTCGTCACTACATCAAGATGTCGAAACCTATCCGTTTTGAAGGGAACGGTTACAGCGACGAATGGAAAGAGGAAGCCCGAAAACGGGGCCTCGACTGTGAAACAAGCGTCCCGGTCATATACGACGCATACACATCGGATCAAACGGTGGAGATGTTTGAGAGCATTGGCGTATTGAACGAGAAGGAACTTCATGCCCGCAATGAAGTGAAATGGGAAACCTACACCAAGAAAATTCAGATTGAAGCACGCGTATTGGGCGATCTGTGCATGAATCACATCATTCCGGTGGCGACAGAATACCAGTCTATGCTGCTCGATAACCTCTACAAGATGAGAGCCGTCTTCGACAAAGAAAAGGCCGATAAATTATCGAAGGAGGATGCCGCACTGATCGAAGAAATTGCCGATCATATTTCTGCAATAAAAACGAATGTGGATGACATGGTGGATGCACGCAAGGCGGCCAATAAGCTGGAGGATGCACGTGAGAAGGCCGTGGCCTACCACGACACGGTTGAGGTATACTTTAATGTAATCCGTTACCACGTAGACAAACTGGAACTGATTGTGGATAATCAGATGTGGACACTGCCCAAGTACAGGGAGTTGTTATTCATCAGTTAAATCGCAACATAAACCGATGCATTGGACAAACAGTGAAAGAAGAGGCTGTCTCAAAATAAAATTTAACCTCCTGAGAAATGAATATTGGGATATGTTCTCAGATAGATTCCCAATAAAAAGAGGGTGAAATCACATTGAACACCCTCTTCTTTTCTAAACTAATCTTAAAACACAAGGCATTTTGTCAATTTAGTATTTTTTAAGATGCCGCACAACAAGGCATAAACTACTGGCTAACAGAGAATACTAAAATAATCTTCTCTAAAATTAAGGACAAATTATTTTTTCCCTTTCGTATGTTAGAGAAATTTATTTACCTTTGACGAATTTAAAACATATCAGACTGTGGACGCACACAACTCTGGAAACAAGCACATTATAAGCTATTAAGTCTAAATAAAACATAATTTTTAAAGCAATGAGTAATTCGGGATTTCAGACTATCGATTATGTGATAGTCGGAGTGTACATGGTTCTGCTGGTAAGTTTGGGCCTTTTTCTCTCCAGAAACAAAAAAGGACATGAAAAAACCGCAAACGACTACTTCCTGGCAGGAAACAAACTAACATGGTGGGCAGTAGGGGCTTCCCTGATCGCTGCGAACATTTCAGCTGAACAATTTATCGGGATGTCGGGATCTGGTTATAAAATCGGGATCTGCGTGGCGGCCTATGAAATTATGGCAGCTGTCACACTGATTATTGTGGCCAAGTTCTTATTACCTGTAATGTTGAAACAACGAATCTATACCATCCCCCAGTTCCTTCGTGAACGCTACAATGGCGGAGTAGGTATGGCTTTTTCAGTTTTTTGGCTATTTCTTTATGTATTTGTTAATCTCACCTCCGTAGCATGGCTCGGTTCTATAGCCATTGAGCAGATCCTTGGGCTGGAGGGGTATCGTATGCAGATAGTGCTGGCATTATTCATCATTGCCGGCGTCTATTCTATCTATGGCGGTCTTGCCTCGGTAGCCTGGACCGACGTGCTGCAGGTTGTTTTCCTGATCGGCGGCGGATTAATCACGGCCTACTTTGCACTGGAGGCTGTATCGGGTGAAGGTAGAGGAGCGTGGGACGGTTTGGTCATCATTTACGAAAAGTTAAAAAGTATTCCCAACGACACCCACTTTAATCTGATTGTGGATAAATCAAAATCGCCCGATGCATTCAAGGATCTTCCCGGCATCGCCGCAATTGTGGGAGGTGTGTGGCTGACCAATATCGGCTATTGGGGATTCAACCAGTACATCATCCAGAAAGGACTTGCAGCCAAAAATATTGGCGAAGCTCAGAAGGGTCTTATTTTTGCCGGTTTCCTGAAGATACTGATTCCTTTTATCGTGGTTATCCCCGGTGTTACAGCATTTATCATGTTCAATTACCCACAGGATATCCCCGGCATACAACAAGGATATTTCGACATGTCGGGATCGATCAATGTCTCTGACGATGCCTATCCCTGGCTGATCAGGAATTTTGCCCCGATCGGCATCAAGGGAATTTCTTTCGCTGCACTGGCGGCGGCAGTCATCTCATCTTTGGCTTCGATGCTAAACTCAACCTCCACCATCTTCACGATGGATATTTACAAACAGCACATCAAGAAAGATGCGTCAGACAGAAGGTTGGTAAGAGTCGGCCGTACCACAGCTCTTCTGGCACTGGTGATTGCCATCATCGCGGTGGAACCCTTGCTGGGAGGTTTGGATCAGGCATTCCAGTATATTCAGGAATATTCCGGATTCATCTACCCGGGAATTATTGTGGTATTTGGTTTAGGACTTTTGTGGAAAAGAGCCTCATCGAAGGCTGCAGTGTGGACCTCCATCCTTACTATCCCTATGGGGCTGCTGTTTAAAATAGCCATGCCGGAGATGCCATTCCAGTTCAGAATGGGTTATGTCTTCATCATTCTGTTCGTGATCTTTGTAGCCATCACATTTGTCGACAACACAAAAGTAGAAACAGAGAAGGCAGACGAAGCCGACAGGAAGAAGATGCTGAAATGGGGCAGAATCACTCTGTTCTTCGCGTTGTTTTTCATTCTGGCTGCAGCCATACATAAAATACTGCTTGTCAGCGGAAGCACCAACGAATGGATTCTCTACCTCGAGAACATTGGTTTTGAAGCCTTCTTTTTCTTTGGCTCACTCATATTCTCTGTCTCCCTCTTTTTGTTCTCGAACGCTAATTCACAATACAAAGACAAAAAAGCGGTCCCCTTCGAACTGGCGCTTTTCAAAACAGACAGGGGTTTTGCCATCGGTTCCTTTGGTATCTGCCTGCTGGTAACACTCATTTATATTTTGCTGTGGTAAGGCAGAGTTAGACAATAATATCGATTATTTTATCAAGCCATACAGCAACAATGCTCTATGGCTTGATTTTTTTTAACGAAACACTGATATGCGCAAAATCTTTATACAGATCATGTTCTGCATGTTACAATTGGCAACACACCTGACGGGACAAAATTATCCCGCCATAAACCACAACAATCTGTTTCCCGTCAGCACCATCACGGAAGAGGGTGCATGGTGCTGGTTTGCTGATCCACGTGTGATCCATTATGAAAACGAAAGCGGCACCATCAACAGTACCTATATCGGCTACATCGATGTACACGGATACATCAAAGCCACACAGATCGACCATTTGAAAAACAGGACGAGCGAGGTGATGATTCGCTCCTGCTTTCAACCGGATGATCACAACAATCCGACATTCCTGGTGCTTCCCGACGAACGCATCATGATCTTCTACTCCCGCCACACAGACGAACCCTGTTTCTACTATCGTGTATCACAAACTCCGGGCGATATCACCACACTCGGAAAAGAGAGAAAGCTGGATACAGAGCACAATACGACCTATCCCTCCCCTTTTATTCTATCCGACGATCCCGACCACATCTATCTCTGCTGGAGGGGAATTGGGTGGCACCCTACGGTTGCCCGGCTGACCATTCCGGATGAGAAGGATAATGTTGCATTCGACTGGGGTCCCTACCAACTAATCCGTTCCCTGAAAGGTGCGGGTGGCGTCCGGCCTTATGCCAAATACGCCTCCAACGGAAAAGATAAGATTTATCTTGCCTACACCACCACACATCCGGATAATCAGGCCGAGAATTGGATCTACCTCAATTACCTGGATATCCACACCAAAGCATTGAAGGATATCACAGGAAATGGGTTATCCGTAATTGGTGAGACGCAGCTGCACGAAGTAGACACCACCCCGGCTTATAAGGAGAAGTACCCTGATGCGGTGGTCGATGACACTCCCCTTCGAAACTGGATATGGGAACTGACACTTGACCATGACGAAAATCCTGTGATGGCAACAGTCAGTATCAGTCACGACAAAACGTCGCATGATTATTATCATGTCCGGTGGACAGGCAATGAATGGCAGAAAACATTCCTGTCGCATGCCGGTGGGCACTTCCATCAAACACCCGATATTGAAAAATGTTACAGCGGCGGCATGACCCTCGACAAGCACAATCCGCAGATCGTCTACGGTTCTGTTCCCGTGGAGGGCAATCAAGGTAAAAAATATGAACTGAAGAAATTCATTGTCGGCACCGACGGTAAATTGATCTCAACGGAACAGCTGACCCGTCATTCGCCGAAAAATAATGTCCGCCCATTCGCCATCGCGAAGAAAACAGCAGACCTCTCGCTTGTATGGATGCAGGGCGATTATTACGATTGGATTGTAAGTTCCGTGCGCCCACAGGGATTCCCCACAGCCATCAAAACAAATATGCTCCTTCCTCAGGACAATATCGACCTGAAAAAGGGGTTGA
>DHSP01000068.1:35888-38252 GCA_002408485.1 Proteiniphilum sp. UBA5283 | reverse complement strand
TTATCCCGGTTGTTGTATGCATTTTCGTAACTTTTCAGGATATTTGTACGGGCAATTTCGTACTCGGAAGGGGTAAAGCCATATCGTTTCACCCGTTCCGTTTCCCGGACCATGGCTGCCAGAGCCTCCTTGATCTTCTCCTCCGCACTTCCGGCAACAACCGTCCATGCATCTTTTGTCTTGGCCACGAAGTAATCACCATCGTAAGCATAGGCGGACGTGAACGGCGCATCCGGTTTTTGTATCATTTCAGCAAATCGCTGGTTCATCATCGAGGAGGCCGCACTCAAAATATATTGCGTCAGATAACCGGCCTGTGTATTTTTAAGCTCCTCCGGCATTGGATCGTGCTTGTAAAACATCATGATGCTCGTATTCCGTGCTTCGGTATCGGTAGCTACCGCAACAATGGGCTCCTTGTTGTCGGGAACAGGGAAGTATTCCCGTGTGGCCCTTTCTGCATCGAGTGTGATGGGGGAGAACAGGGCTTTTATCTTTTGCTCCATCTCATCCACATTTACATTTCCCACCACAATGATTCCCTGCATGTCAGGACGATACCATTTGTGATAATAAGCCCTGATCTCTTCAGGCTTGAAGTTATTGATCACGTCTATGTTGCCAATGGGCATCCGCTTGGCATACTTGCTGCCTGGATACATCTTGGGAAGAAGCTGATCCCATAGACGTTGCTGTGCACCACCACGTGTGCGCCACTCTTCGCGAATTACACCCCGCTCATTCTCCAGCTCCTCTTCTTCCAGGGCAATGGCGTTGGACCAGTCATGCAATACCAGCAGGGCTGAGTCCATCAGTTGCTGGTTGGTAGTGGGGATGTTGTTTATATAATAGACGGTTTCGTCGAAGGAGGTATAGGCATTGATGTTGGTGCCAAATTTAATGCCATTGTCCTGCAGATAGTTGAGCATGCTCTTGCCGGGGAAGTTTTTGGTGCCGTTAAAAGCCATGTGTTCCAGAAAGTGGGCCAGCCCGGCCTGGTTGTCTTCTTCCTGCATGGAACCCACCTTTTGAGCGATGTAAAAATCGGCTCTGTTTTCGGGAAGTCCGTTGTTGCGAATGTAATAGGTGAGTCCGTTCTCCAGTTTGCCAGTCCTGACATTTGGGTCGACGGGCAAGGTTGGATTTTGTTGTGCTATGGTAACAAAACTTGTTATCAGAAGCAATAGCGTGAAAATTTTTCTCATAACTTTTTTAATTTATTCATATTGAATGTGTACGACATGCATTGTCGACAACGGGTGATCTGAAAGTCAATCTCTATCGTGGATTGTTCAAATGCGATCCAGTACGATTCTGATCAGTTCTTCCGTGGATCCCTTGTAGTCTGCATTCGATTCCAGCGCCACGCGGTTGGCAATGATGGCGCACACCGTCATTGCTTTGTGCCCCATTAATTTCCCCAGTCCTGCAATGGCAGAACTTTCCATCTCGTAGTTGGTGATGGCGTAATTTTCAAAACGGAACGATTCAATTTTTGCATTCAGGTCGGGATCAGCCAGCGGCATCCGTACATGGCGTCCCTGGGGCCCATAGAACCCGATGGCCGAGATGGTCACACCGCGAATCATGTCGTGTCCAATGCGGTCGACAAGCTCCTCGTCGGCACTGACCACATAAGGAGAGCAGTGAAAGGGTGACCAGTTTACATGCTTCTGGAAAGCCTCTTCAAAATCTTTCTCGCGGATAGCCCCCGAGTTGGCATAATAGTGGATCAACCCGTCAAATCCGATCGATTTCTCCGAAACCACATAGGAGCCAACGGGGCAGTGTGGTTGCATCCCACCGGATGTGCCCACGCGGATCATGGTAAGTTGTGTAAACTCCTCCTTCACCATGCGTGTCCCGAAATCTATGTTGGCCAACGCATCCAGTTCTGTGAGTACGATGTCGATGTTGTCCGTGCCAATGCCGTGTGAGAGAGCGGTAATACGCTTTCCCTTGTACATGCCTGTGACCGTGTGAAACTCGCGGCTTTGCACGTCGCACTCAATCTCGTCAAAAAAAGAGGCAGTCATCGTCACCCGGTCCGGATCGCCCATCATCACAATCTTGTCAGAGAGTTGCCCGGGTTTGATATGGAGATGAAAAGCACTTCCATCGGAATTAATGATCAACTCCGACTCAGGTATAATTCTCATAATCAGTATAGTCTATATAGGTCGTTTTTAATTATTTTTTATTTCCGCCGCCACCTTGTGGCTTGGCGATGGAATCCCGCATGTCGGTATCGGCTTTGATATTTTCCATCCTATAGTAATCCATAATACCCAGGTTACCGTTGCGGAATGCTTCGGCCATGGCAATGGGAACCTCTGCTTCGGCTTCGATCACCTTGGCGCGGGC
>DHSP01000068.1:32747-35664 GCA_002408485.1 Proteiniphilum sp. UBA5283 | reverse complement strand
GCCTGTGCCTGATCCATCTGTAACACGGCTCCTATGTTCTTACCTATGTCAATGTCTGCGATATCGATGGAGAGTATCTCAAAAGCTGTTCCCGCATCGAGGCCTTTCTTCAGCACCAGCTTGGAGATTGAGTCGGGATTTTCGAGTACCGACTTGTGCGATACAGCCGAGCCGATAGACGAGACGATACCCTCACCCACACGGGCCAGGATGGTTTCCTCGCCGGCGCCACCCACCAGTTGCTTGATGTTTGCACGCACAGTAACACGCGCTTTGGCAATGAGCTGGATGCCATCGATGGCTACCGCTGTCACCGGGGGGGTGTCGATCACTTTCGGATTGACGGACATCTGTACTGCTTCCAGGACATCGCGACCAGCCAGGTCAATGGCTGTGCCCATTTGAAAAGTGAGGTCGATGTTCGCTTTTGAGGCTGAAACCAGGGCGTGGACCACTTTCTCCACATGCCCTCCCGCAAGATAGTGCGCTTCCAGATTGTCGCGCGTAACATTCTTCAACCCGGCTTTATGCGCCTCAATCATTGCATACACAATGGTATGTGGCGGTACACGGCGTAAACGCATCAGAAATAACTGTACCAGTGAGATGCGTACTCCTGCTGATAACGCATTTATCCAAAGGAAGAAAGGCACATAATGAAAAAAAATCAGTAAGAAAATGACAATTACCGCAACGGTAATAATCAGAGGAAATGATAAAGCCATAATGATTTGTTTTTGGTGTTATATAAGCATCAATATTTTTTTGTGTCAGTGAGCATTTTTTCTCTTTACCAACACATTGTATGTTTCTACTTTCACGATTTCAATTTCGGTATCCTCGTCGATGAACTCCCCGTCCATCGATTTGCCTTCTGCCACCACATCGTTCACCATTACCTTCCCAATGGGGTTCAGGCGAGAAATAGTGATGCCTGTATCTCCGGCAACCATTTTCTGCAGGTTGGTGTTGTCCACGGTGCTTTCAATGTTTGTGTCGAGAGATATCTTTCGCAGCGACTTTGACCTGAGCAGCCAGACAAACGTGCCGCCAAGAGCTGCCGCTGAGGCGGCAAGAGAAATGTTTCCCGCTGTACTTCCCAGAAAGAGGTACGCATAAGCAATGCCCCCAATCAGAAATATAGCTCCGGCAATACCTGCAATGCTGATACCGGGCAGCAAAAAGATTTCCACGAGCATAAACAATACACCCAGAATGAGAAGTGCAATTACAATGATAAGATTAAGTGTCATATCAGGTCAGTTTAATGAGTAATTGGTGCGAATTTCTTCGTTTCTTGCCTGCACCTTCAACCGTTTAATTTCCCGAAAAAGCGTGTAGACCTCTTTTTCCATGTTGAGGATTGACGTACGAAGGGCTTCGCTTTGGTTCCCGTTGGCGTATTGTTCCCTTTTTTCAGAGAGCTCATTATTCAGAGCCTGCCATTGCTTCTCCATGCCCAGAGCCTGCGAAAGGATTTGCCTGGCACTGCTGCTTTTAAAATCAGTGAGGGTATGGTACGTGACACCGTTGTGGATCACAAAGTCAAAATCACTTTCAGTCTCCTGTAAGACGATGTTTTTTTGTCTGGCCCTTTCGCGGAGTGCATCGTAGTTTGTGTGGGCTATCCAGGAGTCCCGAATGGCAGAGATACGTGCTCTGTGCCCCATCTCTTCCGGCTTTTCCGATTCAAGCATTGTCACCTGCTGGTTTGGAATGAATGTGTAGACGCAAACCATCTCTTCCGGCTGGAAACGGTCTGAAGCGAACCATCCGATTCCTTTCTCTTCGTCAATGACCATCAAATAGTCGTTAAAAGGAGAGTTGAACGGCATATTCAGTTGATTTGGAGCGAGGTAGCTGTCCGTCTGAAGATTGTAGCGGGTCACATATAGGTCGTATCCCCCCAATGATGCGTGTCCTGTAGACGCAAAATAGAGGGTAAGTCCGTCGCTCATAACAAAAGGATATGCCTGGTCTTTCTCAGCGTTGACGGGTTGGGGAAGCTTTTTCTCATTGCCGAAGGTGTCAATCAGCTTGTCCATGGTGAACAGATCGGAGCCTGTATCCTGATCGCCCCGGGAATAGTATATTTTGTCCCCCTTTCCGTTCATATAAAGTGTTTTGTCGCTTACAGGAAGGCTGTTGAAAAACTCGCTTACCGGCAGCAGCGATCCGGAAGATTTGCTCAGGTTGTATGCCGATAAAAAAATGGCTTTTGGCAATACCAGACTATCAATGATCTGTATATCTTCGGTGCGGTTGACAGCCCTTTGTAGTTTCCCCGCATAGTCCCGGCGCAGAGCCAGCTTATTCAGGGCTTCTTCGTTTTTTCGGTTTGCCCGCTGATATTTTTCAAATTCCACTTCGGCTTCTTCAAACCGATACATCTTTGCGTACAATTCACCAAGATAAAGATATGCTTCTGGAATTTTTTTTTGCGCAGCAAACGAGAGATGTTTCTCTGCTTTGACCAAATTGCCTGTTTCATATAAGCTTACACCCAACCACTGGTTGAGTGACGGATCGTTGGGGTTCTTCACATACTCTGTCTGAAATAGGGGCAACGATTCTGCATACCTCCCTTCCAGATACCATTTTTTGGCATCCTCAAGTGTCTGTGCCTGCATTGTAATAGAGAAGATTCCAAACAGCAGTGTGAAAAAAATAAATTCTCTCTTCATTCGCATTGTTTCTGATTTCAAAGATAGGAAAAAATACAGATAAAAGAATTACATCCTGTTATTTATCTTTTCTATTGTCAATAGCCTCCATTGAATAAGGCTGTTGAGTCGGAGAGTAAAGTTCTTGGAACTGTGCTGCCTATATTTTCCTACTTTTTGTATCTTTGTACGCTAAAAATATTTTCCTCATATTTACACACTATGCACGAAAAAATAATTATTCTGGATTTCGG
>DHSP01000068.1:26939-32516 GCA_002408485.1 Proteiniphilum sp. UBA5283 | reverse complement strand
GGTGAAGGGGGTAATCCTTTCCGGTAGTCCTTTTTCGGTGAACGACGATCATGCGTTCAAGGCAGACCTGAGCGAAATTCGCGGTAAATATCCTGTCCTGGGAATATGTTACGGGGCTCAACTGATGGTTCTCACTTCCGGTGGAGAGGTCGGAAAAACAGATTCCCGTGAGTATGGTCGTGCCCATCTGAGTGTAAAAGAAGGAAGTGATCCCCTTTTGGGCGACTTGCCGACAAACAGTCAGGTATGGATGTCTCACGGTGATACCATTGTGAAGGTACCCGACAATTTCAGGGTGATTGCATCCACGGAGGATGTCACCCTGGCAGCATATAAGATTAAAGGTGAACAAACATGGGGGGTGCAATTTCATCCCGAAGTGTTTCATACCGAGCAGGGTACAAGGATATTGGATAATTTTCTGACGATCACCGGCGTGAACAAAGACTGGACGCCGTCGTCCTTTATTGCTGTTACCGTGAAGGAGTTGAAAGAACAGCTGGGCGATGACAAGGTGATTCTGGCCTTGTCGGGAGGGGTAGATTCCTCGGTGACAGCTGTATTACTCAACAAGGCCATTGGGAAAAATCTTACCTGTATCTTTGTGGACCATGGATTGTTGCGAAAAAATGAGTTCGAAACGGTGCTGGATAATTATGCACACCTGGGCCTGAATGTGATCGGTATCGATGCGAAGCAGCATTTCTATAAGGAGCTGGAGGGGGTAACCGATCCGGAGAAAAAGAGAAAGATTATTGGAAAAGGGTTTATCGATGTCTTTGAAAGGGAAGCTCATAAACTAAAAGATATTAAATGGCTGGCTCAGGGAACCATCTATCCCGATATTATCGAGTCACTGTCCATTACCGGCGTAACCATCAAAAGCCATCATAATGTGGGAGGGTTGCCCGAGAAGATGCACCTGAAGCTGTGCGAACCTCTGAAGCTGTTGTTTAAGGACGAAGTCCGAAAAATAGGCCTGGAGCTGGGTATGCAGGAGAACCTCATCCACCGTCATCCTTTTCCCGGGCCGGGTCTAGGTATTCGCATCCTTGGCAGCATCACCCCCGAAAAAGTGCGTATTGCTCAGGAAGCGGACGATATATTTATCTCGAGCCTCCGCGCAGCCGGTCTTTACGACAAAGTATGGCAGGCGGGCGCTATCTTGTTGCCGGTTAAATCGGTGGGAGTGATGGGAGATGAACGCACATACGAAAATACCGTTGCTTTGCGCTCGGTAACGTCTACCGACGCCATGACGGCCGACTGGTCCCGTTTGCCTTATGAGTTTCTTGCGAAGGTTTCGAACGAGATCATCAACAAGGTAAAAGGGGTCAATCGTGTGGTGTACGACATCTCTTCAAAACCACCCGCTACGATTGAGTGGGAATAACTGTCTGTTGTTTCAGCTCGGGATAGGCGATGCGCGAATGATACATGGTCTTCAGCTTATCCACAAACACATCTTTTACAGTTTGAATATCCCTGAAGGTGATGGGTGCCAGCCTGAAATATCCTTCGTTCAGTTGTGCGTCAATAATTTTGTTCACAAGGTTGCGCAAAGACTCTTCTGTATATTCGGGCAAGCTTCGCGATGACGCTTCCACAGCATCGGCCATCATCATGATGGCCGTCTCTTTTGAGAACGGATTTGGCCCCGGATAATGAAAGTCGGCCTCGTTGGCCTCTTTGTCCGGATTGGCATTTTTCCAGGAGATATAAAAATACTTGGGTACACTTGTGCCGTGGTGGGTTTCAATAAAGTCGACGATCTGCTGCGGAACATTGTATTTCAGGGCAATCTTAACACCATCTTTTACGTGGCTGATGATGATGCGAGCACTTTCCTCAAGAGGAAGTCCCGCATGCGGATTCATGCCGGGCGTTTGATTTTCCGTAAAAAAGGCCGGGTTCATCATTTTACCCACATCGTGATACAGCGCCCCTGTTCTGATCAAAGATGCATTGGCGCCAATTTTTGTGGCAGCAGCCATTCCCAGATTGGATACCTGAAGCGAGTGCTGAAAGGTGCCGGGTGCTTTTTCCGAGAGTTCTTTCAGCAATGGCTTGTTAATGTTGGAGAGCTCCACCAGGGTTACTCCTGAAATGAAGCCGAACGATTTTTCCACCAGATATACCAGGGAGTAGGAGAACATGATGAATATAAAGTTGATCAGAAAATAGACCAGCATGAGCCAGTCACCTTCCTTCAGGCTTCCCTCCTGATACAGGATTAGTCCTATGTAGACCAGAATGTACGTAAGCAGGATAAAGAAAGAACTTCGTATCAGCTGCGAACGTTCCGACAATTCTTTCAGCATGAAGATGGAGACCATGGATACGGCTATCTGTATCACGATGAACTCAAAAGGAAAAGGCACCATGAGCGAACTCAAAATGATCGTAATAAGACTGGCAAACAGGGCAGTCCTGGAATCGATGAACGTCCGGATAAGTATGGTGACGATGGCGTATGGAATGATATAGACGCTAAAAAGATCAAACCTGACATTGATGGCCGTGAGCAATAAAAAAATAAGGATCAGCAGTAGCATGAATACCACATGTTTCCGGTTGCGGTATTCGGTAGGCCTAAAGAACAGGAGATAGAGGTGAAAAGAGGCAAACATCAGGGAGACCAGCAGGAGTTGCCCGAGGATAATCCCGCTACTTCTGGATGATCCGCCGCTCCGCTCTTCGGAGACACGCTTCAGGGAGGAGAGGATATTGTACGTCCTTGCATCCACAATTTCTCCCTGGTCGATGATGCGCTGCCCCTGCTGTACCATCCCCCGGCTAATGTCGACCTGTTGCACAAATTCATTTTGTGCTTTCTCCGAGGTTGCGGCATCAAAAATCACATTTTCGCGAATATATTCGTTGATATCGGCAGATCGTACCACTGCAGCGTCTACACCACGAGGGACGTCGTTCAGTACTTTTTCATATGCCGAGCGGATTGTGAAAAAAGTCTCAATTTTTCTTGATTCGGCAACATTTCCTTTTTTTATCCGCAATGAGCCGGTTGCCGAGTCCAATATCCGGTCATAGTCGGCCGAACGCATGATCCCGTTTGTGTACAAATGTTGTAGCTTGTCGCGGATATACAACTTATATTCTGCTGGCAGCCGGGAGAGCTTGTCGTTCAGGTTAACATCGGCATCAAAATCGGCAAGGGCGCTCTTTTGCACCTCATCGTCCACTTCAAAATAGGGCTCGTAAAACTTCAGGATGCTGTCTTGTTCTGCCTTCAGCTGATCTGCCGGCTTGTAGATGGGAAAATCGAAAGGTGCTGTAAGAAGGCCGTATTGCCAGGGCCTGCCTTCGCTGAACGAATATTTAAAGCTTCCCTGACGGGGAAAAACATAGGTGACGAGGAGTATCGCTGCAATAAAAACCATCGGCACAAATATCTTTGTCCTGATTCTAATCTTTTTCTTTTTGCTTGATGATGCGCTCATGCCTCTGTATGTTGGTTATATAATAGTTGTAAAACAACGAACAGCTCGAAATGTTTGTTGAATCTCATTTCGGGGCAATGGGATCCTGTTTACAGCGATAGATGCCTGGTTATCTTGCTTGTCGCCCCGGCATTGCCGAATATATAAGCGTTTGCTTTTTCTCCTGCCTGTATCCTTGTCGAAGGATCACTCATAAAAAGATCCATCTGTCGGTTGAATGCAACCTTATTGTCGATGAAAAATCCTCCCCCCTGTTCGATAAGTCCGTGTGCTTCCCTGAACTTGCCGTAATTGGGCCCGAATATAACCGGGATGCCGTAGACTGCCGCCTCGGCCAGGTTGTGGATGCCTGCGCCAAATCCCCCTCCGATGTAGCCGATATGGGCATATCGATAAATGGAAGAAAGCAAGCCAAAACAGTCGATGATGAGGCAGTCATGCTGCCTCGCGTTCTCTTCTGTCGCCTGAGAATAGCGGATGCAAGGGCGTAGCAGCTTTTGCTCGATTTCCGCAAGGTGTGATTCGTGGATCTCGTGTGGGGCTATGATCAGTTTCATTGCGGGGTGCGAATTGAAATAATCGATAAAGATCTCTTCGTCGGGTGCCCAGGAGCTGCCGGCAACGAAGACCAGCGGGCTGTCATCGGCGAATTTTTCAACCACCGGTAACTGCCTGGCTTCCTTTTGAATCTCAATAACCCGGTCTATGCGGGTGTCGCCGGCCACGGTTACCTGTTGAATATGATGATCCTTCAGCAACTGAGCTGATGCTTCATCCTGTACGAAAAAATGGGTGTAGTACTGAAGCACCTTTCTGTATTGCAACCCGCTCTTCCGGAAAAAAAACTGGTTGGGACGAAAAACGGCCGAGACCAGGTAGAGCGGAATTTGCCGCAGATAACTTTCGTGGATGTAGTTATACCAGAATTCATACTTGATGAAGATCGCCACTTGCGGGCTTGCCAGATCAAGGAAACGTCTTACGTTCCTTCTCGTATCGAAGGGCAGGTAGCAGACAATGTCGGCCAGCGGGTAATCTTTTCGTACTTCGTATCCCGAGGGAGAGAAAAAGGTGAGCAGGATCTTGTATGCAGGGTGCTCTCTCCTGACTGCTTCGATGAGCGGGCGAGCCTGTTCAAACTCCCCCAGCGATGCAGCATGAAACCACACATACTGTGCGGAACGATCAATCTCCTTCTTTAGTCGCCGGTAAGTATGCTTGTGCCCGCTTGTCATCAGCCTCAGCTTTTTATGAAATGGAGCCACAAGGCGTAAGAGGAATGCTATAAGTGTGATGACGGTATTATACATTTTCGTCGGGCAGCGGTATGGTGTCAATGGCTTTTTGCAATCTGTTCAGCGTCTCTTCTTTCCCGATCACTTCCGTGATGTCGAACATGTGCACTCCCTTGCCCTCGCCCACAATAGCCAGACGGAATGCATTCATGATGTTTCCCGTATGGAACCCATGTTGCTGAATCCAGTCCATCACGGTCTTTTCCTGATATGCCGGTGAGAAGTCGTCCATCTCTTCAATGAGAGCCATCAGCTGGCGCATTTGATCGGGTGTCTCTTTTTTCCATCGCTTGCGAATGGTCTTCTCGTCGTATCTCTCAGGTGCCACAAAGAAATAGGCAGACTGATCCCAGAGCTCTTTTGCAAAATGAATGCGCTCCTTCACCAATGCCACCACCCTGGTCACTTTCTCCAGAGAGACAGTGATCCCTTTTTCCCGGATCAGCGGCACGAAGAGGGTAGCCAGGTCACTGTCCGGCATCTTGAGAATATATTGATGATTATACCATTTTGCTTTTTCAACGTCGAATTTGGCGCCGCTCTTGCTGCATCGTTCAAACGAGAATGCTTTTGTGAGTTCCTCAAGCGAGAAGATCTCCTGCTCTGTTCCCGGGTTCCATCCCAGGAAAGCCAGAAAGTTAATCACTGCTTCAGGCAGGTAACCGCTTTCACGGTACCCCGACGAAAGCTCACCAGAGGAGGGATCTCTCCATTCCAGCGGAAAAACAGGAAAGCCAAGCCGGTCACCGTCGCGTTTACTCAGCTTTCCGTTCCCTTCGGGTTTGAGCAGGAGGGGTAAGTGGGCAAAACGGGGCATGCTT
>DHSP01000068.1:1550-26678 GCA_002408485.1 Proteiniphilum sp. UBA5283 | reverse complement strand
GTAGGCAGCTCGTCCGAAGATTTGTAAATTACTTTGTCGTCGAGCACCGACGAGTTGATTACCACATCGCCGCGGATCATGTCGCGTACGGTGATGTCCTGGCCGGGTTCAATTTTGATGCGGACCACATATTGTGTTCCGCCGGCTACAAGCGATTGTGTCTCATCGGCTGTAAGCGTGAGGGAATTTCGCATCAACTCCCTTGTAGAGGCATCGTACTGGAAGTTCGGTATTTCACTTCGCTTGGCATCCAGCTCCTCCGGAGTGTCAAAGGCAATGTAGGCTGCCCCCTTATCCAGGAGCTCCTCAACATATTGCTTGTATATTTCTTTACGCTCCGATTGTCTGTACGGACCATGTTTTCCTCCCTTCTCGGGACTTTCGTCGAATGAGAGTCCCAGCCAGTTGAAAGCTTCCTGAATATACTCTTCTGCACCCGGTACAAACCGCGTGGAGTCGGTATCCTCTATGCGGAGAATGAAATCGCCGTCCGCTTGTTTGGCATACAGGTAATTATAGAGTGCTGTGCGCACTCCCCCGATGTGCAGAGGCCCTGTCGGGCTGGGTGCAAAACGGACTCTTGTTTTATGTTGCATCTGTTTTGAAATAATTATCGGTCTTCTTCTGGCTGTCTGTTTCCATAACCGTGAATGGTACCATAGTTGCTTGCTGCCAAAGACATTCGTTACAAACTGCAAAAGTACATGAAAAACGAGGCATTTCCAAGCCCATCAGGCGAAAACATTTGTCCCGCAGAAAGAGGTGGAAAAATATTAAATCAGGAAAAGCCGGCTTTCGTTACCCATGTTACACAACAGATCAAGGATGCTGAGATTCGGGATGAAACCGTTTTTGGAGGAAAAAACCTGATAATAAACGGGTGTGACCCAATCCGGCTTTTTTTTGGGATGGATTGCCTCGCGCAGATCATAGAGGCCGGGTGCAATTGTTTCGTTATACTCCGTGGTGTAAACAACGGCCGTTTCAATGCCGGTCAACCGGCAAATAAGCTGTCTCAACCCTTCGTTGAAGTCGTGCAGGAAATCAAATCTTTTCGTGAAAAAGGGGCGAAAATCCTCTTCGTAATACCGGAAGAAGGGTGTGGAGTTGTAGGCCGATACGATGGCGTTCCAGTGGAGGTGCTGCCAGTTTCCGTGGTCAGCAATACGGATATCCTTCATCTTGCATTGTGTTTGGGTAGGTTTTACCACGGGAATAGTCAACGAAAGCACTCCGTTTGCTCCGGCAATGTTGCACCGATTACGGTACGACTGTTTCTGATAGTTGTCGTGTATCTCAATAATGCCCTTTTCTGCCCTGAAAAGAGCGCTGTAATATTCCACGGGTGCAAGATAGCATGACGAGAGGAGTACTGCCGCCATTCTCTCCGGTTTGTTCATGCCGGAATCTTCGCGCTGCGGAACAATCTTTTC
This sequence comes from Proteiniphilum sp. UBA5283, assembly GCA_002408485.1. Classification (GTDB taxonomy): domain Bacteria; phylum Bacteroidota; class Bacteroidia; order Bacteroidales; family Dysgonomonadaceae; genus Proteiniphilum. Next base: position 25,245 of record DHSP01000068.1, on the reverse strand, counting down.
CATCGTATCTTCCCGTTGAACCATCCTTTGTCTTTCTCCAGCGACAACCATATGAGTACAGGCCTGCCCACCACATGATCTTCCGGCACAAAGCCCCATACGCGCGAGTCGGCCGAATTGTGGCGGTTATCTCCCATCATGAAGTAGTAGTCGAACCTGAACGTGTATGAATCTGTCTGTACCCCGTTTATATACACCTTTCCGTCGCGGTAGGCGAAATCATTCCCTTCGTAATTCTTGATGCACCGTTCGTAAGCGGCCACCTTGAAATCCACGTCGGTATCGAACGTCACCGTCGCTCCCTTTTGGGGTATCCACAGCGGGCCAAAGGTGTCGCGCGTCCATCCCGTTTCGTAGTTGACCGGGTAATAATAGCTCATCCCCGGTTGTTCTTTTTCTTTGATCACATCCCACACGAAGGGTTTCGCTTTCATGGAAGCAACCATCCCGAGGGTCATGGGTATGCTGAAGTAGATCCTGCCATTGTTGCCGTTATGCTGCTGCAGTCCAAACAAAGCCAGGCTCAGGCTGTCTACTCCGGTTAAATCCTGTGAGCGGGGAATGACCTGTCCATAGCCATCCTGTGTATAATAATCGGCTTTGTTGATGCCCAGCTCCTCGAAGAGCTCGGCAGAGATCTGTGTCCCGTCGGTATGGATCATGTAGTTGTGCTGAGAAAGGCGGGGGTTGGGGAGCAATGTGCCGTCGATATAAACGGTGTCGTTTCTTAGTTCGATGGTTTCCCCGGGAAGGCCGATGCATCTTTTTACATAATTTTCACGGCGGTCTACCGGGCGGTATACGATCTCGCCATAGGTACGTTTGTCGGCACGTACGCCGGCGCTGCCATTGGAGTTATGCCTCGACAGCGTATAAAAATCCACGCCTTGCTGATTTAGCGCTACCGTATCGCCGGTTGGGAAGTTGAAGACAACGATGTCGTTTCTTTCCACATTGCCAAACCCTTTCAGGCGGTTGTACTTCCATTGAGGCTTTTCGAAATAGGACTTGCCGCCAACCACCGGCATGGTGTGCTGTGCCAGGGGGAAGGAGAGCGGTGTGATGGGTGCCCGTGGCCCGTAACTGAGCTTGCTCACGGCCAGGAAATCCCCTACAAGCAACGATTTCTCCAGTGACGAGGTGGGTATCTGGTAATTCTGAAAGAAGAAGGTGTTAATAAAGTAGACGGCTATCAACGCAAAAAGGATGGCATCGACCCATTCCATGGTTTTGCGGAATGTGTTGTTTTTCGATTTTTTCCAAAATCCCCAGGGTACGAATTTGGTGATGTAGATATCGAGAAAAAGGAGGATAAAGAGGAGTATCCACGGAGAGCCCGCCCACATTGCGAAAAGTATGGTCATGGCTACCCATACGGCAAACCAAATCCATTGGCGGCCTGTGGCGTGTGAGAGTCGTTGTTTGAGTTGCATCGTTTTTTTTCTGATTTAATTTTACAAAATACCCAGCATGTCGCTCATGCCCAAAAAACCTTTCTTCCCTTTCGTAAATTCTGCTGCCAGCACGGCACCCAGGGCAAATCCTTTTCTGTTTTTGGCATCGTGGGTGATGCGGATGCTGTCGGCCTCCGACTCGTAGATCACAGTGTGGATACCGGGCACTTCTCCTTCGCGAAAGGTTTTGATCGGAAGCTCATCGACCTTGTCTGTCTTGTCCAACACCCATTTGTCTTTTCTGCCGATATGTGCCAGAATTCCTTCGGCCAGTGTTATGGCTGTGCCGCTGGGCGCATCCAGCTTGTGCATATGGTGTGTCTCTTCCATGCGCACATCGTAACCGGGAAATTGATTCATTATCTTGGCCAGATGATTGTTGAGCGCAAAGAAAATATTGACGCCAAGGCTGAAGTTCGATGCATAAAAGAAGGTCTTTCCCTCTTTGTCGCAAGCCTCCCTGATTTCGGGCAGGTGCTCCAGCCATCCCGTGGTGCCGGAGACGACCGGTACGTCGGCTGCAAATGCCCTTCTGTAATTTTGGAGGGCGCTGGCGGGTGAGGTAAACTCAATGGCCACGTCGGCGCTGCGAAATGCCGGGGAGTTAAACTTCTCCTCTTCGTTCATGTCGATGGTACACACTACTTCGTGCCCTCTCTCCAGGGCAATTTTTTCAATCTCGTGCCCCATTTTACCATAACCGATCAGTGCAATCTTCATGTTTTTCCTATTCGTGTGAATGAGCATGCAACTATTGCATGCCGGTGAATGACAAACGTAATTGTTTACAACTGCTTCATTCGAAAGCAAAAGTACAAAAAATGGTTGATTTACGCTACAAATGCAGCAAAATCACGGCGATTGTCCTGTTTCGGCATCCGGCTTTTTCAGAGTCGGCCATGTTCCCGGTACCATGCTACCGTCTTTGCTACCCCTTCTTTCAGCCTATATGCAGGTACGAAATCTATCTCCGATTGCAAGGGGGTGATGTCGCATGTCCAGTTGCGTTGTTTCATGATATGATATTTGTCGGTGTTGAAGGTTGTCGCTTTCCCCAGGAGGGACGCCACTCTTTCGCTCACAAAGGCTGCCGGTCTGACGAGGAAAAGCGGAATCTTCAGCCGTACCACATGTTTTTTATGGAGCGCCTGTTGTACAATGGTGTTGAATTCCCTGTCGGTATAGCTGTCTCCGTCGGCTACAAAATATTCTTTTCTGCAAATTCCTTTATCAATAAGCGCGAAAATAACACGCACCAGGTCTTCGCTGTAGATGAATGACAGCAGTTGCTTCCTGTATCCGGCACCCACGTCCAGTCCGTTTCTGACTGCTTTCATTAAGATCAGATAGTCGTTGTCGCGCGGACCGTAGACCCCGGTTGGGCGTAGGATCAGCCAGGGAAAGTTGGTGAGGCTTTTCAAATAGTTTTCGGCTTTCAGCTTACTTATGCCGTAAGCGGTATTGGGATTGGGAATATGTCCGCTACCCATTGGCGTGTAGCCTGTTTCATCCCCAACACCCATGGCGCTGAGCGAGCTCATCAACAGGAACGAATCGGGGATAGTGTCTGTTTCGATGAGCGCTTCGGCCAGGTTGCGGGTATACAGGTAGTTCACCCGGTCGAAGTCCGATTTGCGGCGCGCTTTTGTCAGCCCGGCAATGTGCACAACGTGGGTGAAGCGGCCGTTTTCGTCTGCAAACTTCCGCAGTTGCGCTTTTAGCCTTTCTTTATCGTCGTATTGCAGGTCGATGAACCGAATCCGTTCGTCCTGCAGATAACGGCGGCTGCTGCTGCCGCGTACTCCTGCCCAGGTCTCGTATCCCAGTTCCAGTGCTTTGCCTACAGCTGTACTACCGATAAATCCGCTTGCTCCGGTAATCAATACTTTTTTTTCGCTCATGCTCTCCTTCTTCAATGTGCGGACAAAAATAACGATAACTTCAGAAAAAGAAAAACCGGTGCGCCGGGAAAAACAGACATAGGGGGTAAATTATTCGGGCAGGTATCAAATTTTTTTATTACTTTGCAATAACTAAAACTCTTTTTTTTTGTTTTAGATAGAAACACACAGAATATGAGCAACAAAGCAAATGCGACTATAACTCCCGCAAAACCCAGAAAGAAAGATCTTTCGGCTTCCATTATCAATTTTCTTACCGAGAACAACGACAAGCAATTTAATTATAAACAAATAGCTGCGGCGTTGAATGTGCGTGGCGAAGAGGGACGGCGTCTGCTGATTAAAGTGCTCGATAAACTACGCGACGACGATCTTTTGCTGGAGACATCCCGTGGACGTTATCGCATCAATAACCGTGGATTAATGTTGGAGGGCCGTTTTGAGAGAAGAAGCAACGGCAAGAACTTTTTTGTTCCCGACGATGACGCAAACATCATATATATCCCCGAGCGAAACAGCAAACATGCCATGAATGGCGACCGGGTGCGCGTGCAGTTGCTTGCGAAACGGAAGCGCGCCGAAACGGAAGGAACCGTGGTGGAGATCCTGGAACATACACAAAGCCGCTTTGTGGGAGTGATGGAGGTGCAGAAGCATTTTGCTTTTCTGGTGATGGACAACAAGTATCTGTCAAACGATATTTTCATTCCGAAGGAAGACCTGAACGGCGCAGTGAACGGCGATAAAGTGGTTGTGGAAATTGTGGAGTGGCCCGAGAAGGCAAACAACCCTGTCGGCAAGGTGATCGATATCCTGGGTAAACCGGGGCAGAACGATACTGAGATGCATGCCATTCTTGCCCAATACGATCTGCCCTACAAATATCCGGAAGAGGTGGAAAAGTATGCCGGATTAATCCCGGAGAAGATTGAAGAGGAGGAGATTGCCAGACGGGAAGACTTTCGCGATGTGTTCACCATCACCATCGACCCGAAGGATGCCAAGGACTTCGACGATGCCCTCTCCATCCGGGAGATTGGGCCGTTCATGTGGGAAGTGGGAGTGCATATTGCCGATGTGACGCACTATGTGAAACCGGGTGACCTCGTGGACCGGGAGGCGGAAAACCGGGCTACCTCCATTTATCTTGTCGACAGGACCATTCCCATGTTGCCGGAAAAGTTGAGCAACGGGTTATGTTCCTTGCGGCCTCACGAAGAAAAGCTGTGTTTCTCCGTCATCTTCCAGTTGAATGACAAGGCGGAGGTCAGACAATCGCGCATCGCCCGCACGGTCATCAAATCCGATAGCCGTCTTGCCTACGAGGATGCGCAGGCTGTCATCGAAACGGAGAAAGGCGATTTCTCCTCCGAGATCCTCAAATTGAATCATTTGGCCAAACAGCTTCGGGAGAGGCGGTTTGCCAGTGGGGCGATCAACTTCGAGCGATACGAAGTAAAGTTCAACCTCGATGAAAAAGGGAAGCCGCTGGGTGTCTACTTCAAAGAGTCGAAAGAGGCCAACCACCTGATTGAGGAGTTTATGCTTCTGGCCAATAAGGCGGTGGCCGAGGCTATCGGGAAGGTGCCCAAAGGAAAGAAAGCAAAGACGTTTGTCTACAGGGTGCACGATGTCCCCGACCCGGAGAAGCTGGATACGCTGAACACATTTATCCTTCGCTTTGGCCATAAGATCAAGCAAGACGGAACCAAAATTGAGGTGGCAAAGAGCATCAACTCCCTGTTGGACAAAGTACAGGGACGACCCGAGGAAGATCTGGTAGAAACCATTGCCATCCGCACCATGTCGAAGGCGGTTTACTCCACCAAGAATGTGGGCCATTATGGACTGGCATTCGATTATTATACGCATTTCACCTCGCCCATCAGGCGTTACCCCGATATGCTGGTGCACCGGCTTCTGGAGAGTTATCTCAACGGAGGCAGAAGCGTGGATCAGGGCCCGCTGGAGGATGAATGCAAGCACTGTTCCGATATGGAACAGGTGGCTTCCAATGCCGAACGGGATTCCATCAAATACAAGCAGGTAGAGTTTATGTCCGATAAGATCGGTAAAGTATACGACGGTGTTATCTCCGGCGTCACCGAGTGGGGTATTTACGTAGAGATCAACGAAAATAAATGCGAGGGAATGATCCCCATCCGCGAGCTGGACGATGACTTTTATGAGCTGGACGAAAAAAACTACCGGTTGGTAGGGCGGCGTAAAAAAAGAGAGTATCGTTTGGGGCAGCCCGTTTCCATTCAGGTGGCGAGGGCCAATCTCGACAGAAAACAGCTCGATTTTATCTTTGCCTGATGTTTGTTTCTTTTCGAGTACACAAAATAGACCTCCATTTTCCTGTCAGCCTGAAGGCTATGCCGAGATATGCAAGGCAGTCAGAGGCTTTGCCGGAAAACAAGGCGACGATTGCTTTCTTCAGTGACGCCAGCACGCTGTAGCCAATTGCCTTTGGCAGGGAGTAAAACAGATTCACTGCCTCTGTTAAGAAGTACACATATTCGCTATGGAAGTATTGTTTTCGGCTCACAGGCCTTGCTTCCCGGTCATGATAACCGAATGCTGATTTTACCAGCCCCAACTTGTATCCCATCTTTTGCATCCGGATTGCCAGGTTTCGATCTTCGCCGTAATGTGTAAATATCGGGGCAAAAGCACCTGTCACTTTTATAGCAGTGACAGGAATCAGCCATAAGGCTGCATTTATAAACGGGAAAGAGATCACTTCCGGGGCGAGCTGCATTGCTTCCTCTCTATTTCTTACCCCTGTATATTCCGAGAAGCCGAAGTCGGCTGCACTGCCTTTTCCATTCAGATGCACCGGCGACAGTATTCCGTATTCGGTGTTCTTTTCGGCTGCATCCACCAACTTTCCCAGGGTGTCGGGCTCAATCCATGCATCCTGATTGAGTAGGAACAGATAATCGAATTCTCTTTCCAAAGCCCGTTGGATGCCAATATTATTGGCCTTTCCAAATCCGAGGTTCTGATGGGCCTCAATCAGCTCCACACCCGGATAGTTGTCCCTGATTATCCGGCAGGTTTCATCGGTTGAACCATTGTCGATCACCACGACGTCTGCCGGAAGGAGAGAAGCCTCCACGGAGGGTAAACACCGGTGGATCCACGGCACAAAGTTATACGAAACAATGATGACACAAACCGAAGGCATGGGACGAAAAGATTCAGGCTTCATAATTCGTGGCTTTGATCAGACATTTACGAAAAAAAGGAGGGGTCATATGATCGAGTTCGTTCTGATAGATCATAAAGCCCGGATTGGGACGCTGACGGAAACCGTTGGTCTCTAAAAAGCGCGTGAAAATATCAAAATCTTCCTGGTGATGATAGGTACACAGAGCCATTTTTACCTGAGTCTTCTTCAACAACCTGTTCATTCCTTTTAATACGGATGCTTCGGCCCCCTCGACATCAATTTTATAAAAAATAGGCTTTTCGGGTATCGGCAGAAAAAAATGATCAAGGCTGACATGTTCATTGTCGTTCTTGTCTGATACAAAAGCGGGAATGATGACCACCTTCTCTTTCCAGGGGGTAAATGTGGCTTCCAATGCTTCAATCCACTCACGATCCTGTTCAAAGAGATAGGTCATTTTCAATTTTTCAATATGGAGCAATGAAAAGTAACCTTCGGCACATCCTACGTCTGCCAATATATCCCCTTCGTTTATCAGAAAAGCAGGATCGGTATAACAGTGAGGGGCATCCTTGTCCTGTTCCACACGCAAGGTGTTGTATAGCAGCTGTATGGTTCGCTTGTTAAATGAGCGTTTGAAGAAAAGTTTTTTCCCTTCCGTCATCACAAAGGGCAAACCGTTGCAAGCATCAGTATGTACGATTACCTGATCCGCGTGGTATTTTTCCTGAAAGGTACCGTAAAAAGTTGACAACCTATGTTTCGAAAGATAACTGACAGCCTCCTGCAATTCATGATCCTGTGGCGGATATTGTGCGAAATATGACAGGATCCTCCTCCGTATCTTTTGCTTTTTTTTCCGGTGAAACCAGGCGTTCCACCGCGAGCGGGTTTTGTAGCTAAGCTTTTCGATTGTTTTTTTCATCTCTTTTGTTGTTTAACCATTGTCCGACCTCGCGGGTCATCTCCAGCTTGCACAAACTGCACAACAGCAGGTATAACAGGCTTACGCCAACAGTATTTATTAGTAGGAATAGCATATTCTGATGAATGCGAAGGGTAATAAAATATCCTGTGGCCACGCTTACAAAGGCCAGTATTGCGTAGGGAAAGGCGTCTCTAAAAAAGTCGGTCAGTGTATATCCGATCAACTTGCGGGTTAAAACCAATGAGATGGCCAGGGTGAGCCATGTATAGATCACCCAGCTGGCTGCCAGGCCCATGATCCCGTAGCGGAAAAGCAAGGCGATCAGCAAGATCAGGAGCACCCGCTTGATTATTTCCACGCCGAGGAAGTAGTCAGCCTTCTCCCTGGCTATAAACAACTCGTTCATCACGAAAGCAAAAGGAGAGATCATTCCGGCAAGACACAAAACCTGGAAATAGGGAACAGCCGGCAGCCATTTTTCTTTGAACAGAAAGACAAATCCCGGCTCGGCAATCAGTATCATCAGAAAACCAATGGGAAAGGAGAGGAACGCGAGTGATTTAATCATTTTGCTAACCACTCTTTTCAAGCGTTCTGTCTGCTCATTGATTTCGGGCAAAACAAGCATGGATACCTGCCGGTAGGTATTGGAAAGAATGCCGAACGGGATCTCCTGGTATTTGTTGGCCTGGCTGTAATACCCAACTTGTTTCATGGCATTCGGGAAGAAGAAGGCAATGATGCTTGGGTATATATTATTGAAAATGGCACTGATAAGCGATGTAAGCAGTAGTTTGTTGCTAAGTCCGGAAAATGAGCGAAGCAGCCTGATACTAAAGACTTTTAGGGGCGTCCATTTCGAATAAAACCAAAGGAAAAGAGAGCGGAAGAAGGCGTAAAGAAGCGTTTGCACGACCAGCGCCCACACACCGTAACCGGAGAATGCCATCGCAATGGCCACCGTCCCGGCGATGAGCAATGCCGTCATATTGACTTTGGTCATTCCCCTGAAATCGGCTTTTCGAATGAGCAACGTTTGCTGGATAATGCCGGCGGCATTGAATAGCAGGGAGAGGAAGAGGACTTTGGATATCGCCTCTATCCGGGGATCGTGGAATAATTCTGCCAGCAACGGAGCCGCCGCGAAGAGAATCAGGTACAGCAGAATGGCCAGCCCTACGTTGAAATAAAAAACTGTACTGTATTCGGCCGGTGAGATTGTTTTTCTGTTTAGCAATGCGCGGGTAAAACCACTGTCGATGAGGATGCCGGAGAAAGCGATGAAAATTGCCAGAGCCCCGATTAGTCCGTATTCTGCAGGGTCCAGGATCCTCATCAGGATAATGCCGGTACCCAAATTAATAATTTGCTGTCCGAACTTATCGGCAAAGCTCCAGAATAGAGATACGGTGGTTTTATGCTTTAATGTTGATTCCGCCATCAGAGGTTGAGAGTTCCAGTTTATTCCCGCAAAAATACGCAACTTAATTCAGTTTTTCCTTTTTTGTAGCGAAGAGTTTGCAGGGTAACCGCTTTATAGTGATTTGAAAATGCTTTTGTGAACTATTCCGTTAAGCGAGGATAACGCAAAACCTCTGTGGATTATGTTGAGGGTGGAAATAAGACAAGATGGCGCGAAATGATTTGTCGTATGATTTTTTTTTGTACGTTTATACCCAATGAGCCGTTTTCAAGCAGGCGCACGATTGACGCCGATGCAGCAAACAAAAAAACAATCGCATGATTGAACGGGTGACATTTTCGGAAGAAATAAAAAAACAGGCACTGGCTTTGGGCTTTGATGCCTGTGGTATTTGTCCTGCCCGCAACAGCGGCGAAGAGGCCCGATACATGGAGTGGATCAGGGAGAGCTGCCAGGGCGGCATGACTTACCTCGAGCGCAACATAGAGAAAAGGATCGATCCCCGGCTGCTGGTTGACGGCGCGCGCTCCATCATCTCTGTCGCGCTGAACTACTACCCGTCCGTGAAGCTCCCCGGGAAAGTACCCCAGTTCGCCTATTATGCATACGGAAAAGATTACCATGAGGTGATGCGCGAGAAACTGTGCGCTCTTTTCGACTGGATCAAAGAGCGTTTCCCCGAAGTATCCGGGAGGTGTTTCTCCGACTCTGCGCCCGTGCTGGAGCGTTTCTGGGCGGCACAGGCAGGCATCGGATTTGTTGGTAAGAACACCCTGCTGATAATTCCGGGTAAGGGGTCCTATTTTTTTCTTGGGGAATTGATCATCAACCTGGAGCTGGATTACGACTCCCCTATATCCGAGAACTGTGGCGATTGCCGCCGGTGTCTTAACTCCTGTCCCACGGGAGCCATTGAAAAACCGTATTGGGTGAATGCCCGCAACTGTATCTCATACCAAACCATCGAAAACAAAGGCGAAATTTCTCCCGACATCGTGCCCAACTTACGAAACAATGTTTTTGGCTGCGACATCTGCCAGAAGGTGTGCCCCTGGAACCGCGGGGCACAACCGCATACCACTCCGGATTTTATGCCCTCGGAAGCATTTATGTCGCTCGACCTGGAAACGCTGGCCGGGATGGACGAAGCGGATTTTCGCGTCATTTTTCGTCGCTCTGCCGTGAAAAGAACAAAGTTTGCCGGATTAAAAAGGAATGTAGCCGCTATTTCCGAAACTCGCAGGAAATAGCTATTTTTGTATCTGAAAATGATGGAAGAGAGATTCGATATACACGGTAACCACCACTTGCAGGAGACCGAGCGTGAGTATGAAAATACGCTGCGGCCGCTCACCTTTGGTGGCTTCAGCGGACAGGATAAGATCGTGGAGAACCTGAAGATCTTTGTCAGCGCCGCCCGCATGCGCGGCGAATCGCTCGATCATGTGTTGTTGCATGGCCCACCGGGATTGGGCAAGACCACCCTGTCGAACATCATTGCCAACGAGTTGGGGGTGGGCTTTAAGGTCACTTCCGGTCCCGTACTCGACAAACCGGGCGACCTGGCAGGCATCCTCACCTCACTGGAAACAAACGACGTACTGTTCATCGATGAAATTCACCGCCTCTCGCCTGTGGTGGAGGAGTATCTATACAGCGCCATGGAGGATTATCGCATCGATATTTTGATTGATAAAGGGCCCAGTGCACGTTCCATTCAGATTGATCTGAGTCCGTTCACCCTCGTGGGTGCCACTACACGCAGCGGTCTGCTGACCAGTCCGTTGCGTGCTCGTTTTGGCATCAATATGCACCTGGAGTATTACGATATGGAGACCCTCACCGGTATCGTGTTACGGTCGGCCGACATACTGAAGGTAGCCTGTGGCAGCGATGCTGCCCGCGAGATTGCTTCCCGCAGCCGCGGTACCCCCCGTGTGGCAAATGCGTTGCTGCGGCGTGTACGGGATTTTGCTCAGGTGAAGGGGAACGGAAAAATAGACAAGGCCATCTCTTCTTACGCGCTGGAAGCATTGAACATCGACCGGTACGGGCTCGATGAAATCGACAACAAAATTCTGCTTACCATCATCGACAAATTTAAAGGAGGCCCGGTGGGGATTACCACCATTGCTACCGCCGTGGGCGATGATCCGGGTACTCTTGAAGAGGTATACGAACCCTTCCTGATCAAGGAGGGATTCATCAAGCGTACTCCGCGAGGTCGTGAGGCCACCGAACTGGCCTACCGCCATCTGGGACGAAGAAGGGTCGAAGAGCAGGGATTGCTGTTCTGATTTGCCAAAATGTTTTATGGGGCATTCATTCTGAGTAACAAGAGACACCTAAACTAGTTGTTGTTGTCGATCATCTTTTTAATGTCGTTTTTATTCCCGTAAATAACGATGATATCCCCTTCCTCCAGGATGGTTTTGGCATTCACAATATCACCCGCTTTCAATACGACAGTCTTCGCGCCGATCTGGTTTTGCGTACTGATTTGTTTAAGCTTTGTAAGTACGATCACATTATAATTCTTGTTCAGTTCGCTTTCCGCTATGCTCTTTCCGATCAGCTTGCGTGGCACCAAAGCCTCCACAAGGTAGTGGTCGTTTGTCACTTCAAACAGGTTGAGATAATTTTTTATGGACAGTTTCATAGCCCAGTGCTCAGCCGATTCCACCTCGGGACGTATAATCTCAGTAACTCCCATTGCTTCGAGCACGCTCTCCTGCAGTCCGGTGATGGAACGTACCGTAATCTTCTGTACCCCTCTTTTCTTCAGCATTGCTGTAATCAAAAGACTTTCCCCCTCGTCTGACCCTCCGCACACCACGGCAATATCCGTATTTTTCAAGGGCAAATGACCTGCTGCAACCGGATCAGAGCTGTCCAGGCAGATCACATTTGTCAGCTTATCCTTGCATGCCTCCACACGGTTCATCGACTTGTCCACACCAATCACTTCGTGGCCCAGGGCTACCAATCGCTCTGCCAGTGCTGTGCCAAAATGTCCGAGTCCTATCACCACAAATTTCATTTTATACAGATTTTAGTTAATTAATATTTCTTCCGTCGGATATTTGTATTTGCTGTATTTTACCTTTTTCATCATGCTGGATAATAGTGTAAACATACTTACTCTCCCCGCAAACATGGTTAACGTGATCACCAGCTTGCCGGCATCCGACAGTAATGGGGTCACATTTTTGCTTAACCCTACCGTGCCGTATGCAGACACCGTTTCAAAAAGTAAATTCAGAGGATCTTTCTCCGGTTCAATGAGAATCATTGTTAACGTAATTGCCATGATAAACAATATGGCCAGCGTCATTTGAGCGAATGCCCTCGATACCGATAGTTGCGAAATTTCCCGCCCCCTGTATTCCAGTTTTTTGCCCCTGATCAGGGCAATGAAATTCATTAAAGCAATGGCAAAGGTACTTGTTTTTATTCCTCCTCCCGTGGAAGCGGGTGAGGCTCCAATCCACATCAGTACAATACACATGAGCGTCGCCGGCACAGACAATGCGGCTGTATCCGTATTGTTAAAGCCGGCAGTGCGTGTCGTTACGGAACCAAAGAAGGCAGCGGTCCATTTTCCAAAATCCGATGAATGGTTTGTCAATACACCCTCTTTCTCAAAAATAAAGAACCCGAGTGTTCCTGTAATTAGCAGAACAAGCGTTGTTCGGATGACAATGTGTGAATTTACACTGATTACCAGCGATGAATAGGTGTATTTTTCGTCTTTGAATACTCTTTTGAAAAGACCTTTAAGATTGGTCGTTATATATTCCCATATGTTGTGAATAATTGGAAAGCCCAATCCCCCCAGGATGATAAGAAATGAAATGATGATATGAACCGGGTAGTGAAAGCGAATGCGCATATCGTATAAATTGCCCGACAACGTGGAAAAGCCTGCATTACAAAAACTCGATATGGCATGAAAAAGTGAAAAGAAGGCTCTTCCGGCCAATGTTGTATCCTCTTTTCCCAACGATATGAAAATGAGTATAAAACCCAACCCTTCAATGATGGCGGTGATGGTAAGAATACTTTTCAGGGACGAAAAAACATTATCCAAACGCTCATCGTTGGTGATGTCCTTTGCAAGTAGCTGGTTCCGATAGGATGAGCCACCCTTGAAAAAATAGCTGAAATAGGTGGTGATGGTCATTATTCCCAGTCCGCCACTTTGAATCAACAACAAAATAATGAACTGACCAAAGAGTGTAAAAATCAATTCCGTGTCCAGTACATTCAATCCTGTCACACAGACTGCGCTTGTTGCGGTGAACAACGCATCTACATAGGAAATATTGCCTACCGTCGCTTTCGGCAGCATTAACAAAAAACTGCCTAAAATGATGATTGAAAGAAAGCTTACCACAAACAATTGTGCCGGTCCGAGCCGCCGGTAGTTTATCTGCATACGCAAATAAAAAAACTCCCGGATCAAAAATGACACCATCAAAAACAGTGTCATAAAGTTATGAGTACGCTCCATGGAGCGGGAGACTGTGGTCCATAGATTATACAAAAAAACCAGCAACAAGGCAGCCAGCAACAGGATATCCAAAAGAGCTGCTTTTTTGAAGATGATTTTCTTATTCCTGATATAGGGCGAAGAAATAGAGAGGAAGCCGATGAGCAGTACTATATCATAGTAAACATTGAATAGGGTACGCAGTGCATTGTTGGGTTGAAAACCCATGTCGATGATGATGATCAAAACCGCCACAGAAGCTGCCACAAAAGGGAGCATGTTGCGAAATCTGTGTAGGTTTTTCTTCTTCTTCTCATCGCCGTCAAAAGAGAACTCTTTTCGGGATAACTTCTGTTGACCGGAATCGGTTGGTTTTTGTACGAATGACATACTTCTCTTTTATCTAAACATGCTAGAATTCAGCGAGAATAAGTGACAAAAGTACGTAAATATATTTATAAAACCCACCTGTCCCGCTACATTCCGAAACTTTGTTTTTCGATTACATCGAGGAGAAAGCCGAGTAGTCCCACGAAGATGATTGCGGCAGTGCAGATGACGAGGCTGGCCCTGTTCCAGGCGTCTGTTCTGAGTGCAGGAACAGGATGGTCGTTCTGATCAATGAACATGGCCTTCACCACCATCAGATAGTAGTACAGCGAGACAATGGTATTTACTACAGCGATGATGACCAGGAGATAATATCCTTGTTGTGCGGCAGCCGAAAAGATGAAAAACTTGCTCATAAAACCGGCAAAGGGAGCAATGCCTGCCAGGGAGAACATGGCCAGCATCATTACGAAGCTGAGCTTCGGGTTTGTATGATAGAGTCCTTTATAATCGGAGATATTTATTTTTCTGGTTCTGCTTTCGATGGCTGTAATTACGCCGAATGCAGCCAGGTTGGAAAACAGGTATACGAAGATATAATAGATAACCGTTGTCATCCCCAGCGTTGATCCGCTGATGATCCCCAGGGCGATGTATCCTGCCTGGGAGATGGAGGAAAATGCCAGGAAGCGCTTGACGTTTTGCTGCCGGAGTGCAAACAGGTTTCCCACCGTGATGGTGACGATGATGATCCAGAATAGCAATGTCTGCCATTCGTACAGATAATTTCCAAACAGTTTAAAGAGCAGTATCATCAACACAAAGGCAGCTGAACTCTTGGAGACGACCGATAAATAGGATGTCACATTGGTGGGAGCGCCCTCGTATACATCGGCTGTCCACAGGTGAAATGGCACAAACGATACTTTGAAAAACAACCCCGATAGGAAGAACAGAAAAGCCATAATCTGTAACGGGTTGTTGCTTAATAACACCGACACATCGGAGAAGTAGAGGCTGCCGGTGACACCGTAAAGATAGGAGATGCCAAAGAGAAGAATCCCGGAAGAAAAGGCAGAAAGGAGAATAAACTTTGCTCCCGCCTCGGCCGACATTTTGGATTTTTTGTTGAATGCCACCAGCGTGCCTAATGGGATGGAAGCCATTTCAAGGCCAATGAAGAACAGGAGAAAATGTCCGCTGGAGATCATCAGATACATTCCCAGCAAGGTGCTCAACGTGAGAAAATAGTATTCTCCACGCTGATGCTTCATTCTGTTTCCGTCGAAAATATATTTGGATTGGAGAAAAATAATCAGGGTACCCACGTTCAGTATGGTTTTTATGATGGTCATGACCGGATGATACTGAACCATTCCTCCGAAAGCTTCGCCCGCTTCCGCCGGAAAGAGATTGAAGATGGTGTGGAGCGTAAAGAGGAGAATTGCTACAGGTTGAAAGTAACTTTCCCCTTTCTTGCCTGCAATAAGGTCATAAACCAGCAAAAAGAGGATGATTGTCAATAGCGAAACCTCGCTGCGCATTGTGGAAAAAATGGTGAAATAACTCATGAAAATGGGGTTGTTTGTTCTTTACTTTACTGCCGGTGAAAAAAAGATTTTTTACACACTTGCACTCGTTGAAAAAGATTAATTCTTTACTGCCTGCAACAGGTTTCCAAAGCTGTCGTTGATCATATCCGAGATTCCTGTCGGAAAGGAACCGAGATACACGATACCCGCTATCAGCATAATCACGGCCAGTCGTTCATACCAGCGGGCATCACCGAGCTTCGTATGCTCCGGATTCTGGAGGGGGCCGTAAAGGAATTTCCCGATGGTGCGCAGGATGTACACCGCTCCAATCACGATTGATGTGACGGCGGCGATGGTCAGTATGCGGTGTAACAGTCCGTTATTTTCAAAAGCACCGACGAAGATGGTCATCTCAGCCACAAATCCGCTCAGCCCGGGAACACCGATATTGGCCAATCCGGCAATCACGAAAGAGACACCCAAAAAAGGCATGATCTTCATCAGGCCACCCATCTCGGTGATCAATCGCGTATGTGTGCGGCCGTAGATCATTCCGATCAATGCGAAGAAAAGCGCTGTAATCAGCCCGTGGGAAAGCATCTGCAGCACAGCTCCCGTGAGCGCTGTTTGCGTAAGCATCAGGATTGCAAAGAGCACCAGGTTGCAGTGGCTCACCGACGAATAGGCATTGATATACTTCAGGTCGGTCTGCCGGATAGCTGCAAAGGCGCCATACACCACGCCGATAGCCGTGAGGACAAGGAACAGGGGGGAAAGCTGTGCAGCTGCCTCCGGCATCAAGGAGATGGCCACCCTGAAACATCCGTATCCTCCCAGCTTCATCAGTACGCCGGCATGCAGCATGGACACAGCCGTCGGTGCTGATGCGTGGCCGTCGGGGGACCAGGAATGAAACGGGAAAAGTGCTCCCAATACACCAAACCCGAAAAAGGTAAGGGTAAAGAACAGATATTGCTGTTCCAGAGGAATCGGTGTACGCACAATGTCAAGGATGTTCATGCTGGTTGCACCCGAACTGAAATAAATGCCCAGTATACCCACCAGGAGAATCATGGAAGACCCCATCAGCATGAGGGTCAGCTTCATGGCCGAATACTCCTTTCTGCCGGTGCCCCACACACCAATAAGCAGATACATCGGGATCAGTGCCGTCTCGTAAAACAGAAACATGGCGAACAGGTCGATTGTGATAAAAAATCCGAATACGCCGGTGGCAAGGAGGCAATACCACAGGAAAAACTCTTTGGTGAGCGGCGCCATTTTCCACGAAACAAAGGTGCCGGTGAAGACGATGAGCGAGGTGAGGCAGAGCATGACTACCGACACGCCGTCTACTCCCACTGCATAACGTATGTTGAGTGGTTTAAACCACGACAGGGAAGCGGTGAAGAGCATCGGGTCGGTTGCGCCGTTGCCTCTCGCTGCAGTGTACAGGTAGGCCAGATAAGCTGAGAGAACGACCAGCAGTGTACTTCCGGTCACCATAATTCCCAATACCTGTTTCCTGTTTCTTGCCAGGAAAAGGGCAAGGATCATCAGCAGTGGCAGGAGGACAAAGAGGGATAAAAAATTCATATCTTTATTTCTTTAAATGCATTTAAATAAACAGGAACAAGGCCGTGATCAGCAGCGTTCCCAGCAGAAACACAAAAGCATACCATTGTATTTCGCCCGACTGGAGACCCCGGATCTTCACGGATACCCAGCCGGTGACCGAGGCAAGTCCGTTGATGAACCCATCCACCACGTGGCGGTCAAACCAGGCAAATGCCCGGGAGATGCCGTTGAACAGAATCTTTTTGGTGACAAACAGGTAAATCTCGTCCACATAAAAACGATGTTGGGCGGCCCTGTTAAATCCTTGCAGCAGTGACGGCATTTTTTTCAGTCTCCTTCCGGGATACTGATATCTCATGCCGGCAATGAAGATGGCTTCAACTGCCACAACAATACTGATCACGGCGATCAGCCAGTCGATGTGTATCGTATATTCGGAGCGGTCGGCCGTCACAAAATTTCCGAAGGGAATGAAGCCTCCCAACAACGTGACTGCCGCCAGAAAAATCAGGGGGAAAGTCATGGTCCGCGGAGATTCGTGGGGAGTATGATGCTCGTAACGATTCTCTTTTCCCCAGAAGATGGAAAAATATAACCGGAAAATGTAGAAAGCAGTGAGCCCGGCCACAAACGTCATCCATATTCCCAGGCCTGTATTGTATTGGTAGGTGGCCGCAAGGATCTCATCCTTGCTGAAAAATCCCGAAAAGGGTGGTATGCCTGCAATGGCGAGGCATGCAATCAGAAACGTCCAGTGGGTGACCGGCATATGTTTGCGCAGCCCCCCCATCTTGCTCATCTCGTTGCTGTGTACAGCATGAATTACCGAGCCTGCCCCCAAGAAGAGCAATGCTTTGAACATGGCGTGGGTAAACAGGTGAAACATCGACGCCATGTATCCTAATCCCCCGTGTCCTTCGAATTTTGAAACGCCCAGCGCCACCATCATAAACCCGATCTGGGAGATGGTGGAGAAGGCCAGCACCCTTTTAATGTCGGTTTGCACCATGGCTATGACTGCCGCGAACATTGATGTGAACGCACCTACGTAAGCAATCCCTTCCAGTACCTCCGGTGTAAATACCACGTAGACCGGAAAGAGCCGTGCCACCAGATATACACCCGCCACCACCATAGTTGCAGCGTGAATCAACGCCGATACGGGCGTTGGGCCTTCCATCGCATCCGGCAGCCAGATATGGAGCGGGAACATGGCCGATTTGCCGGCGGCGCCGATGAAGATCAATGCCATGGCCCATACCAGGGCCGATGCTCCCATAAAAGTGATGGAGAGGGCTTGCTGAAAGAGGGCTGTGTTGCCCGATGTGAGGGCGCCGAAATCAAATGTCTGCGTATAGTAGGAGAGCACCAGGATGCCGATCAGGAAAAACATATCGGCAAAACGGGTCACGATAAACGCTTTTTTGGAGGCCGCCACGGCTTCCGGTTTTGTATAATAGAAGCCGATGAGCAGATAGGAAGAAACGCCAACCAGCTCCCAGAAGATGTACATCTGAAAAATATTGGTCGACAGAACCAGGCCCATCATCGAGAAGGTAAAGAGAGAGAGGAACGCATAATAACGCTGGAATCCTTTTTCCCCCTTCATATACCCCAGACTGTAGATATGCACCATCAGCGAGACAGTGGATATCACCACGAGCATCATTACCGAGATCGGGTCGAGCAGGATACCCAGATCGATATGCAGCTGAGGCCCCATGCCGAGCCAGGGGATATTGAACGGCAGCAGGGACTGAAACACACCTCCTGCTTTTTGCGTGGTAAAATAGTTCCAGGCCGCATAAAAAGAGAGCAGCGTCACCAGGAGGAGAACGCCTGTGCCAACGACCCCGGATGTTTTGTGGTTCAGCCTGTTGCTGAGAAGCCCCAGCAGCACGAAAGAGGCGAGGGGCAGCAGCAGTATGAGCAACGTATATTCCATGAGCTTATCCTTTCATTTTTTTGAGATTATCGACATCCGCATTTCCAAAGTTGCGGTATACGTTGATGATGATAGCGATGGCTACCGCGGTTTCACAGGCCGCAATGGCAATGGTGAACAGCGCGAAAAACATCCCGTCCATCTGTCCGGGGTAAAGATACCGGTTGAAGACCGCGAAATTGATGTCGGCCGCATTCAGTATCAATTCAACAGCTATTAGCATCATCATTAAATTTTTGCGGGTGAAGAAGCCGTAAATACCGGCAAAAAACATGATTAGGCTCACCAGTTGATAAGCCATTACAGGAACCGCATCCCCTGTGTTATTTATCAAAAATTCTCCCATACTTATTGGTCTGTCTCGTTTGTGTCGTGGTCAGTTGTTTTCGTTTTCCGGGCAATCAGGATAGCACCCACAATGCAGGCTAGCAGCAGGATGCTCATCATCTCAAAGGAGAGTAGGTACTGCCCTTTTTGTGATCCCAGCATGGTCGATCCAATTTCCTGCATCGTAAATCCGTCTCTTTCCATAAACTGATAAGTGCGGATGCCATTGGTAATGATGATATATCCGCACAGCACAATACCCGCAAGAGAGAGCAACGCAGACGATTTAATTCTCCAGCCCCGTTTTGTGCGGACACTTGTCCCGGGTTTATGGGTGAGAAAGATGGCCATGATAAACAGCACCATGATGCCGCCTGCATAAACCGAAATCTGCACAGCGAACAGGAAATGGTAGCCGAGCAGCATGTAGAGTCCTGCCGTGGCCAGTAACACAAACAACAGGTAGGTGGCCGAGCGCACAATCAGTTTGCTCGTGACGGCCAGGATTGAAAAGACCGTAATTGCCAACGCCAGCAGGTAAAATATAATTTGTTCCGTCATTCTTTCATTTATTTATCCGTGGTTTTTTCACTGTTTGCCGGAAGCGGTTCCCGTTTCTTTTCACGGAGTTTCGACCCTGTGTGATTGAGCTGGTGCACAAGCTTGCTCCTGTTGAATACTGCACCCTCAAAGTCGTTGTTGAAGACAATGGCATCCGACGGGCAGCTTATCACGCACAGATTGCAGAAGGTGCAGCTTCCGTAATCCCAGAGGTGCTTGTCCAGGATCTTCTTTTTTTTACCCTCTTCGGTGTCTATCGAAGCCGATATCACCCTGATGGTACCGTTCGGGCAGTTTATCATGCAAATACCGCAGGCGGTACAGGCATGTTCATTTTGTTCGTCGTGGGGCATGATCAGCTCCGAACGCCAGCGGTCTGAGATGACCAGCGTTTTCCTGTTTTCGGGATACTCCATCGTGACTTTGGGTGTCAGGAATTCCTTTCCTGTGACGCTCATTCCCCCCGCCAGCGATCTCAGGCCCTTGAAGATGCCCCGTATGTATGTTGAAAAATTCATATGAAAAATAGTTTAGTTACCGAATAAAGCCGGAAACAGCTCCGTCAGGGTCAATCCCGATAATACGACGACCACCATGACCAACAGGTTCACCAGGTTTGCGGGCAGCAGGTATTTCCATTCCAGATTCAGCAGCAGGTCGATGCGCAGGCGCGGGAAAGACCAGCGGACCCATAAGCTGAAGAACATGAGCAGGCCCGCTTTGCCGAAGAACCATACCCAGGAAGGGATAAACCACATCGCCTGATTAAACGCTTCCCAGCCTTTTATCTGCAGAGGCATCCATCCTCCCAGAAAGACGGTGGCTGCAACGGCTGCCACAATAAACATGTTGAGGTATTCCGAAAGATAGAAAAATCCAAATTGCAAGCCCGAGTATTCGGTGTGGTATCCTGCCGTCAGCTCCGATTCGGCCTCGGGAAGGTCGAAAGGGCCCCGGTTTGTTTCGGCATGGCCCGATATCAGGTAAATGAGGAACGCGATCATGGCAGGCAGGTGCCCGTTAAACAGGTTCCAGCAGTAACGCTGTCCCTCAATAATCTCGGAAAACTGCATGGTTCCGCTCAATACCACGATGGTCATCAGGGAAAATCCGGCGGAGAGCTCGTAGCTGATGAACTGGGCGCCGCTGCGCATGGCTCCGATCATGGAATATTTGTTGTTACTCGACCAGCCTGCCAGTAAAATTCCGATCACGCCCAGCGACGAGACCGCCAGCAGGTAAAAGACGCCGATATTAAAGTCGATGGCCTGCAGGTTCATTCCAAAGGGGAGAGCGCCGAAAGCCAGCACAGAGGCTACAATCACGAAGAAGGGAGCAACATAGAACAGCAATTTATCAGCTTTCTTTATCTGGATGATCTCCTTGATCAATATCTTGATCATGTCGGCAAACGATTGAAATACTCCGTACTTACCCAGCCGGTTTGGTCCCAGTCGGGCCTGGAAGGAAGCAGCCACCTTTCGTTCAATGTATATCAGTGCCAGAGCAATCATGGCGTACGTAGCGAGCAGAAGCAGCCCCACGAGTATGCCCTCGGCCAGGGTAGCCAGCCCCGGGGAAAGGTGGATCCGTAAGAAAGTGTCAATCGCCTCAAGAATTCTGGTCAGTTCCAGGGGGTGTGAATAGAATAGCATCGTTTTCAATTGCATTGGTTTCCTTTTAGTGTTGAATACTTACTATCGGTCGATGTCGGGAATGACGAAATCCATCGATCCCGCAATGCCGATCAGGTCCGAGAGAAAAGCATCCCGGCAGATCAGTGGCATCACCGAAACGGCCGACAGGGAGGGGGAGCGGAATTTCACCCGGTAGGGTGTTTTGTCGCCACGACTTTCAACGAAGACCCCGAACTCGCCTTTTCCTGTTTCCACGCTCTGGAAGAATTGTCCCTGTGGAAGGCGGATCACCGGTTTTGTTTTGGCACACACCTCTCCTTCGGGAATGTTGTCGATCAGCTGTTCTATGATATGAAGCGACTGCGCTATTTCGTCGAGCCTGTTCTGGTAGCGGGCATACGAATCTCCTTCGGTACGCATCACTTCGTTGAACTCCACCCGGTCATAGAGGGCGTAGGGTTTGTATTTGCGCACATCGCACGACCATCCCGAGGCTCTCCCGGCCGGTCCCGTGACACCGTAGCTGATGGCATCCTCCCTGCTTAGGTAGCCGATATGCTTCATCCGTCCCAATGCGATGGGGTTGTGTGAGAAGAAATCGTCGTATTCCTTCAACCTCTTTCGCATGTAGGGAATGAATACGTTCACATCTTTCCGGAAATCCGGATAAATGTCGAACATGATTCCACCCACCACGTTCTGGTTGACGATGAGCCGGCCGCCACAAGTTTTATCGAAGATGTCGAGCACGTGCTCTCTTTCGCGCATACCATAGATAAATGCGGTGGTGGCTCCCAGGTCGTTACACTGGCAGGCCCAGGCAAGGAGGTGGGAACTGATGCGCTGCAGTTCATCCATGATGGTACGGATATACTGTGCCCGCCCGGGGACTTCTATTTCTGCTGCTTTCTCAATGCACATGCACAGGGCATGACGGTTGATGTTGGCCGACAGATAGTCGAGACGGTCGGTCAGGTGCAGCATCTGCGGGTAGGTCATGCTTTCGCACAGTTTTTCAATTCCCCGGTGGATATACCCGCTGTGGACATCTACCTTTTTCACGATCTCTCCGTCGAGCGATGTCCTGAAATGCATCACTCCGTGTGTGGAGGGGTGCTGGGGGCCAATGTTCACGATATAGTCTTCCTCGTCGAACACCGGGTTGTTTTCTTCTATCAGCTTTCCGTCGGCCGTCTCCCTGATGCAGGGAGCAACGTCCACGATCTCGCTGCTGATTACGGTCACCGGATTTAACCCAGTATCGTGACTATAATCCTTGCGGAAGGGAAAACCTTTCCACTGATCGTTCAACAGAAAGCGACGCATGTCGGGGTTGTTGATAAAGCGAATGCCAAACAGGGCATACACTTCCCGTTCGTTCAGGTGAGCCGTCTCATAGAGATCGGTGATGGAATACAACAACGGATCTTCGCGATCGGCAGTAGCGGTCATGATAACTACTTCCTGTGTAAGATCGGCGGAGGAAGAGAACTGGTAAATCACTCCCAGCGTTTCTCCCCAATCCATTCCCGTAAGGCTTACCAGATAGTCGAAAGGTAGCTCTTTGTTCCGGTACAGTGCCTCCACTACCGGATGCAGCTGTCGGGGCTTTACGGTGACAGTAAGCTTTTGCCGTTCCTCTATCTGCGCATCCTCTGCTGCCTGTCGTATAATGTGTGTAATATCTCTCATTGATCTGTCGGTTTCGTGGAATTATTCATTATCGAAATCAATTTGCGGATCAATGGATTCTCCTGTTTCCGGGTGAATCAGCGTTTCGGGCCGATAATTTCTTTTGATCCGCTTGTTGCCGAAAAATCGCTCTACCTTCACTTTCCGTTGTAGCTGCAGCAGCCCGTAGAACAAGGACTCGGGCCGTGGGGGGCATCCCGGGATATAAATGTCGACCGGAATAATCTGCTCCACGCCTTTCACCACGTTGTAGGAGTTCACAAAAGGCCCTCCCGAAATGGCACAGGCCCCCATAGCCACCACATATTTTGGCTCTGCCATCTGGTCGTACACCCTGCGGAGCAGCGGTGCCATTTTGTTCACGATGGTTCCTGCCACCACCATCACATCGGCCTGGCGGGGACTGTTTCGGGTGACCTCCATCCCGAAGCGGGAAAGGTCGTAATGCGCGGAGGCAGCTGCCATAAACTCAATTCCACAGCAGCTGGTGGCAAAAGCGAGTGGCCAAAGTGAATTGGCACGACCCCAGTCGATCAGTTGATCGAGCTTGCCGACAATCACGCTGCCACCCTCCTTTTTTAACGCGTCAATATATTGCTGAAGGGTTTCATTATCCTTGAACTCTTCGGCCGGAAACGCTTTTATTTTGATATCTTTGACTTCCATTCCAAAACTCCTTTTTTCCATGCATAGGCGAGGCCCAGGCTCAGAATT
>DHSP01000068.1:0-1338 GCA_002408485.1 Proteiniphilum sp. UBA5283 | reverse complement strand
TCCACGTCGAACATCAGAAAGAGGATGGCATATAAATAATAGCCTACCCTGAATTGCATCCACGATGTGCCGTGTGTAGGGAGTCCGCACTCGTAGGGCTCTCCTTTCTGAAAATTGAGTGACTTCGGCGAGATCAGCAATGCCAACCCCAGCCCTCCTGCAACCAGTATGATTCCTGCCAGGAGAGCGACAATAAAAAAAGTGCTATCTGTCATAAATGATTTACTTACTTAAACTCTTGATAACCTGCAGCGCTGTTTCGTCGGCGGGATCATATTCAAGCACCTTGTTCCAGAAATGCTTCGCCTGTGGCACATCGTTCTTGCCCAGATGATAGAATCCAAGATAACGATAGGACTCCAGAATGTCGTTTTTACGCTTTTCGACATCCGGCAGCATCATTTCCAGTGCTTTCGTGTAATAGGGTACTGCAAGACCCTCTTCCGCCTGCGGATCCAGTGCGAAGTTGGCACGAGCACGCATCAGATATCCCAGATAATGGTCGGGAAAATGATCGATCATGGTGCTGAATGTTTTGTCGGCTTCAATCAAATAATCTCTTTTTTTGAACTGGTCCTGTTTCGGATCATCCGAAAGGATGCTGGTGGCTGTTCCGGCTGAATAATAGGCGGCGCCCAATAAGTAATAATCAGCCAGAGAGGGTTCCGGATGATTTTCAAGTATCATCCGGTAATACTGGATGGCATGGTCGTAGTCGCCCGCTTTTTCGTATGCTTTTGCTGCCTCCTGTAGATACTCCATTTTGTGGTCGTCTCTCTTGTAGGCTTCGATATAGGCATCAGCCGCCTCGGCAAATTTTTTATTTTGGTTCAATATTTGTGCATAGTAGGTGTAGTCCTGCGTAATGAAGTCACGTTTGTCGTATTTCCCGAAGAATTTAGTCGCGCTTTCAAGCGCCGCTACATACTCGCCCAATTCAAAAAAAGCATAAGTCTTCAGGCGGTCCATTACAAGGTTGTCGGGCGCTTTTTCAATCGCTTCAATCGCTTCCTTATACATCTTGTTGAAGTACAGTGTAGTAGCGTATCGTTCGTAATCCTTTGCATCGGGCTCCACCAAAGCTAGATACTTTTTAAAGGCATTCAGTGATTCCGGATAAAACCCTTTCCTGTAATTAATCTGGCTATAGGCGAATTGCCCCGGAACATATGAGGGATCCAGTTCGATAACTTGTTTCAGGTAGTCGAGAGCAACTTGCGTCTTGATGTTTTCATACAGTCGTGCCAGTTTTACATAGGCTGGTTTGTAGCTTGCATCAAAATAGCGTGCATTTTCATACAATGTAGCTGCCTCGCCGGTGTCTCCCTGTGAAGCTAT
>DHSP01000047.1 GCA_002408485.1 Proteiniphilum sp. UBA5283 | reverse complement strand
TTTTATTTTACTTTACTCCCCTGAAATCGAACCAGAGGTTCATGTGTACTCCTTCGTCGCCGATCTTTATGCGGATGTTGGAGGGCTGACTGTTGGGCCCTTGCTGCGATACCGGCTTGAAACAGCGTATGGCCGGGATCTCGTAGAGAAATGAGATGTCGCCTTCCGGAAACTGCGGATGTGCACTCCAGTTGGTTTTGTTGTCGGCCGGCTCCGCGGGGGTAAAGATCCGCATGAAAAGGCCGTCACTCTCGCTGTATACGGTGAATGGCGATTCGGTGGTGAAGAGCGTACTCCAGTAGGTGTTGCCGTGGTACCCTTTAAACTCGGGATAGACCAGGTTCCCGAAATCGGCTCCGGTGATGGTGTTGTTGTAGTCCTTCTTCCAGATACCGTAGTTGGCACCCCGGATTCGGTTGCGCCACACCCGATAGGGACCGCGTCCGAACCATTCCATGCTTTTTACATTCTCTTCGGGGTAGGAGAAAGTGAAGCCGAAGTTGGGAATGTTGTCCTCAAAAATGGCCTCGTCGAAGCCAATGCCTGCCCGTGCATTGTTCAGTGTCACGGCGTTCATCTGCAACAGTCCGGCCGGCGTCATTTCCCAGCGGATTGAATCGACCGCACCCTGGTAGTAAGCGGTAAACACGGCGTTTGCACCCTCCTGCCGGAATTTCACCTCCTTGATGCGGGCTTTCATTCCTACGGGCAACGGCCCGTTGTTAAACGAGAGGATGCCGCTGCTGTTTCGCACTTCGGTGATTAGTCCGTCTGCCGCGTGAAAGGTCACCGTCACATCGCCGGCAGATAACCTGATCGCATCTCCCTCTTTCACTACCGTTGCTTTTCCTTCCTGCATGGTTTGTTCCATCTCTCCTCGGGTATAAGCTGCCGCATATCGTATGGGCCAGGTCCAGGTGCAAATCTCCTCATTGTGTCGGTCCCATGCGGTAATCTCCAGGATGTCGCCATCGAAGAAATTGGGCGGCAGCTCCATCCTGGCTTTGCCTGCCTCTCTGGGACCGATAGTGGGAAGGGAGACATCTCCGGAAGCAATTGCCTGCTGCCGGGTATCATGGCTCAACGGAGAGGGAGCGTGCAACACCCTGTATTCCATTCTGCAGCTCTCCAGGTTGGAGAAGAGGTAGTCGTTCCGTACAATAAACTCTCCGGTAAAAGAGGAGGTGATGAAGAGGGGTTCGAACTGAATGGGAGCCCACACATCGCGCACGGTATAGTAGCTACCCTCCTTCTGGCGGTAGGGCCCTACAATGCCGTCGGTGCCGTTGGAACCGTCGGAGTCGAGGATTCCTCCTCTGTCGGTCCGTCTCACGGCGTTATCGGAAAAATCCCACATAAACCCGCCTGCGAAAAGGGGATGTGATGTATACCTGTTCCAGAAATCTTCCAGGCCGGCACCATGCCCCTGGTCGTACATGCCATGCTGAAACTCGGTCGGCATAAAAACCTTGTACCCGTTGTTGAAGCGTGCCACACCGGTCAGGTAGGTGGGGTAGTGGTGGGTGTCCAGATTGTCAAAATCGGCCCAGGCATGAATCACATGTCTTTTTTGCGGGTCATACTGATAAAACAGTGGATCAAGATCATGATTAAAACCCCCTTCGTTGCCGTTGCTCCACAAGATAATGGAGGGGTGATTCACATCGCGGGTAACCAGCGACTTCGCAAGTTTCGATCCCACCTCCGTCCCGTATGCGTTTTGCCATCCCGCCAGCTCGTTTACGACAAAAATGCCGAGCGAGTCGCACACATCCAGAAAATGGGTGTCGGGTGCATAATGAAACCGCACGGCGTTGATGTTCATCTCCTTGATTAGTTTACCATCCATCAGGCTGATCTCCTTGTTGGTGGTACGTCCCCCGTCGGGATGAAATGAGTGACGGTTGATTCCTTTCAGCACCACTTTCGTGCCGTTCACGTAGAGCCCATCCTTTACCCGAAACTCCACCGTGCGGAAGCCAATTCGCCCGGTATAAAGATGCACCACCTTGTTGCTCCTGTCCAACAGCTCCAGTTCGAGGTTGTAGAGGTTGGGGGTTTCGCTGTTCCACGGCTGTACATCGTGCCAGCGAAAGCGAACCGCATGCTCGCTGCCCGTTCCCAGCGATGCGGTCTGTGTTGCGACCGAAGCAGGTTTGTCGTCCCCATACAGCTTCACCGGTATGATCCGGGCGTTTAGCGTGAAACCCTCCTCCAGCGGCGTGGTGAAAATATCTGCATGGAGAGAGCCGTCTGCTTTGGCATTTACGGCTATCCGCCGGATGTTTGCAGTCGGCTTTGCTTCCAGGTAAACAGGACGGTATATGCCGCCAAAGATCCACCAGTCCGCTTTTCGTTCGGCTGCATTGACCAGCCGGTCGGCAGATTCTTTGCTGACCTTCACTTCGAGGTTGTTCTTTCCTGTTCTGATCTTATCGGTAATGTCGTACGAGAAACGGTTGAATCCTCCCTGGTGCATTTCTCCGGCAAGGGTACCGTTCACTAGCACCTCCGTATCGGTCATCACCCCCTCAAAGACAATGCTCACCTGCTTCCCTTTCCAGTTGGAGGGAATTCGGAATGTGGTGCGGTAGATGCCCGTCTCCGTAGGAGGTTTGGCACCTTTGATCGTATACCACCTTCCGTAACTGTATTCACCGAAACCCTGCAACTCCCACTGGGAAGGCACTTCGATCTTGGACCATTTCCGGCTGTTCATGCCGCCGCTGCAGTAGAAATCCCATGTTTTGGTGTCTCCCAGCCCCGTTCCGGAGAGATAAAGAATTTCTGTCTGTTGGGCTGTCACCTGTAGGGAGAGGAAAAGAGCCAGTAGCAAGGTCAGTTTCTGCATTGTATCAAATTATTTTATTGGTATTTTTATCCGATATTCCACAATTCACAAATTTAACCAAATAATGGAGTGTGCAGCTAATATAAATGATATTTTACCTGCAGGATTTGACACAGCGACTGCATTCACTCATCCTCCGGTAATGGCCAGTTGGGAGATGGAGAACGCATTTCTTTCATCTCCTTTTTCAGTTTCTCCACTATTTCGGGATGCTGTTCAGCCAGATTGTTGGTTTCACTGATATCCTCTTTCAGATTGTAGAGTTCCAGCGGAGCATCTTTCTTTGTGGATACCACTTTCCAGTCCCCTTTTCTGGCAGCGACCTGTTTTCCCGGAAACTCCCAGTAGAGCATCCGGTTGTTGGTGTCGGCTTCTTTTCCATAGAACAGCGGGAGGATGTTCATGCCGTTCAGATTTTCCGGAACGGTGGCATCGGCCAGATTTGCAAGGGTGGGGAGCAGGTCGGGAAAATAGATCAGGTTGTCGAGCGTTTGAACCGCTACCTTTCCTTTCTGGTTCACGATAAAGGGGATACGTATGCCGCCTTCGTAGAGCAGTGCCTTACGCCCTCTCAGGTTGCCGTTGCTTTTTAATACCTCCAGGGGTGCCTGAATAGCCGCACCGTTGTCGGAGGTGAAAATGATGAGTGTATTGTCGAGGATGCCCAGCTTCTCTGCTTCTGCGATCAGCCTTCCAATGGCCTGATCCATATGGGTGATCAGCGAGGCATACCGTTTGGTATTCAGATCCCACTCCTTGTCGTCATACCAGGAGGTATCATCGATGACAAAGGGTTCATGAGGCGAGTCGTAGGCCAGATAGAGGAAGAAAGGGCTTTTGCTGTTGCGGCGGATAAACTGAATAGCCTCATCGGTAGAGATATCGGTGTTGTGACGTGTGTGCCTGCCCTCTGCATTTTCCCCGATATGGACCAGGGAATCGTTGTTGAAACGATAATAGGGGTAGTAGTAGGGGTCGTTTGAATAGGGGGTGCTGACAAGCCAGCCATAGAATTCGTCGAATCCCCGGTTCAGGGGTGATGCCTCGGGATTGAATCCGTCGAGGTGCCATTTATTGACCAGACAGGTTTTGTACCCCGCACTTTTCAACACTGTGGCAATGGTTGTGTCGGTAGGGAGCAGGTGCATGCGACGGATGGGATTTCCGTTTTTGAGTCCCTCCATGCCACCAGCCTCGGCAAAGTTGTCACGGATGGTGGTGTTGCCGCTGTTTTTGCCGGTCATCAGCGCACAACGGGAGGGAGAGCTGACAGCCGAACCGGCGTAGGCTTGCGTGAAGCGGGTGCCGGTGGCTGCCAGGCTATCGAGGGTCGGAGTGAGGATCTGCTCGTTTCCGTAGCATCCCAGGTCTCCATATCCCAGGTCATCAGCCAGGATGAAGATGATGTTGGGCTTCGCTGGTTGGCTACTCTGCTGTTGCCGGTTGCATCCGGCGGATAGTATGAGGGGTGAACAGCAAACACCCAGCATCGAAAACAGATTGATTGATTTCATAACTTATAAAAATAAAAGAAGTCACGCCAATCCTGTGTTTCACAAGATCAGAATGACTTCAAGATTTCTAACCTAAACAATACATCTCAATATCCTTCATTTTGTGTCCATCCGAAATCCAGCATCAATTGCAATTGATCATACGGGAGTGGAAACAGAATCGGATAGGTGACATCCGCCCACTTCCAGGTAGCCTTGGAGTCGATTTTGTCATTTCCGTTCATGTGTGATTGAATCACAGAGTTGAGTCCCGGTTCAGCCCAGTTGAAATGATCGGTCATGATTTTGGTGAGACGTCCGATACGTAACAGGTCGAACCAGCGATGCCCCTCAAAGCAGAGTTCCAACAGACGTTCATTTTCAATGGCCATGGACAGATCCTCTTTCGATGCGGCAGTAGTTGCATCAAGACCTGCTCTGTTCCGAACCAAATTCAGGTAGGTAGCGGCGCCTGCGGTATTGTTTGTCTCATTCAGACACTCGGCGTACATCAGCAATACATCGGCATACCGGTATACAATGTTGTCAGTGCCGGCGGCATATTTTGAGAGTCCGTTGTAATTGTTCTGATGATCATAGTATTTAAGCGTTGTTGGCAGATAGGTTGCATTTGATGTTGTCCTGTATGCAAAGGGAGCGGTGGAGGAAAACTCTGCGTCATACAATCCGTTGTAAACCAATTTTTGAAATCTCTTGTCCTTTTCAGGGTCATATTTCTTATAGAGATCATACGTCATCAGAAAGATACTTGTACCCTCGGATGTCTTGATTGTGGTTGTTGTTCCGTCGTCATAAGCATAGGTTGGCTGTGCGGAAGGATTGATGATATTGGGAATGGAGGCAGACATCAGATAGTTGCTAATGATTGTAGAGCCATAATTGAACTGAGCAGCCATGATAATCTCTTTTCCGTTGGCATTGCGTGAATCATAGATATCTTCCACATTTGTTTCAAGTCCCAGTATGGTGGGATTGGCATTGGCGAAATCGATCACACTTTTCAGATGCGTTTTGGCAGTCTCAAAATCATTTCTGGTCATATAAACCTCTCCCAACATGGTCAGGGCAGCAATCCGGGTCGCTCTCCCTTTTAATGACTCCACCGTGTAGCTGTTGGGTAAGCCTGCTGCCGCGTCAGTAAGGTCTTGATGGATCTGGCTGTATACCTCATCAACCGGCTGACGAGGATACTTGTAGAGCGTGGTATAATCCTTGATGACCCCGGTACTGATCGGAACGTTGCCAAATAGCCTTACCAGCTGGAAATAGGCATATGCGCGAAAAAATTTAGCTTCCCCTTCAAACTGTTTTCTGTTTGTTTCATCTGCCACATTGCCCAATGACTCCAGTACATAATTCGACCGGTTGATGATGTTGAAACATCCCGACCAGATGGTGGAGGAGATACCAAATGTCTCAGTGATATTGCTCTCATTGAGATTGATATGGTCCATTGAGTTGTTTGTTTTCCTGTTGTATGCCACATCCGTACCTATGTCATTGAGGTATATGATGTCCTGTGTGACGGAACGGAGTTGGTAATAGACATCATAGAGCATATTTTCCACTTCTTCATCATTGGTGAGATAGGTCTCCACCTGCATTGAATCTGAAGGGAAACGGTCAAAAAAACTGTCACTGCAGGAATGAAGCCTCAAAGCCATAATTCCGATGAATAGTATTGTAATTATTTTTTTCATATGAATATATTGTTATATTTCAGTATGTTATGGTTGATGGCGGGAGTTAGAAACCAATGTTGACTCCGAATGTGACTACACGAGACAAGGGGTAGCTTCCGAAATCAACGCCGTTGTTGGTGGCTGAGTTTCCGGAATAGTTCGACTCGACCGAATAACCCGGATATTTATCGAAGGTGTAGAGGTTTTGTGCATTCAGGCTGAATCGCAACATTTCAAAACCCATCTTCTTTGAGATCTGCTTCGGAAGGAGGTAGCCAATACCCAGATTTCGCAAACGAAGGTAATCGGAGCTATAGAGATAACGGGTAGAGGCATTGATGTTGGAGCCGAGATTGTTGGTCCCCGCCTTGTGTGATGTGCCGTTACCGGGATCACTTTCCGATTTCCATCGTCCCAGACCGGACTCAGCCAGCACATTGTCGTCGTATCTGTTCAGCGTAAAGGCACGTGCAGCGGCAAAGATTACTTCCCCTCCTGTCTGGCCGTCAATCGTGAAGTTGAGGTCAATGTTTTTGTATGCAAACGTGTTGGTCCATCCGAAGGTAAAATCCGGCTGGTAGTTACCCACGAGTTGGAAGTCATCACTATCGATCTTTCCGTCTTTACTATAGTCTTCGTACATCAGGTCACCGATTGCCTGTGTCCCAAAATTGGGCTTGTTCTTCACGTCATCGGTATTGTTAAAGGTGCCGATCACTTTCAGCATATACATATCGCCCATTGGTCTG
Source organism: Proteiniphilum sp. UBA5283 (assembly GCA_002408485.1). Taxonomy (GTDB): domain Bacteria; phylum Bacteroidota; class Bacteroidia; order Bacteroidales; family Dysgonomonadaceae; genus Proteiniphilum. Next base: position 4,242 of record DHSP01000047.1, on the reverse strand, counting down.
CCCACATAGTTGCGGATCACATTTGACCACTTGGTTCCCGCTCTCTGATTGGAGAGTTGGGATTGTCCGTTTGCGAGGGAGAGGATCTTGTTGATGTTCTTTGAACCGTTTAGTGTGGCTGTCCATTTGAAGTCGCCTGTCAGGATAGGTGCGATCAGTTGTGCTTCAAAACCCTTGTTTTCTATTTCTCCCGAGTTGGCCATGATGGAGGATGCAATACCGTTGAAGTTGGGGATAGACATGGACATCACCACTTCGCTCACCCTGCGGTATAGATCCACAGTCAGTCCAAAACGGTTGAAGAATCCCAGATCAATACCCATATCCCACTGGCTGTTGGTTTCCCATCCCAGGTATGGATTGGAGTAGCCGTTGGGATAATAGGCGGTACGTGTCACCATGTTTTCGTTGCTGCCGAATACCACCTGGTTGGAACTGCCAAGCGAAGCCATCCATGCATAATAATCACCAATCTGGTCATTACCGGTGAGACCGTAGCTCAGCCTGATTTTTGAACTGGTCAGCCAGTCGCTTTTACCCCACTCCTCTTCAGAAATATTCCAGGCAGCCGATCCCGAGTAGAAGATACCCGCGCGTTTGCCGGGACCGAACTTACTGGATCGGTCGCGCCGGAGGGATGCGGAAGCTACATACTTCTGGTTGTAATCGTAGTTGAGTCGACCGAAAACAGCGTCAAACGCATATTCGCCCACATTGGAGGAGCCGTTCCAAAGATTAGCGCCGTTCACGTTGGTGATATTGGTCTGTGTGTATGCAATCGGGTAGTCGCTGTCGGTACGGTCATCCTGTCGTACATCAAATGTATTGAAGTACTCTGCATCATAACCGAACAAGGCGGTGAAGTTGTGACCCTCATTCATTATCCAGTTGTAAGTGGCCGTAGTGGAGGAATACAGGTCGTAAGCCAGAAGCGAGGAGCGATATCCGTCAATGGTATTGAAATTGGGTGTTGATTTATTACCCGTATAGCTGTTCCCCAGCAGGTAGGCAGTCTGGTAATAATCACGTTTATAGGAGTTGATCATCAGGTCGGCGCTGGAGCGGATGACCAATCCTTCAATTGGTCTGAACTCAAGGAAAGCGTTGTTCAGCGAACGGAACGACCACCTGTTGTCGAAGTTCTCCATCAGGTTGGCTACCGGATTCCTGATCTGGGTATTGAAACCGTAGTTGGGGTATCCGTTTTTGCCTCCGGCATGTTGTGCCACCTGAAAATAGTCACCATTTTCCATATAGGGGGTGAAAATAGGAGGATAGGTAAGGGCTTCAGCCACAATGCCAGTCACATCTTCGGTATTTCCGCCCGAAGGGTTCTGTGCACGGGTGTGGTTGTAGGTAGGAGAGAAGCTGACACCTAATTTGATCTTATCTGTGAGCAGCGCCTCGAATCCACCTTTCAGGTTGATACGCTTGTTATAAGAGTTCAGCAAAATCCCATCCTCATTGAGATAAGAGGCGGAAAAATTGTATTTCACTTTTTCCGTACCACCGATCACTGAGACGCTTGTCCTGTAGTTGGGGGCATTACGGAAAATATCTTTCTGCCAGTTGTTGTCCGGCAGGGTGCTTCGTTTGTTCCAGAGATCCTGCAGTGCGGGGAAGTTGTTGATGGTCCCGTTGTTGGTTCTTGCTTCGATCACCATCTCCAGGTAGTCATCCCTACCCAGCACATCGACATAGGTAGATGGCTGGCTCATGCCCATCTGTACATTGAGGCGGATATCCGGCTTGCCCTCCTTGCCTTTTTTTGTAGTGACGATAATCACCCCGTTACCGGCGCGTGAGCCGTAAATAGCCGATGAAGCAGCATCTTTCAGGATCTGGATGCTTTCCACATCCTGAGGATTGATGTTTGCAAAATCGCTGCTGGAGGTTGTGGGATATCCGTCAATTACATAAAGGGGGTCATTTCCGCTGTTGATGGAACCATTTCCCCTGATTCGGATAGCAGGTGATTCACCCGGCTGTCCGCTGATTTGTTGGAATGTTACGCCGGAGCTCATTCCTACAAGGCTTTGTGCCAGGTTACCTGTGGGTAAATCTGCCACCTTGTCTCCTTCAACTGTTGCCACCGCTGTAGATAGAGAGCGTTTGGTTACGGTGCCGTACCCGATCACAATCAATTCCTCCATCAAGGTTACATTCTCGGTCATTGTCACATCTATCCGGCTTCTGTTGCCGACAGGAATGGTTTGTGACTCATACCCAACAAAAGAAAAGAGAATGCTTACATCGCGACTGGGGACTCTCAGCGTGTAGTTTCCTTCAAAATCGGTTACTGTTCCGGTTGAAGTTCCTTCAACTTGCACGGTCACTCCAATCATCGGTTCTCCCAGTGTATCCATTACCTTACCAATGATGGTGCTTTCCTGAGCAGTAGCCCTCGTGAATAAGGATAATACGCTTAGTAGTAAAATAAAAATTTTCGAGGTAAAGGTCAATTTAGTCATAATGTTTTTTATAAGCGTTCAAATTCATTTTTTCTGATTCAGTTAAAATTCACTTTGTTCATGGTAAATGCCGGATATCAATCACTGATATCCGGCAATATGTGTTATTTCTTCAGGCTTTCTTCACCATGGGCTGAATGGAGGTCAGGTCTTTGATCATCACCGGCTCTTTGGAGGCGATGCTCTTTCTCGCGGCAATGCCTATCAGGCAGGCCAGTGACCCGTCGCGCACACCGGCGGCCTGCCGCAGCGGGTCGGGCGTGCCGGGGATAAAGATCTGGTCTTTCAGTAGCTTGTCGCCGCCGCCATGACCCGTTCCCTGTGGGATATGGAAGTACTCTCTTTTGCCAAAGTTTTTCGAGACCATGATCTCGTCGTAGTTGACATCGGTGGTGGGATTTGACTCCTGTATCCAGGCATCCATCCTGCCCTTGGTGCCGTTGAAGGCAATCCGGTATCCTTCGTAAGGCGAGTAAGCGGTAAGTGAGTAAGAGACCTGTACGCCATTCATGTATTTGATGGTAGCCGCCATCTTGTCGTAGATGTTAACATCGTTACGGAAGACACATCCGTCGCGGTGGTACCCGTCGTATTTCTCGTTGTCCACATAGAGGCGCTTGAGTTGTTCGCTGCGCATGATGTCGAAGTAGAACTTGCACTCTTTGGTGTGGGGGCAGCTTCTGCAGTTGTCGGCACGGAAAGGGCCGTTTTTCCCGTAGAACTCCAGATCGCCCAGGGCGTAGACGCTCTCCGGATCGCTGCCGATCCACCAGTTGAGCAGGTCGAAGTGATGGCTGGCCTTGTGTACCCAAAGCGATCCTCCTTTCTCCACCAGCCGGTGCCACCTGCGGAAGTAATCGGCGCCGTGCGAGGTGTCGAGGTACCAATGAAAATCGACCGAGGTGAGTTCGCCGATTTCACCCGCCTGGAGGATCTCCCACATCCTGGCGCGGTGGGGGGAGTAGCGGTAGTTGAAGGTGACCCTGCATTGCTTGCCGGTTCTCTTCTCGGCATCGATGATGCGCTGGATCTTCTTCTCGTCGATGGCCATCGGCTTTTCGCAGATGATATCGGCACCCATCTCCATTCCTTTTACGATGAAGTGGTCGTGCGTGTTGTCGTCGGTGGTGACGATCAGCTGGTTGGGCTTGGTCTCCCGCATCATCTGTTCGAAGTCCTCGAAGGTGGGGCAGTCGGCGCCGATAAGTTCCTTGCCCAGTGCCAGTCTTCCGGGGTTGTGGTCACAGAGCCCCACGAACTCGACCAGTTCGCCATATTCCTCTACGAGACTTCTCCCCCACATGCCGGTGCCCCTGCTGCCGAGGCCTACGATGGCCAGCCTTGTTTTCTTGTTGTTTCCGCTGTTTCCGCCGTTGCCGGCCATGTTCCCGGCAAGGATGTGTGAAGCGGGGTTCACAATCGTTGTTCCGGCAATGGCTCCCGAGACTGCCAGAAACTTTCTTCTTGACATCTGATTTTCTTTGTTTTTCATTAAAGTAAAATTTGTTTATATGTTTTGAAAAGGTTGTTTTTTATCGCTATCGTCTGGACTAATATTATTTGTTTTAACTACTTATTAACTGGACTCAGATCTCTGGTGATTAAAAGAACATGTTGTTATGGCTGGAATTAGAATGATTGTGCATCATTCTTGCAAAGTTTTTCCTGTATTAATTTAACAGAAAATAGGCCTGTTGATTCAACTTCAAAATTAAATAAAAATGGAGGTCTGTTACTGTAAAATATGATTTAAAAGATAAGGAAAATGATA
>DHSP01000072.1 GCA_002408485.1 Proteiniphilum sp. UBA5283 | reverse complement strand
TAAGCAGTACCAGTAGGAATAGGGTGATCGCCTCCCATCGATTTAAAGAGCAACAACATGCTCAGGCTCACCGACAACATAAAGACGATTAACCACATCCACATCTCCTTCCCGGATGTTTGTTGCATTTTTCCCAGGCTCATTGCAAAAATCGATTCGAACAAGCCACCAATAATCAGGATTATCCAGTTTATGCTCATACTCTTTGTCCCTTTCTGTTTATTCATTTTATCGGATATAATTTATTGGGTCGCAAATACGCTCAACAACGGCGCTGTGTTCAATGTCCATCCTTTTTTATTTGCAAAAAACGTTTTGTCAGATATTTGCGTGCTGGCTCGTCAATCATCTTCAGGCACAGATATGCGACCAGGATATTTCCAAACAATAAAATAAATGCAAATGGCCATGTTTGGGCGAACGTGAGTTCTTTCTTCCACACAAAAGAATAGAAAAGGTACATAAAGGGATAATGCACCATGTAGAGCGGATAGGATATATCCCCCAGAAATTTACACATCCCGACAGTAAATTTTCCGGTTATTTTTCCCGAAGCCCCCAGATAAACAAGCATGGGAAAGATTGCGATGGTGCATACCGCATCATATATGCCATTTATCCATGGCGAATTGCCATTGCCAATATAGGGCATGGAAAGCAAAACTACAATAACCAGACTGCATTTCCAAAAAGCCCCCGTGATATGGACCGGTTTGAAAACACGCGATAAGAGGAGTCCCGCAGAGAAGGCAAAAAGCAACCGTAAAAAACCTCCAAGCAGGTTGTAATCGGCCAGGGTCCAGCCCACGCCCAAATGCCCAAATCCGGAAAGATTGCCAATGGCAAACGAGGCTAATCCCACACCTGCCAGGGCGACAAGCGTTGCGAGAGCCCGTGTAGACAGCCTGCGCAGAAAAAAAGCATACAGCAGGTTTCCAATATATTCAAAAAACAGGGACCAGCTCGGGCCGTTCAACGGGTACATTTCTCCGTTTCCACGTACTTCAGCCCCGGTACCCGGTACGGCCGGAATCAGGAAGATGTGGAGCAGCAACGCAAACATCACCAGAAGAGGAGCAACCGGTGTCCCATCCCATTTTTCGCTTCCTTGCATGAAAAAGGTTATCGCTCCTAACACGGCCCCTGTTATCACCATTGGCTGAAGACGTATTAACCGGCGCGTAATGAAATTTCTGGTTTCCATACTTTTCCACCGGTCGTCGTAAGCATACCCGATCACGAACCCTGACAGTATAAAGAAGAAGTCTACAGCAAGGTATCCGTGATTGAATTGTTGATCTGCAGGGCTTGTGGCAAAGGCTTCAAAGATGTGATACCCTATCACAATCAGTGCCGCAATTCCACGTAACCCGTTCAGAATCTGATAATGTGGCTTTGAGTCTGCAAATGTAGCCGATGAGATATTTGACATTTGTCCAACGTTCACTATTTTATGTTTATCTTCCCGGATTGCTGTCTGTCCAGAATATATCCGGGAGGGAGTTCTAATCTCAACATCCATTATTTCTTCCAGCTGGGGTGGATGATGCTGCCTTTTTCGGGGTGATGCTCGATATAGAGGTGCACATCAATCTCCTGCTGCATCTCCTCCACATGCGAAATGACACCCACAATGCGGTTTTCCTTGCGCAGCGACTTTAGGGTGTCGAATACAATATCGAGTGACTCCTTGTCCAGCGAGCCGAAACCTTCGTCGAGGAAGAAGAAGTTTTGGCTTGATTGGGTAATCTTCTGGATGTTGTCGGCAAGAGCCAGGGCAAGCGACAGTGAAGCCTGAAATGTTTGACCTCCCGAAAGAGTTTTAACACTTCTTGTCTTTCCTCCATTCATGAAGTCACGCACCTGAAAGCTGTTGTCGGCCGTGATCTCCAGGCTCAGTCGCTGCCGGGTAAGCTGAAAGAAACGATCGTTGGCTGTGTTGCAGAGATTCTGCAAGTAGACAGAGGAGATGTAATCCACAAAACCGCTTGCCTTGAATAGCGACTTCAGGGTTCTGATATCCTCTGCTCTTGCTTCCAGGCTGTCGTGCTCCTTGCGAAGCAGCGTCTGATTCTCCATATTTTCTTGTAACTTTTTAAGCTGTTCCGCCGTTTTTCCCTGTTCCTGAATTTTCTGTGTGGCCTGCTCCCGGAGCATGGCAATCTCCTCCTTAAGGGCCCGGTGCACACCGGCATCATACACCCTGCCGGCTGCCTCATGCCGGAGTTGCTGCAGGGTGGATGCACAACGCAGCAATTGTTCCCTAAAACGGGTAAGGTGTTGTCTCTCCGCTTCCGTATCGATGGGTTGCGACAGAATGCCGATTACTTCTTCCACCGATTGGAAGGAGGATTGCTCCACCTGCAGTTTCAATGCATTGTTTAGCTTGTCGATGGCCGACTGTTCCTCATTCAGTTCCTTTTGGTTGGATGCCAGGCTGCCGGCAAGCGTATCTTTTTGTTTACGATGTTCCTGAAGGATCTTGTTGTTTTCGGTGTACTCCTTCTCTAGGCGCACGTACTCCTTCAGCAAGCTGTTTTTCTCCTCTTCAATCAAAGAAGGAGGCGTTTGGCGATATTGTTCAGGCTGTATCCACTGAAGCTGCTGCCCGATGGTCCTCAACCTGGTTTGGTTTACCGTGAGCGATGTTTTTATCTTTTCCAGTTCTTCCCGGAACCGCTCCCTGTTATGCTCCTGTTTTTCCAGTTCTTTTGCTGCTTTCTGCAAGTCTGCCTCCTGTCTGTTTAACTCTGCCTGAATCAACTTTGCCTTATTGAAAGCGTTGCTCACTTCTTTTTCCTCACGGTAGGCATCCCAGGCAAATTGTTTGAGATGGGATACGGCCTTATCGCCAAGCAATCTCTTCTTTTGGCACAGATCATGCAGTCCGCTGGAAATCTGCAATTGCCGGCTCTCGAGAAGGCTTAGTTCCTTTTCCAAAACAACAATACGCTCCTGTCGCAGCTCCAGCGAGCGCTTTTCTGCAATAAGCCGGCTCAATGTGTCGTGATATGCTTCGCTTTTATAGCGTTCCGGATGATGCAGTGATCCACAGACAGGACATGGCCTTCCCTCGGTCAGTGCCTCGGCATAGGCTTTCAGCTGTTCTTTTAGCCGGAGGCTGTTCTCCTGTTCACCCAGCAGCATCTGCTTTTCTTTTATCGTTTCGCCTGTTGCCTGCAGATGGAGAATGTATTCCTTGTAGCCGGCATCTTTTGACAATCCTTCAAATTCTGTATCCTCCAGAATCAGCAATTTTTCTTCGAGAGTCTTGTTTTCCTGCTGCAGATATTTTTTCAACTCATTTTCCACTTCCAGCAGTTGATCGTCGAGATGATGTTTTTCTATATACCACGCTTTGATGGAGGACAGAAGCGACAGGTCGGGCATAGTGTCTCGTGCTGCTTTTATCGCCTGCTCCAGCGATTCCTTTTTAATCTTTAGCTTTTGTATTTCCGCCAGGGTGCTTTCCAGGGCCAGGGTGCCTTTCTTTACACGAGACTCTTCGACGGAAACGATCTCCTCCAGCATCTTTATTTGAAGCAGACGTGTAAGCTCTTCTGCCTTTCTGTTTAACTCATCCCTTTTCTCGTACGCCGTTGTTATTGTGTCCAGCCTTTTCTCGAGTCGTTCAATTTCCTCTTCCTCTCTTCGCAATTTATCCGTGTCAATGCGAATCTGCGCATCCCGGAGTTCTTTTTTCTTCCGGCTTTCCTGCAGCAGGTCAAGCTGATGCTTGAACAACATCACGCTCTGCTCGTAGCGCTCAACCCTTTTTTCAAGAGAACGAAAGTGAGGCTCCTGCTCCTGAAGCTGTTGTTGCTCCTTTTCTGCATCGCTAGTCTTTTGGGTCAGCTCCTGCAGTTTGCGGAGTTGTTCCTCATGCAATGTGTTTTCGTCCAGCTTCCGGTTTAGGTCGCCAATCTCCTTTTCGAGCAGCAACAATTGCTTACGATAGCTGTCCGCCTGCTCCGGATCAACGGATCCCAGTTGTTGTAGCTGGCCTTCAATGTGTTGCTTGCGTGCGTTGTTTTTCGATTCCAGAGACACTACCTTGTAATAGAATTCGAACTTCCCAAGGTTGAAAAGATCCTTCATCATCTGGGTGCGGTCTTTGTTGCCGAGCTGTAGAAACTCCTGAAATTGACCCTGCGGGATGATGATGGTGCGCTTGAAGTTATCGTAGCTCAATCCTACAACCTCTTCCAATGATGCAACATCAATGGGGACCCAGTCGTGGCCGACTTTCCTGTATGCAGAGCGTTCTAACGTTTTTACCTCATCGAACCGCTTGCTGTTGCGCCTTCCTTTTGTTATTGCCCGGTAGGCTGTCTGATCCTTCCCGGCTTCGAAGATGAAATCGATCAGGAGCTCGTTCGACTTTAGGTTCATCATGTTGTAGTAGCGGTTGTCGCCCGAGAGGTTCAACCGATCGGTGCGCCCATAAATAGCGAAAGTAATTGCTTCGAGGATGGAAGACTTGCCGCTGCCCACCGTTCCGAAGATGCCAAACAGGTTCGCACCGGTAAGCCTGGTGAAATCGATGGTTTGTCTCCCCTGGTAGGAATAGAGTCCTTGCAAGGTTAACTCTATGGGTATCATGATTCCTCCTCCTCTGCCATAATCTCCCTGAACAGGCTCAGAATCTCCTCGCCGGGCTCCTGCCCCTTCTCGTGCAGGAAATAATCACGAAAAAGTGTTTCCATGCTTTGACTCAGGTCGATATTGGAGGGAGAGCGACCTGTCAGGGCGTCCATGTCGGATACTTCCGGAATAATGGATATGATTCCCTCGTGCGTAGCCTGGAGCCTTCTCCTGTCTTGTGCCGTAAGAAAAGTATCGGTGACCAGTGTGAGCTCTACCAAAGCATCCCTGTTTTCTGCAAGCCATAGCAATGCTTCCTCTACTCCATACGCCTTTTTGCGCAGGAGACGCTTGCCACCCGTGAGCGGAATTTCCCGTACCGTGGCTCCATGACCCGGTTCGATCTCCACCAGCAAAAGATACTTCTGTTGGTCGGCCTCAGAAAAACTGTAGGAGAGGGGACTTCCGCTGTAATAAACGGGTGAGGGCGATGTGTCGTCCGCCTTGTGCATCCGGTGCAGATGCCCCAGCGCCGTGTATTGAATCTGTGAAGGAATATTTTCGGTATACACGGCCTGCGCGCCTCCTACATGCAGGATGGGTTTCTCCTCCTCCGGCTCCTCCGGAAGCGGGTCGCCCTTCTTTACCATAAACAGGTGCGACAGCAGGATGTTTACGCCACGGTCATCACAGTATTGGCTGGCGATGCTTTCCCATCTTTGCTGAAGGATCCTGCGCAGTTCTTCTTCGCTGTTTTCGTGTCCAAGAAAGGCTTTTAGCCGATATTCGTTGGCATAGGGTGTAAGCAGAATGCGCAGCGGGCTGTTGCTGCCCGGAAGTGTTAACTCCAAAAAGCCTCTATCGCTTTTCAGTACTTGCAGGCCGGATTCGAGGATAAATGGGGGTACAATTGAATTGGGGTAACCGGCGAAGATGATCCCGCACTCGCGGGCAAGCGGGTCGGGTGCTTCAATGCGGTCGGGCGAGTCGTGATTTCCGGCAATGGCAATCACCGGGCGGCGTCCATTTGCGGTGAGCCTTTTCAGGACTTTGTACAGCAGATCTACAGCCTCGGTGGGAGGATTGAACGTGTCGAACAGATCTCCTGCGATCAGCACAGCATCTGCCTCTTCCCGGTCGGCGATCTCACAGATCTCCTGCATCACCGCTTGTTGTTCCTCCAGGCGGGAGAAATCTTCAAGCCTTTTGCCCAAATGCCAGTCGGATGTATGAAGGATTTTCATTTTTTAGCTTTTCGCAAATATAATGCTTTTCTTCTGAGTTATTCCAGACAGTTACTCGAACTGAATGGATTTGGCAGGCGTAATTTTAGCCACAAGGTAGGAAGGTCCAATCATCATCAGCAGGGATACGAAAAGGGTGCCTGCATTCAGCAGGATGATATAGAGCGGGTTCAGGTCCACGGGCACGGCCGCGAGATAGTAGGTGGAAGGATCCAGTTTCAATAGCTGCCACCGGTACTGAATAAAACAAAACAGCAGTGCGATCACGTTACCCCATAGCATTCCCTTCCCGATGAGGAAGGCAGAGAGGTAGAGAAAAACCTTGCGGATGCTTAAATCCCGGGCACCCATCGATTTGAGAATGCCGATCATGTTGGTGCGCTCCAGGATAATAATCAACAAACCGGAAATCATGGTGAAACCGGATACCACCAGCATGAGGATGATGATCACCCATACATTCATGTCCAATAGGTTCAGCCAGTTAAAGATCATGGGATTGATGTCCTTGATGGAGCGGGTGTAAAAAGCATTGCCCAGCCGGTCTGTGTGAGAGGCCATATCAAAGAAAAGCTCCTGCGCGGTCCTGTCCAGGTTGTCGTAATTCTTTACTAGCACCTCAATGCCGCTCACCATATCGGAATCCCATCCGTTAAGACGGGCAAGCACTTCCTTTTCGGTGAGGATGTAAAGTTTGTCGTAATCTTCGAAGTTGGTTTCGTAGATGCCCACGATATCGAAACGGCGTGCACGCACCGGATCCTGCACAAAGTAGCAGGTGAAGCTGTCCCCCCTCTTCAGTAGCAGCTTGTCGGCCATCTCTTTGGAGATGATTGCCCGGTTGCCGTCAGCCGTGTCTGCGGGTTCTATCACCGTTCCCTCCACCAGGTTCTTCCGGAAGAATTGCCAGTCGTACCCTTCAGCCACACCTTTGAGGACCACTCCCATAAAATCGTCGTCGGTCTTGATAATACCCGGCTTGGTGATAAACTCCTGAATGTTGCTGATAGCCGGATTGGCACGCAGATGCGCAAGCAGCGTGTCGGATACTGCAATGGGCATATGTTCGTAGGAGGAGTTGCTCTCGAAGGCGGTAATCTGAATGTGAGAGCCAAAGCCGATCACCTTGGCGCGGACCTCCTTCTTGAAGCCCACGATGATGCATACCGCTACGATCATCACCGCCAGCCCCAGAGCGATACCGGCAATGGCAATCCTGATGGCGGGCGACGAGACCCGTTTGTTATTCTTCTTATCGCCTTTGTAGATTCGTTTCGCTATGAACAGTTCTGCATTCATGCATGCTATCTTCTGTTTGGATAAGCCTCCAGTGCCTTCTCGAGCACCGTCAACGCCTTGTCCAGATCTTCTTTATTCAGCACATAGGCTATACGTACTTCGTTCTTTCCAAGGCCGGGTGTCACATAAAAGCCGGTGGCCGGCGCCATGAAGATGGTCTGCCCCTCATACCGGAAATCGGAGAGACACCAGCCACAAAAGGCATCGGCATCGTCGATAGGAAGCCTGGCAAGCGTGTAGAATGCTCCTTGCGGCATGGGCGAGTAGACACCGGGAATCTTGTTCAGCCTTTCGATGAGGAAGTCACGTCGTCCCTTATATTCGTCAAAGTTGTGTTGCATATAACTGCTGCTCACTTGCAACGATGCGTTGGCAGCAATTTGTCCGATCAGGGGCGGACTTAGCCGTGCCTGGCAAAATTTCATCACGGTGTCGTGAACCTTCTGGTTCTTGGTAATCAGCGCGCCAATGCGGATGCCGCACTCGCTGTATCTTTTTGAAACGGAATCAATCAGCACCACATTTTCTTCCACCCCCTCCAGGTGGCACGCCGATACATAAGGTGTGTCGTTATAAATAAACTCGCGGTATACCTCGTCTGAGAAGAGATAGAGGTTGTACTTTTTCACCAGATTCCTGATCTGTTCCATCTCCTGGGGTGTGTAGACATATCCCGTGGGATTGTTGGGGTTGCAGATCAGGATGCCCTTGGTGCGCTCGTTGATCAGATTCTCAAACTCCTCCATCGGAGGAAGGGCAAAACCCGTTTCCATGGTTGAGGGGATGGTGCGAATGACCGCACCGGCCGAGATGGCAAAAGCCATGTAGTTGGCATAGGCAGGCTCGGGGACAATAATCTCGTCACCCGGGTTCAGGCAGGCCATGAACGCATACAACACAGCCTCCGAGCCACCGGCTGTCACGATGATCTGTTCGGGCGTAAGGTCGATGTCATACTGTTTGTAGTATGTCGTCAGATTCTCTCTGTAAAACCGATATCCGTCGCTAGGACTATATTCCAGCGTGGTGCGGTCGATGGAGCGAATCGCGTCGAGTGCCGTCACCGGCGAAGGGAGGTCGGGCTGACCGATGTTGAGGTGATATACTTTTACACCCTGTGCCTTGGCAGCATCAGAGAGTGGAGCTAATTTGCGTATGGGTGATGCGGGCATCTGCACTCCCCGCTGGGAAATTTCCGGCATAATAACTGAAATGAATGATTTGTCTACTACTATTTAAAAACTTATAAACAGGGAGCAAAGGTAGTAAAAAAGTTTCCTTATCTGAGGGATAATAGCTACTTTTGCAGCGAAAAAATGGTGAGGTAATCATTTGCTTTGCCTGTTATTGATGCAAAGTCATGTTGCGGATGCACCTGTTTTTGACATTCCGGATTAAACAAAAGACGAAAAGAACGACAAAACCATTAAAATGAAAAAAATTACAACTTGGCTGGCACTGTCAGCAATCTCACTGGGGCTGATCTCCTGCTCAGGTCAGAAAGAAAACGAAGACGAAAAAGCAAGAAAGGGATGGAGCCTTGTATGGGAAGATGATTTCGATACATCGCTCGATACTGCCTCCTGGTTGAAGACACCCAAGAGCAAACTCCCTTCCTTTCGCTATATGAGTCATCACGAAGGACTGTATGTTTTACAGGAAGGCAACCTGGTGTTGCGCGCGCTTGCCAATGATGCGGACAACGATTCCATGCCTTTCCTTACTGGTGGTATCAACCGCCCGGCATTCAACGCCGGCAGCATCAACCGCATTGAAGTCAGGGCCCGGATGAACACCGTGGAGGATGCTACCCCATACCTTTCGTTGGTGCCGGCCGATAAGACGAAAAATATATCGATCGACTTCATGGAACGATATGGTCTGGATGAGTTTGTGTATCAGTCTGTAACTTCCGAATACACCACTACGCAGGGGATGCCCGACAATCCTCCCTCCAGTGTGCTGGTAGGTGTGAACCCCGGCCAGTATCATACGTATGCGGTAGAAAACTATGCCGACAGCGTGGTCTTCTATGTGGATGACATCCGCACCAAGAAATACCCTCGTATTCTCACCGATATTCCCGGCCAGTTCCCGTTTTACGACCACGATTTTGATCTGTTTATCGGCGTCAGGTTGAATAAGGATACCGATCCGTCAGTGCTACCGGCCGATCTGTTTATCGACTGGGTGCGTTACTACGAGCCGCAACAGCCAGTCACATCTGAAAAATAACCCGTTGCCATCCGGGAAAAGGGAGGGATTATAGCGGGAAGGAGTGGCCGAAGAGTCTTTCTTCGGCCATTTTTTCGTATTTTGTGCCTTTACGGCCGTAGTTGGCATAAGGATAAATGCTGATGCCCCCGCGCGGTGTGAAAATTCCGGTAACCTCAATGTACTTGGGATCCATGAGTGCCGTCAGGTCTTTCATGATGATGTTTATGCAGTCTTCGTGGAAAGCGCCGTGGTTGCGAAAGCTGAAGAGATAAAGCTTCAGGCTCTTGCTCTCCACCATCTTTTCATCGGGGATGTAGTCGATGCGGATGGTGGCAAAGTCAGGCTGACCGGTGATGGGGCAGAGGCTGGTGAATTCCGGGCAGTCGAACGTCACCCAATAGTCGTTTCCCTGATGTTTGTTCACAAATGCTTCCAGCATCTCTGGTGCATAATCCTGTTTGTATATTGTCTTGCCACCCAGGTGGCTGAGTCCTTCTATCTGCATATTGTTGTTGATTTATTTATGAGTGTGGTAAACCGGTCCGCTCAGTAAGATACTCCTCCAGCCCTTTGCGGCGTAACAGGCATGCAGGGCATTCGCCGCAGCCGTCTGCCGGGATGCCGTTATAGCAGGTGAGAGTTTCGTTTCTCACGATGTCGAACACACCCAGCTCATCGGCAAGCTGCCATACCTGTTTTTTGTTGCGCCACATGAGCGGCGTGTGGATTACAAAATGCCTGTCCATGGCCAGGTTGAGTGTGGCATTGGCCGAGTGAATGAAGGTGTCCCTGCAGTCGGGGTAGCCGCTATAGTCCGCCTCCGAAACACCTGTCACCAGGTGGCGTATATCCTGCGCATGAGCAAGGGTAGCGGCAAACGTGAGAAAAAGCAGGTTTCTTCCCGGCACAAATGTGTTTGGATAAGAACCATCCGGCTTCTCCTTGTCCATCTGCATGGAACGATCGGTGAGTGAGTTGGGTGCCAGCTGCGAGATGATGGTTGTATCGAGCACCCGAAAGGGTACATCAGCCATGGCCGCCAGCCGGCGTGCATTGTCCACCTCCTGTGAGTGGCGCTGCCCGTAGGAGAAGCAGAGCGCGTGAGTACGACGGAACTGTTGTTTGGCCCAGTAGAGACAGGTGGTAGAGTCCTGGCCTCCCGAAAAGAGCACGAGCGCATCCTGCGCTTTATATTCATTCATGTTTCTTTGTTTTTTAATGTGGTTTCCTAAGCTACACAGAAAAGCAATTGCTTTTCACCAACAAAAGTAGACATTTTCGAGCAGTAATTCAACTTCTTTAGTACTTCCAAAAATTGCTTTATTCTTTTTTTTGATTCCGGTTTTTGGTAATTTGCCTATCCCATTCCTTATCCTGAATTGTTTTTTTACTCCCGAGTCAAAAAGGATGATCCGATATTTTTAAGAAAAAATACCGGAAAGGCTGAACATGTTTTTTCCCCTTTTGTTATAACAGTACACATCATCAATAAGCCACCCAAGTTGCACAGTGTAAGTGGTTTTGCAATTCATGTAGCGTATGGATAAAAATATGATGAAAGATATCCTGGAAAGCAACTCCAAACGGAACAGCATGGCAAAGGCGCTCCTTGTCCGTTGGAAATGGAACGATGACAAAACATACCGCATCCTGTTGGGGTTGCGTATTGGCGGAACAGCCGAAACACAATATGACCTGAAGGTGAAATATCCGGAACAGTCAAACGAGCAGGTTACCCTGGTTGTCCATGCCGATCAGTTGGCTGGGTTGATGTTGGAAGAGAAAATCGACAAGGTTGTAGAATTGCTCACCGACGAGATGTGGAGGTGGGATCCCGCCCACATGTTGAATTTCCGGGAAAAAGTGGAGAAGCTCATCAAATAAGCCTTCACGTGGTAAACTTAACAAATATGTAACATATTCGTAACCGAATTGTAACATTCATATCGTACTTTTGCGGTAAAATATCCTAAACAGGACAATTAGGTTTATTATAGATGCGACATTTTCTACTGTGCTCCCTTCTGTCATTTTTTGTGTTATCGTGTAACAATGTCTCTACCGACTCCGAAGGCAACAAGCTTGCGACATCCATTTCGGGCGCAGGAGCCACCTTCCCTTATCCCTATTATAATATAGTATTCCGTGATTACATGCGCCAGCATGACGGCATCACGGTGAACTATGGCGCCATCGGCAGTGGCGGCGGTATTCGCAGCCTCCGTGACCGGTCGGTCGACTTTGGTGCGAGCGATGCTTTTCTCAATGAGAAGGAGATTGCGTCGATGAAGGCAGAGGTCATTCATATCGCCACCTGCATGGGAGGAGTGGTAATGGCTTATACCCTTGAGGGTGTGGACAGCCTCCGGCTGACAGGAGCCCTGATCGCCGACATTTATCTCGGAAAAATAAAAAAATGGAACGATTCCCGTCTCGCAGCGGAAAATCCAACGATAAAACTACCCGACCTGGAAATAACCCCGGTTTATCGTTCCGACGGTAGCGGTACAACCTATAACTTTTCTGAGTATCTTTGCGTGGTGAGCCCCGAGTGGGACAGGATCATGGGTAAGGGCAAAGCCCTGAAATGGGAGGCCGGCATAGCCGCCAAAGGTAACCCCGGTGTGGCAGGTATCGTGCAGCAGACCGAAGGGGCCATTGGTTATATCGGCTCTGAGTATGCCCTCACCCTAAAGTTGCCCACGGCAAAATTGAAAAACCGTGCAGGCAGGTATGTGAACGCCACGCTGGAGGCCATCTCGGCTGCAGCCAACGTGGATCTGCCGGAAGATATGCGGGCAACGATTACCGATTCGGGTGATCCGGAAGCTTATCCGATGAGCCTCTTCACCTGGATTCTGGTATACAAGAATCAGCAGTACGACAGCCGCACACGGCAGGATGCAGAGCAGTTGGTGAGTTTGCTGCAGTACATCATCAGCCCCGAGGGACAAAAAGTTGCGGCACAGATCAATTATGCACCGCTACCAATGCAGGCGCTGGAAAAAAACAGAAAACTGATAAGCGAAATAAACTATGGCGGAGCACCCGTTGCTCTCAATATCTCTTCCGAGCCTGCCGGCGACGGTGTTGGAGCGGTTTTGAACGAATAACATGATATGAAGGATAAAATTTTCCGGTTTCTTCTGTTTGTGGCGGCATTGCTCATCCTGCTACTGTCGGCGGCCATTGTCTACGCACTGGTAAGCCGTTCTGGCGAGACCTTTCGTGAATATGGCATTTGGGGATTTATCACCAGTGCTGAGTGGGATCCCCGTTCGGCCACGGAAGAATACGGCGCGCTCTCGTTTATTCTGGGAACACTTTACACGGCCTTCTTCGCTCTGTTGCTCTGTGTCCCCTTTTCACTGGCTGTAGCCTTGTTCAACGGTGAATATTTCAAAGGTAAAAAAATAGCGGGTGTAGTTCGGTCGGTGGTCGACCTGCTCGCCGGCATCCCTTCTATCGTGTATGGCTTGTGGGGCTTTTACACGGTGCGCCCACTTGTCATCGCCCTGGACGTGAATGCGCAGGGATTTGGCATCTTCCTCTCGTCGGTTGTCCTGGCCATCATGATCATTCCTTATGCCTCTTCGCTGAGCGGCGAATTTTTGTCGATGGTGCCCAACAACCTCAAGGAGGGGGCCTACAGTTTGGGAGCTACCCGCATTGAGGTGGTACAGCACATCAGCTTACCCACTGCAGCCTCCGGCATTGTAGCTTCTTATATTCTGGCGCTGGGGCGCGCCCTGGGTGAGACCATGGCGGTAACTATGCTGATAGGCAATACCAACCGGATTCCGGGAGGATTGCGCGGCACGGGAAACACCATGGCGAGTGTTATCGCCAACCAGTTTGGAGAGGCAGATGGGCTGAAGCTTAGCGCGTTGATTACCATCGGTCTGCTGCTCTTTATTATTACGGCTGTCATCAACCTGATAGCCAAGCTTGTCATGAAAAAATTATCGCACGCATGAGTCAGGTAAAACCGATATCGTTCAAATCAAGAAAAACAAAGGACAAAACGGCATTTATCCTTATTTGTCTCTTCTCTTTTCTTGCAATGGTTCCCCTTTTCTTTATCATTTGGGACGTGGTTGCCAAGGGCTACAAAAATTTCAACCTGCGTCTTTTCACTGAGGTGACTCCCTCGTCGGTAGATGCCCTGATGGCCCGAATGAATGGAGATCCTATTCCCGGGGGTATCCTGAATGGGATTACCGGATCAGTTCTTATTGTGGGGCTTGCCATCCTGATCTCTGTCCCACTGGGATTGTTCATCGGCATCTATCTGTCGGATAACCGGGGAAAGAAGTTCGCGAAGGTAATCAGTTACCTTACTGACTTGTTGCAAGGGATGCCCTCCATTGTAATTGGTATTATTGCGTATGCATGGGTGGTGAAACCACTGGGAGGCTACTCAGCCCTGGCCGGTAGCGTAGCCCTGTCCATTATGATGCTACCCATGATTGTGCGATCCACCGAAGAGACCTTGAAGATGCTGCCAGCCTCATACAAGGAGGCGGGACTTGCATTGGGATCGTCCTATACCAACGTTGTATTTAAAATTTTATTACCTTCGGGATTTGGAGGAATCTTCACCGGTGTCCTTCTTGCCATCTCGAGGGTGATGGGAGAGACCGCCCCCCTGATGCTCACTGCATTGGGCGCCTCTGTGGTGAACTGGAAGATCACGGAACCCACCAGTGCCATTCCTCTGCTCATCTGGGATTTTTATAACGATCCCAACCTGGTGGATCTGATCTGGTCCTCTTCGCTTTTGTTATTAATTGTCATCTTCCTGCTAAACTGGATAGCCAAAATTGTAGCTCGTAAATGGAAAATATAAAAATTACACACAGTAAAAACGCCATTCTTCAATTGAAAGATGTATCGGTATCCTATACACCGGAAAAGTTTGCTGTAAAGAAGGTCAGCACCGACATCTATCCCAACACCATTACCGCAATAATGGGCCCTTCGGGGTGCGGCAAGAGTACGCTCATCCGCGCCATCAACCGCATGCACGACCTTTATGCACATATTACCACCACCGGTGAGATCCTCCTCAAGGGAAGAAATGTGCTGGAGATGGATCCCATGGAGGTGAGGCGCATGGCAGGCATGGTGTTTCAACAGCCCAACCCTTTTCCTACCATGAGCATTTACGAAAATGTGCTGGCAGGCTATTCGCTCAACGGTATCCGCCTGAACCGGAGTGAGAAAGATGAAATAGTAGAGCAGAGCCTTATGAGCGTTGCGTTGTGGGACGAGGTGAAAGACGTGATGAGCAAACGGGGATCGTTCCTTTCGGGTGGACAGCAACAGCGCCTCTGCATTGCCCGCACGCTCGCTCTGAAGCCGGAGGTGTTGCTTATGGACGAGCCTACCTCTGCACTCGACCCGATCTCCACGAACAAAATAGAGGAATTGTTGTTGGAATTAAAACAGAAGTTCACCATCATCATTGTGACCCATAATATGTCACAGGCAGCCCGCATTTCCGACAACTCCATGTTTATGTATCTGGGTGAGTTGGTGGAACATGGTAACACCGCGCAGATGTTCACCAAGCCGCAGCATAAACGTACCGAAGAGTATCTGACGGGTGTATTTGGTTGATAATAAACTGTCGGATCTTCGTCATGAGAGAAAATGAAGCGTAGTTCCGAAACGGAACCCGAGGAATCGGAGTCGGTAAGAAAATGAAATATCAGAGATAGGAGAGGATCAATTTGAATCAAATTAAATTATGGATACACAGAACGATAATAAAGAATATGCTCCCGC
The DNA here is from genome assembly GCA_002408485.1 of Proteiniphilum sp. UBA5283. Taxonomy (GTDB): domain Bacteria; phylum Bacteroidota; class Bacteroidia; order Bacteroidales; family Dysgonomonadaceae; genus Proteiniphilum. The sequence goes on along the minus strand of DHSP01000072.1, from coordinate 14,263 downwards.
GCTGGGAATAAAAGATAGATATCTGGAGCAGCTGCAGAGTGACTTTCAACTGCTCGCCGAGATTGTATTGACCCAGATAACGCTGGCTTCGTCGCTGTTGCAGGATAACCACAGGGAGGATGTTATCCTTGAATTAAAACGCAACGAGAAAATTATCAACTCACTGGATATTACGATTAAGGAGAAGGTAATTAATGCAATTATGCTCTTTACGCCCCGCGCGTCCGACCTGCGCCGGTTGATGGCCTACCACGACATGACAATTTCCATGGAACGGGTGGGCGATCTGATTGAAAATATCATCCAGTTGTTGCAGGAGATTGATTTTTCTCTTCATGGATTCGACAACTATAAAAAACTGCTCGATAAGATGTTCGTGCATACCGACAAGATGATTAAAAGTGCTGTGTTCTCCTTCGCCGGAGGCAGCAACGAGATGGCATACGAAACCATACAAATGGATGATAAGGTAGATAAACTGGATAAAAAAATTGAACGCAAGCTGGCTGATGAATTCAAAAATGAGGTGCATAGCTCGCAGTCGCTTATTAACATTATGAACATCAATAGTGTATCCTACTATCTTGAGCGAATAGGCGACAAGGCGGTCGATGTGGCAGAGTCGGCTGTTTATCTGATTGAGGGGAAAGATATCCGGCATGCCAAATCTCCAAATCCCAGAAAATCAAATCCCTAAAAAAGAAACTAAGTACACTTTTTTTGCACGCTATGGAAGAGAGAATTTTAGTGGTGGACGACGAAAAAGATATCAGCGACATTCTTCAGTTCAATCTCGAAAATGAAGGGTATATCGTGGATGTGGCTGCATCGGGAGAAGAGGCACTGCAGAAAATTACCGATGTGCATCAGCTTATTATCCTTGATGTGATGATGGAGGGCATGTCCGGCTTCAAAACTGCCGAGACATTGCGCAAAAGCGAGAACTATGTGCCCATCATTTTCCTCACGGCAAAGAACACAGAGAACGATATGCTTACCGGCTTCTCACTGGGAGGCGACGATTATATCTCCAAGCCTTTTTCGGTGAAGGAGGTGTTGGCACGCGTGAAGGCATTGCTAAAGCGTACTTCGCTTATCAGGATGCCCGCTGAGACTAAATGGTCGTACAGGGGGCTTACTATAGATATCCCTACTAACCGGGTTACGATCGATGATAACGAAGTGTCGCTTACCAAGAAAGAGTTTGAAATCCTTTCGCTGATGGCTCAGGCATCGCCCAACGTGCTCACCCGTGCCGAAATTCTTAACAGTGTGTGGGGCGACAACGAGTTTGTACTCGACAGGACGGTGGATGTGCACATCACGCGTCTGCGAAAGAAGCTTGGCGACTATGCCAACATCATTGTCAACCGCTCCGGCTTCGGCTATTATCTAAACATAGATTCAAAAAATGAAGAATGAAAAAGAAGATTACTTTTAAGCTACGTATTCTGATAATTTTTTCGGTCATCATTGCCGCATTCACTGTAGGTGTAATCCTTTTTGAACGGCAGCAGATAAAAAAAGAACGAACCGACAGCCTGGAGCGCTCCCTCAATAACGATGCCGACATGATCCACCAATATCTGTCGTTGAATAAAATACCTGTCGGGGAAAGTGGTGACCGGGTGGGTGAGTTGTTGCAATACATGCAGCCCGAAATGCGGGTGACCATACTCGACTGGCAGGGAAACGTGATGTACGACAACAGGGCGGATGCCCACAAAATGGAAAATCATTTGCAGCGGCCTGAAGTGCAAAAAAGTATCGGATTTGGTACAGGCACCCACGTACGCTTATCCGATACCAACAAGGTGAAGTATCTCTATTTTGCAAAATACTACGACGAGGGATATTTTATCAGGGTGGCTGTACCTTACGATGTTAAGTTGCAGTCGTTCATCAACTCGGGAAACTCCTTTGCTTACTTCATTCTTCTCTTCTTTGTAGTGTGTGTGCTAATGATGCTCTATTTCTCCAACAGGTTTTCCAAATCGATGAAGGAGCTCCGCGAGTTCTCCCTGAGCGTGAAAAACGGATTGCCCGTACCATCTTCTTTTCAGTTTGCCGACGATGAGGTGGGAGAGGTGAGCGCCGGCATTGTGGAAAATTACAACCTGCTGCAGGAAAACCGTCGTAAGCTGGCTGCTGAACGGGAAAAGCTGTTACAGCATTTTCAACTTTCCGAAGAAGGTATCGCCATTTTTTCGCACGATCGTCATCAGGTATATGCCAACTCCCACTTTTTGCAGTTTTTGAATGTGATCCTCGATAAACCGACACTTGAAACTGAACAGCTTTTTTCCGATTCCAATTTTGAAGATATAGTCCACTTTCTGGACGAGCGTTCACGCAATAAAAATATGTTCACCAAGCGGATCGATAAAAGCGGAAAACAGTTTAATGTGCGGGTGATTATTTTCGACGATGGGGATTTTGAACTTTATATCAGCGACATCACCAAGTCGGAGAAAACCCGGTTGCTCAAGCAGGAAATGACCAACAATATTGCTCATGAACTGCGTACGCCGGTGACCAGCATCCGTGGTTATCTGGAAACCATACTTAATATGTACCACGACGAAGCGGATGAGCGTATCCATGGTTTTCTCGACAGGGCTTATGCCCAGACCATCCGTCTCTCGGAGCTGATCCAGGACATCAGCATGCTCACCAAAATAGAGGAGGCCTCCGACCGGTTCGATCTGGAGCCTGTAAGTATGAAGGAGTTGCTGGAGGAGCTGCAGGCTGATCTGGCCGATGACCTTAGCGAAAAGGAGGACAGTTTTACGGTGGATGTGAGTGAATCTGTTGTCATCAACGGTAATCGTACTCTCCTTTACTCCATCTTTCGCAATCTTGCGGAGAATTCAATATCCTACGCTGGAAAACAAATCGACATAGTCGTACGTTGTTACAACGAGAACGACGATACCTACTTCTTTGAGTTTTACGATTCGGGTGAGGGAGTGGATGAGAAGCACCTGGTGCGCATCTTCGAACGTTTTTATCGTGTGAACGAAGGACGGACCCGCATCACGGGCGGCTCGGGCCTGGGCCTTTCCATTGTGAAAAATGCCGTGTTGTTTCATAAGGGAAGCATTATAGCAAAAAATCGCTCCGAAGGAGGCTTGTGGTTTTTAATGACGTTCCCTAAATTAAAATGATGTTATGAAGTATATTGGAGCCCATATCAGTGCCTCGGGTGGTGTGGAGAATGCGCCGTTGAACGCCCATGCTATCGGAGCGAATGCTTTTGCCTTTTTCACCAAAAATCAGCGACAGTGGTTTGCCTCTGCATACACCCAACAAAACATAGATCTGTTCAAGTCGCGCTGCGAAGAGTTTGGATACTCATCCAATCATATTTTGCCCCACAGCAGCTACCTCATCAACCTGGGAAATCCCGGCGAGGAGGAGATTGAAAAATCCCGGTCGGCTTTCTTCGATGAGATGAGTCGGTGCGAGCAACTGGGCCTGGACAGGCTCAACTTTCATCCTGGCAGCCACCTTAACCAGATCTCTGTAGATGCTTGCCTTGATCGTATTGCCGAGTCGATCAACATGGCGCTCGATAGAACCAGTGGAGTAACGGCGGTTCTGGAGAACACAGCAGGCCAGGGTACGAACCTGGGACATACGTTCGAGCAGCTGGCGCATATTATTGATAAGGTGGATGACAAGAGCCGTGTGGGCGTTTGCCTTGATACGGCGCATACGCTGGCAGCCGGATATGAAATTCGGACACGCGAGGGGTACGACGAAACATTCCGCAAATTTGACGAGATTGTTGGTTTTCATTATTTACGGGGCATGCACATCAACGACTCCAAGAAGGAACTTTCCACACGGGTCGACCGGCACGACAGTATCGGTAAGGGGGTGATGAACCTCGATCTTTTCTCCTTTATCGTGAACGACACTCGCTTCAACAATCTGCCGCTCATCCTGGAGACGCCCGACGAGACACTCTGGGCCGAAGAGATACAACTGCTCTACTCACTAATAAAGTAGATCTACTTCCCGGACTGATTCTTTTTAGGCATAAAAAAGAGGCTGTCTCAAAATGAAAATTTGTGAGACACCCTCTTTCAAGTACACCCGGCGGGAATCGAACCCACATCGTCGGAACCGGAATCCGGTATTCTATCCATTGAACTACGGGTGCATGAGCATGCTGGTTACCTGTAGGATGCGTTTTTCCATGTCAATACCACGGAATCGCTTTTCAACAAAGGCTTTAATTCTTGTATCTGATCTTCGGTCAGTCGCTCTTTGTAGTGAAACAGTAGCGTCAGATCTGTCCCTGTTTCGTTGAACGTAGCCGAGATCGGATAAATGTCCGGCAAAGATACGGTATATTTGTCATTTTCCTGCTTTTTTGGGGAAGAATTAAAGAAAATTTCCGCAGAAATATCCGGGAGGAAAGCTTCGTTGTCCAGTTTTGTCCAATCAGTAGTATAGAAAGAAATGTTGCTGTCACAAACCCCTCCGCACACTGTCCTGATCAGGCATACAACCAGGGAGTCCTTCGCCACAGGAAGCAGCTTCAATTGGAGAGTTCCGATATTGGATGTTTTAATTTGCAGATAATCGTCGCTTTGCGCTGTCTTCTCTATCTCTCCCAGGGGGGAGGGGACAGCTGTTTTGCCGCTGTCCACCAGTAACATGGTCTTATTGCCTTCCGTAACCCCCGGAAGGAGTCCGCCGGGCATCGACTTGAAAAGGTCACTCACGTTCTGTGCAAAAACAGCGGAGGAGGCCATCAGTAAAAAAAAGAGAATAGATTGTCTCATACGTTTATTTTGTTAATATGCCAATTTGGTACATTTCCACCGAGGGCTTTCCTCCGTCAACACCATTTACTGTTTCCAGCTTTATAAATCGGGCATCTACTGACTTGTTGAATGAGATGCGCTGTGGAAGAGGGTTGTTTTTGATATTGCTGAATTCTCCTTCAATGATCTTTTCCCAGATTTGTCCATCTCCGCTTACGCTGAATATGTAGGTGAATACCGACTCTTTGGCATCGTCGGGACTGTAGGTAAATCCTTTCACCGGGTGTGATTCTCCCAGATCCACAATAAGCGGGTGCTCCTTAATTGTTCTCCATGATTCGGGCGCAATGTCCGTCAGGCGGTCTTCCTTTGCTTCCACTTCCAGGTGGGGTGCATGATAAGCCCCCACTTTTTGAATGTTGGCAATGTCACGCGTTTTGTCGACAGTGATACGCAACTTGGCAGGAGTTACATCTTTAAACCGCAAAAGCCGTTTGTAGCCGATTGTGGTACCTTCGGTAAGTTTTATCCACTCGTTGTTTATAAATCCTTCCACAAGAAATTTCTCCACACGCTGTCCTTTGCGGATATCTTCCTGGAGCATGACCGTGTTGATGATTTCGCCCGCTCTCACGTGATACTCTTTCGATGCTCCCGAACGCGCTTTCCAGAGTATTTCTCCATCGATGAGCTTTTCGTTCTCAAACGTACTGGCGATGTAGGTGCCAAATTGCCTGAGCCGCTCCACGTCCACCTCGTGCAGTCGACCCCTGGTGTCGGGCGGAACATTGAGCAAAAGTACCGAATTCATGCCTACGGACAAGAAATAAATATCCACAAGCTGAGCAAGTGATTTCACCTGATGATCCTGTTCCGGGTGATAAAACCATCCCGGACGGATGGAAACATCTACTTCCGATGGGTACCAGTATAGCGTCTGTGTCTGCTCAATGAGATTGCGACTGCCCAGATCATTTGCAGTGGGCGAGATATTCAGTCGTTTGTTTTCGATTGCTATTGCTTCGCTGATGTCGGGTTGCAGGGGTGTCACGCTCCACTCCGTTTCTCTTCCCAGCCCACTTTCGTTGCCTACCCAGCGTACATCGTCGCCCATGATGGCTTTCACGGCTGCAGGCTGCAGGCTGTCAATCACGTGGTAGAAACGAGCCCAGTCGTATTCCTGTAATCTCCCGTTTGGTCCTTCACCGTTAGCTCCGTCAAACCACACCTCGTGTATTTCGCCGTAGTGGGTAAGCAACTCCGAGAGCTGCTTTACAAACAAGGCGTTATAGCGGGGCGAGTCGCCGTAACTTTCCGCATTCCGGTCCCACGGGGAAAGGTATACACCAAACTTTATGTTGTGCTTGTCGCATGCTTCCTTCACCTCTCTCACCACATCCCCCTGTCCGTTGCGCCAAGGGGAGGAGGCAACGGAGTGAGCCGTGGTCTGCGTGGGCCACAGACAAAAACCGTCGTGATGTTTGGCTGTGAGGATGACCATTTTAAACCCCGCTTCCTTTAGAGAAGATACCCATTGATCAGCATCAAAGTCGGTAGGGTTAAATAGGACGGGACTCTCGGAGCCGTCGCCCCACTCACGACCGGTGAAGGTGTTTATTCCGAAGTGGATGAACGCAGTCAGTTCCAGCTGCTGCCATTCATATTGTTGCCGGGTGGGTACCACGTAAGCAGCCAGTTTCACTTTTTGATCGGAAGTCAGGATATTGGGAAAAGTCAGTTTTTTCTCAAAATAGGTGTTGGTTCTCTGGTTGCATCCGGAGAGAAGCAATAAGGATATCCATAATCCCGGGAAAAGAATTTTTCTCATAAGTAGCCGGTTTGATAGAAATAGATAAGCGTGAAACAGCCGATTCCTATTATTGAAAGGTTGCCCTTCACCGGGCAAAGTTAACTTTTTATGCGATATCAAACAAAAAAAGCCATCCTTTTGGGATGGCCTTGTCCAATCTCTTGCAACTCCTTATTGATTGGGAGCAACTTCTTCAATAACCTGGTTCAGTGTATCGGCGGCTGCAGCTTCAGCAGCTTCGATAGCGGCCTGAATACTATCGGCCTGAACTTTTGCAATGCTGTCCAATCTGGCTACTTCAGCAAGACTGTCTTGTCTGGCTTTTTCAGCCTTTACCTGTGCATTGTTGCATGAAACGAATCCCAATGTTGCTACAGTAGCAACCAATAACAATACTTTTTTCATTCTTAAAAATTTTAAACGATAAATAATTTATTTCAATAAATGGTGTCGTTTTCCCTGCAATGAAATATCGTCACCAAAGTTACCTTTACTCATATGCTTAAGGAAAATGTTCCTTTCTAAAAACGATACAAAATTATATCAAAAATATGTTCTATAACATAATTCAATCGACATTTTATAGTTAAATGATGTTAAACAGCTCACGCTCTTGCAAATTGGTGTGATAACGTTTATTGAAAGATGTTTTTCAAGCTGGGGGTATGCGAACGAGAAAACACCCTAAACGACAGAGTGTCAGGGTGTTTGTGCGTTTGTGCGGAAAAAGTCAGTTGTAGAGATAACGTTTGATGCTTTTCTTGGGTGTCTTCTCAAACTCTTTGTCTACAACTTCTATCGCGGATATTTTCTCATACTGAGCGACTGATTTATTCAGTATGCTTTTATTTTCATTCATGATCGAGGCAAGTTTATCAGGACCGATGTTGTCTGTTGTTACTGCTGCCATATCGGGATAAACCAATGCTACCAGTTTGAAGTTGCGTAACACAACAATGCTCTCATTAATATAGGGAAGGTTATTTAATTTCGATTCGATCTCTTCGGGATATACGTTCTGGCCGTTTGCCGTAAGAAGCATGGTCTTTAGCCGGCCTTTGATAAAAAGTCGCCGTCCTTTCATGATTCCCGAATCACCTGTTCGGAGCCATCCGTCCCCGGTGAAAGCGAATGCTGTGGCTTCGGGATTTTTATAGTAGCCTTTCATCACGTTTTCTCCGCGTACCTGGATCTCACCGGGCACTTTCTCCGGATCAACGGAGTCAATGCGTGCCTCCATGATCTCTTCCAATACTGAACCGCATGATGTGGGAACAAAATCATCGTGGTGCTCGTAGGAGATGAGCGGGGCACATTCTGTCATCCCGTACCCCACGGTGAAGGGGAATTTTATTTTGTAAAAAAAAGCCTCCACTTCGGCATTGAGTGCTGCGCCGCCAATAATTACCTCCCGGAAGTTCCCGCCCAGTGATTCTACGAGTGATTGTTTGATCTTGTTTAATATTACCCTGCTGACTCCCGGTATTCTCAGAAGCAATTTTACTATGGGCTTATTGATAACAGGGAGTATCTTCTTTTTGTATATTTTTTCAAAAATCAATGGAACGGTGATGATCAGCTCTGGCCTGACTTCCTGCAGGGCGTGAATAAGATTCTGTGGTGTGGGAATTACTCCCAGCAGCGTGATGTGCACCCCCGCAGAGAGTGCATAGAGAAAATCGAATGCGCAGCCATACACATGAGCCATGGGTAAGAAAGCCAGTATTCGTTCACCGGTAAAAAGTAGATTGAGCTTTCCGGCATAGGTCACGTTCCCGGCAAAGTTATTTGCCGTAATCATTACTCCTTTGCTGAAGCCGGTAGTGCCGGAAGTGTAATTGAGACAGACAACCTCCTCGTTACTCACTTCGGCATATTGAATATCTTTTTTGGCAAAACCGTCAGGATAACGGAGACCGAATATTTCGTCGAGAGAATTAGTCTTGTCTGCAGTGGCATCATCACCCTTGAGAAGGGAGAGTGCGGGTATTTCGAAGACAGGAACAGCAACGTTATCGCTTTGAAGCGATTTCCATAACGGGTCGTTGATAAATACGAGCTTTGAATCTGAGTGACGGATAATATCTTCAATACTGCCGGGATTGAATTCATGCAGGATGGGAACAATGACCGCACCATAGGTGATGGCAGCCATGAACAGAATCGACCAGGAAGAATGGTTTTTACCAACCAGTGAGATCTTATCTCCTTTTTCGATACCCAGCCCCGAGAACAGCAGATGAAGCTTCGCAATCTCACGGGCCAGTTCTCCGTAAGTGAATGAAGTTCCTCCTTTATAGTCGGTTAACGCAGGAAGGTCCCAATGGTTTTTGAAACTTTCTTCGTATAGTTTGATGAAGTTCTGTTCGATCATAAGTGCACACTTTTGCTTATTTTGTGCAAATTTAATACCTAAAAATCGAATCCCAAAGGAAATGTGACAATAAATTGAGGGTTTTTTGTAAATTTGTGCTTTCGTTTGAATAATTTTTTTCACGTTCCGTACAAGCTGGTTTTATTACTGCAAAAATCCGGTTCGGGTATTATCTAGAGTATGATCGATCAATCAATTTTTCAAAATAAAACGGCCTCCTACTATACATTAGGCTGCAAACTTAATTTTGCGGAGACCTCGGCCATTGGCAGGCAGTTGTCGCACGCCGGCGTAACCCGTGCCAGAAAAGGTCAGCAGGCTGATATCTGTGTAATCAACACCTGTTCTGTGACGGAGCTTGCCGATAAGAAAGGACGCCAGGCCATCCGGAAAGTAATACAGGAGAATCCCTCCGCTTTTGTGGTAGTTACCGGATGTTATGCACAGCTGAAGCCGGACGAAATTGCCACCATTGAAGGCGTGGACCTGGTGTTGGGAGCAGAACAAAAACTCGATGTGGTGAAATACCTGGACGACTTGCAGAAAAAGGATAAAGGTGAAGTGGTTATATCCAAAACACACCGTATCCGCTCGTTTGTCCCGTCACTTTCTGCCGACGACCGTACTCGTTATTTTCTCAAAGTGCAGGATGGCTGCGACTACTTCTGTTCTTTCTGTACCATCCCCTTTGCAAGAGGCAGAAGCCGTAACGGCTCCATTGCCGACCTGGTGAATCAGGCCCGGCAGGTGGTAGAGGAAGGGGGAAAGGAGATTGTGCTCACGGGAGTCAACATCGGTGATTTTGGACATACCACGAATGAACTTTTTATAGACCTTTTGAAGGCACTCGATAAGGTGGATGGGGTGGAAAGGTATCGCATATCGTCCATTGAGCCAAATTTATTGACGGATGAGATCATCGACTTTGTGGCTTCCTCCAAACGTTTTGCCCCCCATTTTCATATGCCGCTACAGGCAGGCAGTGACGCGGTACTCAAGCTGATGAAGCGGAAGTACGATTCGGTACTGTTCCGTCACAAGGTAGACAAGATAAAACAAATCCTTCCCCATGCTTTTATTGGCGTAGACGTGATTGTGGGGGTCCGTGGCGAAACCGATGATTATTTTTCAGAAAGTGAGGCGTTTATCCGTTCTATCGATTTTTCCCAGTTGCATGTTTTCACCTATTCTGAACGTCCCGGCACACAGGCACTGCAGATTGACTATGCCGTGGATCCCAAAACAAAACATGCCCGCAGCAAAACGTTGCTCGACCTTTCGGAGGAGAAGCTGCGTCAATTTTACGAGTCCCAGAAGGGTACACGCCGGAAAGTGTTGTTCGAACATACAAAACGCGGTCAAAAGATGCACGGGTTTACAGAAAATTACGTAAAATTGTACGCCGAATACGATTCCCGCTATGTGAACCGGGTAATGGACGTGGAAGTAGGTGCATACTGCGAGGAGGAAATGGCGATGGAAGCCCTGTTTTAAGGGAAGTAGAACTATGGGGGCGACGATCCCGGACAATAATGATATGACAATGATAATTCTGATTGAATGGAGGACAATAGCAGTAAAAAGGGGATAGGTTATTCTCTGTTATTTGTAGTGGCGTATCTCCATGCGTTGTTGCCATTTTCGATTCTCTATCTGCTGTCGGATATACTTTTTTGGGGAGTATATTACCTGGCACGTTACCGGAGAAAACTAGTACGAAGAAATCTGAAGAACGCTTTCCCCGGGAAATCGCAAAAGCAAATTGTAAAACTCGAAAAGAAGTTCTACCATCACCTGTGCGATTACTTTGTGGAAACCATCAAAACACTTCGTCTCTCCGACAAAGAAGCACGCAGGCGAATGAAATTTGAAAACCCGGAAATCATCGACCGGCTTACTGCCGACGGAAAGTCGTGTATTCTGAGCCTGGGCCATTACGGAAACTGGGAGTGGGTGCCTTCTATCGGGTTGTATCTCCAGCCCGGGGTAAAACAGGGCCTTATTTATAAGAAGCTGCATTCCAGAGAATTTGATGAGCTTTTTCTGAAAATACGCAGTCGCTTCAGCCCCAGGCCCATAGAGATGCGCTCGGTCTACCGGAAGATGATCAGGCTACAACAAGGAGGGGAGAAAATGGTGGTAGGCTTCCTCACCGACCAGCGCCCCCCCCGGTGTCTCGATCAGTACTGGACCACCTTTCTTCGTCAGGATACTCTTGTGCAGACAGGTATGGAAAAGATAGCAAAGCTGCTGGAGTGCTCCATCGTGTACCTCGACATCACCAAAGTAAAACGGGGCTACTATGTAGGGAAATTTTTTGTGATCACAGCCGACGCTTCAAAAGAGCCTGAATTTATGATCATGGAACGTTATATGCGAAAGCTGGAGGAGACCGTACTGAGAGAGCCCGCCTATTACCTCTGGTCACATAATCGCTGGAAGTTCACTCGTCCGGTAGTCAGCCCGACACCGAAGACCGAACGCTGAGCATTGGAGGGTGGGTGAAGCTGGGTAGATAAGAATTAGAAAAAGGAGAGGAATAAGAATAAAAATAAAATCTGAACACAGAACACTGAACTATGAAAAATCGGAGTATGGTAAAAACATCCGTTGTTATTTTGAACTGGAATGGAAAAAAACTGCTTGAACAGTTTCTTCCATCCGTACTGGCCCATTCATGGAGCGATGTGTGTAATGTGGTTGTGGCTGACAATGGATCTACCGACAATTCGGTTGAGTTTCTGAAAGCGAACTATCCTGCTGTACCCCTTATAATATTCGATAAAAACTACGGCTTTGCCGATGGATACAACAAGGCAATACAGCAAACGGATTCTGAATATGTGGTGTTGTTGAACTCCGATGTGGAGACGACCGAAAACTGGTTGTACACATTGATATCGTTTATGGACCTCCACCCCGAAGTGGTGGCGGTACAACCCAAGATACGCGCATACAACGATAAAAACAGGTTTGAGTATGCGGGTGCTGCGGGTGGTTTTATTGATCGGTACGGATATCCTTTCTGCAGAGGCCGCATTTTGGAGGTTGTGGAAGAAGACAGCGGCCAGTATGAAACGGCCATCCCTGTTTTTTGGGCAACAGGTGCCTGTCTCTGTATCCGAAAAAAAGAGTATGTGGAAGCAGGAGGACTCGATGCCAGTTTCTTTGCCCATATGGAAGAGATTGATCTCTGCTGGCGATTGAATGCAAGAGGTAAGATGGTGATGTGTGTTCCATCGTCGGTGGTGTACCATGTGGGAGGCGCCTCGCTGAGCAAGGATAACCCGAGAAAAATGTATCTGAACTTTCGGAACAACCTGTTGATGATCTATAAGAATGTTCCCCGGTCGGACTGTATGTTCGTCTTTTTTGTGCGCTGCCTCTTCGATTTTCTGGCCTACATTCACCTACTGCTGAAAGGACAGTTCAAAAGCGCTCATGCTGTGGTTGAGGCCTACAGGGATTTTCTGAAGATGTACTCTTCCTATAAGCCTGTCCGCAGGGAGAACCTGAAAAAAACAACCGTGAAGCAAATCGGCACCCAATACCGGAAAAGTATATTGCTGCAATTCTACCTGAACAGAAAAAGCACGTACCTGTCTCTTTACTCGAAGTGAACACTCAGTGTAATCATTCGTTGCGTGGCTTTCGAGAGGGAGCGTGCGTATTTTTGCAGACTTTCATCCGTCAGATCGGTCCTGTCCGTGTTGAGTATATCGATCATGCCAAATTCAAATTTCAGTTCGGGAGCCAGCTTGAACAGAGGCAGGTAAAAATCACATCCCACACCCAGCTCAATCCCGAAGTCGTATGGCTTCAACAGCACAGCCTGTTTCTTTTGCGACCCCAATTCGATGCTCCCATAGCCTCCAAGTAGAAAGTAGGGCCTGAAGTTGTCGATTCGCCCCGTAGATATTTTCAGATGAATAGGCAGGGAGAGATAGTTATTCCGGATGTGTGTGGAAAACTCTTCACCCGACAATTGCTCCCTGAAGACAAAATGCTTTTCCCCCAAAGAAAGCGTGGGTATAGCACGCAGATTCAGGTAACGATTCAGGTGCATGTCGGCAATCATCCCCGCCGAGAAGCCGGGTGTGTAGTTGGGAATTTCGGAAAACCAGACCTCCCCGTTTTCGTTTACGTAGCCCGATTGGGTGAGAATGAGATCCTGGGTGTGCAGCCCCACTGTAAATCCCAGATGGAAGAGCCGCTGATCTACATAGGGCCTGTGCTGCAGCTTTTGGTGCTGTCCGGTAATGTGGCCCGAAAAAAGAGGCAGCAAGAGGCAAAAAAATATTGTTGTTTTTTTCATCCCTTCTTCAAACGATTTTATGCGCTAATTATTGTATTTTTCCCCCGGATAAAGATATCAGAATTTTTTTTTATTCTTAAAAAACTCATTACCTTTGCAGCAACATAACTAACTAATTACAACAACTAACTTATTTCACTATTATGGCTTACGTAATTGATGACACTTGCATTGCTTGTGGAACGTGCATTGATGAATGTCCTGTTGATGCAATATCCGAAGGTGATATCTATGTAATTGATCCTGAGGTTTGCACCGACTGTGGTGCTTGTGCAGATGTCTGCCCTACAGAATCAATTCATCCGGCATAAAACACTGGTAATTTTGAAACAAAGAAAAAGCCGAACAGGAACTGTTCGGCTTCTTTATTTCCTGCTCCTGCCAATCACCTGATTCACCCGGCAAGAAGCATCCGGCCATAAAAAAAGCGCCTCTGAAAAGAAGCGCTTTTTTGTGGAATACCGATATCGGAATATCGTATGTTATGCATTGTTTACAGTCGACATGTGTGCAATCAGGTCGAGCACTTTGTTGGAATAACCCCATTCGTTGTCATACCAGCTGATTACCTTCACGAAAGTGGGGCTCAGTTGGATCCCTGCTTTTTCGTCGAAGATAGAAGTACGTGCATCGCCAATGAAATCGCTCGATACCACGTCTTCGTTAGTATATCCGAGGATGCCCTTCAATTCGCCTTCCGATGCTTCCTTCATGGCAGCACAGATCTCTTCGTAGGTGGTTTCTTTTGCCAGACGTACAGTCAAGTCAACCACAGATACGTCCAGTGTGGGAACGCGTAATGACATACCGGTCAGTTTGCCGTTCAGCTCGGGAATTACCTTGCCTACTGCCTTTGCAGCTCCGGTAGAAGAAGGAATGATGTTGCCGGCAGCAGCGCGCCCGCCTCTCCAGTCTTTTGCCGAGGGGCCGTCAACCGTTTTCTGTGTAGCAGTTGTTGCGTGAACAGTGGTCATCAAACCTTCAAG
>DHSP01000032.1:22455-53023 GCA_002408485.1 Proteiniphilum sp. UBA5283 | reverse complement strand
CTCCTCTGTGAGTGATGACTTCAACGAAATCCAACTTGGCACACAATGGGAGTGGATCAGGGAAAACAGCAACAACCATTCCTTCACATCCCATCCGGGATCGCTCACCATCACCACCGAGAAGGGGGATGTCTCCGAAAACAGCAACGATGCTCGCAATTTGCTTTTGCAAAGTGCCAACAACGACTGGACGATAGAAACAAAACTGAACTGCTCCCGGGTACCGTCACAACCCGAAAATGCAGGGATTATTGCCTGGCAGGACGATCATAACTTTGTCAAGCTGATGCTCCGAGCGGTGATCAAAACCACACGCCAGAGAGATGTACAGCCGGGAACCATCGACATGCTGGTAGAAGAGAACGACATTGCCCGGTCGGTAGCCTCGATAGACCTGAAGGAGATGATTACCGCCGATCAGCCTCTATACCTCAGGCTCAGCAAAAAGGGTGCGTTGTACACCGCCTATTATTCACTAAACGGAAAAGAGTATCATTTGCTGGGGAGCGCCGATGCCATGCTTCGCGATATCAAAGCCGGCCTGATTGCCTGTGACGGCATCATCACCCAGAGCATGACCAGCACCTTCTGGTTTGATTCTGATACAACCAAACCGGATACGCCCTTTGATGTTTCTTTCGATTACTTTAACATCCGAAATGAAGGCATTGCGTATGATCGGATGAAAAAATGAATCTGCAAAAAGAAGGGTGCTCTGTTTCACAAGAATCCATGAGCCTTTATTTTTTTAAACAATTTTTATTATCTTTGAAGGCTGCATCTGCAGCCTTCCGTGTGTGTAATGTTGTCTTCAGAGAAAATGTACATGGCATCCGGGCTATAGGTTTAGTATTTACAAATTGAAACTGCCAATGAAAACCAAATTAGTATTTGTCGTTTACATACTTACCATATTTTTCAGCTATTCCTCAAATGTGAAATTTTATGATATCAACAGCATCCATGGAATCAGCATGAGAGAAGTGGCCTCTGTATGCAAAGACAAGAACGGATTTATCTGGGCATCCTCAAAAACCGGCGTGCTCCGGTTGACGGACAGCAGCAGCCACTCCTATCAGTTACCTTATGAAACACCCAATATCATACACACAAAGCTCCTGTATGAAAAGGATTCGCTGCTGGCATATACCAACAACGGACAAATTTTTTATTATAACGCCATTTTCGATCGGTTTGACTTGTTGATAGACATTCGCAAGCCACTGAATGACAGCCATCTGGTATTAAACCGAATCGTCGTCGACAACAACGGATCCATTCTGATTGCCTCCTCCACAGGGCTGTATAAATACCAGGAAAACAGTCTGATACAGCTAGGAAAAGGGAAATATGCAGATGTACATGATTTGGTATGGTACGATGAGAACCATCTTTTGATCGGTACCAATAACGGATTCTGGCTGATGAACATTCACTCTCTCTCTGATCAGCAAATCTTCAAATACGGGGACAACAATGCAATAAAAGTAACCAAACTCTACTACGACAAAACGAATGAAATGTTGTGGGTAGGGACAAGTTCCGACGGCTTGTATCTGTACGATGTTTCCAGGAATATCTTCCAGAAATCACAGCTGAATCCTTTTTCCAAACAACCCATTCATGCCATTGTCGCAAATACGGATTCAACAGTGATGGTTGGAACAGACGGACAGGGGATTTGGGAATTGTCGCAGTCCGGAAATAAAGTATTGAATATTTACAAGGAGAATGCCGACAACCCGTTGTCCTTAAAAGGAAATGGCGTGTATGATATTTTTTGCGATGAGAACAAGCGTGTATGGGTTTGTACTTACAGCGGGGGACTCTCCTATTTTGACCAGGGATCGGCCGATGTCACGCAAATAACACATCAGATAAACAACCCTAATTCACTGAATAACGACAATGTGAACAAAGTTATTGAAGACAGCCAAGGGAATATCTGGTTTGCAACCAATAACGGGGTGAGTTCCTGGCACGTTTCATCCAACAGGTGGCGTACTATGTACAAGAACGAACAGGCACAGGCACAGGTTTTCCTTTCTCTGTGTGAAGACATGCATGGAAATATCTGGGCCGGCACCTATTCGTCCGGCGTATACGTCATCGACAGTGAATCCGGTAGAGAAATAGCTCACTATTCGAATGATGATTCAATTTCATCTTTGACAAACAACTACATTTTTGATATTTTCAAGGACAGTCACGGAGATCTCTGGATGGGGAGTCCGCTGGGGCAGATCTTCCGATATATTGACAGTGAGAAAAGGTTTGTGGAGTATCCTTATCAACCGGTATATGCTTTTGCAGAACTCTCTCCCACCCATTTACTTTTAGCCTGTACTTATGGATTATGCCTGCTCAACAAGCAGACAGCAGAGACCCGCACAATTCTGGATGGCTTTCTTCTGTATGACCTGCTCATCATCAATGATGATGTGTGGATGGCAACCTCAGGCGATGGACTGTTGCGATACAATCTGAGGGATAACTCGGTGGAGAAATTTACCACCGATGCGGGATTGCCCTCAAATTACGTGAACAGTATCCTCCGGGACGGGAAATACCTGTGGCTCGGAACTGAGTCGGGACTCTGCAAGTTTGATATCGAAGAGAAAAACTCCCTGGTTTTTTCATCACTGCCTCCCTTCTTCAACGTCTCATTCAACCAAAAATCATCGCTGAATCTTTCAAACGGACAACTCATCTGGGGTACCAACAGCGGTGCATTGATGTTCGAACCAGATGCAGTGCTCTTTTCACCCTCAAAGGGAAGGATCTATTTTCAGGACATCGTCATTTCCGGCAGGACATTGCGGAACAACTCCTTTATTCCCATCGATTCGCCCCTCGATGAACTACAGAAAATATCTCTGAAATATAACCAGAACACGCTAACGCTGGAATTTCTGCCCATCGGCACCACCTCCCTCTACAACACCTTCTCCTGGAAGATGGAAGGGATTGACGAGGACTGGACCCAACCGGCAAATTCGCGAGCCATCACCTATGCAAGTATGCCCAGCGGAAATTATGTCCTAAAAATAAGGATGTATGACAGCACACTGAAACAGATCATCAACGAGCGTTCCCTGCACATTCACATTACACCACCCTATTGGGATACTCTCTGGTTCCGCCTGCTCCTCTTCATGATCTTCGCTGCAATGTTTGGCTTTGCCCTAAGGTTCTATATAAACCGGATCAGACAGCACCACGCAGAAGATAAGATACGTTTCTTTACAAATATGGCTCACGACATCCGCACATCATTGACTCTGATCAATGCGCCGATTGAGGAACTAAACAAGGAAAGTAATTTATCGGTTGATGGACGATACTATCTAAACCTGGCCACTGAACAATCTGAACGACTTTCCTTTGTGGCAAATCAACTGCTCGACTTTCAGAAGGTGGACATCGGAAAGGGACAGGCCTTTTTTGTGATGACCGATGTGGTAAAAATTGTCAGCAAGCGAAAATCGATGTTCGATGCTGCAGCAATGAAACACAAAATAAAACTTATATTCAACTCCAACAGGGAGTCCTATATGACAGCTGTGGATGAACTGAAAATAGAGAAAGTAGTCGATAACCTGATATCCAATGCCATCAAATATTCACATCCGGAAGGGGAGGTTATCATAACACTCACCTGTGATTCCAACAAGTGGATTCTGGAGGTACAGGATCACGGACTGGGGATTTCTGAAAACGCCCAGAAAAAGCTCTTCAGAGAGTTTTACAGAGGCGACAATGTGGTCAATTCAACCATCGTTGGTTCGGGGATTGGCCTGCTCCTGGTAAAGAACTACGCGGCCATGCACGACGGCACTGTATCCCTGGAGAGCCGGGAGAACGAAGGTTCATTATTTCGGATTACCATACCCTATAAAGAAGTTCCGATTGCATCTCCCACATTGTTCCAGGACACGGAAAACCCTGAAAATCATATACCGCAACAATCTGACATCATCGACACATCCACCGATAATCAGCAAAACACAGATCAGAATGAGTATCTCCTGATTGTGGAAGACAACGATGACCTAAAAGAGTTTCTACAACAATCTTTGCAGAGCAGTTACAAAATTGCCACGACAAAGGATGGGCAGGAGGCCTGGAATATGATACAGAAAAAGCTCCCCGATTTGATTATATCGGACGTCATGATGCCCAATATGGATGGTTTTGAGCTGTGCCGTCTTGTAAAATCGACTTACGAAACTTCCCATATACCGGTTATTCTCTTGACGGCGTTAAATGAGAAATCACAACAATTACATGGACTGGGCCTCGGTGCGGATGATTATCTGACAAAGCCGTTCGACATGACCTTGCTTCATCAGCGCATATCAAATATCATTCAAAACCGAAAGATTGTCCGAGAAAAGGCGCTCCGGCTCATCGATGAAGAAGAGGGCGAATCCATATACCTGAATGAACTGGACGATAAGTTTGTCAAGAAAGCGGTGAGTGTGGTACACGACAACATGGATAATCCACAATTTAATAAAGAGAGTTTTGCTTCAGAAATGAATGTCAGTTCCTCTCTTCTCTATAAAAAAATTAAATCGTTGACCGACTTGTCACCCATTGATTTCATTAAAAGTATCCGGTTGAATCATGCCTTGAAATTAATTCAGTCAGGAAAATATACCGTAACGGAGGTAAGTGAATTGTGTGGATTCTCCAGTGCCAAATATTTTAGCGCCGCCTTTAAAGCATATTATGGCAAATCCCCGTCAAAGGTGTGACGTTTTTTTGTTGAGAGCCATCAACTTTCCGGGATTTCAGTTTTCAGAGATTTCATTGATTCGTGTGTAGACAACTAGACATGAAGGGATTTATTGTCTCCATCCATAAACAATGAGAACATTGCAATATTAAAACCTTTTCACAGAAAGACACTACCCGTCCGAGCCAAACAGTTAAATTTAGATACTTTACTCCATTATTTAGATATTTTACAGGTATTTTACAAAATCACCTATGAGCTTGTAAAGAGCCGGATGCTGGATAGAAAACAAAATTGACATTTTGTCGATATAGGGGAATTAATTACTCAAAAAAAGGACATGATTTTTGTGCAGAGCCATACATTTGTTGTAGCAAAAAAACGTCCTGGGAGGGTATCCCTTTATTGCGCCTTCATTGTATCCTCATTTAAACGCCATATTTGAATGAATTAATTATAAATGTATACCGGAGAAAGCACGGTTCATATAAAGGCTTAAACCGGCACAACCGGGGCAAGGTTTAAAGCCAACGCTAACTTTTATTGACGAAAATTTTCCGAAAATATGGACCAGTAATTTTACCAACATATAACACTTTACTTTAATGAAAACAAATAATATGCTAATGACCGGCCATCAGCCGATTTGAAAAACCAGGAGCGGGAGCTGTTGATTAAGAAGTGTCATATAAGAATCTGTCGTAAAAAGCAAAGCATTAAAAAAACGGCAATATAGGCCTTACCTGCTGTGGAAAACCCGATTCATCTAAAAGTAACCTCAACAGGAACAGATTTTAACTACGACACTACATTCGATGAGACAAATGAAATTCTTTAAACTCAGTAATTAACCACAATAAAAAAAATATGCCTATGATGTAAAGATCGACGAAGTATTTTTCGTGGAGCCTCATCACTATCATGAAGCCCGACGTATATTTAAATCTACTAAAAACAGCCTAGTATTAATCCAACAATTATCAAAATGAATAAATTTCATCAAATTTTATGCAACATGTGTTTACTGCTTCTTGTGGTTGCCTGTAGCAAGGAGGTAGTAATTGAAAAAATACCTGAAGTTATAAATAAATATGATCCGAGTAAACCGGTATCTGTCGATGAGATTCTTCCTGTAAGAGGAATCATTGACCAAACGTTTATTCTAAACGGCAATTTTCCAGGGGAGCTCTCTGATATGAAAGTCTATTTTGCCGATAAAAAAGCAGTCCTTACTGCCACCGACGGAATAAGCATTACCGGCCTTGTACCCAAGCAGCCTGATGGCCTTAACCAGGTTTCCGTCGTTATAGGGAACGACAGCATTGTGCCTGCCGGCATTCAATTTAAATATAAGCAAAGCCGGTCGGTGAAAACCATTGCCGGAAAGTTAGGAGTAGACAAATGGATGTCCGATGCCGATTACGCAGGTGCTGCTCTTGATGCGGTAACATTTGGCGATGTTCACTATGTAGCCGCCCTTGCCGGAAAAACACTAGACAATATCTTTCTGATCGAAACAGGCTGGGGCAACCGGCTGTTTCTGCTTTCGCAAGATGACAATCAAGTACAAAAGCTGGCAACACCGGATAACCTCTCTGCACCGACGGTAAACAGCACACGCGATGCATTTTATGTGACCCAGTTCTGGAACAGGGGGCGTACTATTTACTATTACTCAAAAGCAAACAGCTGGGAATATAGTACCACAAGCATTACTGTAAGAACTTCGGATTTACCGGGAGCAAAGGTCTCTTCCCTGACTTTTGGAGAGAATGACAACTGGTTGTATTTAATGGATTCCGAGGGACGTATTGCCGAAGTAAATTTACAGGAAAAAAGTTACAAAGTGTATACCTCTGCAGCGAAAAGGCCAGGGGGTATTGATCCCAAAAATTACGGAGGAGAAATAAAAGGGGATCTTCCCAACAGCTTTGGAGATTGGCAGGATTCATTCATTACCTATAGTAAGTATCACGGTTGCTTCTTTGCCTCTTTTGCGAATCAAAATGCAATCTATCAACTTGTAAAGAATGATGATAACACATGGACTTCGACATTATATGCAGGCAACAACGGTCAAGGCATTGAGCTGGGACACCGCCTTGCAGATGCTCGATTAAATCACCCCCACGGGATGGTTGTCAACGAAGATGGCGAGATCTTCGTGATCAACAAAGGTAGTTGCCCCTGGTGTGGCGACGGGCATGTTATCCTGAAAATTTTTGGAGACATCGTTGAGCTGGTTGCAGGAAAACCAAATTCAAATAATCCATTGGTAAACGGTGATCCATTGGAATCTACTTTTAAAGTTGCCCGCAACATTTCGATTGATTCAGATGGCAACTATATCATTGCGGGAGGGGAAGACCGAACAGTCAGAAAACTTTCCATTGAATAACAAGAACAACCATAAAAATTGGACGATAACATGAATAAATATATTATAGCTATACTACTTCTGATGGGAGTATACTGTCAGTCACCTGTTTCAGCGCAATCTGACCTTACAGTCGGCGGTTTGGTTATGTCGGAAGAAGGCGATGGGTTGATCGGTGTAACAATTACAGTAAAGGAAGTTCCTGGTAAAGGCACCGTAACCGATGCAGACGGACGTTTTAAATTAATCAATTTACAGAAAGGACAAACGCTGGTTTTTACATACATTGGCTATCAGGATACGGAAATCAGGGTCACGAAAACCGATGAGCGTATGCGGGTTGTCTTAAAAGAGGATGTGAGTTCGCTGGACGAGCTGGTTGTTGTGGGTCACAGTACCCAGCGAAAAGCTTCGGTAGTAGGGGCAATCGCCAACGTAGATGTAAAAGATCTGAAGGTTCCGGCAACCTCCGTCTCCAATATGCTTGGTGCCCGCGTGCCCGGTATTATTGCCGTTACACGCAGTGGTGAACCTGGAAAAGACTTCTCTGAATTCTGGATTCGCGGAATCAGTACGTTTGGCGCTGGTTCAAGCGCATTGGTACTCATTGACGGGGTGGAAGGGGATATGAACACCCTTGACCCGGAAGATATTGAAAGCTTTTCGATCCTAAAGGATGCATCGGCTACGGCGGTATATGGCGTTCGGGGTGCGAACGGTGTGGTATTGATCACCACCAAGCGCGGACGGGCCGGTAAGCTTTCGGTTAACTTGAAGGCGAATACCGGTTATTCATACTCTGCCCGTATGCCCGAATATGTTGACGGCAACCGGTATGCTGCGCTTGCCAACGAAGCAGCCCTATCAAGAGGAATGGAACCGATCTACAACAGTGTTGATTTGCAACTATTTAAAAGCGGCATTGATCCCGATCTTCACCCAAACGTGAACTGGAGGGATGTTATCCTGAGAGACTACACCATGAACCAACAGGTTCACTTAAGTGCTTCGGGAGGGGGACAGGCTGCACGTTATTACTTAAGTTTGGGAGTGCTGAATAAGGACGCTCTTTTCAAACAAGACAAAGGAATCAATAAATATGGAACGAATGTGGACTATAAGCAATATAACTTCCGGGCAAATATTGACATGAATTTAACGCAGAAGACAATTATGTCATTGGGCCTGGAAACAGTATTGGTTACACAAAATTATCCCGGCTTTGGCGATAACAGCCAAGCCCTTTGGGATGCTCAGGCCAACATGACCCCGGTTACTGTTCCTATCATGTTTTCAACCGGAGAGGTTCCGGCATACGGAAGTAACAATGACCAAATAAGTCCGTATGTATTGCTGAATCACACCGGCTTCAAGAAGTATTTTCGCAACACGAACAACCTGAATTTGCAGCTTGAACAAAATCTGGACATGATCACCGAAGGACTTGTGTTTACCACACTGTTCAACATGAATACCAATTCCGAAATGTGGTCATCACGGACTAAAACTCCGGCTTTATTTTATGCAACTGGCAGAAAACGGGACGGATCGCTGAACATGGAGAAAAAGCGGGATGCAGCCGATCCGTACTATGGCGTTTCAAGCCAGCTGAACCGAAAATATTATTTTGAGGCACGTTCAAATTACCAGCGGACATTTAACGATATTCACCGTGTAAGCGGTCTGATTCATTATTACATGGAGGATTTCGTGGATTCGCGGAATACAAATGATTTGAGTGCGATTCCAAAACGCTATATAGGTCTTTCCAGCCGCGCCACCTACTCCTACAAGGATACGTATATGATTGAAGGGAACGTGGGTTACACCGGGTCAGAAGCATTTGAAAGAGGCAAGAAGTTTGGAGTTTTTCCTGCCATATCCATGGGATGGTTGCCTACACAGTATGAATTTATCAATAATAGCATTCCTTTCCTCAGTTACCTTAAATTCAGAGGCTCTTATGGTCAGGTTGGTAACGACCGAATGAATGTGAGGTTCCCCTATCTGACATTAATGGGACCAACCGGTGGTGGTCTATGGAATGTGGGAGGTGGCTATACAGAAACCCAGGTTGGCTCTTCGAATCTGAGATGGGAAACAGCCACAAAAACAAACTTCGGTATTGACGCGAAATTGTTCAAGGAAAGCTTTGACATGACCGTTGATTTCTTTTCAGATATTCGTTCTGGAATTTACCAGCAACGGGCTAGCATACCCGAGGAGATGGGTTTGGTTACGCTCCCCTTTGCGAATGTTGGCAAGATGAAGAGCTGGGGAGTTGACGGACATATTTCCTACACCAAGCATATCGGAAAGGATGCCTATATGGTCTTGCGCGCCAATTACACACAATCTAAAAACAAAGTACTGGAATACGAAGAATCGATTGTACGCTATCCATACCAATCCACCGTTTCCTATCAGTGGGGAATTAACCGGGGATTGATTGCCTTGGGATTGTTTGAAGACGAAGCCGATGTCATGAATAGTCCGAGACAAACTTTTGGAGGGGAGATACTGCCCGGTGACATTAAGTATAAAGACGTAAATGGCGATGGCGTTATTGACGATTATGATGTCGTACCGCTGGAATATTCCTCTACACCCCAAATTCAGTATGGTTACGCAACAGAGCTTGGTTGGAAAAACTGGAGTTTGAGTATTCTGTTTGAAGGGGTAAGCCGGATGAAATACTTCAGCGGCGGCAACGGCTTTTTCCCTTTCACCGGAAGAGAGACCGGAAACGTACTGTTGGCTGTGGGTGAACAGTCAAATAGGTGGACATCTGCCGAAATATCCGGCGACCCATCTACCGAGAACCCCAATGCCCGATTCCCAAGGCTTACATACGGTGGCAATGCCAACAATAACCGAAACTCAACTTTTTGGTTGAATGACGGAAGTTATGTAAGGTTGAAAAATGTGCAGCTATCCTACCAGACGAAAGCAGACTTCATGAAGAAAGTTGGTATTACGGAAGCTACTTTTAGTTTGATTGGTGAAAACCTGCATGTCTGGGACAAACTGGAAGACAAGATCTTCGATCCTGTCCAGGCCACCGGTAACGGAGCAAGATACCCGTTACAGAGGGTCTTTACCTTACAAATGAATCTTAAATTTTAACATACATTGCAATGAAGATAAAAAAAATGACATACAGTCGCGTTTTATTGCTGCTGATAAGTGCAGTAGTGTATAGCTCGTGCGAACAGTACATTGATATTGATGAATATGTGTATGACAAAACAACGATAGACACTATTTTCGTATCGAAAACAAAAACGTTTGAATATATAATCGGCACAGCAGCATTATTAAAAAACGAATCAAATTTTGTAGGAGATTGGGATTACAGAGCTGACTTTCCCAGTGGTATGGGATCGGATGAAGCCATTCAGCCCTGGGTAAATTGGGATCATGCGGGAAGTTGTTTGGTGGTTGATCAGGTCACCCCCCGGGATACAAAAAATGTCAATCCATGGCCGGATTATTACAAGGGCATCCGGAAAGCGAATATTATCCTGGCCCGGATTGATGGAAATCCCGAATTAACAGACGCCGAACTGAGAGATTATAAAGGATTGGCTCATTTCTTGCGTGCTTACTTTTATTACTCTCTGGTACGTTTATACGGACCGGTGCCCATTTTGCCGGACGAGCCGTTTGATACGGATGCCAGTGTAGAGTCGACTTCTTACGAGCGTTCATCGTATGACGACTGCGTTGAATATATTTGTGCCAATATGGAACAGGCAGCCCAATTGCTTCCGCGAGACAGGGGAATAGCTTATCAGTATATGCCCACCAAAGGGGCTGCCATGGCTGCTATTGCTCGAATGCGCCTCTATTCAGCCAGCCCGTTATACAACGGCAACACCTTTTATGCCAACTGGACACGAAAAGATGGTACTCCGTTCATTTCACAAACGGCCGATCCTAAAAGATGGGGCAAAGCTGCCGCTGCATTTAAACGGATTATTGACTTGGAGAAATATCAGCTTTATACGACGCCTAAAATTGTTAACTCGAGAGGAACCGGAACACTCGAGCTTCCGAACACCAATGATCCCAACCTGAAAACCAGAAACTTTCCGGCAGGGGCAGCGGATATCGATCCCTATAGATCGTATAAATCCATATTTGATGGAAGC
Organism: Proteiniphilum sp. UBA5283; assembly: GCA_002408485.1. Lineage (GTDB taxonomy): Bacteria > Bacteroidota > Bacteroidia > Bacteroidales > Dysgonomonadaceae > Proteiniphilum. The sequence goes on along the minus strand of DHSP01000032.1, from coordinate 41,751 downwards.
GTCACTCCCGAAAGTAATCCGGAATTGATCTACTTCTGTGATGAGGCAAACATTAACAATCGTTTTTCTTTTCCTTCAAAACAAGGAGGTAACAGCACATTAAGCGTACCCAAAGATGTGGTTGACCAATTTCGGATGGCAGACGGAAGGCTGTTCAGCGACGCTACCGATGAGGAAAAATCATGGGAGGCAGTAGGTACTGGTCTGACATTTTCTGAGAACTATGTCCTAACGGCTGAGCGGGCAAGAATGGATGATAACCGTGAGCCCCGGTACTATGCTTCCATCGGATTTAATCACTGTTTTTGGCCTGGCACTGCCTATACGGGATCAGGGAGCGACGTCACAAATATGAACGTAACCTACTACAAAGACGGCAATGCCCGGGGTAGTGATTTTAACTATAACCGTACGGGGTACACTGTTCGTAAATGGGCAAATCAGGAGGACAATCGAGATTATTGGGGCAAATCAAAACAGAAAACTTATCCCATTTTCCGTTATGCAGAAGTTTTGCTGGGCTATGTGGAAGCCATGAACGAAATGAGCGATTCCTACACCGATGAGGTAACCGGCATAACTGTGACCAGGGATGTGGCCCAGATGGTGAAGTATTTTAACGAAATTCGCTATCGTAGTGGTTTACCCGGGATTACAGTTGCCGAAGCCAGCGATTATGCAACAATGAAAAGCTTGATAAAACACGAGAGACAGATTGAATTCTTTTTTGAAGATCATCGTTACTATGATCTCCGTCGCTGGATGGATGCACCCGAAGTCATGCGGAAACCCGTTACAGGATTAGATGTAACGGCCAAGAGAGCCGAGCGTGCAAGTTTTTATACAATGAAGATCTGGAATACAGAGACTGCAATGAAGCGCGTTTGGCATAACAAGATGTACTTCTTTCCTATTAGTCAGAATGTACTCGATAAAAACGGCAAGTTGGTTCAAAACCCGGGTTGGAACTAAAAATGATTATTTAAATAAACGACAAAGTAATATGAACAAAATAGTATTATTGACAATCACGCTTGCACTATTATTTGTGGGGTGCGAAAAAGAGGAATCTCCGATGAAAAAGGAGCTGTTTCCGCGCAAAGTGTATATCGTCGGGGCCCGGGATCAGCTAATTGAACGGGATATTGATCTTGGCAATACAACCGATACAATTGCCATTTCGGTAGCCGTGAGCGGATCACTTCCTTTAAGAAAGGATGTAACGGTCACTCTTAGTGAGAACCCGGACGAAATTGCCTTGTACAATCAGCGGAACGTCTCCGGAGAAGCAGTGCAGTACCAGAAGCTGAATGAGGCTGTTTACAGCTATCCGTTAGAGCAGTTAACAATAAAGGCCGGTCAGGTGTATAACACATATCCGATTCATATCAATCCGGCGACATTGCAGTGCGACTCCCTCTATATGATACCATTGCGACTGAACTCGATATCGGATTATGAACTTAGCGATAACGATACCACTGTGTTGGTGAGGTTACATTTGATGAACAAATATTCCGGACTCTATTATGTGGATGGAATGCTGAAGAATACCGTCAACACGAACGACTCCGTGATGTATAAAATGGCCAGGAATTTAGTGGCAACCGACAACGGAAGCACCGTTCGCATGTATCACTTCAACAACGAAACCAAAGACTACCGGCCCACACATACCTTTAAGATTACAATAAATAGCGATAACTCATTGAGTTATTCAACCTGGGATAAGTTTGTAATTTATGATGGAGGCGGCACCTACTATCCCGACATCGAATTGTACGACTTTTGGTACGAATACAACAATAACGGTACCCGGTGGCGGGCGAAAGGTGTAATGTATAAAGAACGCAAAACTTCTGCAGAACAGGAAGAGCTCGACGATTGGCTGGATGAACATCGAAAAAAATAGGGATTTATTGGAAGATGGTGGGACAGGTTTTGTCCTGCCATCTTTTTTATATTCGGTTATTTTAGATCGACATTTATGACTGAATAACAGGAACAACTATGATCAGTTTCATCCGCCAACAAATAAATCAGATTATGAACCATGAAAGCGATAACTTTTGTCTTATGTGCCTTTTTTCTTTTAAATGCGGATATCCAGGCTCAGGATATGGGCACCGACACAATACAAAAGCTTTTTCTTGAACAGATTTCTCTTTATCCTCAGGAAAAAGTTCATGTTCAGACCGATAAACCCTCCTATATTTCGGGAGATACAATCTGGATGCGTGTCCATCTGGTGGATGCGCTTCTGCTCAAACAAGCCAATGCCAGCAGGTATGTCTATGTGGAGATGATCAATCTCTTATCAGAGGTTGTGGACAGAGTCATGCTGTCTTCCGACAGTATGGGGTGCTTTTATGGATATATCAAACTGGACGAGACGTTGCCCGAAGGCAACTATACGCTTCGTGCATATACCAGGTTTATGCAAAATCAGGGCGAGGATTATTTCTTTCGAACGTCTGTTTATGTTATCGACCCGGCGTCGGCCGGTATTTCCCCCAAGGTCGACTTTACGTTCGGAGAGAACAAAATATTTGCAGATATTTATTTCACCGGAGCAAACGGTGAAGGCCTTATTGTTCCCGATAACTGCAGCTTATTTCCGGAAGGTAACCCGAAGGGGGAAGAAATTAAACTATCGTTTGAAGAAAAAACGGCCCATTATTCTTTCAACATGATAAAATCGAAAAATCAACCGGTATTCCTGCTCCAAAGCACATACAAAGGAAAAAGACACAGTCGTTTTTTTACCGTTCCCCAGCCAGACGATACGTTCGACGTCTCTTTTTTCCCGGAGGGAGGGCATGCGCCGTTGCAGTCAGACATCCAGATTGCCTTCAAAGCATTGAAAAAAAACGGATTACACGAGAACGTGAAGGGCATCGTGTACGACGATACCGGCAAGGAATGGGCTCGTTTTGAAAGCCGACATTTGGGAATGGGACAGTTCAGGATGCATTACCTGCCAGGGCGGACCTATTATGTGGTGTGTACAAACGAAAATAATAGATCACAACGGTTCAGCTTGCCACTGCCCGAGCCCAACACTGTTGCATTAAAAGCCCACTGGAGCGGCGGCAGCTTACGCTTGACTTTATCAATGTCACCCGACTATGCATTGCCGCCGGGGGTACATTTGGTAGCCCACATCCGGGGAGCGGTACTCTATTCACAACCTTGGGCCGAAGCACGAGGATACCTCTTTGAAAAAGATTTCTTCCCAGCAGGCATCATCCATTTTTTATTAGTGGACAAAGAGAGGAACATCCTGAGCGAACGTCTTGTTTTCTCGCTACAAAGCAGTTCTTTCGCCAATGTTTGTGTCACCCACGACAAACAAACTTACGAAACAAGAGACAAAATAGGCCTTGACATAAAAGTTACCGATGAATACGAGGTACCGTTGGCCGGCAATTTTTCCTTATCTGTGGTGGACATGCGGGATGTGTCACCTGATACTTCTTCGGGCATTATTTCTACTCTTTTGCTTACTTCCGAGTTGAAAGGCTACATTGAATCGCCTATGAGCTATTTTCAGAACGACGGCCCAAAAACGATAGCAGCGCTGGATGTCCTGATGATGACACAGGGGTGGAGAAGGTACAACGTGCCGGAAATACTGAAAGGTAACCTGCTGACAGAACCAAAATATTTAGTGGAGTCAAACCGTCAGTTTTCAGGAAAGGTAACCGGGGTATTTTCAGCGTTGAGAGAAGGAAACATTTCTTTGATTGCCCATAAAGATTCGATTTTAGGCACCTCGTTTGTCAAAACGGAAGAGGATGGGAGGTTTGTATTTTCCAATGTTGATTATCCGGATAGCACACGGTATCTTATACAAGCTTTGAGAAAAAAAGGTTCAAGTCTTGCTTTTATTGAGCTGGATCCGGTTGAATCTTTTCCACGGGTTACATTGCCTCCATTGCCTGCTCCCGAAAAGCACAATTACAACAATTCCTATCTTGACAAGGCAACTGAAAAACAAGCCATAGAAAATGGAATGTGGCTGATCAATCTTGCAGAGGTTGAAGTGAAGGCAAAGCGAATACATCGCCGAAAAACGGAATCACCCTATTATTCAATTTCATCATCCCATGTAGTTGCAACCGAAGAAATTGAAAAGGCGAATTTTCTGACTGTTTTCGACCTGCTGCGTCGCCTCCCGGGCATCACGATTTCAGGAAATGAGGTTTATTATCGCCGGGCTACGCCTATGCTTATTTTGGACAATGTACCCACGGAGAATTTTGATTACAATACACTGAATGTAAATGACATAAGCGATGCATTTGTATCACCAGCCACCTCGGTGATGCCTATTTTCGGAAGCCGGGCGGCAAACGGTGCCATTGTCATCAACACGAAAAAAGGATTTGTAGAAAAAAACAGCATGAACAAGAACATGCAAGTATTTACTCCAATAGGGTACCAGCAGCATGTGGAATTTTATTCGCCCGCCTACGAAACGGAAGGACGACAAATAAAGGGGAATCCTGACCTGCGCTCAACGATTTATTGGAATCCATCTGTCTGGACAGACAACACAGGGATTGCCCATCTAAGCTTTTATTCGGCCGATTTTCCATCGCAATATGGGATAGTCCTTGAAGGAATAAGTAGTTTCGGCCATCTTATATATTCGTCAAGCGAAGCTGTTGAAGTTAAATAATAACTCCTTTCTATTCTGTTTTATCTATAAAAGTGAATTAACTATCCAAAAACGGGACGCAGTTTATATTTAGAGTGATTACATTTGCCATACAGACAATACAACAATGCTGACCTGAAATTTTGCCACGAAGGCAGATTCTATGTTAAGCCGATTATAAACAGAACAGTTCCCTTGAACGATAATCAAAATGAATTGCTTCACTTAATAATACTTCACCGTAATGAAACGAAAAATGAATCTACCGCTGCTACTGACAACATTGTCTTTGTTGTTTACCTTAACCGGGATTAACGCCCAAAAGAAAGGAACCATAAACCATCCGGATTTCAGTGAATTTGTCTACCAGGGTGAGGATCCCGTCTACAGGGAGTATCCATTACAATCTGACGAATTTTACAACCCGATCCTGCAAGGGTGCTATCCCGATCCTTCCATTACCCGGAAAGGAAATGATTACTTTCTTGTAACTTCTTCCTTTGCCATGTTCCCCGGAGTACCCATCTTTCACTCCAACGACCTGGTAAACTGGAAGCAGATAGGCCATGTGCTCGACAGGAAGTCACAATTGAAAGTACATGATTCCGGCATCAGTGCAGGGATCTACGCACCGGCAATCAAATACAACCCCTACAACGATACCTTTTATATGATCACGACTCAATTTGCCGGCGACATTGGGAATATGGTAGTAAAAACCAAAGATCCCTTCAAGGGATGGAGTGAAGTACAGAAACTGAATTTTGGCGGTATCGATCCTTCTCTCTTTTTTGACGACAACGGAAAAGCCTATGTAATCCACAACGATGCGCCCGATAGAGGGAAAGAGCGCTATGAGGGGCACCGGGTAATCAAAATATGGGAATATGACCTGGAGAAAGATCAGGTCATTCCCGGCACCAATCAGATTATTGTGGACGGAGGAGTAGATATCACACAGAAGCCTATCTGGATTGAGGCTCCTCATATTTATAAAAAAAATGGCACCTACTACCTTATGTGTGCCGAAGGGGGTACTGGCGACTGGCACAGTGAGGTGATCTTTACCAGCGACCACCCCAAAGGACCTTATAGGCCGGCAGCCAGCAACCCAATCTTATCCCAGCGTTATTTGGACCCGGACAGAGAAAACAAGGTGGATTGGGCAGGACATGCCGATCTGGTGGAAGGACCCGACGGCAAATACTATGGTGTCTTTCTGGCAATTCGTCCAAATGCAGAAAACAGGGTAAATATTGGTCGCGAAACATTCATCCTTCCAGTTGACTGGAGTGGTAAGTATCCGGTTTTTGAGAACGGTTTGATTCCCCTTGAGCCCAAGCAGAAAATGCCACAAGGAGTTGCAAACATGACCGGGAAGGAGGGGTTTTTCCCAAACGGGAATTTTATATTTCGCGAAAACTTCCGCTCACCCACGCTCGATTACCGTTGGATAGGCGTGAGAGGCCCCCGGGAGGATTTTGTCACATCCGGTAAAAGAGGAATCACCTTCACTCCGTTTGCTGTCAATCTCAAAGAAGTGGCTCCCACCTCAACCCTCTTCTACCGTCAACAGCACAACAACTTTACGGCCACGGCTACGATGCAATATAAGCCCCAATCAGAAAAGGATCTGGCAGGCATGGTTTGCTATCAGAGCGAGCGGTTCTATTATCTCTTTGGCATTACAAAAAAAGGGAAACAGGACTATCTGGTATTGCAACGTACGGAGAGAGGATCCTCAAAAATTGTGGCAAGTGTGCCCATTGATACTAACAACCCTGTTTCCCTGCAGGTCACTGCAAACGGCAACGATTATCGGTTCAATTACGCAACCGGGGGAATCAGGTTCGAAAATTTGGGAGGAACGTTGTCGGGTGATATCCTTTCAACCAATGTAGCGGGAGGATTTACCGGCACCCTGATCGGACTGCATGCCACCACCAAGAATGATGCGCAGCCTGAATAATTGTCTCTCTGCTTACTCATAATGTTACAACAATCCAACCACATGTACACCTTTCCTCAAAACAGGTCCTGTCTCGCGATCGCAGCATTATGCCTGTTGACTCTGATGACCGGTTGCAAAAGCAACCGCCGTCTTGATACCACCTCCTATACAAATCCTGTGATATGGGCAGACCTGCCCGACATGTCCATCACACGCTCAGGAAAAGATTTTTATCTGATCAGCACCACGATGCATCTCATGCCCGGTGCCCCGGTCATGAAATCCCGCGACCTGGTCAACTGGGAAATCGCGAGTTATGTCTTTGACAAATTAACCGACACTCCCAAATACGACCTGTTAGAGGGAACAGTCTACGGAAGAGGTCAGTGGGCATCTTCTATTCGCTTCCACAATGGGAAATACTATGTTCTTTTTTCACCCAACGATCAACCGTTCAAATCCTATATTTTTGAATCCAAAGATCCTGTCACTGGAAACTGGAAGTTGATTACACGCACTACGCATTTTCACGACGGCTCCCTTTTCTTTGATGATGACGGCAAAGTTTATGTATTTTATGGCACGGGATCACTCCGGGAGTTAAAGCCTGACCTCACGGATGTGATGCCGGGAGGTCGGGAAATAAGAATCTTCGAACGGGATAAAGAGGAAACCGGATTACTGGAAGGTAGCCAGATTATCAAACACGACGGAAAATATTATCTGCTGATGATTTCGTGGCCGCGAAACAAGCCCCGCCGGCAGGTATGCTACAGGGCTGATCATATATTAGGACCTTATGAAAAGAAAGTTATTCTGGAAGATGATTTTGCCGGTTTTCCCTATTGCGGACAAGGGGCAATCATTGATGACGACAAGGGAAACTGGTATGGGCTGATCTTTCAGGACCGAAATGCCGTGGGGCGCGTACCACTACTCATGCCTGTGCGGTGGAAAGAGGGATGGCCAATGCTGGGAGACGAAAACGGGAAGGTGCCTCTCCATTGGGAAACACCGATTAAACCTGTCTATACCGGGAAATATCTGGTGGAAAGCGATGATTTTTCCACATCCGGACTGAAGATCAACTGGCAATGGAATCATAATCCTGTCGACAGCGCCTGGTCACTAAAAGAACGCCCGGGCTTCCTCAGACTCAAAACCGCCCGGGTGGTAGAAAATCTCTTTCTGGCCCCAAACACCCTTACGCAACGCATGGAGGGGCCACTGTGCAGCGGCCGGATATCGATCGATCTGACCGGCATGAGAGAAGGGGATGTAGCCGGATTTAGCGCCTTCAACGGCGATGCTGCAGTGCTGGAGATAACCCGGGATGAGGGTTGTTATATGCTCTCCATGTCTACCCAATCGGTGCAACTGGACGACAAAAACAAAGCTGTCACAGGAGTTGATAAAGAACTGTACGAAGAGGTTGCGTTCTGTCAGCCGACTATCTACCTGCGCATTGACGGAGATTTTAATCTGCACAGGGACATTGCCACTCTCTATTACAGCCTCGACAACGAGAACTGGAAGGAAATCGGGAAGCCCTTTAAAATGAAATTCGACTACCGCAGACTTTTTATGGGTACCCGCTATGCCATTTTCAACTACGCAACAAAAGAACCGGGAGGTTATGTCGACCTGGATTACTTTCAATATGAACGAACAAAATAAAATGAACGATTCCCGCACCTCACCGGTATTGGGTAGTTTCTGCCGGTGACAAAGGAAGAAGGGTGTCCACCTGCGGCGGGCATAATTTAACAATTATATGAGCAGAACAATCGCATATATCGTTTGTCTGATTGCCGGCATGGCATACAGCATTGCCCGGGCTGAAGGCCCGGAAAAGGAAGATTTCCGTCCCTCCACCGTCAATCAACCGGGAAAAGAATACCCGCAGGTCAACTCGGGAGGGAAAGTACGGGTACAAGTTGCAGCCCCCGATGCAAAGTACGTACAACTCGATATCGGAGGAGTGAAATATGATCTTACCAGAGATGAAACGGGAGTCTGGAGCGGTGAATCGGCTCCACAGGAAGAAGGGTTTCATTACTACCAGCTCAATATCGACGGAGCGTCGGTGCCCGATCCGGGAACACGCTACTTCTACGGTGCAGGACGCTGGGGTAGCGGGATTGAAATACCTGCCCATGATCAGGATTTCTATACATTGAAGAATGTGCCGCACGGGCTGGTCAGCGAAATGAACTACTACTCCGATATAACACGCAAATGGAGGCGTTGCTTTGTCTATACCCCACCCTGTTACGAGGCAGAGGCGGATAAACGCTATCCCGTACTTTACCTGCAACACGGCAGTTTTGAGGACGAAACCGGATGGACTGGTCAGGGTAAGGCCGGCCTTATCCTCGACAACCTGATTGCCGAGAGAAAAGCCAGACCAATGATTATTGTGATGGACAACGGCTATGCTTTCAGGCCGGAAGAGGAACAGGCTGTTTCGGATCCCACACGGCCGGCAATGGTATTTGAAGAGGTGATGATCAATGAGATCGTCCCGATGATCGACCGCCGGTTCCGAACTCTGAACCATCGCGAAAGCCGTGCTATCGCCGGCCTGTCAATGGGGGCCAACCAGACCATGCGCATTATCATGAATAATCTCGACACCTTTGCCTGGTACGGAGGCTTTAGCGGCACCGCCAACTATCCCAGTGCGGCAGAGATTGATGCGGAAACCTTCCTGGGTGGCGTTTTCAAAGAGGGCGACCGTATTAACGGGCAGATCAGGGCACTGTGGCTGGGCGTGGGCACCACCGAGCCGGAGGTGTTTCCGCAATCGATCGGCGCTTTTCGCAATATGCTGAAAAGACAGGGAATTGATCATACCTTTTACGAATCACCGGGTACGGCCCACGAGTGGCTCACCTGGCGCAGATCGCTCTACCAGTTTGCACAGTTGCTATTTCAATAATTCACCCTGTATTGAAATGGGAGCAACAGCCCGATTATGATGACAACAAGAATAAACATATACCCACAAACCAATATAAAATGCAAATGAATATCCGATTGATTCCCGCAAAGGGTGCCATTATCATCACGCTGATGATATGGATGAGATTGACAATGGGAGGTGCAGCCTTTGCACAAAACCCCATCGTGCAGACAATGTATACCGCCGACCCTGCCCCCATGGTATGGAACGACCGGCTCTACCTCTACACCACTCATGACGCCGACGGATCTACCTGGTTCACAATGGACAACTGGCGGCTCTACTCCACCAACGACATGGTAAACTGGACCGATCACGGGGTAGTGCTCTCCTATACCGACTTCGAGTGGGCCAAAGGCGATGCGTGGGCAGCACAGTGCATAGAGAGGGGTGGCAAATTTTATATGTACGTTCCGGTAATCTCAAGGGAGAATAACCGGGGCGCCATCGGCGTGGCGGTGGGCGACAGTCCCCTGGGACCGTTTCACGATCCATTGGGTAAACCGCTGGCACAGACAGACTGGGGAGACATCGACCCCACCGTCTTCGTTGATGACAACGGGCAGGCTTATCTCTATTGGGGAAATCCCAATCTCTATTACGTGAAGCTAAATGAAGACATGATCTCATTTGAGGGGAATATCGTGAAAGTACCCCTCACTGAAGAGTCGTTTGGTAAACGAGAGGGAGACCCACAGCGTAACACCCTCTACGAAGAGGGACCCTGGCTCTATAAGAGAAACAAGCTCTACTATCTCTTCTGGCCGGGAGGCCCTCTACCGGAACATATCGGCTACTCCACCAGCCACAGCCCGGAAGGGCCATGGAAATACGGAGGCGTGGTGATGCCGGCACAGGGAAGAGCTTTCACGAATCACCCCGCGGTGATCGACTTTCGCGGTAAGACCTACTTCTTCTATCATAACGGCGCCTTGCCGGGCGGCGGTGGCTTCACCCGCTCAGTAGCGGTGGAGGAACTCCGGTTTAATTCCGACGGAACCATCCCCCAACTGGACATGACCGACGGGATCAAAAAAGGATTGGCAACATTGAATCCCTACGTGTTGAACCAGGCCGAGACCATCGCCTTCTCCGAAGGATTTAAATCTTCGCAGAACGACCAGGTGGGAGTTTTTGTGACGGGCAACAAGGATGGCAGCTATATCAGGGTACGTGATGTGGATTTCCGGGAGAAGGGTGCCACAAAATTTTCCGCCCGTGTGGGCACCACCCACAACGATCCCATTACCCTGGAAGTAAGACTGGGAAGCCGGGAGGGTGAAAAGATCGCTTCGCTACGCATCCCCCGCACAGGTGGCAGTGACCGCTGGGCAGTGATCTCCACTGATATACCGAAGGTGACAGGCGTACATGATCTTTACTTCATCGTCAGGGGGAACCCAAAAAGTCATCTGATCTATTTCGATTACTGGAAGTTCGCTGAGTAAATGTGCTGCCCCAGAAGAGAAAACGAAACAACACACATCAACAATTGCACTTAAGAAAACAAAACAATGAAACATTTTTTTCTATCCCTCATCATCCTGATTGCATTTCCTGCCAGTATGCTTTATGCCCAGATAGCCACGCTGAGCAGCCCAGACGGAGAGCTAACACTTCAACTCTACCTCGAAGAGGGGCAACCCGGCTATTCCGTGGTGTATGCAGGCAAAACCATCCTGGAAAAATCACCGCTGGGAGTCATTACCAACGAGGGGGACTTCAGCAAAGACCTCGCGTTCAAAGGTTATGAGAGCTCGGCAGTGGATAAAAGCTATACCCAGGAAAAAATAAAACGGTCGGCTGTCCGTTACCAAGCCAACAAGATGGTTTGTTCCTTCGAAGATGGCAGGCAGAGAGGCCTGAACATCGTGTTTCAGGTGAGCAACAACGATGTGGCTTTCCGTTACGAACTCCCTCAGTGGGGTGAAAGGAGGGCTTGCGTGGTAGAAAAGGAAGCAACCGGATTCAAGTTTCCGGAATTTACCACAACCTTTCTCTCTCCGATGATGGGGGCCATGGGTGCCTTTGCCAGAACCTCGCCCAGCTACGAAAGCGGCTATACCAACGACGAACCGGTGGGAAAACCAACCTACGGTAACCTGGGATATGTCTTCCCCGGACTCTTTCGCATCGGGAACGACGGCTGGGCACTGATCTCCGAGACCGGCGTAACCAGTCAGTACTGCGCCTCCCATCTGAGCGATGGCACAAAGGAGGGTTTATACACGGTTGAATATCCGGATATGAGACAAAACAACGGATTTGGCAGTAGCGGTGCACAAATCCCGCTCCCCGGTGCGACCCCCTGGCGCACAATCACGGTGGGCAACAGCCTGAAGCCCATCGTGGAGACCACCATCCCGTTCGATCTGGTGGAGCCACTCTACAATGCGTCGCAGGAGTATCAATACGGCAGAGGTACCTGGAGCTGGATCGTCTGGCAGGATCAGAGCATGAACTGGGACGATCAGGTGAAATACATCGACCTGGCAGCGGAAATGGGATACGAATATATTCTGATCGATGCTTTGTGGGATTCCAACATCGGCTACGAGAAGATGGAGGAGCTGATCGGCTATGCCCGCTCAAAGGGTGTTGATGTCTTCCTCTGGTACAACTCCAACGGAGGATTCAATGATGCTCCACAAGGGCCCAGAAACAGAATGAGTACCTCCATCGCCAGAAAGAAGGAGATGAAATGGCTGAAAAAAGTGGGGGTGAAGGGGCTGAAAGTCGATTTCTTCGGTGGAGATAAGCAGGAAACAATGCGTTTTTACGAAGATATTCTCTCCGATGCCAATGACCACGGACTGATGATTATATTCCACGGCTGCACCCTTCCACGAGGATGGGAACGGATGTACCCCAACTTTGTGGGTAGTGAGGCGGTACTCGCTTCCGAGATGCTGATCTTCTCGCAGGATGTGCGGGAGAAAGAAGCTTTTTACGCCACCTTGCACCCCTTTATCCGCAACAGCGTAGGCAGCATGGAGTTCGGAGGGGTCTTTATGAATAAATTCCTCAACAGGGGAAACAACAGGGGACAACAACGACTTACTACCGATGTGTTTCAGATTGCAACCGGCATTCTCTTTCAAAATCCGGTGCAGATGTTTGCACTGACACCCAACAACCTGGCTGATGCCCCTGCGTCTCTGATTAGCTTTATGAAAGAGATCCCCACCACCTGGGATGAAACAGTGTATATTGACGGCTATCCCGGTAAGTTCTCGGTCATTGCCCGCCGCCACGGAGAGCAGTGGTATATTGCCGGGGTGAATGCCCTGGAACAGCCGCTGGAGCTGGAATTAAACCTACCCATGGTGGCAGGGCAAGAAGTGAGTATCTATTCCGACAACAGCAACCGGGAGGCACTTGTCACCAGCAACAAAGTCAATAAAAACGGCAAGGTAACCGTCACTCTACAGCCCAAAGGCGGTTTTGTCATCAAACAATAAGAATTACCCCGGTTCATCATATCTTGAGTAATCATACAATCGTTTTATTCACAGATGGTTGAAAAGCGGAAAATAAACATTCATTAAATTGAAGAGAATGAGAAGAATAAACTTAGGATTGTTTGTTTCTCTTTTTATTTGTTTTGGATCCATACAGGCACAGGAGAAACTATACAACAACGAATTTCCAATATCGGATGTAACGCTGCTCGAAGGGCCATTCAAAGATGCACGTGACCTCAACATCCAGGTACTTTTACAGTACGACGTGGATCGCTTGCTGGCACCCTACCGCAAAGTAGCCGGTCTGCCGGAGAAGGCAAAAAGCTATCCCAACTGGGACGGTCTGGATGGGCATGTGGCAGGGCACTACCTCTCTGCCATGGCAATAAATTATGCATCCACAGGCAATAGCGAGTGTAAAAAACGAATGGAACAGATGATTTCGGAACTAAGGATGTGCCTGGAAGCAAATGAAGTAAACAATGCGGAATGGGGTACCGGCTACGTCGGTGGGTTTCCCAACAGTGCGGCATTATGGTCAGCTTTCAAAAAGGGGGATTTTGGAACCTATATGTCTGCATGGGCGCCTTTCTACAACCTGCACAAGATGTATGCCGGCCTGCGGGATGCCTGGCTTTATGCAAACAACAAAGAGGCCAGGTCGCTGTTTCTGCAATTTTGCGATTGGGGTATTCGCATCACTTCTGCCCTTACCGATGAACAGATGCAATCGATGCTCAACATGGAACACGGCGGCATGAACGAGATCTTTGCCGATGCTTACCAGATAACCGGCAACGAGAAATACCTGGTGGCAGCCAGGAGATTTTCGCACAAGCAGTTTCTTGAACCGTTGTCGCAGGGGATTGACAATCTTGACAACAAGCACGCAAACACGCAGATACCCAAGTTTATCGGCTTTACCAGAATCGCCGAACTGAGTGGCGACAAAACATATGAAAATGCGGGACGCTTCTCATGGGAGACCATTGTGAGAAACCGCTCTTTGGCTTTCGGAGGAAATAGCCGCAGGGAACACTTTCCAGGCATCGCATCCTGTGGTGATTATATCAACGATGTGGACGGACCGGAGACCTGCAACTCCTACAATATGCTGAAGCTAACCGAAGATTTGTTTCGCATCCGTCCCTCGGCACATTACGCCGATTACTATGAACGTACGCTGTTTAATCACATTCTTTCTACTCAACACCCGGAGCATGGGGGGTACGTTTATTTCACCACAGCCCGTCCCCGTCATTACCGGGTTTATTCCACTCCCAACAATGCCATGTGGTGCTGCGTGGGCACAGGCATGGAAAACCACAGTAAATACAATCAGTTTATCTATACCCACTCCGGCGATTCACTCTTCCTGAACCTCTTTATCGCTTCCGAACTCAACTGGAAGGAGAAAAAAATCAGCATCAGGCAAGAGACAGGCTTTCCATGCGAAGAAGGCACAACGCTTACCATAACAAAAGGATCATCACACTTTCCACTCATGATCCGGTATCCCGAATGGGTGAAGGAGGGGGCATTGACAATCAGCGTAAACGGAAAAGAAGTAAAGTACGATTCTCTCCCTTCCTCCTACATCTGTATCGACAGGAAGTGGAAAAAAGGAGATGTGGTGAAAGTGAAGCTGCCGATGCACAACAGCATTGTACAACTGCCCCATGTAGACAAATACATCGCTTTTATGCGCGGTCCCATCTTGCTGGGCGCCAGGACCGGCGCAGACGATTTGAGAGGATTGCTAGCCGACGATGGACGATGGGCACAATACCCGGGCGGCAAGATGTTGCCTGTCGACCAGGCTCCCATCCTGGTTGAAGACGACATTCAAAATATTGCCAACAAGCTGATACCGGTAAAGGATAAGCCCTTGCATTTCAAGCTAAGTGTCAAAATGGAAAATCCGATGGACGTAACCCTGGAGCCCTTCGCAAAAATACACGATTCCCGGTACATGATCTACTGGCTGGCACTAACAAATAATGGATACAGCTCGTACAAGGACTCCCTGACGGCAATGGAAAACAAAAAGATTGCCATCGAAAAACGAACCATCGATTTTGTGGCAACCGGTGAACAACAGCCGGAAACGGACCATGCCATCGAAAAAGAACATTCTACCTCGGGAAACAGCAACAACGAGTTCTATCGTGATGCAACCGGAAATGGCTATTTCAGCTACGAGATGAAGACAAATTCCGAAACCGACCTTTGTCTCCTTGTTCGCTATTGGGGTGCTGAGTGGGGAGGCCGAAGGCTTGATATATACATCGACGATGAAAAGTTGTTGACCGAAGACAATACCGGCCGCTGGAACCAATCAAGATTCTTTGATGTGGAATATGGCATCCCCCGCAGGATGGTGGAAGGAAAGGATAAGATAAGGGTTAAGTTTCAGTCTCTGCCCGGCAATACTGCAGGGGCTGTATACTTTATCCGTTTGCTAAAACAAAGCCAATCGAGAAACTAAATTACAATGAAGCTAATCTATTTATGTACCCTATCGCTGTATATTGCCTGCCTCCCAGGTTGTAACCGCACAACAGAGCCGGCACCCGTGTACCCGATACCTTCCGAAAATCAGGTTCGCTGGCAGGAAATGGAATACTACTCTTTTATACACTTTTCATTGAACACCTATACCGACCAATCGTGGGGGTATGGCAACGAAGACATTCACCTGTTTAATCCAACAGAGCTCGATGCACGGCAGTGGGCCCGTATATGCAAAGAAGCAGGCATGAAAGGGATCATCCTAACTGCCAAGCACCACAGTGGCTTTTGCTTGTGGCCATCAGAATATACCGAATATTCGGTAAAGAACACCCCGTGGAAAGAAGGGAAAGGCGATGTGGTACGTGAACTGGCCGATGCCTGTGAAGAATACGGCCTGAAGCTGGGTATATACATTTCCCCCTGGGATAGAAACCATCCCGATTATGGAAAACCTGAATATATCACCTATTTCCGAAATCAGATTAAAGAGTTGCTGACCAACTATGGACCTATTTTTGAAATATGGTTCGATGGTGCGAATGGAGGTACGGGATACTATGGCGGAGCAAATGAAAACCGGCAAATAGACCGTACGACCTATTACGACTGGCTGCCCACCTACCAAATGATCTATGAGCTGCAGCCCGGCATTGTTATATGGAACGATGGCGGCGACAGGGCTGATCTGCGTTGGGTAGGTACCGAAGCGGGGTATGTGGGAGAAACGAACTGGAGTCTGCTCGACAGTACAGGAGTTGTGAGTGGGGATATGTTACATTATGGTCTCGAAACAGGAAATGCATGGGTGCCTGCCGAGGTAAATACTTCCATCAGGCCAGAATGGTTTTACCATCCCAGTGAAGATGGCAAAGTAAAAACCGTATCCCACCTGATGGATACCTATTACCATTCTATTGGCCGGAATGGCACATTTTTGCTGAATTTCCCCGTGATGCCCAATGGGTTAATTCACCCAAATGATGAAAAGGCTGCACTTGATCTGGCACAGGCTGTTCAGGAAGCATTTGCGACAGACCTGGCAGACAATGCAAAGGTAGAAGCGACAAATGTCAGGGGGAACACCGCAAAATTTGCAGCAAAAAAAGCGATCGACAACAACAAGGATACCTATTGGGCTACCGATGAAAGCGTTACAACAGCCTCCCTGACCATCGATTTCGAAAGACCAACCGCTTTCAACCGGTTTATGGTGCAAGAACAGATACGCCTGGGACAACGGGTAAAATCATTCACGGTGGAAGCGCTTGTCGGAAATGATTGGGAAGAAGTTGCCACAGGCACCACAATCGGCTATAAACGTATACTTCGTTTTCCTACTTTGGAAGCAAGCAAGGTTCGCTTCAACGTTACCAGTTCAAAAGCCTGTCCGGTGATATCGAACATCGGCGTTTACAATGCGCCGCAAATACTGACACCCCCAACGATCATACGCAACAAGTCGGGTGATGTAATAATAACCCCCGCCGATTTTGAATCTGAGGTGTATTTCACAATCGATGGCAGCAAACCCAGCGCCGGCTCGAACAAATATTCCGGGCCCATTCACTCAGACAACAAACTGGTAGTAAATGCCATTGCTTATGAACCTTCATCGGGAAGAAGCAGCGAAGTAAGTCACCAGGAATTCGACTTACCCCGCAAGGATTGGACCATCCTGGGGATTGAAGACGACAAAGCATATGCAATACTGGATGGCAACCCATACACTGCCTGGCACCAGAAGGTGAGCACACTGCCTGCCGACCTGATCATCGACCTAAACAAAGAACTCATTTTGAATGGATTTAGATATCACCCCGATATGGGTATGTGGGGCCCGGGTATAATTACGGAATACCAGATCTACGTTTCCACCGACCAAAAAAAGTGGAAAATAGTCAGTGAGGGCGAATTTGCAAACATAAAAAATAACCCGTTATGGCAAACCAAAATGTTTAAAGAAGAAAAAGCCCGCTATGTATTGTTTCGTGCGATAAAAAATACCGAAAACAATCACAACATCGGATATGCCGAGATTGACCTCATTACAAATTGAACGGAAATATATTTTTTCTATCCGTTACGAGACAACAGAGTGTGAATAATTATTAACGAAAGAGCAGAAAGTTTCGAATTACGTGGTATTGAGCAGTTGAGGCCGTACGAATTGAGTTAGTCTTACCATAAGTTTTACTATCCCAATAAAGAAAAAAATGAGAAGAAGATTGCTGATAATTTTGCTGTTGTCCTGCCATATCCAAATATATGGTCAGTCCCAAAGCAATAAGATATCGAATCCATTGGAAGAACTGGTTAGTATATATGAATATGGAGAAAATATAACATCGTATGAGACAAATTTCAAAAATTTATTGAATAATTGGAAGACTGAGAATATTACAAATGCAAATGAGTACGAATTTGTGAACATTTCGTTTGTCGAATCCATATCAGACTCGATTAGATATATTTATTATCGCAATTATTTTTCTGGGGGGGAGCCTGTTTATTCCTCAATTAAAAGTAATAGAGGAACAGGTACATATCAATGACAAAGTCTATTCGATTAAGTTTACATATTTAGGAAATACTTACACTAATTATGTAATTTGCAGTTCTTCAAGTAAAAAGGTAGTCATAGACTGTTTTTTTAAGAATATAGTGATAGATAAATGAATAAAATAAACGCACAATGAACAAAATTTTGAACACATTTTATAAAATTCTCCTTGTAGGTGCAGTAGTTGTCGCTACACTCCCGATCAAAGCACAAAATCCTGTCGTCCAGACCTGTTTTACAGCGGACCCGGCACCGATGGTATACAACGGTACTGTATACCTGTATACTTCTCACGACGCGGACTCAACAGCAAATAACTTCTTTACTATGTACGACTGGCGTTGCTATTCATCGAAAGACATGGTGAACTGGACCGACCACGGCGCCGTGGCTTCGTTGAAAAACTTTGCCTGGATGAACAAAACAAACGGGGCGTGGGCACCGCAATGTATAGAGCGAAATGGTAAGTTTTACCTCTACGTTCCCATTCATGGCGAGGGTATTTCGGTGCTTGTTTCCGATTCTCCCACCGGTCCGTTTACCGATCCAATTGGAAAACGCCTGATCGACAGTGATCATATTTGGCAGGACATTGACCCAACCGTGGCTATTGATGGCGAGGGACAAGCCTGGTTATATTGGGGAAATCCCGGTCTGTGGTATGTCAGGCTGAACGAAGATATGATATCGTACGACCGTAGCATTGGCCGGGATGGTATTGTCTCCATTGAAATGACTCCCGAATCCTTTGGCTCCAAAACAGGCCGCGACGGAAAACCTGGAACCACCTACACCGAAGGTCCGTGGTTCTATAAACGCAACAATCTCTATTACATGATTTATGCCGCCGAAGGTATTCCCGAATACATCTCTTATTCTACCGCCAATTCTCCCGAAGGGCCCTGGGCATACAAAGGTCAGATTATGAAAAGAGCCGACCACCTGGCCTTTACCAACCACGCAGGAGTCATCGATTTTAAGGGAAATTCGTACATCTTTTATCACGATCAGGCTTTGTCAATTAATCAAGGCTTTAAACGTTCGGTTAGTGTAGAACAATTCAGTTATAATGCCGATGGCAGCATTCCGCTAATCACCCCTACCAAAGAGGGCGTGACCAAAAGTGTTGCCAATTTAGATCCTTATCAAGAGGTGGAAGCCGAGACCATCGCATGGAGC
>DHSP01000032.1:11757-22214 GCA_002408485.1 Proteiniphilum sp. UBA5283 | reverse complement strand
AAAACCTTCGAAGCAAGTGTGGCATCTGCCTCTCAAGGTGGTAAAATCGAAATCCGGCGAAACAATCCCAATGGGGAATTGCTGGGCACAATCGATGTAAAAAACACAGGTGGATGGTTAAATTGGACAACCGTAAAAAGCAATATAAAGAAAATCAATGGCATACACGACATCTGCTTTGTGTTCAAAGGCGGCGAAGGTGAGTTGTTCAACTTCGACTGGTGGAAATTAAAAAAGTGATTTAAAAACATGAAGAACATGACAGTAGAAAAATTGTGCCGAAATTCCAGCATTCTATTGCTATTTCAGTTGATCGCGATTTTACTTTTTTTCAGCAATAACACCTACACTTATGCCCAAAGCAAAGTGCTCGCTCACTGGCGCTTTGAACAGGTTCAGCATCTCAATGGTGACTCCGCTTCGACTTTAATAGATGGGCACCAAGGTCCTTCAGAGGATCAACCTTTTGTTTTCGATGAATCGGGCAAAGGCAACTATCTGATAATACGTGGGAACATGCCATCACCAAATGTCCTTTCAGACAATGTCCCGTCAGTTTTGGCAGATGGGAAGCCCAACTCCCGCTCGTTATCCATTAAGCGCAGTGAATATGTGGTAACCTATGATCAACCCCTGGCATATTACGACATGCGCAAGAGCTGGACAATTGAAGCAAGCTTGATGTGCAACCTCCTGGGTACCGAACAGGTGTATCTTTGCAAGGAAGGCGGGAGGGGGCATTTGGCAGGCGATGTCTCGATTGGTTTTGACAATATGCATACAAAATACTTTGTGGAATTGATGTGTGCCGATGGTGTGGCACGCCGCGTTGTTGCCGGTGATAAAGTAGAGGCAGGTAAGTGGTACGATGTACGCGCGCATGCCGTTTACGATATTAAAAAAGATCAAACCACCATGCAAATACAGGTAAAATCTTCTACCCAAGACAGCTTTGGCAAGCCTTCCTCTATTACCTTCAGTGGCCCGGCAATGCGCAGCGATGCCGGAACATGGATTATTGGACATGGCTATCCTGGCGGTTTTCCCAACAGCTTAGCTGTTCTTGATGGTGGTATCGATGAAGTTAAAATTTCAGGCGAAGCCATGCCACGCGTACCAGGACAGAATCCACTGTTCACCGATACCTTTACTGCTGACCCGGCTGCACTGGTTGTTGGCGACAGGCTTTACGTTTATGCAGGGCACGACAAGGCTAATCCGGGAGGATGGTTCAATATGCCCGAATGGCTTTGCTATTCAACCACCGATATGAAAAAATGGACTGCCCATGGTCCTGTATTGGCTGCAAAAGATTTTGTTAATGCCCACAGTTGGGCTGCATGGGCTGCACAAGTCGTTGAAAAGGATGGTAAATATTATTTCTATGTTACGCTCGACAGAAAAGAAGGACATTTTATCACAGTAGCTGTTAGCGACAGCCCTACTGGACCCTTTAAAGAAGCACGTCCGGGTCAACCACTTATTACAGATGACATGACAACCGACTCCCACCGGTGGAATTCCGATATCGACCCAACTGTATTCATTGACGATGATGGAACACCCTGGATGGCTTGGGGAAATGGCGACTGTTATATGGTAAAACTAAATCGCAACATGGTGGAGCTAGATGGCCCAATTACCAAAGTACCTTTCAGAAATTTCTCCGAAGGCCCCTGGCTCTTCAAACGCGGTAATCTTTACTACAATATTTATGCGGCGGATGCACCCGGTGTACAGCCCGAGCAGATTGCTTATTCAACAGCTCCAGATATAAACGGGCCATGGACTTATGGAGGGTTGATCACAGGCCCTGCAAAGCACGGGTTTACTATTCATCCGGCCGTTGTGGAGTTCAAAGATCAATGGTATTTCTTCTATCACGACGGTTCTTATTCTTTGAATGGAGAACCTGGCGGCGACTGTCGTCGTCAGGTTTGCGTTGAATACCTCTACTTCGATAAAGATGGCAGTATAAAACCAATCACCCTAACTGTTGAAGGGGTTAGTATAAAACCGAAAAAATAATCACAAAAATCATATTTACAATGAAAAAAGTATTAATAATTAATGTTCTTATGGCAATTGCCTTTCTATGCATTGCACAAAAACCGACGACCCTGCCTATTATATCAACAAAATACACAGCCGATCCCGCGCCTATGGTGTATAACGATACCGTATTCTTATATACATCACACGACGAGGACGATGCAATGGGTTTTAAAATGCAAGACTGGCTTTTATATTCATCCACCGACATGGTAAACTGGACCGAACATGGGGTGGTAGCCTCATTGAAAGATTTCAAATGGGTTCCTTACGACAACGGTGCCTGGGCGGTTCAGTGCATCGAACGTAACGGGAAATTTTATCTCTATTGCCCCATGCCGGGCGGGGTTGGAATTGGCGTACTGGTAGCCGACAGCCCTTATGGTCCTTTCAAAGACCCTCTGGGGAAGCCTTTAATAAAAAACAGCAGCCACGACATCGATCCAACTGTATTGATTGACGACGATGGTCAGGCCTATATGTACTGGGGAAATCCCCAGGTGTATTGGGTGAAACTGAACGAAGACATGATTTCCTACTCGGGCGAGATCATGCAAGATTCCACAACGCCGGCAAACTACCAGGAAGGGCCGTGGGTGTGGAAGCGCAACGGCTTCTACTACCTGGCATATGCCTCAACCTGTTGTCCTGAAGGCATTGGCTATGCCATGAGTAGCTCACCCACAGGGGAATGGGAATACAAAGGCATGATTGTGGATGCCTCGGAAAAGACCCGTGGCAACCACCCTGGAATTATCGAATTCAAAGGTAAATCATATTGTTTTGGGCATAGTTACGACTTGCTTAAACTATCTACAAGCAAATTTTATGAACGACGTTCGGTCGATATGGATGAAATGAGGTATCATCCCGATGGAACCATACAGAACCGCACCTACTGGTCCGTTGAAGGTCCTGCACAAGTAGGCACATTGAATCCCTTCAAGCGTGTTGAAGCGGAAACAATGGCCTGGAGCGAAGGCCTGAAAACACACTTCGAAACCGAATGGGAAGGCGACTTCGACTGGGCCAGGGGCAGAAAAATTGCCGATCGATTGTATGTAACATCCATCAACCATGGCGATTATATTCTGGTAAAAGGGGTCAATTTTTCCGATGGTGCAAAAACGATCGATGTGAGTGTCTCTCCGCTTAACGGAGGGAAAATCGAAATCCATGCCGATAAAATCGATGGCCCTCTCGTTGCCACCGTTGAGATAAATTCTTCCCGGGAAGCCGGTTTATGGAAGACATTTTCCGCTCCAACTGAACATGTGAAAGGAGTACATGATTTGTATTTTGTCTTCAGGGGAGAAAAAGACCTGTTCAATTTCGATTGGTGGAAGTTTTCAAAATAGAAACATAGTAAAATTTGATAGATCATGAGAAGATTTTTTTATTTGGCTTGTATCCTCTTTTTTGCAACAAACCTTCTGGCACAAGATCGCGCTCCACATCCCGAGCTGGAAAATCCGGCAATACAGGGAATCAATAAGGAGTTGCCACGTGCTTCTTTTGTGAGTTATAACAACAGGGAAGTTGCATTGCAGAACAACAAGTTAAACTCATCGCAGTTCATATCGTTGAATGGAACCTGGAAATTTAAATTCGTTACCGGGGTATCGAACCGGATTAAAGAGTTTGCAGCCCCCAACTCTGATCTTTCGGAGTGGAACGAAATAAAGGTGCCCTCCAACATGGAAATAGAGGGCTATGGATATCCGATTTACACAAACGTCAGTTATGAATTTTATCCGCAGTGGAACTTCAAGCCTCCCTATGTCAACGATTTAGAAAAGAACAACATCGGCTACTACCGTCGCGACCTGGAAATTCCCCAATCATGGGACGGACAGCAGGTATTTATCCATTTTGGGTCCATCAAATCGGTTGGATTTGTATGGGTAAACGGACATAAAGCCGGCATGAGCAAGGATAGTAAGACACCGCAGGAATTCGACATTACCAAATACATTAAACCCGGAAGGAACTCCATTGCCGTGGAGGTTTTTCGCTGGAGTGATGCTGCTTACCTTGAGTGTCAGGACTTTTGGCGTTTGAGCGGCATACCACGTGAAGTGTATGTATATGCCCAACCGAAGGTTCGTTTGCGTGATTTTTTTGCACAATGTACGCTGGATGATACCTATACCGATGGCATTTTTGACCTCGACGTGGAGTTAAAAAACCACACCGGTAATAAAGTCACCCAATCGGTAAGCTATGAGATCCTGGATGATACGGGCAAAACAATTTCGTCGGAGAGCAAAACCATTCAAATAAACGATTCCGTCGGGACTGTGAGTTTTGGAACCATCCTTCCCGGGGTAAAGGCCTGGAGCGCTGAAATCCCTTATCTGTATACTTTGTTGCTCACCATGAAAGATGCTTCCGGAAAAACGACCGAGGCGACATCAATAAAAATTGGTTTCCGGACAAGCGAGGTAAAAAACGGACAGTACTTGGTCAATGGTCAGCCTGTGTTGCTGAAAGGAGTAAACCTTCACGAATTTAACCAAATAAACGGTCAGGTAGTCGATGAGAAGGATGTGATGCTCGATATGGAACGGATGAAGCAGCTTAATATAAATGCCATCCGCCTGAGCCACTATCCGCAGCCTGCATTTTTCTATGACCTTACGGACAAATATGGTTTCTATATTGTTGACGAAGCCAACATAGAATCGCATGGCATGGGCTATGACCGCGCTAAAGGTAAAAGCCTGGCCAACAACCTTGATTGGACAGAGGCTCACCTGTTTCGCACCCGCAATATGTTTGAACGGGACAAAAACCATCCGTCTGTTGTGATATGGTCATTGGGTAACGAAGCCGGCAACGGGTATAATTTTTACCAGACCTATCTGTTCATTCGCAGCCGCGATAAGAATCGCCCAATTCAATACGAGCAGGCGGGCCACGAATGGAATACCGATATTGTGTGTCCTATGTATGCCAAGCCTCAACATATTGAACATTACGCAAATAACTTCACAGACAGGCCCCTGGTGCTTTGCGAGTATGAACATGCCATGGGGAACAGTATGGGTAATTTAAAAGACTACTGGGATATCATTGAAAAATACCCCAATCTTCAGGGCGGTTTTATATGGGATTGGGTGGATCAGGGACTGGTCAACGAAAATGAAAAGGGTACATTCTGGGCCTATGGAGGCGATTACGGTCCCCCGGGAACACCATCCGATGGCAATTTTCTGATTAACGGGGTTGTTTTTCCCGACAGGAGCTTCAAGCCTCACAGTTACGAGGTGAAGCATGTCTATCAAAACATTGGTTTTGAACCCGAAAACCTTGAGAACGGACAGATACAAATAAAGAACAAGTTCTTTTTTACCAACCTCTCTAAATACAATTTCAGCTACACAATCACGGCCAACGGCAAAGTGGTAAAAACAGAAAAACTACCTTCAATGGATGTGGCTCCTCAGCAATCCAAAATAGTCGACATTGACTTAAAGGGGATTTCAGCACGCCCGGGAGTCGAATACTTTGTGACGCTATCGGCCAAAACCAGCACAGCTGACAACCTGCTACCCAAAGGATGGGAGATAGCCTCAGGACAAATCAAGCTTCCTGTCGAAGCGCCCAAAGTCTCAATCGATATGGCTAAAACAGGAAAGGTGACTTGCACGGAAGGAACCACCATCGACATCAACGGAAAAGGATTCTCGCTGGCCATCGATGCACAGTCAGGAGTGATCACATCGTATAAAGCCAAAGGCCGGGAATTGTTGTTGAATGGATTTGGGCCGCGTCCTGCATTTTGGAGAGGCACAACCGATAACGATTATGGCTGGCGCATGCCTCGCGTGGCCCGCCCCTGGAAAACAGCATCGGGGCAAAACCCTGTCGCGGCAAGCGTGAAGACAACCCGGTTAGGAAATGCCGTTCAGATTGAGGTTGTGTATAAACTTGACTCTTTACAATCGACATGGCAAACTCTCTATACGGTTATGGGCAATGGCATGGTAAAGGTCGACAACAGCCTTGTCACCGAAGGCGAGAATATTCCAATTATTCCAAGAGTAGGGATGAAAATGCAGCTGCCTTCAGCATTTTCTCAAGTGGAATATTTTGGTTGTGGTCCCTGGGAGAACTACTCCGATCGGAACGCTTCCTCGTTCGTTGGCCGTTATAAGACTGCGGTGGCGGATATGTATGTACCGTATATCCGTCCTCAGGAAAACGGTCACCGTACCAACGTACGCTGGCTGGCTTTAAGCCGGGACGATGGGAGCGGACTTCTGGTTGTAGCCGACTCGCTCATTGAGTTTAATGCTTCAAACAATCCAGTTGAAGATTTTGATGCAGGTCCCAATAAGGACAGGAACCTGTGTCATGCGAACGATATTAAACCACACGACCTGGTGGAGATACACATAGATTACCGCATGATGGGTGTCGCCGGCGATGACAGCTGGGGAGCCATGCCACACGAACCCTATCTTGTAAGACCATCTGCTGAAGGACATAAATACAGTTTTACCCTCATGCCCTTTCATTCGGCTAAAGAGATGGAGTCTCTGCTCGTGCGTTGACGCCATGCATGCATACTGCTGCTGTTATAGCAAGGGTTGGGAAAATTTTCTTGCCCAAGATATTCTTAACTGATATAAGACCAAATATTGTAAAAACAAATACCATAAGATGATGAAAAAAATTGTTGCTGCGCTTTGCATATTGATGTTATTCTCAAATCCGGGCTTTGCTCAATCGTATAAAAAGACCGGACTGGGAGTGAGCGCTCAGGTTAATTCGATGGACATAGAGATACAGTTCTACGGACCATCAATAGTTCGGGTGGTAAAATCACCCGAAGGGAAAAACGTTAATAAAGAAAGTTTGTCCGTTGTCAAGACTCCGGAAAAAACAACTTTTACCACGAAACAGAAAGGGGATGAACTCCTGTTGAAGAATAAACTCGTGGAAGTGGCTTTGAACATGAAAAGCGGAAAAGTGACTTTCAAAAGCGCAAAGAATCAGGTACTTTTGACCGAAAAAGAAGCCGGTGCTACTTTCACTGACTTCGACGATGCCGGGGTAAAAACCTATCGTGTGAACCAGTCCTATGTACTGGATCAGGACGAAGCTATCTACGGCCTTGGTATTCTTCAAAATGGGAAAATGTCTCAGCGAAACCAGGAGGTGCATATGGTTCAAAACAACACATGGGATTTTGTGACATTTTTCCAGTCCGTGAAAGGGTACGGACTTTTCTGGGATAACTATTCGCCCACCACCTTTAAAGACAAACCAGGCGAAACATCTTTTAGTTCTGAAGTGGGTGAATGCATCGACTACTATTTTATGTATGGAGGTGATGCCGATGGTGTTATTGCGGAGATGCGTGACCTCACCGGACAGGTTCCCATGTTTCCATTGTGGACCTATGGATACTGGCAAAGCAAAGAACGATACAAAAGCCAGCAGGAGACCGTCGGTGTGGTAAAAAAATACCGCGAGCTGGGGGTGCCCCTCGACGGCATCATTCAGGACTGGCAATACTGGGGCAACAACTATCTATGGAATGCGATGGAGTTTCTGAACGAAGAGTTTTCCAATCCCCAGGCGATGGTCAACGAGATCCATGAGATGAATGCACACATGATCATTTCCATTTGGTCTTCGTTTGGCCCTGCCACCAAGCAATACCGTCAATTGGATAAGATGGGGGCTCTCTTCAACTTCAACACATGGCCCGAATCGGGTCTTACCAGTTGGCCACCCAACATGGACTATCCTTCGGGCGTACGTGTATACGACGCCTTCAACCCCAAGGCGAGGGATATTTACTGGAAACACCTGAACGAAGGTCTGTTTAAGTTGGGCATAGACGGATGGTGGATGGATTCAACAGAACCGGACCATTTGAGTTTTAAGCCGGAGGACATGAATACCCAAACGGCCATGGGCTCTTTCCGAAAGGTAAGGAATGCCTACCCTCTGGTCACGGTGGGCGGTGTGTATGACAATCAGCGGGCAGTAACCTCCGACAAAAGAGTGTTTATTCTTACGCGATCCGGATTTGCCGGTCAGCAACGCTATGGCGCCAACGTATGGTCGGGCGATGTCTTTTCATCGTGGGAGAATTTTCGGAATCAAATTCCCGCAGGACTTAATTTCTCGATGTGTGGCATTCCGCACTGGAACAGCGATATTGGCGGATTTTTTGCCGGGGCCTATAACAGATCATGGAACGACGGATCGGCATCCAGAAACCCAATGTTTCAGGAATTATATGTTCGCTGGATGCAATTCGGCGCCTTCAACCCGATGATGCGTTCGCACGGTACCGACCTCTCGAGGGAGATTTATCATTTTGGACAAAAGGGAGAACCCATATACGATGCCATCGAGCGCACAATTCGTTTGCGTTATTCTCTGTTGCCCTATATTTATTCCACTGCTTGGGAAGTAACAAACAAGCAGTCGAGTTTCATGCGGGCACTGGTGATGGACTTTGCACAGGATAAGAATGTCTGGGACATCAAGAACCAGTTCATGTTTGGTAATTCCATACTGGTTGCTCCAGTGACGGAGGCGCAGTATACTCCCGAGAAAATTGTGGATGCCAGCATAGAAGAAGGGTGGACACGAGCAAATGGAGAAGGGACAGAGAAAGGTTCACAAATAGATTTTACTGCTAAAAAAACCTCTAACCTCTATCTTCCGGCAGGTTCAAGATGGTATGATTTCTGGACGAACGAAAGATTTGACGGAGGAAAGGAAATCTCAAAAGAAACAAGCATCGACATCATTCCCTTATACATAAAAGCAGGAACCATCCTTCCCATAGGTCCCGAGGTGCAATATGCCACCGAGAAAAGCTGGGACAACCTGGAACTGAGAATTTACGAAGGTGCGGATGGGGAGTTTATCCTGTATGAGGATGAAAACGACAACTATAACTACGAGAAAGGAATTTATTCAACCATCACGTTTGCTTGGAATGATGCAAAAAAAGTGCTTACAATCAGTGGCCGCAATGGTTCGTTTCCGGGCATGCTTACACAAAGAAAGTTCCATATTGTGCGCGTCGGAAAAAACAAAGCGAACGGAATGGAAAAGGTTGAGAAGTTTGACAGGGTTGTCAATTATACCGGACACAAGGTTGAACTTAAGTTTTAGCACCCCAATCCCATTTGTTTCAATATTTCTATTTCATCCAAGATCACAGGATTATGAAAGGATTTATTTTTGGATTGATTGTGTTGTTTGGATTGGCGTTGAATAATCAACTATTTGCTCAACCTAAGCAAGCAAAAAAAAACGCATTATCCGGGAACAATCACCCTGAACAAGTTCCGGATATCTGGAACCTGCCACCGCTACCAGTGAGTGAAGGTCCTTATCCTGCCAGTTGGGAAGGGTTGAGCCGAATGTATGTGGTGCCGCAATGGTGGCGTGAAGCAAAATTTGGAGCTTGGTCGCATTGGAGCCCTCAGTCTATGCCCGAGCAGGGCGACTGGTACGCACGAGGCATGTATATGGAAGGTAGCCCTCAGTATCAGTACCATCTCGAACAATTCGGTCATCCGTCTGAATATGGCTACAAAGATATTTGTCACAACTGGATAACCGATCGATGGAATCCTGATGAGTTAATGGATTTATACGTAGAGATGGGGGCACG
Source organism: Proteiniphilum sp. UBA5283 (assembly GCA_002408485.1). Lineage (GTDB taxonomy): Bacteria > Bacteroidota > Bacteroidia > Bacteroidales > Dysgonomonadaceae > Proteiniphilum. The sequence goes on along the minus strand of DHSP01000032.1, from coordinate 12,508 downwards.
CTACTTTATGGCGATGGGTTGTCATCACGACAATTTCGATTGTTACGATTCAAAGTATCAGCCCTGGAATTCTGTAAATATCGGCCCCAAAAAAGACATTGTCGGGATTTGGGAAAAGAAAGCACGTGAGCATGGGATGCGTTTTGGCATAGGATTTCACAATACACCCTCTCGTACCTGGGGCCAATTTATGACTGTGCGATACACCAGTGACAAAATGGGCCCAATGGCAGGTGTACCATACGACGCGCTTCAAACTACGGCTGATGGCAAAGGAAAATGGTGGGAAGGAATGAATCCAGTGGACTTATATGGCGAGATTCACGACAAAAATGACCCACTGCATTCACCATTTGCCAATCAGTTTATGTGGCGTGTAGACGATGCCATTACCAAGTATCATCCCGATGTGATTTACTTTGATGAACATGCGGGAAACTCACAAGTTGATTTAGGGGTAACGATGGGGCTTGGCTTTCTCGCTCCCCAATTAATTGCAAATTACTACAACAAATCCTTGCACTGGAACAAGGGAAAAATGGATGTGGTAGTAAACCTCAAAGGTGTGGGAGGACAGTACAACAGCTTTCAAAAGAACCCGGAGTTGCTCCCATTGGCCGACCGATCACTGGTTAAGAGCACAGAGGCCATCATAGAACAGGAAATTAAGGCCTATCCGTTCCAGACTGAAACCAGCATTGCCGACTGGCATTACAGGACAGGGCAGGAGTACATGGATGCGGCTACCGTA
>DHSP01000032.1:7889-11580 GCA_002408485.1 Proteiniphilum sp. UBA5283 | reverse complement strand
AATCTTACTCAGCATGGTCGTGGTGATCTTGATCCGGAGGTAATCGCTATGGCAAAAGATGTGGGTGCATGGTTGAAAATAAACGGCAAGGCGGTTTTCGGATCGCGACCTTTTGAGGTTTATGGCGAGAATAATATTTGCTTTACACGCAATAATGGGTATATTTACGCAACAATTTTTAACTGGGATGACAGCCCGATCACTTTTAAATCCCTGCATTCAAATGGGAGCACGCTGGGTAAGATTTCCAGGGTAGACATGCTTGGTAGCGACATCGAGATCAATTTCGTACAGAATGAAACGGGATTGACAATAACACCCAGTCAAAAACTACAATCCATCGATGGAATCACCGATAGTTCGCTGTCACATGCATACCGTGTTTTACAAATTACCCACGATAAGGGGTGGGTAAACGATGACGACCCGGGCATTGTAGCTCCCGGATGGAAACGGGCTTGTAACCTGGAATCAGGCGACTACAACAATGACCTGACCATGAGCGAAATAGCGGGTGACGTTTGGAGTTACTCTTTTAAGGGTAGTGGCGTAACAGTCATTGCGCCAAAAGAAGAGGGTGCTGGCATTATTGAAATACAGATTGATGATAACGTGAGGGCTACAGTCAATTTGTCAACTACGGGAATACGCAAGCCACAGCAGCTTGTATGCGAGATACGCGATCTGGAACCCGGTAATCATACTATAAAAATTATAAACCGGGGTGACGGAAATGTAGCAATTGATTCATTAAAAATAGATAATCTCAAAGATGAAATTTAGTTTTTTACCAATTTTATTATCAGGAGTAATCATAACTTCGTGTGTCCCAAAGCATGAGGATATGATGGAAGGGATCTATGAACCTACGTGGGAGTCACTTGCCCAGTATGAAAAAGCCCCGGATTGGTTCAGGGATGTCAAATTTGGAATTTGGTCCCATTGGGGGCCACAGTGTCAACCCGGACAAGGGGATTGGTATGCCCGGGAAATGTACATGGAGGGAAGTCGTGCCTACCGATGGCATGTCGAAAATTATGGCCATCCATCGGAATTTGGATTCAAGGATGTAATCAATCTCTGGAAAGCCGACAAATGGGATCCTGAAGAGTTGATGGAGTTGTACCATCGGGTAGGAGCGCGTTACTTCTTCACCCTGGGTAATCATCACGATAATTTTGACAACTGGAACAGCAAGCATCACAAGTGGAATGCTGTAAATATGGGGCCTAAAAAAGACATTGTGGGTGGCTGGGAGAAAGTAGCGCGAAAATATGGGATGTATTTCGGCGTGAGTATCCATTCGGCACATGCATGGACCTGGTATGAAACCGCTCAACGCGCCGATGAGGAAGGTGCGTTATCCGGTGTGCCATTCGACGGAAAAATGACGAAAAAAAATGGCAAGGGTAAATGGTGGAACGGATATGATCCACAGGAGTTATACGCGCAAAACCACCCGTTGAGTGAAGAGAGCTGGGACAATGGCATGATTCATCGCCAATGGGCTTGGGGAAATGGTGCTTTTCCTCCTTCAGAAGAATATTGTCAGAATTTTTTTGATCGTAATGTGGATATGATCAATCATTATAGTCCCGACCTGATTTACTACGACGATACCGCTATGCCTTTGTGGCCTGTGAGTGATGCCGGTTTGCGTACCGTAGCTCACTTTTACAATAAAAGCGTTAGCGAGAATGAAGGCAAAAATGAAGCCGTTGTATTCGCCAAAATTTTGTCTGATGAACAGAAGAATGCATTGGTATGGGATGTGGAGAAAGGGGTTCCCGATCAGATACAGGAGAAGCCGTGGCAAACATGTACTTGCTTGGGATCATGGCATTACGACCAATCCATTTACGACAATGATCGATACAAATCTGCAAAAACAGTCGTCCACATGTTGATTGACATTATCAGCAAAAATGGGAATTTATTGCTGAGTGTGCCGCAGAGGGGGGACGGAACGATTGACGACAAAGAGCGGAAGATATTAGAGGATATCGCAGCCTGGATGGCGGTGAACAGCGAAGGGGTATACGACACACGTCCCTGGAAGATTTTTGGTGAAGGGCCCGTAGCGGAAGCTAGCAATCCGCTGCAAGCTCAGGGCTTTAACGAAGGAAGGCACGCTCCGTATACTTCGGCAGATATTCGTTTTGTAGTGAAGGGCGACAACCTCTATGCCCATGTACTGGCGCACCCGGAAGACAACAAAGTGGTTATCCGGTCCCTGTCGGAAGGAAATCCGTTAATGGAGGGAGAAATCAAGTCAGTGTCTCTGGTTGGAAGCAACAGAGAGATAGAGTTCAAAAGAAACACCGAAGGGCTCATGATTGAACTACCCGATGAGGGTGCACCGAATGAGATCTCCCTGTTGCTGAAAATCTCGTAACATGAACTTCTTTTCCCTCTTATTGATGGGAAAGGGATTCATGCTATCGGCCAGTTCCATGTGTGTTAACAAAAATGGGGGAATTTGTATGAACAACAAAAGCAATATCTTCGTCCGAATCACAATGCAGTCACTTCTCATTGTCGTTGCCGCCGGATTGATTGGCTCCTGTTCAATCCCTGCAAAAAAGGCACCAACAGGTCGTGAAAAAATCTCTCTCAACGAGGATTGGTTTTTTTACCGATACCACATTGCTGAGAAAGCCGACGCATTGAATTATGACATACGTCCTGAAGTTGAAGATGCGAGAGAGTATCTGGTAGCGGATGCCAAACCCACGGAAGCAGTAGAGGCAGGTACTTCCGCAGAGGTATTAAAGCCATGGATCCTGCCCACGGCAAATCCTTTTATCAAAGATTTCAAAAAACATCATATTCGTCCCGAAGGTGAAGCGCCCGGAAAAGATTTCCCTTTTGTGCAACACGATTTTGATGACTCTGGCTGGCAGCGGGTCAACCTGCCGCACGACTGGGCCATTGAGGGACCTTTTTACAAAGGGGATAGCCCGGAAGTGGGTGGCGGAATGGGACGTCTTCCTGTACAGGGGGTTGCCTGGTACAGAAAGAAAATTGACATTCCCTCTTCCGACAAAGGCAGGTCTGTTTTTCTTGACGTGGAGGGCGCCATGTCCTATGCCATGGTCTGGCTCAACGGCACCCTGGTGGGCGGCTGGCCCTATGGCTACAACTCATGGCAACTGGATCTGACACCCTATATTCTCTATGGTGAAGAGAACCAGCTGGCAATCCGCCTCGACAACCCCAACCACTCCTCACGCTGGTATCCGGGTGCGGGGATCTACCGAAATGTATGGCTGATCAAAACTCACCCGGTACACATTGGTCAGTGGGGAACCTATGTGACGACGAGAGAAGTCTCCGCATCCTCGGCGACGGTCGACCTGGAAGTAAACGTCGACAACGATTCGGGATCGGATGTGATGGTGTCTATCGAGACTGAGATCTATGAACTGGACAGCCTGGGAGAAAAAGGGAAAAAGGTCATTGCATCTTTCCCGGTTACAGAGATTGCATTGGGCGCAGGAGAGAGCGGTAAAAGCAAACACACCACCGTGGTAAGAAACCCTAGGCTGTGGGGACCAAAGCCTACACAGACCCCTCACCTTTACCGGGCTATCACCACCTTGAAACAAAACGGCAGGGTGATCGACTGCTACGAAACAAGCTTCGGCATCCGCAAGCTGTTGCTCGATCCGAAACAGGGAGTGGTGGTGAA
>DHSP01000032.1:2622-7661 GCA_002408485.1 Proteiniphilum sp. UBA5283 | reverse complement strand
GAACGACAGCTTGAGCTGCTGCAGGAGATGGGATGCAATGCTGTCCGCATGGCACATAACCCGCCAGCGCCGGAACTGTTGGAGTTAACCGATCGGATGGGATTCCTGGTGGTTAATGAGATCTTCGACTCCTGGGAGAGGAAGAAGACACCGCACGACTTTCACCTGATCTTCCCGGAGTGGTCCGAAGCCGATACCCGCTCCTTCGTGCGCCGCGACAGAAACCATCCCTCGGTGATCATGTGGAGCTACGGCAACGAAGTGGGCGAACAGTACACGGACGAAAAGGGAGCGGCCCTGGCTGAATATCTGAACAGGATTGTCAAAGAGGAAGATCCCACACGCCCCACTACCCTCTCCATGAACTACGCCAAGCCGGATATGCCTTTTTCGCGGGTGGCCGATGTAATTGGTCTCAACTACCAGGGTGAAGGCATCCGGCAGGAGCCAGAATTTGAAGGAACCAACCGGATACGTACGGTCCCCCAGTATGATCATTTTCATGCTACTTTCCCGGAGAAGGTGATCTTCGGTAGCGAGGTGGGCTCTTCCTTCAGCAGCAGGGGGATCTACCTCTTTCCGGTCACCGAAAAGAGTAGCTCTCCCACCCGCGATGGCATGGGTGGAGATTCCCGAATGGCACAGGTGAGCAGCTATGAGCTTTATGCGGTGGACTTTGGCTCCTCGCCCGACAAGGTGTTCCGGATGCAGGATTTGCATCCCTATGTAGCGGGAGGGTTCGTATGGACCGGCTGGGATCACCTGGGAGAGCCTACTCCCTACTACTCTTCCCGAAGCTCCTACTGTGGTATCATCGATCTGGCAGGATTTAAAAAAGACCGGTTCTATCTCTACCAGTCCCGCTGGCTGCCTGGGTTGCCGATGGTGCATATCCTGCCCCACTGGAACTGGCCCGACAGGGAAGGTGAGGTCACGCCGGTCCATCTCTTTACCTCCGGCGACGAGGCGGAGCTGTTCCTGAATGGCAGGTCGCTCGGTCGAAAGGAAAAGGGGCAGTTCGAATACCGGCTCCGGTGGGATGACATCCGTTACGAGCCGGGTGAACTGAAGGCAATAGCCTACAAAAACGGTAAAAAATGGTCGGAGGACGTGGTGGTCACAACCGGCGAGCCATTCACTCTGCAGCTGGAAGCAGACAGAAGTCGGATCGCTGCAGACGGAAAGGACCTTGCATTCATCACCGTACAGGTAACCGACCAGAAAGGGCGTCCGGTACCGGATGCAAGCTTACCGGTCCATTTCACCATCGAGGGATCGGGTGAGTTGGTGGCCACCGACAACGGCAACCCGGCCGACATGACTCCGTTCCCCTCCCTCACAAGAGAGACATTTAACGGACAATGTCTGGTGATAGTGAGAGGTGAATCAGGCAAACCGGGTAGGATCACGATCAAAGCTGATTCACCGGGATTGAAAGAGAGCAAGTTTATCCTGGAATCGGATTAGTTCTGTCATAACTTGCTACTTTATAAAACAGCCATTAAACTCACCGTATGAATCCAAAACAACATGCTGATATGAATCCAAAATATTTTGTGTCTATTTTGTGTCTGATTGCAATAATGCAGGTATCCTACGCAAAGACGAACCTAAAAGATTTCACCCCTGTATCGCTTAAACCTCGCCTCGTCGTTTTAACCGACATTGCTCCGGGAGATGTGGAGCCGGATGACATGCAATCCATGATCCGCCTGTTGGTACACGCAGATCTGTTTGAGATAGAAGCGTTGATTGCCTCCGGAGGCTGGAACAGTAGCGGGCGAAGCTATCCCCTTTCCTGGATGGAGATTCTATACAAGACAATCGATGCATACGAAAAAGACTTGCCCAACCTTATGAAACGTTCGGAACAAAACAGCTTTCTTACATTGGCAGAGGAGAACGAACTGCAGAGGATCGGTTACTGGCCCAGTGCAAGCTATTTGCGTAACCGGGTAATGCCGGGAAGCTTGAATTTGGGATACAAGGAGATTGGAAAAAATAACGAGTCACAAGGGAGTGATTTCATCATTCAACTGGTCGATGAAGCCGACGACCGACCCTTGTGGGTTGCCGTCTGGGGAGGGGGAAACACACTGGCTCAGGCAATCTGGCGGGTGAAACAGGAGCGAACGGAAAAGGAACTTCGTCGCTTTTTGAATAAACTGCGCGTCTATACCATCACCGACCAGGATGTACCCTGGGGAGAGCGACACTCCAATTATCCTTTCAGTTCCCACCAATGGATGCGCCGTGAATTTGAAAAAGAGCTTCTCTTTATCTGGGATGAGAGTGCATGGCTTTCGCAGAACGGAATCGGCGCCGGGAAATGGGATGAATACGCAACCCATATCCAGCATCATGGTCACCTCGGAATAATCTACCCCAAAAATAAATACGGGGTTGAGGGCGATACACCGTCGTTTCTGCATCTCATGCCCAATGGTCTGAATGATCCGGAAAAACCGGAGCAGGGTGGCTGGGGAGGATACTTTGAGTGGGGACCAGGAATGGACAATGAAACCTACTGCTTTACAAACCATGCAGGAGGGGCCAAAGAAACATCCAAAAAGTACGAAGCTTACTTTTATCCTGCTATTTTCAATAATTTTGCTGCCCGGATGGACTGGGCCAAAGAGGGTAAGGGGAACCGAAACCCGGTAGTGATTGTCAATGGGAAGAAAGATAGGGAAATATTATCCATCGCCCCTCGACAAGGCAGGAAAATCGTTTTGGATGCCTCCGAATCTTTTGATCCCGACGGTGATCAGTTGAGCTATAAATGGCTGTTTTTGTCCGAAGCTGGCACTTATTCAGAAACGGTAGAGTTGGAGAATGCCAGCACCTCAAGAGCGACAATAAAAATCCCTTCAGACATGGCGGGAAAAAGTATTCATCTAGTTTGTGAAGTAACCGATCACGGAATTCCCAATCTGACAAGTTACAAAAGAATCATTCTAAATCCAGCCAAATAATGAAAATAGATTTTCGATTAAAAGCAGCCACAATCTTTCTCATCTTGGGAGTAATGACAACTTCCGGTTTTTCGCGTCCAAGAGTGGTGATCATGACCGATTTTCCTCCGGTGGATGTAATACCCGGAGGGATGGGGTTCGGCTCTGCCGAAAAGCGGAGCGACTCGGACGACGTACAATCGATGATCCGGTTTCTGCTATATACAAATGATTTTGATGTAGAGGGACTGATCGCAACCTCTGCCACATTCGCCAATATCGCTAACAAACAGCATTTATTCGATATGCTCTATCTGTATGATCATGTCGATGAGAACCTCCGTTCTCACGATGATCGTTATCCAACGGCCGGTGAACTTCGTACAAAAACATGGCAAGGCAGGTCGGGGACATGGGGGCGACCGGTTGCAGAGATTATCGGTGAAGGCAAGGATAGCGAAGCATCCGAGAAAATAATCAGGCTGCTGGAGAAGGATGACGAGAGACCCGTATGGTTCTGTGTATGGGGAGGATCTGGCGATTTAGCCCAGGCATTATGGAAAATATCAAAAACATGCGATGCATCGGAAACAGAACGTATCATAAGGAAAGTCCGTATTTACATGATCGGTTTTCAGGATGGTTCGGGAAAGTGGCTCCTGGATACATTTCCCAGTCTTTTTGCGATCGTCTCCGAAAAAAATTATATGGGAATGTTCAACAATGCCCCCGGTTCTGACAAAGCACTATCGGATCTTCAATGGATAAACAAACACATCAGAAAGGGCCATGGATTACTTGGTGCACTCTATCCGGAGAGCGGTTTTTATCCCGAAACACCCGGTGTATGGGAGGGAGACTCTCCTTCATTCTTATATTTGGTGAGCGCTGTCCGTGGACTGAATAACCCGGAAAAACCCAATCAGGAAAGCTGGGGAGGACGGTTCATACAACCGGACTCCACGAAAAATCACTGGTATGATCATCCTGACGGATCCATTGCGGTATCGAAATGGAGGAGAGAGGTACAGGATGATTTTGCCAATCGGGCCGACCGGATGCTACCCTGAAGTATCGGCTAGTACCAATCAACTGGCAATTAGACTCAAAAAGACAAACAGAATAAAAATGAATGGTGTAAGAAATATCGCAATGATTATGCTGACTGTTTTCGCCATGAATCTTCAAGTGTCAGCCCGGGAGATACCACTGGTCTATAATACCGAAAGCTCGGTCTCTCCTTTTGAAGTCTGTCTGCCCTCATTGGAGGAACTGCCCCTGATTGAAACACTGCCCGACCCCTTTGCCTGGTCCGACGGAAGCGGACGATCCACCCGTTTTGAGGACTGGGGACGCAGAAGGCTGGAGATCGGTATGGAAATTCAGCGCTATGAGATTGGCAGGAAGCCGGAACGCCCTGACTCCATCACCGCCAATTACTGGAACGATACGCTGAAAGTGTGCATTACGGTCAATGGAGAGACACTGACGCTCGCCTCTCATGTGATCCTGCCCATAGGGAAGGGGCCTTTTCCTGCGGTGATTGGTATTGGCAGGGGATCCGGCAGTCTCCCACCCGACCTCTTTTCCTCCCGCGATATCGCACAGGTCACTTTCAATTTTGCCCAGGTCATGGCCTGGCAACAAAAAAGGGGGGAAGAACCGATCAACCGGCTATATCCCGATCTGGTTCACATGGGTGCATACAGTGCCTGGTCGTGGGGTGTCAGCCGCCTGATCGACGGGCTGGAGATCGTACAAGATCAATTACCGATCGATTTGCGCCGGCTGGCCATCACCGGCTGCTCCTTTGCCGGAAAAATGGCACTCTACGCCGCGGCTTTCGATGAGCGGATTGCCCTCACCATTGCACAGGAATCGGGAGGCGGGGGCGCGGCTTCCTGGCGGGTTTCCGAAACATTAGGCGAGGTGGAAACACTAAGCAGAACCAGCCATGTCTGGTTTATGGAGGAGATGTTTCGGTTCTCCGATGCCGTAGGCAAGCTACCTTTCGATCATCATGAGCTCATGGCTATGATCGCACCCCGTGCCCTGCTTTGCCTGGGCAATCCCGATTATGAATGG
>DHSP01000032.1:0-2374 GCA_002408485.1 Proteiniphilum sp. UBA5283 | reverse complement strand
CACTGTATCCTCCCCGATGTGCAACGACCGGAAGTAGAAGCTTTTATCGACAGATTTCTGCTGGGTGACGAAACCGCGGATACGCACGTTGAGGTTCACCCCTACCGGGAAGTGGACTTTTCAAAATGGATCCGCTGGTAGATTTGCATGAAACGGGATGATGGATCCCGAAAAACAGATCACACACGCACCCTGTTTGTGTCTGATATATTGACACATAGCACAACAATAGTTGTTTTCTATCAATTTTATCATTATTATTTATATTTATTTTAACATTTTTCCTGCTCATTTTCGGTTATTTATCACATATCTTTGTCACATCGATCCTTGAAACGCCATTCGGTGCATTTTTTGCACGATAAAAGATTGACAATCAAGCAAAAACAGGCTCACGGATTGCAACTGTTTTCTGTGTGTTTTTTTTGAAATACCGTGTGCACGTCCACACACCCGTAAAAATGATGAATCATTGTGTTGATTTGCTACCTGTTGTGGTTAGGAGAAATTGCGGTGGACATTTCATCTCAAAAAGGATCCGGTTCTTCAAGGAGAATTCGGTTTTTTCGGCATTGATCCGGAGGAGTTTGCGAGTCGGCCATGTGGACGTCCACACACCAAGGAAGGAAATGAATGGCAAGAGCTGCCACAAAACAAATAGCATTGGATGAATTATTAATCTAAACAAACCAGAGAATGAAAAGAAGAGTTTCTATTTTACTGAAAGGAATCTGTCTTACACTGCTGAGCACATTTTCTTTTGTCTTGTTTGCGCAGAACGTGACCCTCCGGGGCTCGGTAGCTGATGCAAAAGGAGAACCGCTGATAGGTGTCACCGTTCAGGTGCGGGGAACCACCTTGGGCACGGTGACCGATGTAGAGGGTAATTTCACCCTGCCGAACGTGCCACAGGATGCAACCCTCGAAGTCAGCTATGTGGGGATGCGTCCGCAGGTGGTTGCCCTCAACGGAAAGACCACCCTGCAGGTTGTATTGCACGAAGACTCCGAACTGTTGGAGGAAGTGGTGGTCGTGGGCTACGGTGCCATGCGCCGGGAAGCGGTCACCGGATCGGTCTCCTCCATGCAGGGAGACGTGTTGAGAGACATACCCACCGGCAACGTGACCACCGCGCTCCAGGGCCGCCTGCCGGGTGTACAGATGCAGCAGAGCAGTTCCAAACCGGGTGCCGACATGCAGATCCGCATCCGGGGAACCCGTTCACTCAACGCCGACAACGACCCCCTGGTGGTGCTCGATGGGATCCCTTTTGCCGGAACGCTTTCCGATATCAACCCCAACGACATCAAGAGCATCGACATCCTGAAGGATGCCTCCTCCACCGCCATCTACGGATCGAGGGGTGCCAACGGTGTGATCATGATCACCACCTTCAAGGGAATGACCGGACAGAAAGCCAGAATAAGTTACAACGCTTATTATGGAGCGAAAACATTGTTCAACCGCTATCCCATGATGAATGGCGATGAGCTCTACGAGCTGCGACACGTGGCAGGAAAATACAAAGAAGACCTGGGTGGAGGTAATAGCCGTCCCACCATGGGGGCCGATGAAGTGGAGGGTGTCAACACCGACTGGCAGGAGCTGATGTTCGAATCGGGTATGGTGATGAGCCACGATATTGGCGTGACCGGGGGTACAGCAGGAGGAAGCTACACCTTTGGGGCCGGTTACTATGAAGATAGTTCACTGATGCCGGGTCAGGATTACAGCCGCCTCAACCTGCGTGCAAACATCGACCAGAGTATTGGTAAATATTTACGCTTCGGGCTGACCACCAACAACAACTACAACGTGACCAACGGATCCAACCTGGGGATGTACAATGTACTGGCCACCTCGCCCATGATCGATCCCTATGCCGAAGATGGGACATTCAAACCGATCATACACTCCATCGACGACAAATACTGGACCTTTACCCGCAACAGGATACTGGCACTGGGCGACAGCTATGCCGACAACCGCAAGGGTTACGGTTCCTACAACTCACTCTACGGTGAGGTGAAAATACCCGGCATCGAGGGGCTGAACTACCGCATCAACCTGGGTCTGAACCTGAGAGGTTTCAACAGAGGACAATACCAAGGCATGGGTGTTTTCAGCGATACTCCTACCGCAGCTTCCACCGGTTCACTCGAGAAATCACTTACCTACCAGTGGGTGGTGGAAAATGTAGTCACCTACGACAAGTATTTCGACAAGCACCACATCAATTTCACAGGACTCTATTCAGAGGAAGCAACCCACTACGACCGTTCACTGGTCAGTGCACTCAACATCCCCTCCGACCACTTTCAGTATTGGAACCTGGGACAGGCATCGAAGGATGATGTGACCGTTGACCCCAAGG
>DHSP01000064.1:74750-85898 GCA_002408485.1 Proteiniphilum sp. UBA5283 | reverse complement strand
TTTATACTATCATATTATGAAAAAGACACGTTGCAACCCATAGGGTATCCCTTTCTGTTACAATCGGACGGGGAGTTGTCTTATATCCAAAAACCCATGACATCCAATACGATTAAGGAGGAAAATATCTTTTCTGTCGTACAGGGAAGAAAACTGGCAGATAAGACGGGGAAAATTCCCATGAATCTCCAGTATAGGGAATTAAAAACAGACACAGCAACAATAACGGACATGCACCTTCTTCGCAAGTTTCCGGGAAAGCCGAACCTGCAGAGAATCAATGCCGGTTTCGCGGGAAGTTTATTGTTGGCATCAAATCATCAGAACGGTGAGTTCGACACACTGCATGTGTTTCGTGAACCATTGAAACCCAATATACAGCAAGTGACGATAGAGAATAAAAAAACGTATCGTTATTACAGGATAGAAACGCCAGATAAGAGTCCGGTAAATATCGCCCATCTGGAATTTTTGGGAGAAGAGAGTAATCGTTATCAATGGGCAAAACCAACGCCGCTGCCCATATTTTACGAGGAGGATGCGGTGAAGGAAGCGGGATCACTCTGTAAAATAATCGGACAGCCTGCGGACGACTGTATAAATGCGTTTGATGATAACCTCGAAGCTTTTGTGAATGCAAATTCGATAAAAACCGATTTTCAGAATTCCGTCAAAATAAAAGCTCTAAGAATTGCACCGAGAAATGCGAATAATCAGATTGTTGTGGGCGACAACTATTTCTTGTCCTATTTCGACGGCAAAGATTGGAGGGAGATCTTCAGAACCCGTGCCACCATGAATTATATAAAAGTAAATAATGCCCCTGCCCAAGGTTTATACTTGTTAAGGAACCTGGATAACGGAAAAGAAGAAATACCATTTCTCTATATAAGTGATGGGCAGGTATGGCTTGATTAAAACCTATACTATGTATGACAAAATAAAATAGGAATAATGAAATTAACATTTTTGCCACATTCGAGACTGTAATCTGATTGTGCTCATTCACAACTGGGGGAAAAGTTTTATATTTACATGCCAACGGGAATCTACTCATACACTGTAAGTAAATTCAATTTATACTCCACATCATATGTTTGAATATATAGAAAACGAGGGCTGAAATAAGCTGAAAAACTCATCCGGTTATTGTCTAACGATATAGTTTAATTTTTTTAAGGAGATAGAAAATAAAAGTTGTTTTTATTTTCTACTCTACTGCTCGGTTTATTTGAGGGCAAATATATGAATATCTAAAACTAAGAATCTACAGAGTAAAAGCGAAAATTCATGTGTTTTGAACAATATTTAAACAAATATAAACAAATTTGAAAGTATAAAAAAACGCTTTAACATATATTTGTAAAATCAACTGTATTTTTGTTTTTGACATGAATTAATTAGTGAAAAACCTAGCATAGACGGTAAAAAAATAAGGAGTAATAAAGCTAATAGTAAAAAAGTGACCTTGAACGACTCATATTTGAATGTATATTGCATCTCCTTATAGCTACTTACAGTAAATATAGTATTGCATTTCAAATTATGCAAAATCAGAACAAATCAATTTAATTTTCAATATTATAATTATGCATGTAAAAACAAATAGAATTTTAAGTTACCTTACTTTAACAATTCTATGTGTATCCCTTTCCCATTGTAAAGAGGCCGGGATCATAGAAGGTGAAGAGGGGATCAAGGAAGTACATTTGACTCCCACGGAGAAACCCAATGAGGTGATCAATGAAAAATTATTCGATGTGATCAACCTTGATTATCCCGGACTTGAAAAAGTGAAAAGCTATCATGACAACGGTCAGCTGTATTACGCTGCACACGAACTTTTACAGTACTACAGACAAAGATTGGATGTGATCAATCCCGGTGTCAACTTGCTCAATCCCACGATTACCGATTTTGACCTCAATGTTGCCGACCAGGCCCTTGCGTACCGGTTTTATGTACGCAACTTCAGGGAAGACGTGGTAGATGGAAAGGAGGTCTATTACCTGTTCACCCAAAACAATGCCATCAACTGGGAGCTTGCTCCCGCCGGGATAACGGATCAGGAGTTTGGGCTCCAGATGCACCGCCACCAGTGGATGTTGCCCCAGGCAAAGGCTTATCGGATCACCAAAAATGAAGATTATGTCAAATCCTGGATCGAGGTGTACGCCGACTGGTTAAAGAACCATCCCGTGCCCGAAGGCAGCGTGACCAGAAGTAATCCGGCATGGTATGCCCTGCAGCCGGCAGAAAGGGTGATATCGCAGGTAGACCTGTTCTATTACTTCATGCACTCCGCACATTTCACGCCTGAGTGGTTGTCAGTGTTCCTTACCGCTTTTTATGATACCGTGGAGACGATCCGAAACAACTATTATACCGACGGCAGCAACATTTATGTAACCCAGACACAGGCGGTCATTACCGCGGGTATCTTGTTGCCCGAATTCAAGAAGTCTCCCGAGTGGCTGAATGAGGGAGCCGGTAAAATAACGGAGCAGGTGGTAGCACAGTTTCTGGAAGACGGCGTTCAAAATGAATTGGATCCGAGCTATCATATAGGGGTTATTGCTGATTTCTATACCATCTATAAGTTGGCCGGCAGCAACAATAAACTCAACCTGTTCCCCGGTGAATACATTGAGAATCTGAGAAAAGCAACCCGGTTTGTGATGGATGTCATCTATCCCGACTACTCCATTGACAACTTCAATGATACACGTTCTTCATCTTACACCAAGAGCGTGTTGCTCAGGAACCTAAGACAATATTCCGAGATGTTCCCGGAGGATGAAGAGATCCAATGGATGGCTACCGAAGGAAAGATGGGTAAAAAACCGGTTGATCGGATACAAACTTATCCCCATGCCGGTTATTACATGATGAGAAGCGACTGGGGAAGTAACTCCACGGTGATGATCCTGAAAAATAACTACAACCCCCAGAATAAATGGCATTGTCAGCCCGACAATGGTACCTTCGGCCTTTACAGCAAAGGCAGGAATTTCACTCCCGACGCGGGCGTCTACTCCTATGGGGGTACTCCGGAAAGCAACGCGGATCGCAGAGCTTTCCGAGCTACAAAAATGCATAATACAATGACCCGGAACAGCCGGGATATAGCAGATGGGTATATGCTGGGAACCTTTTTGAAACAGGAAAGCAATGATAATTATGACTTGATAGTCACAGAGAACAAATCCTACTCCGACCTGACCCATCGACGGGCGGTGTTTTTTGTAGAGAAAAGTTTTTTTGTCATCGTGGACGAAGGATATGGAGAGAACGCTGATCCCCTGGTAAACGTAAACTTTAATCTATCCCCCAAGAGGGATGATGTCATCATCGATGACCGCGCTTCCGAGTTCATCTATGGGGCACATACCCAGTATGGCGACAACAATAACATGCTATTCAAAACTTTTGTCGGCACAACCCCCGGTTACGCTGCCCTGAACAACACGGCCTATGTCTCAAATAAGCTGGGAGAGAAGTCGGCGCAACGCAGGTTCTACCAGGTGACCATCAAAAAGCCGCTCAATGGCGCTGCCCGCTTTATAACGGTGATTCACCCATTCACCACCGAAGCTGATTACGCCAATATGGATATCAGTGCAAGGTTTACCGATAACACCGAAGGCCTGTTCAATAGCCGGGGTGCCTCCGCAGAGGTGACCATCAATGGAAAGCCTTATGCTTTGAACTATACACTACAATAAATCATCTAACGTATCCAAAATAATGAAAACCAATAAGATCATCATGAAGAGTAAATGGTTGTTCTTGTATGTTGTCGCGGCATTATTTGCTTTCCACATATCCTGTACGGACACAGACAACCTGGACAACAAGGAACTACATTTGTATTATAGCGGCGTCACCGATATCGGCCCGTCGATGCACTTCAACCTGGACGGACCCACCTATTACGGGGCGCCTCCATCCGATTTCAGCATCACCGAGGTGAAGCTTGACGGACAGGTGGTACAGACAAATAGTTTTTCGATTGATCCCAATTCGGGAGCGATCGCCATTGCTAATACCGACAACCTTGAGATAGGACTTTATACACTGACGGTTTCCTGTATGTCGGACGGTAAACGGTACACTTTTGCCGATGTGGTATCCATCAATATGATGCGTCCCATTCCCCAAGGGATCTCTGTGGAACCCAATGTGATAGAGGTGCCATTGGAGTACCTGCTGGATCCGCAAGCTACCCATGAGATCCCTACCGCCCGGGTTGTCACCGACGGGGAGCATATCACCATCAAAAAATATATCATCTCGGGTGTGCGAAAAGGAGATGAAGCCGTGAAAAATGAGGGATTGTTTAAAATCTCTTCCGATGGAGTAATATCCATGGATAAAGGAGTGGAAGGTATTCAGCCGGGGAAATACACCCTTGATCTCAGGTTAACCACCTCCGCCACGGATGAGACGTCTGAAGAAGGGATCTTCCCGAATGCCCTGACAGTGAATATCACCTCCAAGCCATTGGTACTTACGTATACTCCCAACAATGCCCGGGTTGAATTCTCGACCGGAGTGACATCGACGGCTCCTACCCTCGTGGGTTCGGAAGAGATGCTGACCTACAGCATCCGATCCGTTGCACCGGCCGACGCTCCCATCACCATCGATGCAGCTACCGGGGAGCTTTCGTTGCGTGAAAATAACGGGCTCCCCATAGGAACTCAGTGTGAAGTGTCTGTCACCGTGACCAATCAATTTGGATCTGCCGATTTTGACGGTGTGTATACAATTGATATTGTGGCGTTCATACATCCCATTGAGAAGTTCAGTTATCCTACATCGAATGAATTCTCGCAAGCCATAGGGTTTGAAATAACTCCTTCCGAGAGAGACGGGGATGAAGTGACGTATGAGTTTGTAGATCTGCCTTCAACCTTGGGCGATTTAAAGATCGATCCTTTTACAGGTACTATTTCAGCAGAAAAAGGCAATAAAATACCCATAGGGGATTACAATGTGACCGTACTGGCTAAAAACATAAAAAGTGAGAAGAGAGCGACGATGGGCCTGAAAATAAAGAAAAATCCCTATTATTTCACCTATTTCAGATGGGGCAACAACCTCAACCTGTCTCCTGCAGCAAATTACGCAAATCAGTTCAGGGTGTTCTCCAACGGTGAGCTGCTGGCTTTATCGCTTCCGGTCATCGAATCTGATATCCCGGAAGGAATAGAAGTGGAGTGGAGCGTGCATTCCACCAACTTCTCCGGAGGCAGTGTTTCCATTGATAAGCAGGGAACAGTTACCTTCCTGCAGGG
Organism: Proteiniphilum sp. UBA5283; assembly: GCA_002408485.1. Classification (GTDB taxonomy): domain Bacteria; phylum Bacteroidota; class Bacteroidia; order Bacteroidales; family Dysgonomonadaceae; genus Proteiniphilum. Next base: position 80,598 of record DHSP01000064.1, on the reverse strand, counting down.
ATGGGTAGACGCCAAGGCGTTTGTGATAGTGGTAAAAGCGATAGCAGGAAAGGGGCTTCCGGAGGAGACACAGGTGAAGGTGCCCCTGTTCATACACTGCTCGGCAGCCAAAAACGGAGTCTCGGTAGATTATACTCCCTTCGTGGCACAAATTAATCCCCGCACAGGAGGACGCTCCGTAGCACCTGAAATAACCGGCGAGGTGAACAGGGATCTGTTCCTGATGGATTACCGGCGTAACTTCCAATATTATAACGTGAATGGGCCGGCTGAACATATCGATGGACAACCGGGCCTCAGAACTTCTTTCATATACAATATATGGAAAGCATATTATGAGGCCATCGGCTCACCCAGTGTGAATACCGGTGCCAGGGGTCCCATGTCGTACATTGACAATAAAAACAGAACATCCGTGCCCGCCGCCTATGTAAGCAATGAAGATCTTTCTGTGATTGTAAATCCGGATAAATGGAAAGATGATTACGGGTATGCCAATGGGGTGATCATCGGGCAAATGACTTTTGCCACCAACGGCAATGAGGGATCCGTGGCATCAGGCACCCAAATTTTTCCGCTGGCCATTTGGTTCGACACAAGTTTCTAAAAATAAAACAGACTAAATAATTATGATGGTTTTGAATAAACAAATATGTAGACTTATACTGATCTCTTTTATCTCATTGTTTTTCGTATCGGAAGCTGTGTTCGCACAGACAGCAGATGAGATCACCGTGAAGGGGGTGATATATGATGAGGAGGCTATGCCGGTTATTGGAGCAGCCGTACAGGTGAAAGGAGAAAGCAGGGGGGTGGTGACGGATATTGACGGCAACTTCACCATCACCACCCAAGCCAATGCTACATTAGTGATCAGCTACGTGGGATACCTTACTCAGGAAGTGAATGTGTCCGGCAGAAGCAGTTTGACCGTAACATTGGCTCCCGACGATGTGCTGCTGGAAGAAGTGGTGGTGATTGGGTATGGGAGCATGAAGCGCAACGACCTCACCGGATCCGTTTCTTCCGTAGGTTCCAAATCCATTGAAGGATTCAAGACAAGCTCCGTGGTGGGTGCCCTAGGCGGACAAGTCTCCGGCGTACAGATCATTCAGTCGGATGGCACACCCGGTTCAGGTTTCGATATAAAAATTCGCGGTGTAGGTACCCTCACCGGCGATGCTTCACCGCTATTCATTGTGGACGGTTTTGAGATGAGCAACATCGATTACCTCTCCAACAACGATATTGAATCAATCGATATCTTGAAGGATGCCTCTGCTTCCGCCATCTATGGAGCTCGTGCGGCCAATGGGGTGGTACTGGTCACCACCAAGTCGGGGAAAGAGGGAAAACCCCAAATATCATACAACGGATCTGCCAGCTATCGTGAGATAACGAAAAAACTCGATTTATTGACACCGTATGAGTTTGTAAAGCTCCAACTGGAACTGAACCCTAATAAATATGGGAACACCTATTTCCAGGAGGGCGTGGATGAAGAGGGTAATCCTTATAAATATCAAACAATGGATGATTATCTCCATGAGAAAGGGGTGGACTGGCAAGCGGAGGCATTCAGACCCACCTGGTCCCAAAACCATGATATCAACCTCACGGGAGGTACCCAAGAGTCGCAATACGCCGCTTCCTTCTCTGCTTACAATGAAAATGGGATCTTTAAGAACAGCAATTTTGAGAAATATACGGGACGGTTGCGATTCAATCAGAGGATCACGCCCTCCATCACCCTGAACACGACCCTTAACTACGCCAACACCACCCAGGAGGGGATCGGCACTTCCGGTACCGGAGGAGCGCTTACTGTTCTTTCAAACCTTCTGAATGCCAGAAATACGGGGGGACTGAGGGTGTCGAATGAAGAGTTGTTGGAGTCGGTCTTCGATCCCCTGGAGCTCAGCGAAAACCCCACGTTCTCACAAATCAATCCGATCAGGCAGGCCGAGGCGGTAACGAATAAGCGCAATCAGGAGTTGTGGGGCATAAACGCAGGGCTCACCATCCAGTTGATGAAGGGCCTCACACTCAGGTCATCGGCTACTTATAACACCACCCATTCCAGAAGGGATATTTTTTATGGTGAAAACTCAAGCCAGGCCTATCGTGGCGGAGGGGTCTACGGTTCCTCCCAGATCAACAAGGACGTGAGATGGGGTAACAGCAACACCCTCACTTACAGGCATCAGATCAACAAAAGGATGTCGTATGATGCCATGCTCGGGCAAGAGACCACCTACAGGAGCAGTGAATATCTTCATGGCCAGGCAAAAGATTTTCCTTTCGATCACCTGGGGAGCGACAACCTGGGCCTTGGCGCAACGCCGAGCAGGGTGGAGACATCAAAGAATGACAAGCTGTTACTCTCCTATTTTACGCGTGCGAACTTTAACTACTCCGACCGGTATTTGCTAACAGCCACCCTCAGGGCAGATGGTTCCACGGTTTTCTCAGCAAGGAACAAATGGGGATATTTCCCGTCGTTCGCGGCAGCCTGGCGGGTATCGGAAGAAGAGTTCATGCAGGATATCCCATTCCTTTCCAACCTCAAACTCCGTCTGGGATGGGGAGTGGTAGGGAACGACAGGATCACCAACTATCTGTCGCTCGACCTGTATACGGCCAGCAAGTATGGAGTGGGGAATAAACTGGTCACCGTTCTAAATCCTAAGCAATTGGCAAACAAAGACCTGAGATGGGAGGGTTCCAGCACATCCAATATCGGACTGGACATCGGATTATTCAATAGCCGCATGAATCTTATCATCGACTATTTTGTAAAGAACACGAAAGACCTGCTGCTGGCCCAGGATCTTGCTCACGTGACCGGCTTCACCTCACAGTGGCAAAACATTGGCAAGATTCAGAACAAGGGGTTGGAGATCAATTTAAATACGGTCAATGTGCAAAACCGCCGTTTCACCTGGCAAACCGATTTCAATATTTCGTTCATCAAGAACACGCTCAAATCGCTGCAAAGCGATGCCAACTCCATGTATGCCGCATCAAGGTTTAACAGTAACTTCTCCGGATATGACTACATAGCCACAGTGGGCTCGTCCATCGGTGAGATGTATGGCTATAAGTTTGACGGTGTGTATCAGAGCTCCGACTTCAATATCACCCCCGACGGGAAACGTGTGTTAAAGCCCGGCGTGGTTGATATCAGCACCCACTCAGGCCGGCCGGTAGAGCCGGGCATGGTGAAATACAAAGATATCACGGGCGACGGCATCATCACCACCGAAGACAGAACCGCCATTGGCAACGGATTGCCGAAGTTTTACGGGGGGCTCACCAACACATTCATGTATCACAATTTTGACCTGAGCGTGCTGTTTCAGTTTACTTACGGCAACGACCTGTATAACGCCACCCGCATGTTCCACACGCAAACCCAGACCGAAAGGGCCAACCAGTTTGCAGAGGTGGTTGACAGGTGGACACCTACTCATGCGTCCAATGCAGTGCCCTCAGCGAATGGATATGTCAGATACGAACTTTATTCACGTTTCATTGAAGATGGCTCCTTCCTCAAGCTCAAACATATTACGCTGGGATATACGCTTCCCAAAAAGATGCTTGTTAAAACTAAATATGTCAACAATATACGACTGTATGGAACCGCTCAGAACTTGCTAACCTGGTCTAAATACAAAGGATCGGATCCGGAAGTAAATATGAAGAACAGCCCCTTGATGCCCGGTTTTGACTGGGGGGCCTATCCCATGAGCAGGGTGTTAATTGCAGGCATTGAAATTCAATTTTAAATATAATCATCAATCATATGAATAAGCTCAAGTACATTTTATATATAATGATCGGTTTGATCACCATTCCCTCTTGTTCCCTCGATGAGGTAAGTTACACGGAGATAGAAAAAACCAATTATATGAATACCCCCGCAGAGGCTGAAACGGTGTTATTAGGCGTTTACAGGAAAATGGTGGAAGAGGGTATGTATCGATTTAATCTCTCTATGCTCTTTACCATTCCCACCGATATCGCCAAGGTGGAAGGAAATTCACCGGATGGCCTCCGTCTGGTCCCGTCCAACTCATACACGAGTACGCAGATTGAGGTTCAGCAAACATGGTCGAGCCTCTACAGTGCCATTTATGATGCCAATGACTTTTTAGAGGGGATCAGCGGGAAATTGTCCGGCTACTCCGAAAGGGAGCAGCAGCTGGCTGCCATCTATATGGCCGAAGCGCGAACCCTGCGAGCTTTGTATTATTTCGAGCTGGTGCGATGGTTCGGTCACATAGCGCTCATAAAAACCACGCAGCAGTCTCATGCAAATCCGGCTACCTATACCCAGGCCGATCCGGTAGAGGTGTATGAGTTTATAGAATCTGATTTGCTGTATGCCATCGATAACCTGCCGTATGCCATGGATGATAACTTCAGGGCTGAAAACAGCTTCCGGATCTCCAAAGGCTCTGCCATGGGGTTACTGACAAAAGTATATGCTACCTGGGCAGGGAGCCCGGTATCGGATCACAGCAAATGGGAGAAAGCGGCAAACGTGGCAAAGACATTGATCAACTCCGGCAAACACGCTTTGATGGATGACTACGAGCAACTCTGGAAGAACACTTGCAATGGAATATGGGATCCCTCCGAAAGCTTATTAGAGGTTAGTTTCTACTCGCCCGTTGTGACCGGCATGGCAGCATTTGACCCCAGTGGCCGGATAGGCAAATGGAATGGAGTAACTGCCACTAATATTAAAGGAGTAAGGAATGCCGGCAACTGGAAGGTAATTCCTACCTTTTTGAGAGACTGGAACAGCCGTTCGCAGGATAAAAGATGGCAGATCTCCTTTGCCGATTACAGATACGGCACATCTCCTGCCGGACAGAACGGCGTGAAGATCCCCATCTCGAACAATGCCACCTTTTTGGAGGCCATAGCCGAGGATGCTCCGGAGAATATAAAGAGGCCATTTATGAATGGCCTTACGCCAGCCAAGTGGGATACGGAAAAATACGTGGATGATGCCAACTACCTGATCGATGCCAATCTGTCCAATATAAACTGGTACATTCTAAGGTACGCCGATGTGCTTCTCCTCTATGCCGAGGCGATCAATGAGGCCCAGGGAGGACCCAACAGCGATGCTTACGAGGCAGTGAATGTGGTTCGTCGAAGGGGCTTCGGGTTGCCCATCAATATGAGCAATACCCTTTCAGACCTACCCTTGGATTTGACGTATGAGGAGTTTCAGGAGGCTGTGAGAACAGAGCGTGCCTATGAGCTTGCTTTCGAGGGACACAGACGGCATGATTTAACAAGGTGGGGCATCTATTACGAGTCCATCATGGAAACTGTGCAGGATATTGCAGATTGGTATAGCGATGGGCCACAGTATTATATACCCGCCAATTACACCAAAAAAAATAAACATGAACTTTTACCCATCCCGCAGAGAGATCTGGATTTGATGGTTAATTTTAAACAGAACATAGGGTGGTGAAAGAGTAGCAAACCATCGAAAAAGTTCCATTTCTCAACATGCTGCAAATCAAATTATTGGTGGCAGCGTGCGCCACAATTAAACAATATTTAGTCGGCCCTTAAAAAGCATTTAATAGTCTATAATACAGTAAAATAGTAGATATTTTTCTTGGTTAATTTTGCAAGTTTTTGTAAATTTGAGATATAAATCCTGCAGAAAATTATGCTGGCAAAACAACAAGACCGGTCACAACACTCATTGTTCTTTTCACTGGAAAGCACATTGAATCATAAGCACCCGCTATTCATTCTGGCCAATAAAATTGATTGGGAGATGTTTGAAAGATAGTTCTCACCCTTGTATTGTCCC